>JAHFTW010000016.1 GCA_023269235.1 Thermoplasmata archaeon
GCTGGCCAAGGTCGCGCCGCGCGGACGACCGCCCTCGACGACGAGGCCATCCGACGACTCCGTGACCCGGATGCCCATGCGGCGCAGCCCGTCGGCGATCGCGGCGATGCGGTCCGACTCCTTGTGGCGCAGCTGGGACCCTCCGACGAGGCGGGTCGTCCCGGTCGCGCAGGCGGCGAGGGCGGCGAGGGCCGGGAAGAGGTCGGGAGACGCCTGGACATCCACGACGCCGGGGCTGGCGAGGCGCCCGGTCCCCGCACCGAAGCGGTGGAGGAGCTCGACGATGCGGCGGTCGGGGTGCGGACTTGCATTGTCGATCCCGGCGACCTCGACTTGCCCTTTTGTGATGGCGGCCGCGACGAGGAGGAACGCGGCGGACGACCAGTCTCCTTCGACTTGGATGATGCCCCCGCGCGGCCGACCCGGTTCAACAGTCCAGGTCTCTCCCGTCTGGTCCTGCGTGCGCCCAAGACGGAGCCCTTGCTCGCGCGCCATCGCCAACGTGAGGTCGAGGTAGGGGGCGGAGTCCACGGGCGCGGCCAGGCGCAGCGTTGATGCGACTTCGAGGAAGGGGAAGGTGAGCAGGAGCGCGGAGGCGAACTGGCTGCTTCCGTGCGGCGGCAGCTCGACGGCTCCGGGGCGAAGCGGGCCGCAGACGCGGACGGGGGCGCGGCCTTCGGCGCTCTCGACGCGGGCGCCGAGAGAACGAAGCGCGTCCCACAACGGCGTCGAGGTCCGGCGCGAGAGGGAGGCGTCGCCCACGAGGCGGATCGGGGAAGGTAGCCGGGCAGCCGTCGCGGCGAGAAGGCGCAGGGTCGTCCCCGCGTTGCGGCAGTCCAGCGGCTCGACGGGGGCCACGAACGGGGATGGGTCGAACCGGGCGCGGTCCTGTCCAAGGACGATGCGGGCGCCGAGGCGGTGCAGGCAGGCCGCGGTCGCGTCGGTGTCCGCCGAGCGAAGGGGGCCAACGACCGTGCAAGGAGCTTCGGCCTGGGCGGCGAGGAGGTAGGCGCGATGGGTCGAGCTCTTGCTTGGCGGGGCGGAGGTTCGGCCGTGGACGGGGCCCGGTTCGACGCGGATCATGAGGCCTCGGGGACTGCGCGGGTCCAGTGCCAGATGCCGCCCGGGATGGCGGGCAACTCGACGCGCTCGTCGAAGAGGGCAGCGACCGCCGGGCCGGTGCCGGAGAGGCCCGCGCCCAGTGCACCGTGGTTCAGCGCGACGTCGGCGGGTCGTTGGGTCACCGGCAGGCCGGCGGCGCGGTAGAGCGCCGTGAAGAGGCGACCGTTGGCGGTCAAGGCGTCCGGGAGGTTGGCGAGGCCCAGGTCGTCCACCAACCGTCGCGCACCCGCGACGACCGCGGCCGTGGAGACCATGGCCACGGAGTCCTTCGGGATGCTGGCTTCGGGCACCCAGATGGCGACGTGCCAGCGCGGGGTCGTGAACGAACGGAGCCGGGTCCCGTTCCGGCTGTCCGCGAGGTGGCATCCGCCCTCCACGACGGCGGCCTGGTCGTCGAGAGCGCCCGTCAAGGTTACCCCAGCAGTGCGGCAGACGGCGACAGCGGCCGTGATGAGTTCCGGATTGGAGAGCCTGGAGCCAAGACTGGCGTACGCGGCGCGCAGGAGGGCCGCGGCGCTGCCGCTCGAGGTCTTCAGGCCCCGGCGGGCCGGAAACGTGGAGCGCGTCCGGATGGCCGCCTCACCAAGGTGCCGGGGTAGGCTTGACAGGACGGCCTGGGCGACCTCGGCGTCGCAAGCGGGGTCGGATTCGAACGAAGGCAGCTTGCCCCAGTCCCAGGTCGCCTCGACGCCGCCCGCGACGGCGAGGGAGCAGCCGATGCCGGTCGCGGTGCCGTTCAGGATGGAGATGGCGGCGTGCGCGCGCCCCTCACCGCGCAAGCGCGGCCTCCATCACCTTCCGGTCCGGCGCGCGGCCGAACCAGAAACGCTGGGCGTGGACGGCCTGCTCCAGGACGAGCGCGCGGCCGTCGAGCACGGTGGCGCCGAGCCGGCTTGCCTCGGCCGCGAACGCGGTGGGGCCGCCCTTGTAGTTGAGCTCGAACGCAAGCCGGGCGCCGTGCGGCGTGGCCGGCGACGGCTCGTCGGGCTGGAGGCCGACCGTGGTGGCCTGGACCCAGACGTCGCCGCGCAGGGACGCCCGTTCGTTCCATGGCGCCCAAGTCCCGAGCGTCTTGGCGGCCTCCGCGCGCACCGGGTCGCGGCTCGTGAAGGTTGAGGTGGCGCCCAGTTCCTTGAGCGCCCACAGCGCCGCGCGCGCGGCCCCGCCGGCGCCGAGCACGACGGCGGTCGTGCCCGACGTGACGTGGGGCCGCAGGATGTCGCGCAGGGCGGTGGCGTCTGTGTTCGTCGCTTCCACCTGGCCGTCGGCGAGGAACTTGAGCTGGTTGGCGGCGCCGACCGCCTTCGCGACGGCGTCGCAGGTCCCCATCCGTGCCGCCGCGGTCTTGTGCGGCGAGGTCACTGAGGCGCCGACTAGGCCGATGCGGGCTGCGACGGAGACGACGAGGCGGAGCGCGGAGTCGGAGGCGGGGACGTGCCAGGAGACATAACGCTCCGGGCGTCGGGCGGAGCGCAGGGCGGCGTTGTGCATGCGGGGGCTGAGACTGCGCTCCACGGGGTTACCGAGGACGGCCATCCATGGCCGCAGAGGTTGCCCCTCGCTGGCGAGCTCGTCGCGGGAAAGGCCCCAGTGGTCCCAAAGGGCTTGGATTCCAGCGGCGGCGGGCTGACCGGGGACGGCGGGCTCAAGCCCGGGGGCGTGGCCGTAGGTCGCCTGGTTGCCCACGACCGCGAGAAGGGCGCGCAGCTCCGTGCCCCACGTGGAACCGAGCGTGCTGACGCTGGGTTTCCCGCCACGGGCCGCGTGGAGGCGGACCGCCTCGATGGCGCGGACGTCGTCAAGGAAGGAGTCGCCGGGGAATGCGAGCTTGTCGTAGACGCCAGCGCCGTCTTGCATCGCGAGCAGCGGGAGGAGAGAGTCGTCGCGGCAGTGCGGCGCCTCCGGAAGATGTCGGCTGAGGACGAACTGCGGAACCTGCTCGCGGAAGGCATAAAGGAACGGGCCGGCGGCGCCGTCCGGCAGCTCAAGGTCCACGAGGTCGAATCCGGCCTGCCGCGCAGCGACGAGAAGGCCGATGCGGGCCTCCTCGGGGCCGTCCCAGCGGCCGCCCTCGCGCTCGGGCCGCAGCGTGGCAAGAAGCGTCTTGCCGGTCGCGTCGCGCAGCGCGAAGAGGTCGTCGGTGGCGCGGTCGGCGTCGGGGGCTTGCGGCCAGAGGCCGTCGAGCCGGACCTCGGCGACGTCCACGCTGGCGGGGAGGTCGCGCAGGACCTGCTCGAGCCGGGAGCGCTCGTGGTGCAGGAGGCTCGCGACGAGGCGGTGCGTCATCGTTCCACCACCTCGGCGTCCACGGGCAGTCCCGTGTGGCGCGCGCCAGGCTGGGTCCAAACGAGGAAGGAGTCCCCTAGGCGTAGGCTGGTCACGGGACGCGGGGCGCCGTCCGGGGCGATGAGGGTCACGGTCTCCGCGGTCTGCAGGAACGCGTGGCCGGGGCCGGAAGGGGAGGTCCAGCGCAGGAGCGTGTGCGGGCGGCGCTCGATCTTGAGGCGACCGACCGTCAGCGGGGTCGCCGTGCCCCGGGCATCGAGGGCAACGAGGCGCGTCCCGGAGGCGAGCTCGCTGAGGTAGCGGGTGGTCCCGCCGTCGGCGAGCGTGTAGTGATGGATGGCGCCCGCGTTGACGCGGAAGGGTCGCGCCGCGATGTGCGCGTTCTCCAGGGTCTCGGCGTGGACGAGGGCAAGGCTCGCTGCGGTGGAGCCCACGGCAAGGCCTTGGCCGGGCATGAAGCGCTCCGTGCAGTCGAGGCAGACGCGCTCGGCCATGCCGCCGTCGGCGAGCTCTGTGATGGTGGCCGTCTCGACGCGACCCGTGGTCGAGGCAACCGGCGCGGCTGCGGGGGCCACGGCGTCCATGAGGCGGCGAGCCTCCAGGACGTCGCCCGGCTTGTCCGGGGCGAGGACGACGCCGTGCACGCCCGTTTGGAGCACGCCTGCGAACAGGCCGGCCTGCTGCGGGGTGCCGGCGAGGGCGAACAGGCTCGCGGGCCGGTCGCGCCGTCCAGCGACGAGGGTTTCGAGGGGGATGACCTGCCAGCCGGACATCTCGACGAGGGCGATGCCGTCCGCCTTCACGGCAGCGTCGGCGCTGGGGCCGTCATGGACGGGGTGGAGACGGCCGACCACCTTGGACTCGCGGACCAGGTTCCCTTCCGACGTGGCGACGACGACCGGGAAGTCCATGCCCTGCATCGTGTCCTCGGCGACCAGGATGGCCTCGACGTTCGCGTCGCGGGCCGCGCGGAGGAAGCCGATGCGCTTCTGCACGGGCACGGCGCGCAAGTCGAGCCAGAGCGGCCTCATGGGAAGACCTTGGCGAGCGCGGCCATGCGCTTGGCGCCCTCGGGCTGGGCGAAGAGGTTGCGGCCGGCGCTGAAGCCGCGCGCTCCGCCCTGCTTGGCCGCGGCCATGGCGTCGAGGAACCCCTTGGCGTCGCGGGGTCCTCCGGCGGCGAGGATGGGAATCGGCGCCGCGGCGACCACGCGGGCGAAGCTGGCCGAGGTGCCGGTGAACGGGACCTTCACGACGTCACAGCCGAGCTCGTACGCGAGCCGGGCGGCGTGGGCGACAAGCAACGGGTCTTTCGGGTCCTTGACGTTCGGGCCGCGGGGATAGACCATCGCCAGAAGCGGCATGCCCCAGCGCTCGCAGTCACCAGCAACGCGGCCGGCCTCCTCGAGCTGGCGCGGCTCCGTCAGGGAGCCGAGGTTGAGGTGGATGCTGACGCCATCGCAGCCGTGGCGAAGGGCGTCCTCGACGGTGGCGACCAGTCGCTTGTCGTTCGGATCGGGCGCGGCGTCGGTGCTGGCGGAGAGGTGGAGCAACAGCCCGGCGTCGCCGACGGCGCCGGCGAGGGCCGGGATGAGGCCGCGATGGGCGGTGAAGCAGGTGGCGCCCGCCTTGGCGAGGGCGACGGCGATCTTGGCCGGGTCGTCCAGGCCGTCGGGGGCGCCCATGCTGATGCCGTGGTCCATCGGGACCATGCGGAGGTGGCCGCCAGGGCTCAGGAGGCGTCCGAGGCGGCGAGTGCGGCCGTTCACGGCGCGGCGACCTGGCCCCCAGTGATAGCCTTTGAGCGCAACAGGGTAGGCGCTGGAGTCGGATGACCCGGCGGGAAGCAAAGGCTAAAGACCAAAAGCGTCCAACGCTGATCCTATGTGGCAGGCATTGATGGACCATTTCCGACGCTATCCCGCGCAAGAGCGGGTCGTTCGGCTCCTCATCCAGAACGGCTTGCGCATCGAAGGCGAGACGGTGTTCACGGGAACCGTCGCGGTCGCCGACACTGCCCTTGCCCGCGCCGCCGACGTGGACCGCCGCATCGTTCGTGCCACCGTGGAGACCATCAACCAGGATGCAGAGCTGCAGCGGGCCTTCAGCCGGTTTGCCCCCACGCTCCACCTCAAGGATGTCGCCCCCGAGCTCGGCTGCGGCGTCATCCAGATCACCCCGACGAACGCGAGCCAACCCGGCATCCTCGCCGGCGTCTCCGGCGTCATCTCCGAGGCCGGCATCAGCATTCGTCAAGCCGTCGTGGACGACCCCGCGTTCACCGACGCGCCGCATCTCTTCGTCGTCACGGAGACGCGTGTCCCCCCGGCGCTCATCCCGGCCATCCAGGCCGTGCCCGGCGTCAAGGCCGTAACCATCTACTGAGTCAGAGCCGCAGGGCCTTGATGGGCGCCATCGCGAGGGCCGGGTCGCTCTTCCAGTCCACGTCCGGGTTGTCGCAGAACAGCTCGACCTCGTTGCCGTCAGGGTCGCGGACGTAGAGGCTCCAGCTCACAGTGTGATCGCTGGCGCCGTCGAGGGGAACGCCCGCCTTCTCCAGTGCCGCAATGGCCTCTTTCAGCTCCTCCTTCGAGTTCCCGACCTTGATGCCGATGTGGTACAGCCCACGGCGACGGGGGGCGGGGCCCGGCAGGTCGCCGACCTCGATGAGCAGAAGTTCATGATGGGTGCGGTGCGCGTTGCCGTTGAGGGCCGCTGCCTTGCCGCCGAAGGCGCCGCCAATGACCTGCATCCCCAAGGTGTCGCGGTAGAACCGCAGGCTGGCCTCGAGGTTGCGGACATAGAAGACGACGTGGCCGAGCTCGACGGTTTTCATGGGCATGGTCATCCCGATGGACGGGTCCTGGAGTTGCCCTTTTCGGTCCCGGCACCCGAAGTGGCTTCGGTTCAGCGAAGCGGCGCCGTGCGGAGCCACTCGATGTCGCTGACGTAGAGGTCGCGGATGTCCTTGAGGCCCAGCCGCATCATGGCAAGGCGCTCGAGGCCGAAGCCCCACGCGACGACGTTGTCGCGCACCCCGAGCGGCTTGGTGACCTCGGGGCGGAAGATGCCGCAACCGCCGAGCTCCATCCAGCGGCCGTTGTAGAAGACGTCAATCTCCATGCTCGGCTCCGTGTACGGGAAGTAGGCGGGGCGGAAGCGCACCTCGGGGAACCCCATGCGGGCGAAGAAGTGGCGGCACAGGCCGACAAGCGTGTCGAACGTGGCGCCCGGCTCGGTGACAATGCCCTCGATCTGCGTGAACTCCGGCAGATGCGTCGCGTCCATCGTCTCCTTGCGGAAGACGCGGCCCAGCCCGAACGCCTTGAGCGGCTCCTTGGGGTGCGCGGCGAGGTGGCGGATGGTCGTGTTCGTGGTGTGCGTGCGCAGCATCGCCTTCTGGCTGACGTCGCGGTCGAAGCGGCCGCCCCAACCCGTGCTTCCGGTGGTTCCGCCGGTCTCGTGGACGGCCGCGACGCGGTCCAGGTCTGCCCTCGGCACGACGATGCTCGCGGGCTCGGCCAGGTAGAACGTGTCCTGCATCTCACGCGCCGGGTGGTCCTGCGGGATGAACAAGGCGTCCATGTTCCAGTGCGCCGACTCGACGTAGTCGCCCGCGATCTCGGTGAAGCCCATGCTCCAAAAAATCTGGCGAATCTCGGTAAGGATCTGCGTGAGCGGGTGCGCCTTGCCCGGGGCCGGGACGGCGACGGGGACGTTGAAGTCGAAGGGGCGCAGACGCTGCTTCGCCTTCTCAGCGGGGCTCATCGTGGACCACTTCGCGATGAGTTCGGGTGTGATCTGGTTCACCTCGGTTCCCTCGGCCGCGTCCGCGCGCAGGGTGCTCGCTTTCGTGGTGCCGGCCGGGGTGAGCGCGAGGGTGCGCGACTTGGACTCCTTAAGGGCGACGAGGCCGCGTGCGGCGAGGTCGGCGAGCACCTTGCCCGACGCCCTCGCGAGATCCTTGAGGGCGCCTTCCTGCTCGTCCGGCATGGGCTCCGCGGTGGCCGACAGCATCGTGCCGTCTGGGCCCTTCTCGACTTTTGCCCAGTTCTTGCGGCGGAGCCAACCGACGGCGACCTGGACGTCGCCTGCGGGGACGCCAAGCGTTGCAAGTCGCTCGAGCGGGACGGCGCCGCGCCCGACCAGGAGGCGCACGACGCGGCGCTCAGGGAACCCTTCTGCGAGGACGCGTTTGCCCTCCGGGGTCAGGTCGGCGCGGCTCTGGACGGTCTCCTGGACGGCGACGAGTCCGAGACGGACGGGGCGGTCGGCGGCGACGAGCGCCTCGGACTCGGTGGCGAAGCCGGGAACGGAGCCCGCGGGGTGCGCCTTACCGTCCTTGAGAGCCAGCAGAAGGCGCGATTCGGCGAGGCTCAGCTCGTCCATGAACACCCTTCGACCGTCCGGTCGCTCAAAAGGGCACCGTCTCAGAAGCCGAAGAGCTTCGTGCCGTACAGGCCGAAGGCGAGCATGACGGCCATCAGGCCGACGAAGATGTACACGGAGCGGCGGCGCATGCGGACGGCGTTGTCGAACTTCTCCACGCACGCCGTGGAGCAGACGCGGCCCTCGAGGCCGATGGCCTTGCCGCAGGACTCGCAGTGCCTGTGCTCGGCGACGCCCGCGACGGGGGGCGCGATGGTGGGGGACGGGAGGCTCACAATTTCACCTTGGGGCCTTCGATGCGGGTGCCCTGGAAAGCCTGGCCGGTGATGGCCTTGCCCAGGTTGGCGAGGTCGCGGCCATCCACGACGCAGGTGGGGACCGCGTTCTTGGCGAGCAGGACGGTGGCGGGGCCGTCCATGACGCCGGGGGCGCCGGCGGCGGTCCAGGCGCGCTCCTCGATGATGCCGAGCAGCTCCTCGAAGGTCAGCTTGGGCTTGAACTGGGCATCCTTGTGCTTGGCTGGGTCGCGGGTGTACACGCCGGCGACGTTGGTGGCGTTCACGAAGCGGTCGCAGCCCGCCTCGACGGCGAGCTCCACGGCGACGTGGTCGGTGCTGTGGCCAGGGTTGCTGCCGCCCATGACGACGATGGTGTGCTGCTGTGCGAAGCGGATGGCTTGCGCGGTGGAGTGGGGAATCTCGAGGTTCACGTCGGCGCCGCGCTTGCGGAGGATGCAGGCGAGCGTCTGCGCGTTGAGGCGCGTCGCCGCGATGCCGATGCGGTCCAGCAGCTCCTCCGCGACACCGGCGGCGCGGGCAGCCTGGATGTGGCCGCGCGCGGGGGCGCCGCCTCCGACGACGACGAAGAGTTGGCGGTCCTTCGCCCATGTGGTTAAGCTGTCCGCCACGCGGGTGAGGAAGTCCGGGTCGAGCTGGGCCGGTGCCAGGATGCTGCCGCCGAAGACCAGGCTGACGCGTTCCATCGCATCTCACCAGGGCCCGTTTGCTCTTGAGTCTGGCGGGTGCTCAGAGCTTGCCGGAGCCGTAGTCGTTCGCCAGTTTGCGGAAGAACGACTGGTTCGTTTCGGGGTCCTTCAGCTTGCCGTCGCGCAGGACGAGCTGGTTGCCGTTCGGGCTGAAGGCGCGCACGACGCCGAGGTCCTCGCGGTCCGTGGCGAGCTGTGGGCCGCCCTTGAGGCCGATGACCCTGGCGCGGATGTAGTCCCCCGTGGAAAGCTCCTCGTTAACGTTCTGGATGTAGCGGGCGTCGATCTTGCTGACGTGCAGCGTCGCGTCCACGGCCTGCAGCAGGCTGCGGCCTTCCTTGCCCCGCACGGCGAGGACCTTGACGGAAGCGAGGGCCTCGGGTTTGATGAAGGTCACAAGGCCGATGACGACGTCGCCCTTCTCGATTTGGGCCACGCCCTTGCCGGCGGGGCGGATGCTGACGGCCATGGTCTTGGGGTCGATGTGCTCGACGCCGAAGGCGGCGGCGCGGATCTGGGTGCCGTCGTCGAAGGTGTTGCGCCCGGGAAGAAGCTCCTCGGAAAACGCGAGCGGGGTGCCCGGCTCGATGATTTTGCGTTCGCTCATTGGGCTCTCGACACCCCTCCTGTTCATAAGGGTGGTTCCTCGCGCCGGCCCGGCCGCGACCCTGTTAAACGCCCATCTTGGTGACGCCGTCGCGGCCGGCGATGTAGGCGGCTTGGCAGAGGCCCAGGAACAGCCCGCAGGTGACGACTCCGGGCATCAGCTCCAGCGTGCGCTCGAGCGCCTCGGGGTCGCGGATGGAGTCGAACTTGGCGTCCAGGATGACGTTGCCGTTGTCCGTGCGGACGGTCTTGCCTTCCTTGACCCGCAGCGTCACCGTTGCTCCAAGTGCCGCGACAGCACGCTGAACCGGGGTCTTGGCGAATTCGAGGACCTCGATGGGGAGCGCGAACGTCGTGCCGAGCGTGGGGACGGACTTGCCGGCGTCGGCGACGACGACCATGCGCTTGCTGGCCTTCGCGACGACCTTCTCACGCGTCAGCGCCCCCCCGCCCCCTTTGATGAGCCGAAGCTTGGGGTCCAGCTCGTCGGCTCCGTCAATCGTGAGGTCCACGACGGGGTCGGCGTCGAGCGTCGTGAGGTGGATGCCGACCTTGCGGGCCAACTCCTCGGAGGCAAGGCTGGTCGGGATGCCCTTGATGCGCAGCCCGTCCTCCTTGACACGGCGGCCCAGCTCCTCGATGGTGAACCGAACGGTGGACCCGGTCCCAAGGCCGACGACCATGCCGTCATGCACTTCGGCGGCGGCGGCGATGCCCGCCTTGCGCTTGAGCTCGTCCACGTTCACAGACAGTGCAGCGGCGAGCCGCAGAAAACCGGAGCGGTCTGCGCGCCCAGTCAAGCTCCTGCGACGCAAGGCCTAAACGGCTCCGGCTGCGTGGTGAAGGCATGAAGCCCCTCCTCGTCGCCCTCCTCCTTTGCGCGGCCGTCCTGGCCGGTTGCGCATCCACGAGCTCGCCCAGCACCTCCTCGAATGAACCGGCGCTCGCGCACCCGTACCAATTCGACTGCTCGCTCTCGAACTGGGCCGACCCGTGCACGGCGCGCGCGAGCCCCAATGACTCGCCCTCCAAGGCCGAGGTGGACATTGCGGTGAACCCGAAGGACCCGCTCAACGTCTTCGTGGCTTCCAAGGACCTCGACCGCAAGGCGAGCGACTGCGTCTGGGCCGTTGGCCAGGTTACGAAGGACGGCGGCAAGACCTGGAAGACCACCTACGTCGGCGGCCTCGCGGCCGAACGCCCCCAAACCTCGATCTTCTACGGCTGGCACTGCATCACCGACCCCATCCTGACCTTCAACAAGGACGGCGACCTGTTCTACGCGCTCCAGATGTACCACTACGACCCGGTCGGCCTCCCCAGCGTTCCCGACCCGACGGGCACCGGTCTCGTCGGCGTCCCCGCCGGCGGCTACCAGCTTCTGACCGTGAGCCACGATGGAGGCGAATCGTTCTCGGAGACTTACCTGATGCACGCCGGCGACTCGGGCGGCGTCCTCTTCGACGACTACATGCGCATCGCCGCCAACCCGATGACGGGCACCGTGTACACCATCTGGAACCAGCTCACCGCAACCGCCGCCCCGGTCGGGCAGTCCATCCCTATCCTGGTCGCCTACAAGCCCGGCTCCGCGGCCGTCCAGCCGCCCGTCTATTTCCCGAACGTCGGGTCCGCCGCGAGCTCGCAGGACGTCAACGCGCTGAGCCTCGGCGAGTCCGCCGTCGTGGCCGACACCACCGGAAAGGTGTACGCCTGGCTCGGGGGATTCAACTCCCCCAACGTGGTCTATTTCGCGACGAGCACCGACGACGGCGCGACCTTCAGCCTCCTCCAGAAGGCGTTCGACTTCACCCCGATGGGTGCCCTGGAGAACTCGAGCTACCGGTACGGCACGAGCGTCGAGCTCGCGGTGGACAACTCCGCGGGCCCGCACGACGGCTGCCTCTACGCGGCGTGGGGCGGTCGGGAGGCGGGTGTCGTCGGCCCAAGCGACATCTACACGCGCCACTCTTGCGACGGCGGCGCGACTTGGAGCGCTCCGCTCCTGGTCAACGAGGCGCAACGCGCCGACGGCCAATGGATGGCCCGTGTCAGCGTGGACGGCCTCGGCACGGTCCACATCCTCTACGCGACCCGCGCCTACGACCCCGGCCACACGCTCGTGGACCTCGAGCACGCGTACTCGCTCGACGGCGGTCTCACGTGGCGGACCGAGCGTGTCACCGGCATCAGCTACGACGGCGACAAGGGCATCCACCAGAACGGGTTCCCCTTCCTTGGCGACTACATCGGCATCGCCAGCGCCGGCGACCGCACGTACATGGGCTTCCCCGAGTGCATCGAGGCGGCGTGCGAGATCGGCGTGGCGCTCAGCGTCCACACCCCGCACAACGAAGGCGTGGAAGAGCACCACCACGGTTGAGCCCTCGAGGCGCCAAGCTTAGAGTCCCGACTCCCTCGGCGCCTTCGTGCGGGTCCTCGACCTGGGGCGCATGGAGTACGGAGCCTGCCTCCAGCTCCAGCACAAGCTCAGGGCCGAGCGCATCCGGGGCGAGGGCGAGGACACGCTCCTCCTCGTCGAGCATCCCCCCGTCGCGACCCTCGGGCGCCGTGGCGAGCCGCAGGAGATCTTCGACCCGACCTTGCCGGTGTTCACCATCGAACGCGGCGGCAAGGCGACGTACCACGGCCCCGGCCAGCTCGTCTTCTACCCGATCGTCCACCTGGGCGAGGGCAATCGCGACGTGCGACGCTGGGTCCAGCACCTCGAGGCGCTCGTCGTGCAATTGCTCGCGGACCACGGCATCGAGGCGCGCGCCAAGATGGACCTGCCGGGCGTCTGGACTGTCGCGACCGACAAGAAAGTCGCGAGCATCGGCATCGCCATCCAGCACTGGGTGAGCTTCCACGGCGTTGCCATCAACGTCACGCTCGACCCGAAGGAGTTCGAGCGGATTGACCCGTGCGGCCTCGGCGCGGCGGTCATGACGAGTATGGTCCGCGAAGGCGCCGACGCAACGGTCGAGAGCGTCCGTCGCTGGATCGCGGCGCACGGACCCGCCCATTTGGACAAATTCGCGAAGAACACCATTCAGTCGCAATAGATTTGAATTTGGCACTGAGTTTCATTCAGCCGTCTAGATTCTGTTGAGCATATAAAATTCAAATATCATGCAGGAAAGCCCGCTCAAAACCGGCTCCTTCTTGAGCCGCGCCAAAGCATGGACTGCCGTGGTCCGCGTCGCCCTCTACACGCGCGTCTCCACTGAAGACCAGGCCAAGGAGGGCTTCAGCCTCGACGCCCAACTGGAGCGCTTACGTTTCTACGCCAAAGCCCAGAACTGGAACGTGGCCGGCGAGTACGTGGACGAGGGCCACTCCGGCCGCACCACAAAACGGCCCCAGTACGCCCGCATGATGGCGGAGATGGCCTCCTGGGACACCATGCTGGTCCTCAAGATGGACCGCATCCACCGCAACAGCCGCAATTTCATGGGCATGATGGACGAGCTGCGCAAGAGGGGCAAGGAGTTCGCCTCCGTCAGCGAGTCCCTCGACACCTCGACGGCCATGGGCCGCTTCGTGATGGACATCATCCAGCGCATCGCCCAGCTCGAGTCCGACCAGATCGGTGAGCGGACCTACGTCGGCATGGAGCAGAAGGCCAAGTCCAGGGCCGGAAACCTGGGGAAACCAGCCCCGTTCGGTTATCGCTACGGTCCGGATGGCGGTTTTCTGGTCGTTGCCGAGGAACAAGCTATTGTTCGCAACATGTTCTCGCTTTACATTGAAGGAAGAACTAGGAACGAAATAGCGCAATTTCTGGTGAATTCAGGGTCGAAGACCAGGTCCGGCAAACCCTGGACACGGTGGGCTGTGGCAGACATCCTTCTCAACCCGACCTACGCCGGGGCCACGCGGTGGGGCGAACAGCTGCAGCTCGACACCCACCCCCCCATCGTCAGCGCGGAGACCTTTGATCGGGCCCAGGAGAAGATCAAAACGGACAGCCCAAGGGCGAAACCGGTGTTCCTCCGACGCCTCACCGTGTCCTGAAACTATCTCGACTTGTTTTCAGGCACTGGCTGTGCCATACGGGTTCCCGTATGGCACTCGTTATGGCTGCAGAAAATTAGGCATGGACTCGGGTAAGAAATTGAATTAGCATAATCCGGTGGTAAATATCACCTATTTTGGCACTGAATTGCAATATTAGAAAAGCTGCGTCGAAGCCTGAAAAATGAGGAAAAGGGGGTAAAGGGCTAGGTGAGGTCACGCCGACAGGCGTTCGGTGTACTCCCACTCGGACGTGACCACACGGATCCAGACGTAGCTGTCCATGTGATGCCTCCCAGGTTCTCCTCGGGGTCCGGCGGCCTCCCAGCCGCCCGCACGGGGTGCAGGACCCTTCGGGGAAGGAGTCGGACTACGTTGTCCGCTACATAAGCCGTTCCAAGCGAAGGCCAGGTACCTGTGGTTCGGATGCGTATTTAAATTTCAAATGCTCTTTTGATTGAATTTTGTATTGTTTAGAGATTAAAATGTAGTTCTAATTATCATTAAATCGAAACTACATTCTCATTTTCACGACTTGTAATGCTCCTAGTCTAGGAGCGTAAAAAGCACGTCGTCCTGGCCGACGTCGAACACGCCAAGCCGGGCCCCCGCGTCGAGCCAGCCGTGGGCGTAGTTGACCTGGGCGAAGGCGTTCACGTAGTCACCTGTTTTGGCGTTGTGCTGGGCGTCCGCGTAGTAACGTTTCGCCATGTCCAGGAAGTTCTCCGCCATCTTGGCCGCGAAGCTCTTGGGCGGCGCGACGACGGTGACCTTTGCGAACGCCTTGCGGGTCGTCTCAAGGTACTTCTCCATCCGCTCGGGCGTGATGGTGCTCAGCGTTGCCACAGGCGGCGCACAGGCGAGCCGCTTGTTTGACGTTGTTGCTTGAGGGCCTGCTGGTGGAGGCAGGCGCCGGAGAGGGGGCAGCGGATGCAGGCCGGTGCCGCCTCGTGACAGGCGTTGTCCGCGATCTCGCGCAGGAGACGGAGGCGGGCGTCCGGGTCGCGGTGGGCCGACTCCTCGACGTCACCAAGCACGCGCACGGCGTCCTGGGGAGCTTGGGAGGCGCCGACCCAGCCCACGCGGCTTGCGACGCGGTGAATGGCTTTGGCGTCGCTGGCGGACCAGGATTGGCGCGGCTTGGAGGTGAGACGATCGGCCTCTTCGACACGGGGGAGGCGGCGAGGCCGGCCTGGAGCGGGCGACGGCAGGGGCTCGAACGTCTCCGGCATTGGGACGGCAGTCCATGGTTCGTACGCGGAGACCGTGTCGTCCCTCTCGGCCAGGGGGGCAGGCGGTTCCGGGGCCTGCGGCGCCTGCGTGGGCCAGCGCGGAGCCGACGAGGGCGGCGCCAAGGACGCAGTGACGGGTTCAACGCGCGCGGGGGGATGCGGAATCGACGGGGCCGGAGGACGAGCGACCGGTTCGGGCTCCGGCTTCTCGTCGTCCTCTTCATCTGATTCCGGGTGAAGAACGCTCACGGATTTGCCGCCGTGGGCGGTCATGCGAGGTCGCACGGCGACAAAGACGGGCTGCGTGAGGCCGCCTCCGGCGACGAGGGCCTCGCCGACCGCGAGGCGCTGGATCTCGTCGGCCACCTCGGCGCTGATGCCCTCGACGGACTGCACGATGGCCTTCAGGTCGTTTGGGTTCGTGACTTTGAGGACGACCTGGGTGTTGCACTGCGAGAGGACGTTCTTGTCGATTTTCGCGGGGCGTTGGCTGACGATGACGAGCCCCATGCCGAACTTGCGGCCCTCGGAGGCGACGGTACGGATGATGGCGCCGGAGACGGCGTTGCCGACGTTTCGTTCGGGGCAGAAATTGTGCGCCTCCTCCACGACGAGGATGTGGGCCGGGATCTCGCCACGCTTGCGGGCCTCCCAGAGCATCGAGGCGAGCCGGGTGACGACGATCTCCTGGATGTCGGGGCCGACGCCCTTGAGGTTGATGATCGTGCACTGGCCCGGGGCGACCAGGTCCTTGACGGGCGTCCCTCGGAGGTCGAAAAGCTTCGTGGACTCCAGCACCTCGAGGGCGTTGAGGACGTTCCACTTGCCGTTCGACTTGTTGCCGGAGACCGAGGCCTGGATGTCCTTGAGGGTGTAGGCCGGCAGAGCCTGCTTGAGGTCCTGGATGGCTTGGTAAAGGACGCCGACCTGGGAGCCGCTCAGCTTGTTTCCGAGCATGTCGACGATCTCGCGGCCTTCCAGGTTCATGCCGGCGAGCGTCAGCTTCTGTGCATCAGGGTTGAGGGCGATGTCGAGAGCGTACTCCTTGACCTGCTTGTGGAACGACTTCGGCTTGATGCGGTAGCGCACCATCGCCTGGATCTCGGACTCGTCGAGGTTGGCGGAACGGAGGGAGCCGTACTCGCCGTGCGGGTCGAGGATGACCAGGGGGACGTTGGCCTTGAGAAACTCCTCCAGAATAACGCCGACAGTGTAGGACTTTCCAGCGCCGGTCTTGGCGAGCACGGATAGGTGCTTCTGCGCCAGCATGTCCATGTCGAGCGCCACGGGGACGCGGGAGCCCTTGACGAAGCCGAGGTACGCCCCGGCGTCGGCGTCCTGCTCGAGGCCCAGGAGGCTCGTGATGAGGCCGTCGTCGGCCAGCGTGACCGTGACCCCGGCCCGCAATGGAGTGCGGGGCACCTGGACCCGTCCCTGGCCGTCGCGGTAGCCGATGACTCGCACTTTGGCGGTGAGCTGTTCGGTGGCGTCATGCCCGATGCCGTCGGGGATGGCGATGGCCTGCTCGTAGCTGAGGCTGCTACGCCGCACGACAAGTTCGACCTGGCCAAGGACGCGCTGGCCTTCCGCCTCGACCTCCACGTAGTCAAGGCGTTTGAGCTGGGCATCGCCGACGGCGATGTCGAAACCGGTGGAGCTCACGGCCCCGTAGATGATGCCGACCTGCCTCCTGAGGGCCATTCCAGGAGAAACTGGGCCCCCGGCTATTTCAAGGGAGTGATACGCGCCGGCGATAACGCATCCGAGCGATTCCGTGCCTTGGGCACCACGCGCCGCCGCCGACCGATTCCTTCCATACGCGGTGTCGGGGTTTCCACATGGTGCCGTCAGTGGCCGACCCCGGCGACGCGTCCAACACGATGATGAAACGATTCAAGCGGCGCGCGGAGCGAGCCCAACGGCGCTACGCGCCGCCCAACAGACCTCGTTCGGGCATCCAGCCGTTCAGCGCGACGACGCCGTCGGGGGCCGACGGAATGCGCTGGAATGGGTTCGCGAACCGACGCATCGCCGAGACCGGGGACGTGGTGATGCCCGAACTAGGCGGTCCGCGAAATCTGTGGTCCTAGGTCGTGGCGCGCCACTAGGCGAGCGTCTCGAGCTGGCTCATGATGTTCCAGACGAGGGTGCGGCCGTGCATCGGGATGTTGGGGTCGTTGGACATGTCGTCCAGCGTGCCGATCGCCTTGGCCTTGCGGATGTCCAGGGGCTTGGACTGGTCCGTCAGGATGCTCTTGATCTGCTCGGCGCTGCGGCGGATGTTCCGCGGGACGCTGGTGTCCTCGATGAGCATCTCGAGACCGGAGGTGATGTTCTGGATGCGGGTGGCCATAGGAATCACCAGGAGGAAAACGGGCGTTCTCCAGGAGGGACGGGCGCGCCGACGAGAGGACCCTGTTAAACGGTATCGGTCGCCCCATCGAGGATGCGACGGATCGCCGCCGCCTTCTGCTGGCCAATGCCCTCGACCTCGGCCAGCGCCTCGGCCGGGGCGGCAAAGATGGCACCCGGGGAGCCGAAGCGGGCCAGGAGCCGGTCGGCGAGAACCTCGCTCACGCCGGGGAGGCCCGCGACCAGAAAACGGCGCAGCTCGTCGTCCGTCGCGGGCTTGCCTGGGCGCACGGCGACCTTGCGGTCGGCGGCGAACTGCTCGCGTTTGGCGACGGCGTGCAGGAAGCGGGCCGTCTCCGCGCCGTCGCGGACCTGAAGGACCGGGACGCCATAATCGATGCTGATGGAGGCGAGAGCCCCCAGGATGGCCTCGGGGGAGACGCTGCGGTGGCCATGCAGGGACTCCCCTTCGACGAGGAGAAACGGCTTGGGATACTCCTTGAGCTGGCGGATCTGGTCGAAGAGGCGACCGTCCACGAGAGAGTCCACGAAGTCTGCGGCCGTCTTGCGCTCGACGGCGACGCGATCCGAGAGGACAAAGTCGGCGACCTCGAGCTGGCGCGCCTCCAGGAGCGCCCCCAGGTCGTGGAGGTGGCGCACGATGGCGCCGGACTGCTCACGGTGGTCGTACAGGATCCGAGGCCCGGCTGGCGGCTTGGGGGGCGCCTCCGGAGGCCGCTGCGCGAGCGTCGCCTGCTGGGGTCCTGCACTCGGCGGCCGCGTCGTGAGCGTCCCGCGCAGGCCCTGGAGCTCGCGCACCATCTGCTGCTCCTTGCGCCGGCTCG
>JAHFTW010000017.1 GCA_023269235.1 Thermoplasmata archaeon
CCATCCAGGCGGGCAGGCTCTCGGTGAGCTCGCCGATGACGGTGCCGAGCATCTGGATCTGCTCCTCCTTCAGGGTGCCGATGCGCTGGAAGGGGTCGACCTGGGCGTCGCGGGCCACGATGGGGGCGAGGCGCTTGCCGACGCCGGGGACGCCGGCGAGGGCGGTGCCGACAGGCTTCTTGCCGTCAAGGTCGGTGTTGAGGATGCGGACCAGGAAGCGGAAGTCGGGGCCGAAGTCCTGCTTCTTGGACTCGGTCTTGGGGGCGTCCTTGCCCTCCTTTCCCTTCTCCTGCTTGGCCTCCTTGGCCGGAGCGTTCTGCTTGGTGGGTTCAGCCATGTGTTGACTCCCCCTTGGCTTGACGCCAAAGGATCGATGCCAGCCCAGTCCCCATCAGAGGGGGCCCAGGTGTGCAACTCGGCCGACAAAGCCCCCCTATTTAGCCGTGTGGGCGCCGGGCATCCAGGTCAAGGTCCCGGTCCAGGCCATCGGGCTCGCGCGGGCGCCGAGCGTCGTGGCGGGGCAGGCGGTCTGGTGGATGAGCGCCTGGACGGCGGGTCCGATGACGCACGCGGTGACGAGGCCTTCGTCGAGGGGGACGTTGGCGACGTGGAACTGGAGGTAGGCCGTCCCGGCCGCGTTCTCGTGCCAAAACGTGGCGACGCCGGTGAGCGGTTGGTTCGGGGTCCCGAGGAACCGGAACGAGTAGAGCAGGTCGGAGCCGGCGCGGACGGCGGTGCCGCGGTTGACCAGACCGCCGGGAAGGGGCGCGTCGTGCGTGACGTTGGCGCGCAGGACCGGGAACCCGATGGAGTCGAGCGTGCGGCTGACGTTGGTGCTCGAGGTGACCTGGGCCAGCTCGTAGAGGTGGAAGCTGGAGGAGGGGACGGTGCCGTCGCGCAGCGTCGGGGGCTGGACGAGGACGCTGATCTCCGCGCCGGACATCTTGCCGTCGGCGAGCCCGTCCGTGTCGCAGGTGTAGCCGTTGAGCCAGAGCAGTCCCTGGCCAGTGCCGACTGGAGTCCCGAGGAACGCCTGCGCGTCGGCGGCGACCCAGCCATCGGGGAGCGCCGCCTGAGCCTGCGCGGGGGGCACGAGCAGGAGGGCGACATCCTCGACACAGCCGGAGGCGTCGTTGCCGAGCGTGAAGGCGGCCGAGACGGCGGGGACGCCGGACGCGGGGGAGCCCGAGGATGAGGAGGTGGACGAGGAGGCGCACCCGGCAAGGAGCAAGGCGGCGGCGAGGGCGGCGAGGCGCATGCAACGCGGGACGGCGAGCGCGCGTTAAGGGTTGGCGCTAGACTGGGCGGCCGCCGGGGGCCAACGGGTTGGGAACGCAGCCTTGCGGGTCCGCGGTGCAGGGCAGGGGCTCGACGGAGTCGAGCTTGACGAAGAAGACCAGGGGCTGGCCCGTCAACCCGGCGGGAAGGTCGGCGCGCGGCGTGGCGTAAGCGTCCGCGGCGGGCATCCAGACGACGCGCGTCGTCGTGGTGGAGAGCCCCTTGAGGCCGTCGTTGAAGCCCTTGATGGTCGTGTAGTAGCTGTAGAGCGTGACGTCGCCGGTGGGGGGCCTGACTGGGCTCGGCGCCGTGCCGACCGACCAGATGGGGAGGGAGTCGCGCTCGCTGCGGTCCTTGTCGTAGAGATAGACTGGGAGCGCGTCGTAGGGTTCCGATGCGTACCAGCCCGTGCGCGGCCAGGCGGACTGGTCGAGGGCGCGGATGTTGGTGTCGAACATCGTGCCGTTCTCGAAGAATCCGGCATACCAGACGTGGACGCCTTTCCCGGCCGTCGCGACGTCGCCCGTCGTCGGGGATGGGAAGCTCCAGTTGACGTGCCCGAACCGGCCAGCATGGCACCCTTCGCGCTCCTCGCGCACGGCCCACTCCAGACGAGCGAACGAGTCAGACGCGGGGACGCTGACGCGTTGCAGTGCGGCAGCACTCGCGACGGGCTCCACGGTCCCGGCGTCCGTGCCGTTGAGGGTCATCGTCGTGGTCGCGGCGGGTCCGGCGTGGGCGAGGGCGACCGTCTGCCAGGGGGCTCCGGGGTCGCGCTCCAGGAACGACGAAGTGACTTGCGGGACCCAGACGCCGGCCGCAATGGGCTCGACGCAGTCGGGCGCGGTCGCGCAGCCGGCCCACAGGCTCACGAGGAGGGGAAGGACCGCGAGCGCGCGCACGCGCGCCGCTTCGCCCCCGGCGGCTTAAGCGTTGTCGCCGGGCGCGCCCCGGGCGGACCGCCGGTTCCTTGAGGCGGCCGACCCTCGCGGAAGCGTGCGCATCGCGGTCGTCGGCGGCGGAGCCTTGGGCGCCAGCGCGGCCCTCGCCCTCGCAGGCCGCAACCACGAGGTCGAGCTCCTCGAACGCGGCACGCTCGGTTGTGGCGCCTCCGCGAAGGCGGCCGGCATCCTCAGCTCGTTCGCGTGGAATGACGCCGACTACCGCCTCATCGCCCAGACGCGTGGTGCCTTGGGCGAGACCATCGCCCTCGCCCTGGCGGCGGGCGAGCGCGCGGCGCGCGGCGCCTGGCGCTCGGCCCCCTCGCTCGTCGTGGGCTCGGGCGCCAACCTCCCGAAACTTGACCAGCTCCAAGAGCGCGTCGAGCGGCACACGGAGGAGTGCGAACGCCTCGATTGGCGCGCTGCGGCCGCCGCGTTCCCAGGCCTTTCGTTCCGCCCCGGCGACGAGGCAATCGTTGCGCAGGAGGATGGCGTCATCGAGGCCGGCGACTTCCTCGCGGCCCTGCGCGCCCGCCTGGAGCAGGAGAGCGTTACGGTGCGCGAAAACCACGCCGTGGACCTGACGGCGGTGCGCGGACGTTTCGACGGTGTCGTCGTGGCCGGCGGGGCCTGGACGAAGGGCCTCCTCGCCCCGATCGGCGTCCGCCTTCCCATCCAGGCCTACCGCACGCAGCTCGCAAGCCTCGCCATCGCCGGCGGCGGGGACCTTCCCATCCTCCACGACCTGGACCACCACTTCTACACGCGCCCCGAGTCGGAGGGCTCCATGCTGGCGGGCAACGGGACGCAGTTGCGCCCGTTCGAGCCGGAGCAGTACAACGAGGCCGGCGACCCCGAGTTCGTGCACTCCGTCGCCGAGCGCGTCGTGGCCCGCTTCGCCGACGGCGGCGAGGCCGCCGTGCGCTCAAGCTGGGCGGGCCTCTGCGTCGCCACGCCCGACCGTCGCCCCTTGTGCGGCGCGGTCCCAGGCCAGCCCGGCCTGTGGGTCCTCACCGGCGACAACGGGTTCGGCCTGATGCGCAGCCTGGCGCTCGGAGAGGCGCTCGCCGACGCGGTCGGCGGGCGCGGCGCAGCGGACCTGGACCCGGCGCGCTTTGGCGCCGCGGGGGACGCGTTCGAGATGCGCGAAGGCTACGGCTCGGGCTGATCCAGGGCGCCTACTTCTCGGAGGTCGGCGTCAGGACGACGGCCTCGGCGAGGACGTCCGCCATCGCGACGTGCGAAGCGGGGACCTTGCTGCCGCTCTTCGTGGTCTTGACGTACACGCTTGGCTTGCGCAGGATGTACTCCTCGAGGAAAGCGTCCCAGAAGACGAGGGTCTGGAAGACCAAGTAGGTCTGGAGCAGGAGGAACGCGGGCAGCTCGACGAGCCCGTGCTTGACGCCGTCGCGGCGGTCCTGCAGCCACATGCAGAGCCACCCGATGAACGGGGTGAGGCCGAAGAGCGTCCAGCCGGCCGCCTCGACGCCGTCCCACGGGATGTAGGTGCGGGTGTCGTAGCCGAGGGCGCCGACGAGCTTGAGGGGAAAGCCGGCGACGAAGAGGACCGGCATGAGCACGTAGAGGAGCGTGAACGCGAGGTCCGCGCGCTGCATGCCGGTCAGGTTCGGCATCGAGAGGACGCGGGGCATGTAGCGCCGGGCGACCTGCATCCAGCCGCGGCCCCAGCGCTTGCGCTGCGCCCACCAGTCCTTCAGGTGGGCCGGGTTCTCCTCGTGCGTGCGCAAGTCGGGGTCCACGACGACGTCCCAGCCGGCCTCGTGCAGTTTGGTGGAGAAGTCGATGTCCTCGACGAGGATCTCTTCGTCGAAGCGGCCGACCGACTCGAAGACGCTGCGGCGGAAGAAGGCCTGGCCGCCGCCGAAGAACGTGAAACCGCCGACGACCTGGCGGACGTAGATGTCGCCCTTCTCGATGGCGTCGCGCTCGACCTTGGTGAGGTTGGCGAGGAAGGACTCCTTCGCGTTCATGCCCATGGCGCGGCCCTTCACGCAGCCGATCTTCGGGTCAGCCATGAGGCGCTGGACGGCGCGCTTCACGATGTGGGGCTCGACCGAGTGGTCGGCGTCGAGGCTCAGGAGGAACTCGCCCGTGCAGTGGTCGAGGCCGTAATTGGTGGCCGCCGCCTTGCCGCCGCGGGGGGAGTCGCGCTCGATGGGCGTGAAACGGGCATCGCGCTCGGCGTAGGAGCGGACGACCTGGCCGGTGCCGTCGGTGCTGCGCTTCTCGTACACGTACACGAACTCGATGCGGTCGTGGGGGTAGTCGACGTGGAGCATGGACTCCATCGTGCGCGGGAGCACGGCGGCCTCGTTGTAGGCCACGACGAGGACAGAGACGGTGGGCCACTCGACGCCGACCGGCTTGGCGGGGGGCGCGGAGGGGCGCTTGAAGGTCAGCAGGCCGGCGAGGATGGCGCGGCCGGCGATGAGGGCGAGGCCCACGAAGAGGACCGTGGAGAGGATGCGGAGGTAGGGTGTCCAGAAGACGCCGGGGGCGACGATGGCACAGGCCAGCACAAGGCCCAGCGCCCACTTCAGCGCCCGCTCGCCCGCCTTCGACTTCGTGCCCGAGAGTTTGACGTCCACGTTGCAGCACCAAGTCCCCGACGGGTTGGCGCTCGACCAAAAGTCTGTGTATAAAAACAAATGGGACTGCTCCCCGTCGCCCTCGCTCAGGGGGCGCCGAAGGAGTCCAGCGTGCGGCGGGCCAGGGTCTGCTTCAGGAGCGGCGCGTGCGCCTGCCAGGACCTGAGGAGGGCGTGGCGGTCCATGTGCCGCAAGGCGGCCGCGGGGTCCTCGAACACGAGCGGCTTGGACGCGAGGGCCGCCTTGCAGGTCTCGCGCACCACCCAGACCCCCAGCGGCGTCGTGTAGGCGTCGGTGATCTCGCGGTGGACGATGGCGGTCGCCTGGCGCTGGAGGGAGACCAGGTGCTCCAGCACGGAGAGGCGGGTCGCGTAGTACCCTCCTGCCGTCGCGGCGTAGGTGGTGCGGCCGCGCCAATCCTCGTGGTCCGACTCGACGATCTGGGCGGCGTCACGACCCCAGAAGTTGCCCTTCAGCCACGCCTCCACGGTTTCGAACGCGAAGGGGCCGGGAAGGAGCAGGACGAAGAAGCGGTTCCCGAACCGTTCGGCGAACTGCACCGTCGGCTTGTCCACGGAGCGGAGGTCCTGGACGCGTGGGATGAGGGCCTGGCCGACCTGGTCGTCGGTGGCGGTGATGGACCAGCGCGTCGGGACGAGCTTGCGCTTGGCGCCCAGCCCGAGCATCCCGGCGGACAGGATCTTCTCCAGCTGGTAGTGGTCCACGCCAGCCTGGTAAAGGGAGGCGATGGCCTCGGCGGCGCGCAAGTCGGTGTCGTTCGCCGCGCGCTCGACGGGCTTCTCGACGCGGACGTTCTCCGCCAGCGTGGCGCGTTCCAGGGCGGCGGTGGGGCCGTGCGGCGGCGTGAACTCTCCCACGGAGACCTGGCCGAAGCGGGGCACGCGCTCCAGCCGCACCTCGGCGTCCACGGGGCGGGCGGAGAGGGCCAGCTCCTGGCTTGCCCTCAGGATGCGGTCGTTGCTGAAGATGTCCCCTGGCGGCCGCGGTTCGTGGATGCGGACGGAGTGCGTGGTGCGCACGAGGCTGCTGCGCAGGCCGACGACGTCGGGGATGGCGAGCCCCATCCAATCACGCGGATTGTCGAGCCGCCGCGCGCCGGCCTCGTCCCGTTTGTCGGGCGGCAGCATCGGGCCCACGGTCACCTTGGGGTAGCCGTGCCGGCCGACGAAGAGGCTGGGCGGGCTGGAGCCGAACAGGTCGCGCCCCACCGCACCGGACTTGGCAATCTGCGGCAGCTGGTGCCGGATGCGGGCCAAGAGGGGGCACGGGTCGATGCCGCACAGCATCCGCGCCCCTTTGCAGGAGACGCAAAGACGCGGGTCGATGGAGTCCAGGACGTCGCCGCCCCCCGCGGGGGCGATGGGGAGTCCTGGAAGGGCCACGCCGTCCCATGCGCCGGAGCCTTCTTGGCCGTTCTCGAAGTGGGGAGCTCATGGACCTCGTCTGCCCGCTCGACTTCCGCTACGGACGCAAAGAGATGAAGGCGCTCTGGACCGAGGAGGCTCGCTTGCGCTATCTGCTCCAGGTCGAGGCCGCGTTGGCGCACGCCCACGCCGTCACCGGAACCATCCCCAAGGAGGCCGCCGTCCGCCTGCAGAAAGTCGCCGACTCGGGCAAGGTCAAGCCGGACCGCGTCAAGGAGATCGAGGCCGAGATCAAGCACGACCTGATGGCCGTCGTCAAGGCGATGACCGAGGTCGCCGGCGCGGAGGATGGCAAGTACATCCACCTCGGCGCCACAAGCTACGACATCATCGACACCGCCAACTCCCTGCAGTTCCGCGACGCCATCGCCTTCGTCCGCGACGGCCTGCGCAAGCTGCGCGACGCCCTCCTCCAGCAGGCCGACGAGCACCGCCACACGACGATGCTGGGCCGCACGCACGGCCAGGCCGCGGTCCCCATCACCTTCGGCCTCAAGATGGCCGTCTACGCCTCCGAAGTCGGCCGCCACCTGGAGCGCCTCGCCGAGACCGAGAAGCGCGTCGCCGTCGGCATGATGTCGGGCGCCACGGGCTCCATGGCCGCGTTCCGCGGCAAGGGCATCGCGGTCCAGGCCGCCGTCTGCAAGAAACTGGGGCTCAAGCCGGTCACCGCCAGCACGCAGATCATCCAACGCGACCGCTACATCGAGCTGTTCTCGGTGCTCGCCAACATCGCGACCAGCCTGGAGAAGTTCAGCAGCGAGGTCCGCACGCTCCAGCGCACGGAAATCGGCGAGGTCGCCGAGGGGTTCGACGTCAAAAAGCAGGTCGGCAGCAGCACCATGCCGCACAAGCAGAACCCCATCACCTCGGAGCAGGTCACCGGTCTTGCCCGCCTCGTGCGCAGCTTCCTCCTCCCCACCTGGGAGAACGCCGTGCAGTGGAATGAGCGCGACCTTGCCAACTCCGCTCCCGAGCGCTTCCTCCACCCGCACGCCTTCATTCTGCTCGACCACATCGTCCACCAGATGGCGAAGGTGTTCGCGGAGCTCCGGGTCTTCCCGGACCGGATGCTGGAGAACATGGACCGCGCGCACGGCCTCATGATGGCCGAGTCCGTCATGATTGCCCTGACCGAGACCGGCATCGGGCGCCAGGACGCGCACGAGATGGCCCGCGAGGCCAGCATGCACGCGCTCGCGAAGAAGGTCCACTACTCCAAGGCCCTCGAGGCGCACAAGGGCATCACGAAGGCGCTCGGCAAGGCCGGCATCGCCAAGGCCGTGGACCCCAGCAAGTACGTCGGCCCCGTTGACGCGATCATTGACCAGGTCATCGCCGAGACGAAGGCGCTCTGAACGGCGACCGGCGCATCGGGTCGGTGGCCCAGGCGCGTGCGAGGAACGTGGCGGCGAGCACGACCATCCCCGCGCCAGGGACCACGGATGCCTGGAGGCTCGGGTGGCCGCGCACGACGAGCGGCGTCAGGGTCCCCGCATCGGGGAAACGGTCCTCGAACGCGGCGGAGTAGGGCGGCACGCCGGAGTACACCTCGGCATAGGCGTCCCGCAGGAGCCGCACGCCGTCCTGCGGCGTCGGGATGGCGGCGTCCCAGACAAGGGTCCCGGTCGGGCAGCCGTGCACGCTGCGGGTGGAGCGCCACCCCGTGCCCTCCAGCGTGAAGTGGACGATGACGGTGTGGAACGTGGTCGTCTCCGCCGCGCAGTCCTCGAGGCGGACCCGGATGGCGACCAGCTCCGGGGCGGACGGCTGGAGGTCGGCGGTCACCCTTAGGGCCTGCGCGGACGGGAGGGCCGAAAGGGCCAGGATGCCGGCCAGGAGGACCAGGCCGGACGTCCGAGTGGGCATGGCGCTGAAACGACCGGGCCAGGCTCTTGAACCCATTGTGCGCGATGGCCAAACGTTGCCCGCGCCGACGTCCCGGGTCTCGGCAAGCCTAAGCCCACCGCCCTCCTGCCGGCGGCGTGGCCCTGCAGAAGCCCATCGGCACGCGCGACTTCGGACCCGCCGAGACGCACGTCCGGGCCAACGTCGCCAGCCGCATGAACGCCGTGTTCCGGCGTTTCGGCTACCGTGAAGTGCAGACCCCCACGTTCGAGGACCTCGCGCTCTTCACGGCCAAGTCGGGCGCCGGCGTCATTGACGAGCTCTACAACTTCAAGGACAAGGGCGACCGCGACCTGACGCTGCGTCCCGAGCTGACGGCGCCGGTCATGCGCATGTACTTCGCGGAGCACTTCAACGACCCGAAGCCCATCAAGTGGTTCTACTTCGGCAACTGCTTCCGCTACGACCGCCCCCAGGCGGGCCGCTACCGCGAGTTCTGGCAGTTCGGCTGCGAACAAATTGGCGCCGGAACTCCGCTCGCCTACGCCGAGCTTCTCGCCCTAGCCGACGCCTGCATGGCCTCCGTCGGCCTGCGCAACCGCGACTTCTACGTCGGGCACGTCAAGATCCTCAAGGCCGCCGTGGAGACATTCGGCTTCGACCCGGAGACGCGCGGCAAGCTGATGCGCGCCATCGACAAAGGCGACCGCGCCGCCATCCAACAACTCGCCGACGCCAAGCAAGGCTGCGAGGCCGCCCTCGACCGCCTGTTCCTCGTGATGGACGCGCCCACCGTCGCCGCGGCGCGCAACGCCATGCTGGACGAGATGAAGAGCGAGTTCGACGAGCTTGATGCTTGCCTCAAGGCGCTCGCGGCCTTCGGAGTCGCGAACGTCAAGCTCAACCTCGGCATCGCGCGCGGCCTCGACTACTACACGGGCATCGTCTTCGAGATGCACTGCCCCATCCTCGGCGCGCAGAAACAGCTGCTTGGCGGCGGCGGCTACGACCTGAGCGGCGTCTTCGGCGGCCAAAGCGTGCCCACCATGGGCTTCGGCCTCGGCTTCGACCGCACCATCGTCGCCCTCGAGGAGGAGGCCAAACGCGACGGAACCGAGCTCGCGTTCGGCAAGGACAAGGGCCCCGCCGTCTACTTCGCGGCCCTCTCCGACGCGGCGCTCGCCAAGGTTCTCCCCCTCGTCGCCCAACTGCGTGCCGCCGGCATCGAAACCGACCTGGACCTTCTGGGCCGCAAACCGGGCGCCGTCGCCAAGCACGCTGATGCGGTCGGCGCGCGCTTCCTAGCCATCGTCGGCGACCGCGACCTCGAATCCGGCTCCGTCCAGGTGAAGGAGCTTGCGACCGGGAACCAGGTCGCGGTTCCGGTCGGGAACCTTGGCGCCCACTTCCAGAACGCCTAGGCCCCGTGAATCGAGCCGGTCCCAAGCAGCGTCTTGACCGTCCCTGAATCAGGTCCGACACGGCCCGCGAACGCGGCGTTGGCCTTGGCGTGTTCGGGGTTGCCCATGCCGACGAGCGCCGTCGTGACGCCGGGTACGGAGCGCGTGAACTGGAGCGCCGTCTCCGCGTCCGACCGCGTTTCCAGGGCGGCGGCGTACTCAGACGGGATTCGTCCCGCAAGCCGCATCTGCATTAGACTCGCGCTCGACATCACGACCATGCCGAGCTCCTTGGCGGCGGCAAGAATCGTCTGGGCGCCGAAGCGGAACGGCTGGCTCGGGCGCAGGAACGCCTCGGTCATCGCGAG
Source organism: Thermoplasmata archaeon (assembly GCA_023269235.1). GTDB lineage: Archaea > Thermoplasmatota > E2 > JACPAO01 > JAHFTW01 > JAHFTW01. Next base: position 9,890 of record JAHFTW010000017.1, read on the forward strand.
GTTGACGGGCAGTTGGATGGCCTTGAAGTGGTGGTCGCCCGCCTTGCCGCCGGCTTTCATGCGGGCCTGGCCGGCGTGGTGGACGAGCTTGACCAACGAAAGGTGGCCCTTTTCTCCGGGGCCGGCGCGCAGGCCGTCCCACGTCGCGACACCGTACATGCGCAGTTTGCCGGCGTCCACGGCGCGCTCCAGCACGACGAAGGCGGCCTCGACCAGGGCGTAGAACTCGGCCTCCGCGACGCCCCATTCGAGTTGGTGTTCGGGGTTGTGGAGATAGTAGATGTCCAGCGTCTCAAGGCCCAGGTTGGCGCGGCTGCGGTCGAGCTGCCGTTCGATGAACTTGGGTGCCAGGCTGTGGCTCGAGAGGACGTCGCCCTTGAGGAGGACGGGGTCGCGGTGGTCGAGGTACTCGGCGTCGAACCAGGCGTCGCCGTCAGCCACGTCCACGTCGCCGTGCAGGAACCCCGCCTTGGATGCGACCACGAGCTCGTCGCGGCGGCCCCCGGCGGCGACAAAACGGGCGAGGGCCTTCCCAAGGTCGCGTTCGGAGGCCTGGTCGCGATAGTTGGCGGCCGTGTCGAGGACGTTGATGCCGCCGGAGAGCGCGGCGACGGCGGCCTCGGCGTACGCGGCGCGGGCCGCAGGGTCAGTCTCGCCAAGGTAAGTCCCCATCCCGACGCTCGAAAGGCTGAGGCCCTGCGCGAGCCTGTAGTGGCCCTTCGCTCCAGGGTGCGCGGCGGCGTAGCGGGCCGTCCCTTCGGGCGTGGCGAAGCCTGGAATCATCAGCCACCGCTGAACGACGAGAGGAGAAGGATCTTCTCGCCCTCGACGAGCGCGACGTCCTCGGGGATGGGCGTGGAGCCGCGCACGACGAGCGTCGAGGAGGGGGGTTGGGCGACCGCCTTGAGGAGGTCCCCAGCCGTGGCGCCGGCGGCCAGGACCACGGCGCCGTCGGGCTTGCGGCGCGGGCGGAACTGCACGTGCACCTTCACGAAACCGGGAAATAGGGGCCCCATTTGGCCGCATCGCCCAGGGGTCCAATCCTCTGGCGCGACCTTTAGCCGAAGTCGCATAACCCGGTATTGCGCTGGTCTCGAAAACCAGTGTCCCCTGGATTTGCAGGTTCAAATCCTGCCTTCGGCGCTCGGCAATCGGCCCCTCCTTTTGGCGGCCAGTCATTATTTTATACCCCCCCCTCGTCGGCCGCAAACAGCGACGTCTTCGGACGCGCCTCGGGCAATGCCTTGAGCATCCCGGTGAGCCCCTCGGCTTTCCTCTTTTGGAGAGCACCCTGCGAGGTGGTTCGGGCGCCGACGGGACGATGCGACCATTTGGGCGATAGGGGCGCTCCGCCGGGGAGCACCCGTCGGACACCACCCGCCCAGAACCCGGTTGGAAGGCAGTGCTTAGGGAGCGCGGCCGGACAGCCACCACAGAAGGTCGACACACATGGGAAAACGCTCTCACCCGCGCCAAGGCTCGATGGGGTTCTACCCCCGCCAGCGCGCTCGCTCCGTCGTCCCCCACGTCAAGGCGTGGGCCGATGACCACTCCGGCTCGCCCAAGCTCCAGGGCTTCGCCGGCTACAAGGCCGGGATGACGCACATCCTCGCCGTGGACTACCGCCCCGCCTCCGTCACCGCAGGCCAGGAAGTCCGCATGCCCGTCACCATCCTCGAGACGCCCCCGATGGCCATCATCGCGGTCCGCGTGTACGAGGAGACCCCCTACGGCCTCAAGACCCTCACCGAGGTCTGGGCCGACAAGCTGGACGAGCGCCTCGACGGCCGCCAGCCCATCGGCAAGCAGGAGGACGCCGCCGGCAAGTGGAAGCTCATCGCGGAGGCCAAGATGGCCGACGTCCGCGTGCTCGCCCACACCACGCCCGCCGCCGTCACCGGTGTCGACTCCAAGACCCCCGAGGTCATGGAGATCCGCGTCGGAGGCGGCGACCTGAAGGCCCGCCTCGAGTACGCCAAGAGCATCCTCGGCAAGTCCCTCAGCGTGGACCAGGCCCTCAAGACCGGCCAGATGATGGACGCCCTCGCCGTCACGACCGGCTACGGCTTCGAGTCCCGTGTGGTCCGCTTCCACACCAAGCTTCTGTCCCACAAGAACAGCAAGCACCGCCGCATGATCGGTACCCAGGGTTCCTGGCACCCGAACTGGGTCCAGAGCACGGTCCCCAACGACGGTCAGCGCGGCTACCACCAGCGCACCGAGGTCAACAAGCGCATCCTCAAGATCGGCACCGACGGCGCCGAGATCACGCCCGCCGGCGGCTTCCTGCACTACGGCGTCGTGCGCAACAACTACCTGATGGTCCACGGCAGCATCCCGGGCCCCGTCAAGCGCCTGATTCGCCTGCGCGACCCGGTCCGCTACACCCGTGGCATCCAGGTCCAGCAGCCCGACATCCGGTTCGTGAGCACCGGCTCCAAGCAGGGGGTCTAACGCATGAGCAAGATCACCATCCACGGCACCGACGGCAAGTCCGCCGGCACCACCGACCTGCCCGCCGTCTTCTCGACCGCGTTCCGCCCCGATTTGATCCGCAAGGCCGTCAACGTCGCCCAGGCCAACCGCCGCCAGCGCTACGGCGCCAGCCCGGTCGCCGGCGAGCGCGCCTCGGTCGAGTGGCCCGGCAAGGGCAAGGGCATGGCCCGCACGCCCCGCCAGAAGCAGGCCAGCGCCGCCCGCTTCGTGCCCAACGCGTTCAAGGGCCGCCGCGCCCACCCGCCCGAGTCCCGCCACTTCTGGACCGAGAAGATGAACGTCCAGGAGCGCCGCCTCGCCATCGCGAGCGCCATCGCCGTCACCGGGAAAGCCGAGGCCGTCAAGGCCCGCGGCCACAAGGTCGACGACAAGGTCGCCTTCCCCGTCGTCGTCACCGACGACATCGGCGCGGTCGCCGCGACGAGCGACCTCTCCGAGGTCTTCGGCAAGCTCGGCCTCGGCGCCGACCTCGAGCGCGCCAAGCTCGGCACGCACGTGCGCGCCGGCATGGGCAAGCTCCGTGGCCGCCGCTACCGCACCCCCCGCTCGGTCCTCCTCGTGACGGCCGACGGCAAGGCGCCCGCCGCCTTCAACCTCGCCGGCGTCGAAGTGGTCGCCGCGCGCAACCTCTCGGCTGAGGACCTGGCCCCCGGCGGCGACGCCGGCCGCCTCACGGTCTACACGCAGGGCGCCCTCGCCCACATCAAGGAGGCCTTCGCATGAGCAACGACCCGCACGCCATCCTCCTGCACCCGATGGTCACTGAGAAGACCATGCGCCTGATGGACGAGACCAACTCCCTCGAGTTCCTCGTGCGCCGCACCGCCACCAAGCCGCAGATCAAGGACGCCATCGAGCGCCTCTTCAGCTGCCAGGTCGCGACCGTCAACACGCGCATCACCAAGGACGGCAAGCGCGCCATCATCAAGTTCGGCGGCGAGACCTCCGCCGAGGACATCGGCATGCGCATCGGGGTGTTCTGATGGGCAAACGCATCCTGGCCCGCCGCCGCGGCGCCGCACCCCCCCGCATGACCAGCCCGTCGCACCTGCACAAGGGCGACGTGCGCTACCCCGTCAACTGGAAGGGCAACGCCGTCGTCAAGACGATCGAGCACGCCCCCGGCCGCACGGCCATCCTCGCCACGCTCTCCCGTGAGGGCGCCGAGGACCTCCTGACGCTCGCCAACGAAGGCATGAGCCTCGGCCAGGCCGTCGTGTTCACCGACACGACGCAGATCGCGGCCGGCAACGTCACGATCGTCAGCAAGATCCCCGAGGGCACCCCGGTGTTCAACATCGAGGCCCGCCCCAACGACGGCGGCAAGTTCGTCCGCACCGGCGGCACCGCGGCCGAGATCGTCACGCAGACCGAGAAGGCGACGATCATCCGCATGCCCTCCGGCAAGTTCCGCGAGTTCCACCCCCTCGCCCGCGCCACCATCGGCCTCCTGGCCGGCGGCGGCCGCGGCGACAAGCCGTTCCTGAAGGCCGGCAAGAAGTTCCACGCCATGCGCGCCAAGGGCGTCCGCTGGCCCCGCGTCCGTGGTGTCGCGATGAACCCGGTCGACCACCCCCACGGTGGCGGCTCGCACAACTTCAAGGGCGCCCCCACCAGCCAGCGCCGCGGCACCCCTCCCGGTGCCATGGTCGGCAAGATCGCCCCCAAGCGCACGGGCATGCGGAGGTAGAAAGACATGGCAAAACGCATCATCGTCAACGCAGGAGCCGCCCGCCGCAAGATGCGCAAGGCGAAGGCCATCATCGAGACGCGCAGCAAGAAGGAGTTCCACTACCGTGGCAAGACCCTGGAGGAGCTCCAGGCCATGCCCATCGGCGAGCTGCTCCCCCTGCTGCCGTCGCGCACCCGCCGTCTCTACACCCGCGGCCTCAAGCCCGAGGAGCTCAAGTTCATCGAGAAGGTCGCGGAGGCCGGTCCCGGCGAGGTCGTGCGCACGCACTTCCGCCACATCGGCATCCTGCCCCGCATGGTCGGCAAAATCGTCGGCGTCCACGCTGGCAAGGACTTCCTCCCTGTCACCATCGCGCCCGACATGATCGGCCACCGCCTCGGCGAGTTCGCGATCACCACCAAGGCCTGCGTCCACTCGGGCGTCGGTGTCGGTGCGACCCGCGGTTCGAAGCACGTCCCCCTGAAGTGATTCCATGAGCATGACCTACTACAGCACCGTGCCCAACGAATCCGACAAGACGGCCCGCGCCTACGGCCGCGACCTCGACTGCTCCCCGAAGAGCGGCCGCAACGTCGCGCGCGCCCTCAAGGGCATGCCCATCGGCCGCGCCAAGGAGTTCCTCGCGTCCGTCGCCCGCCTCGAGACCCCGGTCCCGTTCAAGGTGCGCGTCCGCAAGATCCACCACCGCAGGGGCGAGGGCTTCGGCCCCGGCAAGTGGCCCGTCGGCACCGTCACCCGCTTCCTCAAGGTGATCGAGTCGGCCGAGGCCAACGCCGAGTACAAGGGGCTCGACAAGGAGCGCCTCATCATCACCCACGCGACGGCCTACCAGGGCACCGTGACGCAGGCCTTCACGCCGCGCGCCATGGGCCGCGCCACCGCCCACTACAACCGCAAGTGCAACTTCGAGGTCATCTTGACCCAGGTCGGCGACGAGGAGGCGGCCGAGGCCGCCACCCCATCGGAGGCCAAGGCCGCCAAGTCGGCGTCCGCCAAGGGCGCCAAGAAGGGCGCCAAGAAGACCGCGAAGAAGGAGGCCTAAGCATGGCTGTCGAACGCAAGTTCATCAAGGAATCCGTCAACCGCCTCCTCGTCAAGGACTTCGTCCACAAGGAGACCGAGCGCGCCGGCTACGGCGGCATGGACATCCAGCGCACCCCGCTGGGCACCCGCGTCAACATCGTCGCCGAGCGCCCGGGCATGGTCATCGGCCGCCGCGGCGAGTCGATCAACCGGCTCACGCAGCAGCTCAGCCACCAGTTCGGCATCGAGAACCCGCAAATCAGCGTCGAGGAGCCGAACTACAACCCCGGCCTCAACGCGCAGATCATGGCCATCAAGGTCGCCGAGTCGCTCGAGCGCGGCTGGCACTTCCGCCGCGTCGGCCACTCGACCGTCCAGCGTGTCATGGCCTCCGGCGCCCAGGGCGTCATCGTGGAGATCGCCGGCAAGCTGACGGGCGCCAAGCGCCGCCGCGAGAAATTCATCGCCGGCCACGTCAAGTACGCCGGCGAGACCGCCTACACGCTGATGGACATCGGCCGCGCCCAGTGCAAGAAGAAGCTGGGCGTCATCGGCTGCACCGTCCGCATCATGAAGAAGGACGCCGTCCTGCCCTCCGAGCTCAAGATCTTCGCGCCCGGCGAGAAGGACCGCGTCATGGCCGAGCAGAAGGCCCGCCAGGCCGCCCAGGCCGCCGGCGTCATGGAGGCCCCCCCGGCCGCCACCGGCACCCAGTCGAGCCCGGCCCCCGCGGCCCCGACTCCCGGCGCAACC
>JAHFTW010000001.1 GCA_023269235.1 Thermoplasmata archaeon
CGGCGGGCCAGGACAAGGGTCGTCCAGTCCTCGCGGACGCCGTGCGCCGCCAGGAGGAGGGCGCCGAGGGTGCCGGCCACGCGCGACGGCAGGCGGAGCGCGGCGACCAGGCGGGGCGCCGGGACGCGGTCGAGCCAGGCGAGCGCGATGGCGACGAGCGCCGTGACGCGGGCGCCGGCGGCCAGGCCGACCAAGAGTCCTGCCAGGCTGACCTGGAACGCCCCTTGGCCAAGGTGAGGGTCGCCGCGCACGAGGGCCGCGAACAGGAGGGCGTCGAGGGGGAGCGTCCAGAGCGCGAGAAGGCCGACAGCGCGACAGATGCGCGGGGCAGTTGCGAGGGCCAGCGCGATGGCGACGGGCGCCATCCACCCGGGCGCCACCAGGAGGAGGGCAAGGCACGCGGCCATGCCGACGAGCACGGCGAAGGCTCCGGCTCGGTTCATGCGCGGACCTCGGTCCGCGCGTGGCAGGCGGCGAGGAGCGCGGGATCGTGCGTAGCCACAAGGATCGTGGAGCCTTCCGTCAGGCGGCGGGCAAGGACGCGGGCGAGCGCGTCGCGGCCAGCGTCGTCGAGGTGCGCCTCGGGCTCGTCCAGCAGGTAGAGCGGCGACGGGTGTCCGAGAACCTGGGCCAGGGCGACCCGTTGCGTCTCGCCACCGGACAGTGACAACGGCGAGCGGTCGGCCAACGACGCCGGGACGAACGCAGCGCGGACTTCGGGGTCGCAGCCGTCGAGATGGTTCGCGACCGTCTGGCGCCACAGCATCAAGCGGGCGCGTGGCAAGAGACTCCGGGCGGCAGGCACAACGTCGCCGGCGACGGGCGGGGTCGGAAGAAGGCCGGCCACCGCGAGCAAAAGCGTGCTCTTGCCCGCGCCGTTGCTCCCGACGATGGCATGGAGGCCAGGGCCGAGCGAGAGCGCGGGAATGGTGACGGAGGTGCCTTCGCGGTCCACAATCCGCGCCGCGAAATGAAGCGTGGCGGAGGCCGTTGGACGCGCGACGGGGGTGGCAGCGACGGCGAAAGGCGGCGACGGCGACCCGAGCTCGACGCGTCGCGTCGCAACGTCGTCCAGCAGGCCGGAGTGGTCGGCCACGACGACGGCCCCGACGCCGGCGTGGGCGAGGATGGCGTCCCGCAAATCGTGGCGGCCTTGGGCGTCAAGACCTTCCACGGGTTCGTCCAGGAGCAGAAGGGGTCGTCCGTGGCAAAGGGCCGCAGCCTGGGCCACGCGACGCGCTTCCCCGGAACTGAGCGTCGCCACGTCGCGGCCCGCCAAGCCGGCACATGTGGCGGGCAGCGGGGTGGCGCGCAGGTCGAACTCCCCGCGCACGGTGAGGCCCACGAGGCCGTCGCGCGGGTCCTGCGCCATCATGGCGCCCGTGAGCTGGGGCGCCGCGGTCGTGCGGGGGTCGTTTCCAGCGGCCGTGACGGACGCGGGGGCGAGCGCGGACGCGAGCCCTGCGAGGCTGCGCAGCAGGCTGCTCTTGCCAGAGCCGTTGGGGCCGCGCAGGAGCACGATGTCGCCCACGCGCAGATGCAGGTCAAGGGGCCCGAGCGGAGCGGGAAAGGCGCGGACGGCCGCGACCTCACCCATACCGCTGCGGTGCCTCCAGCAGGGTGATCGGGACACGGCGCAGCGTGGCGGAGTTGAGCCGCTCGAACGCCTGCATCACCTCGCTGAGACGGTCGCGGGTCACGAGCAGGAGGACATCGAGGCCGCGTTCGGCAGCGTTGAAGGCAGCGCGGTCGGCGGCGAACGCGAAGTCGAGGCCGGGGATGGCGTCGCCGACAAGGCGACGAGCCAGGATGGTGGCGCCGGTGCCGTGCGCCCCCACCTTGGAGGGCTTCTGGGCGGTGAGAAGTTTGCGCAGGCGAACCAGGTCGAGGCGGGCGATGCCGCCTTCGGCAGGACCTGGCAGGCTGACGACGGTGAGCGCGCCGGGCTCCAGCTTGACCATGCCCTTGAGGTCGGTGACGATGACCTCGTCGCCCGCCTTCGCGGCGTGCGCGGCACGGCCACGGCTCGGGGCGTTGGCGTTCGGGCGCGCCTCCAGCTCGCCGTCGGACATGAAGAGGCCGACCTCCTGGCCGGCCATGAGGGGCGTCGCGGCGACGGCGCTCGCGACCTGGATGACGTCGAGCGGCGAGGCGAGCGTCGTGACGGCGTCGCGCAGCTGCCGCACGCCCTCGTGGAGCGCTTGGCGGCCCTTGGGGGTGGGGCGGTAGGAGCCCTCTTCGACGCCGAGCCAGCCTTGCCGCGCCATCTCCTGGGCGTGGGCGGAGATGGCCTGCACGGTGACGTCCAGGTCGGCGGCCACGTCGGAGAGCGTCGCGGTGGGGCGCGCCTCGAGGGCGGCCAGGATGAGGACGCGCGTGGTGGCGGTCCGGTCGCGCAGCGGCCGCAGGCTCTCCATGGGCGCGGCCAACCCTTTTCCGGTTTCAACCCTTCGTGAGGAGAGTCAAACTGGATTGATATGCTCCCGCGTCGCCTTCTTGGGTCCGTTTTCCTGCTCGCCCTCCTTGCGGGAGCCGGGTGCGCGCAGGCGCCCCTCGGCGAGGCGGGAAGCTATGAGGTCTTCCTGGCCGGGCCGGACGGGCCGCTGTGGAACGGCACCGTCGGGGTCGGCGCCGCGCAGGCGACGCCGCTTGGCGTCCTGCGCGCGGCATCGCTTGTTTCTGGCCTCGGTGTGCGCGTGGAGGAGACCGCGCAGGGACCTTATGTGCGCGCCATCGGGCCCGTCGCCGAGACGCAGACCGCGGGGTGGTGCGTGTTCGTGGATGCGGGGGCAGGCTACGTGGGCATCCTGCGCGCCGCCGACGCCCAACCGCTCCACGCGGGCGAGCGAGTGCTGTGGGCGTGGAGCACCATGGCGCCCGGCCCTTGCTGAACGGCCCACTAGGGGAAGTCGGGCCCCAGGATGCGGCCCGCCTCGGACTCCGCGTCGCGCAGGCGGAGCCGGAACAGCACCAACTGCTCGACAAAGGAGAGGAACTGGAGCGCCAGGATGACGAGCAGGCCGACGTCCACTTGCGCCGTGAGGGCGGACAGGCAAGAGAGCAGGATGGTCTCGTCGCGGCCGGCGACGATGGCGAGCGCGGAGCGGGCGGGTTGCCGGGTGGAGAGCGTCGCTGTGCCAGGCAGGCGCCGCGTCGTGAGGAGATGGGCGCGCAGCAGCAGCGTCTCGCCCGTCGCCTCGAGCGCCTTCGTCGCGAGCAGGAAGCCGATGGCGGCGGCGCAGACGACGAGCGTCCAGACCGGCGGCAGGAGCTCCAGGTGCGGGAGGGGGGATCCCTGGACGCCGAGGACGGTGAGGACCCCGAGGCCGACGAGCACTGCGACCTCGACCAGGCGGTCCACGGCAAGTCCCAGGAACGCGGTCCAGGCGCTGGGGCGGCCTTTGCGCTCCATGATGAGCAAGTCGGCGCGGTCGGCGAGGAGGCCGAGATAGACGAGCCCGGCCCCCAGGACGACGTGGCTCCAGGTCCCGTCCGCCATGCGCAGGAGGCCGACGAGGGTGAGCGTGAGGCTCTGCAATGAGAGCTGCCCCGGCGCGACGCCGAGGAGCAGGAACAGCGCCGCGATGGGCTGGGCAAGCATCCGGTTGGCGCGGGCAAGGGGTGTCGGCACCCGCAACGGCTGGGCCAGGGGGCGCAGCGCAGAGGGCGGACCGTTCACACTCCCTGTTCGAGTGGTCCTGCTACAAAAGCGGTTCTTGTTGCGCCTGGGGGACGTCAGAGAGGGTGGCGCGGACTGGGGCGCTGGGGCGCCACCCGGCCCGCACGGCGGCCACGGCGAGGATGGCTTGCCCGGCCGCGCGCACGAGCACCGCGATCGTGAAGACCAGCCAGGAGTCGCCGCCGGTGTCGAGTTCGTGGAAGAACGGCCAGATGGTCCAGAACACCAAGGCGTCGCCGAGGAGGTACGGGAACCACGCCCACCAGCGCACCTCCGCGAGGGCAAGCAGCGGCATCACCCAGAGCGCGTACTGGACGCTGTGCACCTTGTTCAGGAGCAGGAAGAGCGCGACCGCGGCGAGGCAGGCGTGCATCAGGGCCAGGCGGCCTTTGGCGACGGCGTGGCCGAGGACCGCAAGAAGGGCGACGAAGAGCACCGACGCGGCGGCGGGAAGCGTGTGCTCGAAGAACGTCTGCAGGCCGGGCGCTCCTTCTGCCCAGTGGCCAAGGACCGCCCACGGAGTCTCCACCGTGACGCCGCGCAGGAGGTGGAATTGGTAGGTCGCGAACCATCCTTGGACGTTCAGGAGGAGGAACGGACCCTGGACGACGACGAAGGTCGCCGCGGCGGCGAGGCCGAAACGCCACCCGGCCCGGCGCAGGCCGCCTTCGACGCGCAGGAGGTCGCAGCCCACCAGGACCAAGAAGAGGGCCGGGTAGATCTTCGCGCTCGCTCCCAGGGCAAGCAGGGCGCCGGACGTTGCCGGGTGGCCGCGCCGACGCGCGACGAGGCCGCCGGTGGCGAGGGCCACCGCAAGGAGGTCCCAGTTGTGGAACGCGTAGAGCGCAAGCGGCGGGGCGACGGCCCAGCCCACAAGCCACGCTGGCCGCGCGCCGCCTCGTTCGAGCAAGACGGTGACGGCAAGGGCGCAGAGGCCGAGCAGGATCGCCGTGGCGACGAAGAACGTCCCCCCGTCCACCGAGACGCGGGCCGCGAGGTACTGCGCCAAGCCGGTCAGCGTCGGGTATTCGTTGAAGCCGCGCGAGGAGTCCACGGACGCGCCGTCCGCGGGCGGGACGAACGAGGCGTAGGGGACCTCGGACGGGTCGCCAAGGTGGCGCACGGTGTAGAGCGGAATGAGATCGTTGTAGCAACGTTGCGTGTACTGGTAGCCGTCCCATTCGTGGAAGAGGCAGGGCGCCTTGACGGCGACGCCGACGCCGAGGGCGATGGCCGTGACCGCGAGCGCGACGGGGAGCCACCGCATCGGGGCGGCCCCCGCCATCCGCTCAAACCTCGCGGAAGAGGTACTTGTCGAAGACCTTCATGCGGCCTTCCCAGTCCTTCGGGTAGAGGTAGCGCAGGGTCATCGCGACCGAGGAGAGCAGGCTGTTGCCGTCCTGGGGGGTGAAGCAGTAGCCGACGACGCGCTTGCCGTTCTCCATGACGGCGAGCGTGCTCTGGGCGAGGACGGTCTGGTTGAGGATGCGGCCCATGTAGCCGTGGTCGCGGCCGAACGCGAAGACCGTGTTGGCGGTCTTCTTGTGCGTCACGGCGAGGCTGGGCAGCGTCGCGAAGCGCTTCAAGATCTCCGCCTTCGTGGTCGCCTTCTTGACGCGGACGTCGAAGTAGAGCGTGTGCATGAACTGCGTCGGGACCTTGATGGCGCTGCTGAACAGCTTGAGGTCGAGGCCCAGCGTCTTGTAGAGGTGGGCGACGTCGCGGGCGTGGTGGGTGCCGTACTGCTCGTCCTTGTGCGAGCCGACCTCGGGGCCGCCGAGGCTCTTGTCCTCGTACACGTCCGAGGCGCGGCGGATGCAGACGAAGCTGCCCTCGACGAGGTTGTCCTTGCCGTCGGCGAGCGCCACCGCGTTGACGACGGCGGCGATGTTGTGCGTGTTGCAGGAGACGATCTGCGTGAAGCGGTCGGCGACGGGGTCAACGGCCGTGTCGTTGAGGTGAAGCGCGAAGGGCTTGCCGAAGCCGAACTCCGAGCCCTGTGCCATGAAGCCGCGGCCAGGGGCGTCGTACTTGCTGTAGAACTTCGCCTTGTTCTCGATGCCGGAGCCCTCGGGCGTGCAGTCGATGACGACGGTGGCGCGTCGGATGGCCTCCTCGGACTCGTACGCGACCTCCATGCCGAGCTCGGCGAACTTGGCCTTCTGGTCCGCGGTGGTGGCGAGTTTGGCGCCCTTGCGGATGAGGTCCTGGATCTTGGCGCGGTCGTTGAACTGCGGGGTGCGCTTGTTGAACGTGACCTCGTCGATGCCGAGCTCCGCCTTCTTGTCGGCGAACAGCGCGATGAGCGGCTCGCCGATGGTTCCGGTGCCGACGACGTGGACGATCTTCTTCGACATGGTGCCCCGGGCTGCGCGACCCTGGGCCGCTTCATAAAGGGTCGGGGGCAGAAGGCGGCGTGGGGGGACCGGGATGCCCCGGGATTCGAGGCCTCCTCCAGGGGGCTCACCAATCGCGTTAAGTAAGGAAGCCGACCCGATTCGCTCTTGATGAGCGCACGGACCGCCCTTCTGCTTGCCACCACCCTCAGCCTGGTCCTGGCCTCCGGCTGCGCCACGCTCTCCGCGGGCCTCCAGGAAGGCACCTCCGCGGCCGCGCAGCACGACCATGCCAGCATGGCCGGCATGGGGGCCGACGAGGCCGCGATGCACGGCGGCATGGCCGGCGACGACCACGACGCCCAGCTCGGTATGGACCGCCCCCACTTCCTGCCGGCTGTGGGAACCGTCCCTTCGCAGCAGCAGGCCTCCAAGCTCGAGCGCTTGAGCCAGGTCACCATCACGAACGACACCATGGCCAACCCGAGCCACGGCGTGCGCTCCGGCAAGGGCACCCTCGCGAGCCCCTACCTCATCTCCGGCTACGACGTCACCGGCGACCTCACCCTCGCCGACACCGGTGCCTGCTACGAGATCAAGGAGAACTGGGTGGATGGCCAACTGCGCCTGAACTGGAACGGCCAGTGCATTTTCGTCCACCACAACTTCATCCGCGACCTCCGGGTCAACGAGAACAACGCTCGCACCGGCCTCGACACCGGCGGCCTCATCGAGCTGAACGTCATCAACTACGTCGGCCAGATTCGCCACTACGACGGCGAGTTCCGCGACAACGTCGTGGGCCCCCGCGATGACGCCAAGCTCCCCTACGGCCCCTTCAACGACCCCGAGAACGCGCTCCCTTTCGTGAGCGACACCAGGGTCCTCAACATTGACGGCTTCAACGAGGCGCTCTTCGACCACAACACCATCACCGGCTCCGTGGACCTCAAGCTGCACGGCCACCACCACTCCACCGGCTTCCTCGCCACGCACAGCCACTACCACGGCGACGACGCGGCCATCCTGGCCTCGATGCAGCACGACCACACCAACCGCTGGGAGTCCGTGAGCTTCACCGACAACAAGGTCATCGACCCCACCGGCTACGGCCTGCGTTACACCGACGAGGCGCACGCCGGCGACGACCGCACCGCCAACTCGGAGACCACCAAGCAGCTCTCCGACCCCCACCAGCACCACACCGTCGTGGACATCAGCCGCAACCTCGTGCAGGGCGCGGGCGTCTGGGTGGACGTCTTCAACGCCGACGACCAGCTCCACACCAAGCGCAACCCTGGCTGGTTCACCCTCGCCGACAACACCATCGAGGTCCAGCAGCGCGACCCCGGCGCCCTCGGCCTCGTGCCGTTCCAGCTCGGCGCCCCCGGCTACCAGGCCTCGGTCGGCCTCTGGGTGATGGCCGCAAAGGAGGTCCAGATGAGCATCACCGGCAACGTCCTGAGCTACCACGCGCGTCCCGCCTCGGCCACCTCGGGCGTCGCGGACCTGGAGGACCAGCTCCTCGGCCGGGGCGCCAGCCAGTCCACTGCCATCCTGCTCGACGGCGTGCGCGACGCCAACCTCACGGTGTCCGGCAACCGCGCGAGCGGCTTCGCCACAGGCATCTCAGCGGACAACCTGGACGCCAAGGCGCACTGGACCGTCTTCGGCAACGACTTCGGCGCCGCCGTCCACCCGGTGTACTATGACGACTCGGTGAAGAACCAGCCCGACGACAAGCCGCTCCCCGCCGGCCCCGCCTGGCAGGACGACACCCCGCCCGCCGCCGCGCACAAGCACTGAGACCCCGCGCGGGGACCTTCGATAGCCTGAAGCCCAAGCCCGCGCTGGCCGCGTTGTGTCCCAGACGCGGTGGTACCAGGAGCGGTCCAAGGAGGGCTACTACCTCCGCGCCAAGAAAGAGGGCTACCGCGCCCGCAGCGCGTACAAGCTGCAGCAGATCAACGAGAAGTACAACGTCATCCGCGAGGCCGACGCGGTGGCGGACCTCGGCTGCGCCCCCGGCGGCTGGCTCCAGGTGCTCGTCGAGGCCGTCGGCTCCGGCGGCACCGTCGTCGGCGTGGACCTGCAGCGCATCAAGCCCATCCCGGGCGCCAAGGCCATCCAGGGCGACTTCACGGTCCGTGCGACGCACCAGAAGCTCGCGAGCCTGCTGAGCGAGGACCAGCGCAAGGGCCTCGACTGCGTCGTGAGCGACATGGCTCCCGACATGTCGGGCAACTATGACATCGACCAGTTCCGCAGCGTCCACCTCAGCGAGATGGCGCTCGATTTCGCCACCCAGCACCTGCGCGAGGGCGGCCACTTCGTCTGCAAGGTCTTCGAGGGCGCCGACTTCCAGCCGTTCCGCAACGACGTGAAGACCCGCTTCAAGTCGCTCTACCAGTACCACCCGCCGGCCTCGCGCAAGCAGTCGAGCGAGATTTACCTCGTCGCGAAGGGCTTCAAGGGCAAGCCCGAGGAGAAGAAGGCCTCCAAGCCCGACGACGAAGAGCCCGTCAACCCCAGGCCGCTCGCAAGGCGCTGAGCGGAAGGCGACCATTTGCGCAAGGCGACCGAAACCTATTAGCCGCCGCCGCGCGCCACGGCGATTGTGCGTGGAGCCATTTTGGCCGTCGTGGCGTTGCTTCTGGCCGGGTGCGCCTCCGTCGCCACGGTCCCCGTCAACCCCATCCGCGACGTAGAGCACCAGGAAATCTCTCTCCTCCCTGGGGACCGCCCTCTCGCGGGTATCCTGCGGCTCCACGAGGACAACCAGAACGGGACGAACCTCGACCTCGGGACGGCGCCCCGCGAGCCGCCCCGCGACACCGCCATCACATTCCACGGCATCCAGGACGTCTACGACGAGTTTGCCCGTCCGCGGCCCGCCTATGTGTTCCGCGACGTGGAGCAGTTCTACCAGGAAGCCGACTCTCTCCTTGAGGCATTGCGGCCACAAGGCGGCTGGATCCAAGTCCCGTACGAGTACGCCTTCGACGCCGCCGACGGCCGCTTCCTCGGGCAAGTGGACCTCGAGCAGCACGCCCGGTTTTTCCCCCAGGCCGGAGAGGCCTCCCCGGTTTCCTCCACGATGTTCCTCTTCATGGTCCTGCACGCTGTCGGAGGCCCGCTCGGGAAGATTCCCTCGGACACGTGGGGAGACGGCAGCACGACCGGCTACTCCTTAAGCCGCTTCGACGGCCCCGCCCCGCTCCCCGGCGCCTGCACGATGTGGGAGTTCCACTTCAACGCCGCCGCGGACCCTTTGCGCTCTCTGACAATCCGGTTGGCCACACAGCGCACCCTGGTCTGCCTTGAGGAAGGGCAGTCGTTCCCGCTCTGGACCTGGTTCGGCTCGGTCGAGAACGGGGCCCGCTATGCCCTGCGCACGTCGCCCTCGTGGGTCCTGCCCCCGCTGCAGGGAAGCCCGCGCGAACCGGCGCCCTACGCTCCGGTCCCGTGGATGGAGACTGGAGGGCTCGCTGGCCTCGCGCCGCCGTTGCTCGTGCCGCCCTCCAGCGAGGCGTGGGACTGGTCCGCCCGCCTGGCGCACCGCGTCCAGGCGGCCTACCTCGACCCGCAGTTCTTGCTCTACATGCGTTCAGCGGCCCCTGCGTACCTGAATTCTGCTTTCCTGGACGGGCCGGTCGGGTTCGTCGAGGTCCTGGGGGTTCCCCTCGGGCCCTCGGGGGTGTTCGACCGGATGTCGTTTCTCTTCGTCACGGACACAGCGACCACCCGCATCCAGCAGATCTACACGCGCCTCGGGACGCTGGAGCAGCCGGACACGGATGTCCCTGGGCTCGGATTCGACGGCACCGCCCTCAACCGGTACCCAGCACGCGCGGACCTTCCAGCGTTGGTGCCGGCCGGACAAGTCCAGGTCCAGCTCGCCCCGTTCAACCCAACGGGTGTCCCCACGGTCTGGGCCATCGTCTGGAGCGCCTCCTCCGTCCAGTGGGTTGTGGTGCCGGAATGCAAGGACCCCAATTTGGGGTGGGAGATTGTGGACGCCCGCGCAGGGGCCCTCACCGCGTATAAACGGGAGGAGACCCGAGACCCGAACTGCGCCGGTCCATCCGCTACCAGAGCGCCTTCAACTGCGCCAAGCTGGCGTCCGTCCGCACCCCTTGCGGGTCCAGGTGCGTCCGCGTGGCCCGCAGCCCGGCTTTCTGCAGCCGTTCGATGAGCACGTCGCGGCGCGGGGGCTGGCCGAGCTGTTTCTGAAGAAGGTCGGGGACGACCCAGAATGGCGGCGCGTCGGCCTCCTGGCGCAGCAGCGCGAGAAGCTCGAGCGTCTCCTTGCTCCGCGCGAGCGTCTGCCCTTCGGCGGCCGCCGCCATTGCGTCGAGAAGGGTTGCCTCGTGCAGCGAGCCCGCCCAGAGCGGGCCGGCCCACGGCGCGGCCGTCTGGTCCCGCAAGGCGATGCGGCCCAGGCCCTCGCCGTCCACCGTCGCGTTGGCGAGCTGCTTGAGCGCCACGTCGGCGTCCTTCTTGCCGTCCTCGACGCGGGCGACGACGCGCATCCAGTGGCCGTGGCTAATGGAGAGGACCGGCGTCGCGACGCGGTCGAAGCGGGCGGCTGCGCGGGCTATCGCGCCGCCGAGGATGCGCAGCCCCACTTCGGAGCGCCACGCCTGCGCGTGCAGGCCGTGGTGGGCGTCGTAGCGGCGCCGGCCCGCCTTGGGGAACTTCCCCGCAAGGGCGCCGGTGTCGGTCGCGGTCGCGCACAGGAGGCCCCCGTGGCGCGTGGCGCGCACGGCGGCGTCGAGGAACGGCATCGGGGAGCCGCACGGGTCCAGGTCCACGACGTCGAAGCGGCGGCTGGCGAGGAACAGGTGCGCGTCCCCCTCATGGATGGAGACCCGCGCGGCGGCGTCGTTGGCGGCGACGGTGCGACGGATGGCGGCGATGGCCTCGGGCTGCGCGTCGTTGGCGTGGACGAGGATGGGAGCGCGCACCTCGCGGGCCAGGCGGACGCTGCGGGCGCCGGTTCCGGCGAGTGCGTCGGCGACGTCGATCTCGCGCCCCTTCGCCTTCGCGAACGCCTCGACGAGGAGGACGGAGAGGTCGCGGTTGAGCGCCATGCCGGGGTTGTAGAACGGCTGGCCCTTCGCGCGCTCGCCGGGGGAGCGGCTCGGCTTGTTCAGGTTCGTGGAGGGCGGGAAGAGCCGGGTCTGGCCTTCGACGACACCGTCCACGCCGCCTGCAGGGGGCGCTCGCTTATGGGCGTTGGCCGGGGCCCTTCCGCCCAGGGCTTGCGTCGCGCACGTCGGTCGGCTCGATGTCGATGACGGTCTTCCCCGCGGCGGAGCGGCCAGAGGGCGGCGTCTGGAAGGTGTCGCCCATGTGGCGGTCCCACGCGGTCAAAACCTTGCGGGCGCGGCGGCGCAAGAACCAGAACCCGAAGGCGACGGCGAGGACGATGGCGAGCGCCACGCCCACGACGCCGAGGACGAAGTAGCCGAGGCCTTTTGCTCCGTACAGGACGACCAGGACAACGAGGAGGGCCAGGAGGATGGCGTTCCCAGTGCGCATCGCGGACCGCCTAGTAGTAGCTCGTCTGAAGGTGGTCCTTCAGGAGCTTCTCGATCTTGTAGGGCAGGAGGTTCTTGTTGACCGCCGTGACCTCGAGGATGCGCACGTCGTCGCGGCGGCGCAGGTCCTGCAGGAGCGGGTTGCGGCTCTTCTTGTGCAGCGTCATGATGACGGGCTTGGGGCAGTCGAGGGCGGCCTTGACGACGTCGTTGAACTTCTCGGAGTGCATCTCCATCTTGCCGACCTCGTCGATGATGATGATGTCCACCTCCTCGTCCAGGACCGCGTCGGAGATGGCCTTCACGCCGATGCGCTCCAAGGGGTCGAGCTCGACGAAGTAGTCGCCGTCGTCAGTCTCGGCCTTGTACTTCGTCTTGAACTGCTTGGAGGCGAAGACCTCCTTCTCCCCGGTGCGCCAGTCCTCGACGTAGAAGCCGACGCGGACGGAGCCGTCGCCGGGGCGGTAGGCACGCGTGATCATGCCGCCGATGATGAAGTCGTCCCGCTCCAGCTTCCGGCAGATCGCGGCCAGCGTGGCCGTCTTGCCGACATTGGGCAACCCAGTGATCCCAATCTTCGGCATGGTCTCGAACAAAGCGCTTCCGGGCCCCCGCAGGACCCCCCAACGGGCCGTTGGTTCAAAAGCGGGATGGAGGGGGCGAGCCCTCTCCGGGCGGGCTGGACGGGGGCCTGAAGAGGGCCGCAAGACGGAAAGCGGGGTGGGGAGATGCCCTCCCATGCGCGCCCTCGCCCTGTCCCTTGTTTCCCTCCTGTTGCTGGCCGGCTGCTCGGGGGCCTCCACCCCGTCCGGACCCGCCTCGTCCACGAGGCCGGACGGCAGCGTCGTGGCCGCCAATGCCGGCCTCCCGGCCCCGGTCTGGCAGGTCGGCGACTTCTGGAACTACACGGGCCCCTTCGGCGCCTTCGACTACGTGGTCTCCGCCGACGCCGGCGACGACTACACCGTGGACACGGACGCGGGCGGCGTCGCCTGGTTCAACACCCGCAGCGACATCAGCACGATGGGCGCCATCCGCAAGTCCGACCTCGCCGGTTCGCAAGGCCAGACCCGCGTGCAGTTCTTCGACTGGCCGTTGCGGGACAACAAGACCTGGAGCATGACCCTCGACGAGGGCCAAGGTGGCGGCACTCTCAAGGTCACTGCCAAGCAGACCGGGCCCGAGGCGTTCGCCATGACGGCGCGCCGCGACAACGGCACCGCGTACCTCAGTTACACCTACGACAACAAGACGCGCTGGTTCAAGGAACTCGACTTCAAGGACGGCCAGGGCGCCTCCGCGTTCAAGGTCACCCTGCAGCGCTCCGGGAAGGCGTTCGCCGGCGACCTTGTGCGCTGGACCTACGACACCATCCTGAAGGCGTCGGGCGACCTGGCCCAGCAGACTCCCGGCACCTCGATCTATGGCGTCCCCGCCACCGCCACGGACGTCTACGTGGACCTGGAGGTCCGCTGCGCCTCCGGCTTTGCCGGCGTGGGAACGGGCCCGTTCCCGTTCGTCGGATCCTTGGTCGGAACGGACGACCGCGGCGCCGGAAACCCGGGAACCCAATGCCCGGTGGAGGAGAGCTTCCATGGGGTCGCGGGCGCTTACCATGCCCCCGTCCCCGCCGCTGGGGACACCGTGCGCGGCGAGAACTGGGGATACGACATCGTCGGCGGCGCTGGGACAGTCGGCTCGTTCGCGTTCTCCATCTACATCCGAACGGCCGCGCACTTCAAGGTCGGAGAGATTCCGAAGTAGGGCGCACGGCCCCACCGCAAAGCGCAAGAGCCACGCCAAGGGTCGCCAAGCGTGCGTAGTCTCCAGCTGGCGGTCGCCCTGCTGATGCTCGCCGGATGCGCCGGCTCCGGCGGCCCGTCCTCGTCGGGGCCTGCCGCCCAAGGAGGGCTTGAGTCCACCGCGTCAGCCATTGGTCTTCCCCAGTGGGCAGTCCGCGACGCCTGGACGTACAAATCGGGCGACGCCACCCTCACCTACGTCGTCACCGCGGACCAGGGCGCCGATTGGCTCATGGAGACCGACTCTCCCGAGCGCGCGTTTGCCAACCTCCGCGACGACGTCAGCCGGCTTGGCCCCCAGCGCAAGGCCGACCTCGCCGGCTCGCAGGGCGCGGACCGCGTCGAGTTCTTCCAGTGGCCCCTCACGGACGGCAAGACCTGGACCACGCAGTGGGACCACCAACCCGTCACAATCAAGGCCCGCGTCGCCAACGGCGTCGCCGACCTGATGGCGCACGACCGCAACGGCACGATGGTGTACCACTACACGTACGACCCCGCCGTCCGCTGGTTCAAGGAGCTCCACCACTTCGGCTCCGACGGCAAGGAGATCATCGGCTTCACGCTCTCGGCGGCGGTCCACAATTGGACGGGCAGCGTCGCGCGCTGGAAGCTCGACAACGTCGGCAGCCAGCACGGAGACCTCGGGGCGAGCCCGCCCTCCAGTTTCGTGAACTTTGATGTCCCGCTCGCCGCCACCGACGTCTGGGTGAGCCTGCGCGTAGACTGCGCCTCTGGCTCCGTCACGGCCGGCGTCGCGCCCTTCCCCGTCGTCACCACCGTCGCAGGCGTCGACCCGCGGGGCAACGGCATCAGCGGCACGCCCTGCCCGGCCAACCCCGCTTTCATCGAAGGCCCCGTTGGCGCCCCCAAGGCGCCGCCGCAAGGAGGCTCCACGGAGACCTGGGGCTGGTCCATGGTCGGGGCGCCGGGCAGTGTCGGCACCTACGCCATCGAGGTGCTGGTGCGCACACTGACGATGACCCCCATCGTCTGAGCGGGCCAAGGGACAAGCCTTTCCGTCCCGCGGCGGTTGCAACAGCATGGATTTCTGGGCCACGTACGGAGACGACCTCGCGAAGCTCGGCATCTACGCAGGAGGCATCGCGGTCTACACGCTCGCGGTGACCTGGCTCTACGTCCCGATGGGCACGCGGCTCATGTTCGCCAAGCAGCTTGGGGACGACCGCGTGGCGACCCCGGGGCGACGCTGGCTCTACGTCCTGCTGTTCCCGCTCGTCTCCTTCGCGTTCTTCCTGGTCGTGGCCTGCGCGATGCTGTTCCTGTCGTCCTTCTCGGGCTCGACCACGGTGCTGGCGCCGGAGGACATCCTCACCATCGCCATGGCGACCGTGCTCTCCATCCGCGTCCTTGCCTACCTGAACGAGAAGGCGGCCGACGAGCTCGCGAAGGTCATGCCGTTGGGCCTCCTGGGCGTCGTCCTCGTCACGAACCAGCTCGCCACGCTCAAGGAGTCGGTGGACAACCTGGCCAGGCTGGGGGACCACCTGGCGCTCATCGGGGTCTATTTCCTCATCGTGGTCGGCGTGGAGTTCCTGCTTCGCCTGGGCTACGAGTTGGTGGGTCGCCCGGGCTCCCGCAAAGTCTCCTGACCGCGCACCCTGCCTCGCTGACCGCGACCCCGGCGCCGGACGCAGGACGGCGGCCGATCAAGGCCCCGCGGACCGGGGCCTGCTTGGGAGGTCCGTGGCCCCGCCCGCCGGCGCCAGAGGCCGTCCGTCCGGTCCGATCGCCTGCACCTGGGACCTCCGGTACACGTTCGGCAGCCGGTCCGCGTGCACTCCCGCGGAGGTTTGCCAAGCCAGCGCCAGCTCGGACCTCATCAAGGAGCGGCGGCGGGCATCCACGAGGAAGCGCAGACGAAGCTCGATCCAGTCGGGCTCCAAGTGCATCGTGATCGTCGGCTCGGCGGGAAAATGGCGCTCCATGGACATCCCTTTGGTCAGGCGCCGGTATTGCGAGGCCGCGGCCTGATGGGTCGGAAGGTCCACGACCTTGGAGGCGGCCTGCCGAAGCAGGGAACGCGCGAGCTCCAGGTCGGCCTCGTACGCGACGGTCACCACGAACTCGTCGAAAATGGTCGCGGTGTCCGAGGTGGCGTTCGCGACGGCCTGCTCGAGGAACAGCGCGTTGCTGACAATGCGGACGCGGCCCGTGGGGCGCCCCGGGGTCGGGGACCCGGGGCCGCCCAGTTCCCACAGACGGGTCGTGAGAAGGCGAATCTCCAGCACGTCCCCCTCGAGGCCGCCCACCTCGATGCGGTCTCCTTCCTGGAACATGCGACCGAATCGGATGTTCCCCCACGCCGCGAAGGCAAGAATGGGGCGCTGGAGCGCCAGAGTGAGGCCGAACCCGACGATGCCCACGCTGATGAGCGCGCTCCCCAACCCGCCTGCACCGCCGGCGGCAGCGACCGCAAGGACGACGACAAGGGCCAGGCCTTGCAACGACTGCAGAGCGCGTCGTCGGGAGGGATGCCCGCCACGGACAAGGGCGCGGCGGGCGATCCAGAACCCGCCGAGGACCACCAGGGTTCCGAGGGCCACGGAGGCAAGAAAGTTCGATGCGGAAGCCAGCTGGTCCCAGGGGAACCCCGGCACGATGGAGCCTGCGTTGAGCAGGAGCCGGACCGTTGTGGTGAGGCCAGCGGCGAGCACCAAGACGCCGACCAGAAGGCCCTGGAGCAATCGCGGCATGGTCGCCACAAGGTCGTCAGCGGCGGCTGTCGGATAAGGCCGGCGGGGGGATCCGGCTCTGCCTCAGCGCTCGATCAGGATCTGCGTTGGCCACGCCTGCGCGGGGTAGGACTCGGCAATTTCGCGCGCGTTGTGGAGCAGTCGGTCGCCGACGCGCACCGCGCTCACCGAGACGTCCCGGCATCCCTGGGCGTCGCGCAGGGAGATGACGGACTTCGCGGCGTGGAGGATTAGGCTCCCGTTCTCGATGGCGATGTCCGTCCCTGACACGGCGGAAACGATGTCTTTGCCGCCACCCGTGTCGCACAGATTCGCGCTGAGGTCGGTGGGCGCGGTGGAGCAGCCGCTCAAGACGGAGGCGACGAGAAAAGAGAGGAAGGGGAAAAGGCGCAACGAACTCGCCCTTAGAGGACGATGTCGATGTCCAGCCTCTCGGCCCCCGCCCGGTCAAGCTGTGCTTGACCGGCCGGTCCGGCCGCCGGTGGCGGCCTAGCCAAGAGCCTGTCCAATCGACCGTTCATGTTCGCTGCGCTCACAGAACGATGTCGATGTCCAGCCTCTCGGCCAGCTCCTTGTACCGGTTGCGGATGGTGACTTCCGTCACGCCCGCGACCTCGGCGACCTCGCGCTGGGTGCGGCGCTCGCCCGACAGGATGCTCGCGATGTAGATGGCGGCGGCGGCGACCCCGGTGGGGCCGCGGCCGGAGGTGAGCTCGCGGTCGGCGGCCTGCTTCAGGATGTCCACCGTCTTGGCCTGGACGTCGCCCGACAGCTTCAGCTCGGAGCAGAAGCGGGGGATGTAGTCCTGCGGCGCCGTCGGCATCAGCTTGAGCTTGAGCTCGCGGGCGATGAAGCGGTACGTGCGGCCGATCTCCTTGCGGGAGACGCGGCTGGCGTCGGCGATCTCGTCGAGCGTGCGGGGCACGTCGCACTGGCGGCAGGCGGCGTAGAGCGCGGCGGCGGCGACACCCTCGATGGAGCGGCCGCGAATGAGGTTCTTCGTGACGGCGCGGCGGTAGACCATGGCGGCCGTCTCGCGCACGTTGCGGGGGAGACCCATGCCGGAGGCCATGCGGTCCAGCTCGCTCAGGGCGAACGCGAGGTTGCGCTCCGTGGCGTTGCTGACGCGGATGCGGCGCTGCCACTTGCGCAGGCGGTAGAGCTGCGCGCGGTTGCGGGTCGGAATGGACTTGCCGTAGGAGTCCTTGTTCTTCCACCCGATCATGGTGGAGAGACCCTTGTCGTGGATCGTGTAGGTCATCGGGGCGCCGACACGGGCACGCTTCTCGCGCTGCTCAGAGTCGAAGGCGCGCCACTCGGGACCCTGGTCGATGAAGGCATCGTCGAGGACGAGGCCGCAGGTCTCGCAGACCATCTCGCCACGCTCGTAGTCCGACTGGATATGGTCCGAGCCGCACTCCGGGCAGGTCGTGATCTCTTCGACCTTCTGCTGCTCCTTCTTCTTAGGCTTCGCGAGGTCTGCCATAAAAATCGGGTCCAGGCTGTGGCGGGCGTCAAGAAGACCCCGCACTGGCTGGATTTGAGTGAAATGGTTAAACAGAAAAGCCTTGCGGTGATTTTGACCCCTTTTTATCTAGGGGGAGAAGAAGCGCATTTGACTTCTTGCCCCCGCGTTCGCCCCATTCGACCGGAAGCGACGGGCCAAGGTTTTAGGAAAGGAACCTTCAAGCCGGCGCCTGGGGTCGTCCCTCAGCCGTGGATCCGGAACGCCTGCCCGACCCCACCTCGCAGATCGCGCAGGAACGGGTGCAGCCTGGACCTCCGGCCCTCACGTTCTGGGTCGCCCTCGGCATCGTCGGCGTCGCCCTGTTCGGCGTCCTCATCGCCATTGGCCTCACTCCGACCACGCTGTTGCCGGCCGAGGCGGCCGCGGCCTCCTCGCCGCTGGGGCTCGTGGACCGCCTCGGCACGGAGGCGTCCCGCATCCTCTCCGCGGCGAGCGTCGCCTCGGCCGCAATCTGCGTCGCCCTCGCCGGCCGCCGCCTCCTGCACTCGGACGGAGCGGGCATCCTCGCCGCCGCCATCCTCGCCCTCGACCCCGGCACGCTGGCCCTCGGCCGTCTGGCCCTGCCGGACTCCATCGCGCTTGGCGCTCTGGCCGGCGCCCTCGCTTGCTTCCTCAGCGCCCGCGACGCCATGCACTGGGTCGGCTCCGGCCTCCTCGCCCTGGCAGCCCTCGCCGAGCCGACGGCGCTTTTGTGGGGCATCCCGCTCGGCACGATGGCGCTCCTGCGCGGCCACATCTACGCCGCCCCCCGGCATCTCGGCGAATCGCTCCTGCAGGGCATCGCCATCCCGGGCGCGGTCGCCCTCGTCGGCGTCGTCTCCGGCGTGGCGCAGCCGCCTTGCGTCCCCCCGCTCTCGGCGCTCACCCTCTCCGCGGTGCCTTTCCTGGGCGGCATCGCCCTCGCCCACAACCCCATCCTGTGGCTCGGCGGCCTCGGCAGCCTTGCCATCCTTGCCATCGCGACCCTCGTCGGCATGGGCCGCCAGGTCCGCGTTGCGCGCCTGCCGGGGCGCCTCCAGCTGCGTCTGCCGGACGCCGTCCACCCGATGGCCGGGCGCATCCTCTGGCTCGCGGCGCTCGGTCTCGTCGCCCCGTTTCCGGGCGCCTGGATGATCGTGGCGGCCCTCGGCCTCGCGGCCGGCGTCGTCTGGCTCTCCGAGGACGCCCCCGGTTTCGGTCTCGCGGTCGCCCTCGTCGTGGTGGGGTTCGGCGTTATCGGGCTCGCGCGCTCGTGGAGCCTCGTCACCGGCGCCGCGGCGGACCCTGCCGTCCAGCTCGCCGGCCTTCTGCCGTGGAGCCACGCGGTCGCTTGCCCCCCCTAAGCCCGGGAACGGACGATACAAGGCTTGTCCGAGGGACCTTATATCTTGGGAGATGGGACACTTTGGAGCATGAGCAGCAAGAAGCCCATGTCCATGCGGAGCGCCGGCCTCTGGCTGCTCCTGTTCGCCGTCGCCTGCTGGACCATCGTCGCCATGGAGGCGGTCTTGGCCCACGAGGCCGACCTGGTAAGCATTGCGACCGCCCTCGCGTTCACCGCTACCTTGGTCGCCTGGCCGTTCTTGGGTGGACTGCGGCTCAGCCCTGCGAAGGGCGTCCGCCACATCGTGCCCTGCCGCCAGTGCGGGTCCGGTCTGGTCGCCGGCATCCCGTTCTGCATCCACTGCGGCGCCTTCCCCAAGCCCGTCGGCTACGCCGTCTAGGCCCCTGGGACGGGTCTGAGGTCCCCCACCACAAGGGGCATAAGCCCCGCGTCGCCGTTGTCCCTCCATCATGGGACTGACCCTCTCCACTCGCCAGGTCGGCTGGGCCCTCCTCGGCCTGATGCTGGCGGCCGTCGGCCTCACCGCCTACATGGTCGCCACGGCCGGCCACACCATGGACCCCATGCACTACGCGCCGGCCGCCATCCTCGTCCTCGTCACCGCGGCGTGGCCGTTCGTCAACGGCTGGCGCCCATTCGCGACACCCGCGACGCGCCTGCACTCGTGCGGGTCCTGCGGCACGCAGTGGCGCCCGGCCCAGGAGAACGGCACGCGCTTCTGCCCCGCCTGCGGCACGGCGCCGAAGGCCGAGACGACGGCGTAGTGGCTCAGTTCCAGCCGTCGTTCGGGGGACCTTACTTCAGAATCCCCATCTCGGTGAGCTTCTCGGGCAAGTAGGTGTCCGTCACGAAGTTGAGGCCGTACTTGGCGAGGGCTTGCTGCTCGGACTTCTTGTTCATCTCGAGTTGGAGGTTGATCTCGCCGCGCCACCAGTCGTCGTCGAAACGCGGGTCCACCAGCTCGGCCTTGAGCGCGTCCACGTCCTGCTCCGAGAGCTTGTCGGTGGGCAGGTCGTAGTTGACGATGTCCGATGGCGTGATGCCCATGAACTGCGCCGTCGGCGTCGCGAGGTACTCGGAGATGTGCGCGGTCTTGATGGCGCCGTAGGCAACACTCGCGAAGATGCGGAACGACCAGGGGTCGCCGTCGGTGAAGACGACGACGGGCAGGTCGTGCTCCTCGTTGAGGCGCTTGATGAGGCGGCGCGTGCAGCGCGCGGGCTGACCCTTGAGGTGGACGAGGGCACAGTTGTTCTTGGTGTCGAACTCGTTCTCGACCAAGCGCGCGAACATGCCGCCCGTCTCGATGGCGACGACGAAGTCGGCCTTGACGTCCTTGAACGCGAGCCGGTCGGGCTCGACGTTGTAGGGAATGTGGTAGCCGGTCTCGCCGACGTCGTCCTGGCAGTGCAGGGTGCGCTTCTGGTTGTTGCGGATGGTCTCGACGACCTTCAGGTCGCCGACGATGGCCGCGCCGTTCTCCTCGGGCCGGAGCTTGAAGTCCTCGCGCATCGAGGTCGTCATGACCTCCAGATCCTCGCCGAGCAGGTCAGACTCGTCCTGGCTGTGGAACTTCGCGAGGTCCCAGCCCTCGGAGATGTAGTACATCTCACGAAGGGTTGAGGACTTGTTCTGGTCGATCATCTCCTTGATGAAATCGGAGAGGTACATCGTCCGCAGCAGCATGTAGGCGCCGTCCACGGACTTCGCCGAGCGCGTCGTCATCTCGGCGCCGTACTTCCAGACGCGGTGCTTCTCGTCGAAGACGATGTTCCCTTTGTTGCGGCTCGGCAACTGCACTTCGGGGATGACGGCCTTGGAGAGGTGCGTGTAGACCTGCGTCGCGATGGCCTGCAGCGACTTCAGGGCGACCTGCTCGCGCTCCGCCTTGTCGGCGCTGCGCTTCGTCTTGGGGGCGGCGGCCATTATTCGCCACCCCGCCAGGGATCTGCGCCGACGACATGGAGCTCGTTGATGCCCTCGACGAAGGTCTCGACGTCGTCCACGCCGCCCTTCTCGACGCCAGCGACTTGGTAGGTGAGGGCCAGTTTCTCGGTCGGCTTCATGGCGGGGATCTCCCACATCAGATAGCGGTCCTTGACGGTCTTGGGCTCGGGGGTCGCGGAGACGAACACCGAGGTCTCCGGGACGACCACGAAGAAGCGGAACTTCTTGCTGCCCATCATGTAGTTCGTCATCGTGATCGTGCTCTTGGCCAGGTGGGCGGGTTTCTGTTGGACTTCTGGCGCGGCAGGAGCGCCGTCGGCCGGGGCCGTCTCGAGGGCCGCTTCAGCGAACGCCTCCAGCGTCGCCTTGCCCTTCGCCTTTTTGTCGCCCTTCGCGTCCTTCTCGCCTTTGGCCTCCTTGCCCGGCGCGGGCGCACCGGCTTCGGCCTTCTCCGCCTTCTTGCGGACCATCACGGTCTGGCCTTCGAGTTTCTCGTACGCTACGATCGGGTCCTCGATCCAGACGACGTCCATGATCTTGCAAACGATGGTGGACAGGTCCGGCGTTGGCTTGCCTAGCATCGCGGCCGATTTCTTGGCGAGTTCGGGGAGGATCTTGTTCACGAGCGTGAACTTCTCGGAGACCTTGGCGCGCTTCGCCTTCTTCGCGAGGTGCCGGCCGAGGTGGCGCGCGGCTTCTTGCAGGCCGAGCTTGACCTCCTTCTGGATCTCTTCCATCGGGGCGATGGCCTCCTTCGCCTCCGACGTGAACGGGACCTTGGTGCTCGCGACGTGGACGAGCAGGATGGCGGGGCCGGTCGGCATACCGTTTCCGCCACGCTGGTCGAGGCCGTAGCGGCGCCAGTCCACGTCCTGGACGGTGACGGTGCTCGCGCAGCCGCCGCCCTGGTACAGGAGCGGGACGCGGTTGGCGAAGCGCAGGATGCGCACCTGCTCTTCGGCGGGGAGGGTGCCGCCGTAGACGATGCCGACCTCGACCTGGAACGGGTGGCCACCCCAGACGGAGGGCGGGCGGGTGACGGTCGTGATGAACTCGGGGCTGACGTCCTCGGTCTCCTTCTTCAGGCCGCGGCGCACGAGCTGCTCGCCGATGGGGCTGAGGCAGTCGGTCGGGGGCGCCATGATCTTGACCTTCGCGAACGCCTCGTGCAGGCGGCGCGCCTCCTCCCGGCTCAAGTCTTTCGGGTCCACGTTCTCGAGCTTCGCCTCGGAGAGGATTTTCCGCGCGGTGTCGGAGCCGACGGAGGAGAACTCCTCGGTGAGGAAGCCGGTGAGCTTGCGCTGCTTGGCGTCGCGCGCCATCTTGAGGATGGTGCCGAGTTCGGTGCCGTGCGGGTGCGGCTTGATCTCCGTCGTCTTGGCAGGGACCTCGTCGGTGACGCGCTCGAACACGGTCTTGACGCCGGTGGGGTCGAGGAAGGTGAAGCGGGCGTGCGGGTTGACGATGCTCGTGCTGCGCAGGAACTCGAAGGCCGACTGGCGGCCGCCCTGGAACTTCGCCTTGATGGTCACCTCGATGCGGGTGCCGCTCGGCTTCGTCCAGGACTCATCCATCGCCTCGTTGAACATCTCCGGCTCGTTCTTCTTCGTGTTGAGGCCCATCTCGACGCGCACGGCGGGGTGGCCGACGCCGATCTTGCTGGTGACGACGGCGTGGTGGCCGGTGGTGAGCTGACCATACAGGACAACCGCGCTGATGCCGATGCCCTGCTGGCCGCGCGACTGGCGGATGGCGTGGAAGCGGCTGCCGTAGAGCAGGCGGCCGAAGATGTTGCCAAGCTGGCGCTTGACGATGCCGGGGCCGTTGTCCTCGACGCAGATGCGCAGCTCGTCGGCATGCGCCGTCTTGTGGACCTCGATGAGGATGTCGGGCAGGATGCCGGACTCCTCGCACGCGTCGAGGGAGTTGTCGGTCGCCTCCTTGATGGCGGTGATGAGCGCCTTGACGGGCGAGTCGAATCCCAAAATCTGGCGGTTGCGCTCGAAGAACTCGGCGACCGAGATCTCCTTCTGGGCGAGGGCCAGCGTCTCCGCGATGGGCGCCTTGCCCTTCTTCGCCTTCGGCTCGCCGGCGCCGTCCAGCGTCGTCGCCTTGGCTACGCCAGCCATGAGGAAACCTCCCAGTGCATCCGAAGGGTTCCAGGTCGCCTCCCGTTGAAAAGGGGTGCGAAAAAGTCAGTGAATCTACGGGGCCGGGTCGCCGAGCGGGACGGTGGGGTCCAGGAGCCAGTCCGCCACCGTGGCCCAGAGCGGCTTCCCTGCGTCGCGGAAGAAGGTGAAATGGCCCACGCCCGGCGCGTCCGCGTCCACGATGCGCCAGTGCCGACGCTTGGCCCCTTGGTAGAACCCGAGCAGCGCCGCGACCGCGGCCGGCGGGGCGTAGAGGTCGCCCGCGATGGAGGCGCCGACGAGCGGGAACGTGGGCGCGGCGAACAGGCCGCGGACGTCCGACCCCGCCGCAAGGAGGTAGTTCGGGTCGCGGCCCCACTCGGCCCACTGCCGCGCGACGCCGGCGGGGAGGTCCTCGCCGAGGCCGAAGGCACCGGACGGGAAGAAACCCAGAAGCGGGGAAAGGGAGGGGATGAGCCCGTACCAGAGCGCGCCGATGACGAGCCGCTGCGCCGGGGGCCAGTGTCCGACCCAGCCGCTTTGCGCGCCCACGAAGAATGCTGCGTCCACCCGCTTGGCGGAGGGCGCGAAGCCGACCATCTGCCCGCCAACGCTGTGCCCGACCACCACCAGGCGTCGCCCGGCGCGTTGGGCATCGGCCCAGAGGAGCGCGCCTTCCAGGTCGAGGCGACCCCACTCCTCCATCTTGGCGTGGAAGCCACGCAGCTGCTTGGGCGCGGAGCCCCCGACGCCCCGGTAATCGAACGTCACCACCTCGAAGCCGCGCTGGGCCAGTACTTTCGCGAACGGCGCATAGAACGAGCGCTTGACGCCGGTCGCGCCCGCCACAACGGCGATGGCGTGGCTGCGACGAGGCGTGAGGACGCTGGCGGCCAACTGGAACCCGTCGAGCGCGGGGATGGCGACGTCCGGGCGCAGCAGCGCATCCTTCACGCGGCGCCAAAACGTTCCAGGCTTTGTAAGCGGGCCGCCCTGGAGACGCCGTGCCCGCGAAGGCCCACTGCCCCCGCTGCGCCGGCTACGAAGACCAGGTCATGCGCCGGAAATCGGGCGAGACGCTGCCGGCCAACGTGACGCCGTGCGCCTCCTTCGAGATGTCCGACCGGTTCCGGGACTGGGCCGTCGAGCGCATGCGCGGCGAGGTCGGCGGCACCATCTCCGCGGCCGGGCTGGACCGCATGGCCATCCTCAAAGGGAAGACCCCGCCGAAGCCGTCCGCCGTATCTGCGGTCTCAGACGCCGACGATGTAGCGCAGGAAAAGGAAGACGCCGAGGACGCCTAGCCCTGTCCAGGCGAAGCGCTTCACCCAGACGAGCCGGGCGTAGGCCGCCTCCGCCGCGGCGGCGCGCGTCTGCAGGAGCGGCGGAAGGTCCACCTCGAGGAGTCCAGGCTCCGGATGGGCGGCCATCAACGTCGAGGCATGCTCCATGGCCACGAGCTCGGGGTCGCGCCGCGACGTCGCCGCGGGTGTTGGGGCGTTGAGCCAATCGAAGCTGGAGGCCGGCCCAGCGGGGATGGAGGCCAAAGGGGTTGTGGAGGGGACGAGAGGCTCGAGCACGGCCGGCGCGTCCACGAGCAACTCTTCAGCCGACGAGAGCGGCGTGACCTCGGCGGCGGGCGCAGGCGTGGCGGGGACCTTGGGCTTCGTGAGCGCCTCGATCCACTCCTCCACCTCGATGGCGCGCGACGGGCCCGACGGCCACGGCGCGGGGGACTCCTTGCGGCCCGAATTGGGCCACGGGTGGGACTCCATCTCGGTGCGCAGGACCTGGGCGCTCGTCGGCGGCGCCGGCTCCTGGAGTGCCTCCTCGTCCACCAAGACGACGGCCATCTGGGCCGCCATGCGGCGCAGGAGCCCGTCGGGGGAGGGGCAGGCCAGGACCGGGGTCGCTCCGATGTCCTTCGCGAGGCCGCGGATGAGGACGACCTCGTGCTCGTCCACGCCGCCCGCGTCGCCGAAGCTGACCGCCAGCGCCCCGAGGCCGCCCTCGGCCACCAAACGCATCGGGTAGACGCGCTCGGAGGCGCCGCGCACTTTGACGTTCTCGTGCACGGTGTAGCCGCGGCGGCGGTAGAACTCGGCCACGCGGGACGGGAAATCCGGCGACGCGGCAAGCTCAAGCATAGGCCTCTCGACCTGTTCTCAGGAATAAACGGGTTTCGAGTTGTTCCGGGGCGAGCCTTCATGGCCGGCGCCTTGCTCGACGGCGCATGGAGCGCCTCGTCCTGGCCCGCCGCGCCTTCGTCTCCGGCGTGGTGCTGGGGCTCGTCGCGGTGGGGCTCTCCGCGGTCGCGGACGGCCTCGACGCGACGGCCCGCTCCGAGCAGGCGACCTGCGACCAGGCCGGCCCCGCCTTCAGCGGGCTCTGCCAGGCGGGCCTCTGGCGGCTTGCCGCCGAGACCACCCGGACCGGCGTGGGGCTCGTGGCCGCGGCCGGCGTGCTCCTCGTCCTGTTCGGCGCGGTCCGTTCGCGTGTCCGCTCCCGTCCCAAGGAGACCAAGCCCGACGTCGCGGAATGGGGCAAGAGGTAGTGCAGGCCCGCGGGCGTCGTCGGCGCCCTGCCGCGCGAGCCCCCACCCTTAAACTCGGGTCCCGGCGTCGCACGATTGCATGGCAGAGTGGGACTTCGGCGCCATCACCCCCAAATGGCAGGCGCGCTGGGCGGCTGCGGGGCTGCAGCACGCCGACCGGACCGCGTCCGGCAAGCCGACCTACTTTGTCCACTTCGCGTACCCCGGCATCTCGGGCTACCTGCACGTCGGGCACATGCGGGGCTTCACCTACACCGACGTCTTCGCGCGCTACAAGCGCATGACGGGGCACGACGTCCTGTTCCCTGCCGGCTTCCACGCCTCCGGCATCCCCGCGGTCGCCTTCGCGGCCGAGGTCAAGCGCGGCGAGAAGACGGAGTACCTGCGCGCGAACGGCTACACGGGCCCCATCGAGGCGCTCGGCGACCCGCGCGCCGTCGTGGACTACTTTGCCCGGGTGTACACGGACGACTACTGGAAGGCGTTCGGCCTCCTCATCGACGAGCGGCGCAACTGCACCACCATCGACCCCGGCTACTCCAAGTTCATCCAGTGGCAGTTCCGCGCGCTCAAGGCGAAGGGATACCTCGTGCAGAAGCCGCACTATGCGCCGTTCTGCCCCGTCGCCGGCCCCGTCGCCGTGGACAAGTCGGAGACCGACATCAAGCAGGGCGGCTCCGCCGAGATCTTGGAATACACGGTCCTGAAGTTCACCCTCCCCGCCGGCGTCATCCACGACGAAGAGGTCATCGTTCCCTGCGCCACGCTGCGCCCGGAGACGGTGTACGGCTGCACGAACGTCTGGATCCGCCCGGATGGCGAGTACCAACTCGTGCGCGTCTGGGCCGATGGCGCCGTGAAGGACTCCGACCCGTCCGAGTTGTGGCTCGTGTCGCGCGACGGCCAGCGCAAGCTGGAGTGGCAGTTCGAGCGCGCCGTGGACCTGCCCGGCAATGTCCCCGCCCGCACCTTGCTCGGCGCAATGGTCACCGCGCCGCTCTCGGGCAAGCTGGTCCCGATCGTCGGCGGCTCGTTCGTGGACCCCGCCATCGCGACCGGCGTCGTCATGTCGGTGCCCGGCCACGCGCCATTCGACTACGCCGCGTACCGCGACGCGGGCCTTCCCGACGACAAGATTCCCCAGATCGCCAAGGTGGAGGGCGCCCCCGTCGGTCTGCCCGCGAAGCTCGCTTGCGCCAGGCACAACGTGCGCACCCAGGCTGACAAGGACGCCCTCGACGCGGCCACCGAGGAGCTCTACTCGGAGGAGTTCAACAAGGGCGTTCTGACGGAGGCGTGCGGCCCCTACGCGGGCAAGCGCATCAAGGCCGTGAAGGACCAGATCAAGGCCGACCTGCTCGCCTCCGGCGATGCCCGTTTGCTGCGTCAGTTCAGCGAGCTCGTCATCAGCCGCGCCGGCGAGGTCGTCGGCATCAAGCGCATCCCCGACCAGGACTTCATCCACTACGCGGACAAGCCGTGGACGGAGAAGGCGAAGGCGCACGCCGCGAGCATGGCGGTCTTCCCGCAGAAGTACAAGGACGAGCTGCCCAACGTCCTCGACTGGTTCGGCGACCGCGCCTGCGTCCGCCGCGGCGCATGGCTTGGCACCGAGTTCCCGTTCAAGCCCGGGTGGATCGTCGAGCCCATCGCGGACTCGACGTTCTACCCGTGGTTCTACCTCGTCCAGCGCTACCTCAAATCCGAGCGCAACCCGAGCCCGCCGATGGGCGGCCTCGCCGTCGAAGAGCTGACGGACGCGTTCTTTGACTACGCCTTCAACGGCAGGGGCAAGCCCGCGAAGCCCGTCTGGGACGAGGTCCGTCGTGACGTCCAGCACTGGGGCCCGGTGGACATCAACCTAGGAGGCAAGGAGCACCAGACCGTCCACTTCCCAGTCTACATCATGACGAACGTCGCGCTCCTCGACGACCCCTCGATGTGGCCGAAGGGCATCTTCGTGAACTGGTGGGTCACGCAGAAGGCCGGCGCCAAGATCAGCAAGTCCAAGGGCGGCGCGGAGCCCATCCCGGGGGCGGCCGCGAAGTACGGCGTGGACGCGATGCGTCTCTACTACTGCCACGTCGGCTCCCCGCACGTGGACATCGAGTGGGACCCGGAGATTGTCTACGACTACCGCAAGCATGTTGAGCGCGTCACCCGCAGCGTGGACGACGCGCTGGCCGCGACCGGAGCCGCCGGCCCGATGGACGCCTGGCTTCGCTCTGCGTTCTCCAAGGTCCTCGCGACCGCACGGACCGCCTACGAAGGCTACGACCTGCGCGGCGCCGCGGGCACCCTCGTGTACGAGGTCCCCGAACTGCTGCGCTGGTACGCCCGCCGCGGCGGCGCCAACCGCGACCTCCTGCGCTCCATCGTCGCCGACTGGGCGAAGGCGCTCTGCCCTATCATCCCCCACGTCGCCGAGGAGGTCTTCGAGCGCGCCGGCGGGAAGGGTCTGTGCTCGGTCGCAGACTTCCCCGTCCCCGCCGCCGTGAATGACGACGCCCTCGCCGCCGAGGAGCACCTGCGCGCCGTCCTCGAGGACATCAAGACCGTCCAGACACTCGCCAAGCTCCCCAAGCTCACAGGCCTCACGCTCTACACGACGCCCGTGTGGAAGCGCGCGCTGGCCGGCAAGGCGGTCCGCATGGCCGCCGAAGGTGGAGGCAAGCTCAACGTCGGGAAGTTCATGGGCGAGGTCATGGCCGACCCCGCCAACCGCGAGCGCGGCAAAGAGGTCCAGGCGTTCACGGGCAAGCTGCCCAGCCAGGTCGTGCAGTTCACGCAGGCGCAGCGAGCGCTGCTTGCGAGCGAGACTGACGAGGGCGCCATCCTGCACGATGCGGCGTCGTTCCTCGCCGCGGAACTGGGCGTCCCCACGGTCGCCGTCTTCGCCGCCGACGACCCGGCAGCCCCGGAGCATCCGAAGCGCGGCGTGGCGGCCCCGCTCAAGCCGGGAATCGCCGTTTCCTGAACTTAGACTGGAATTGTTCGGGGGATGAACCAACCTTCGCTTCCGATGGAAAATGTTCAGGATTCAGCCCATTTCACCCCCCATTTTCAAGTCCAACCGGGTTTGAAGCCTTTCCACTCTGCTCAAATACGTCCACTGTCCAATGCTGGGGTGAAGGTGAATCCATGAGCGGACCCGGTTGCGGAACAGACACGCACGACCACTTCTACTGGTAGGTTCAGCGGAACCTTGGTTTCCAGTGCGGGTGTCAGGGCGTCTCGTCCCGTCGCGAAGACTAGCGGGCGTCAGAGCGGCCGCTTCCCCAACATTTTGGCGTAGAACCCGTTCGGGAACCCCTTGAGGCTCGCGTTGTAGGCCGCCACCGCGGCGCCGCCCTCCCGGAGCGCCCGGCCGCGGGCGCGGGAGAACCGGACGACGAACCAGAAGAACCCCGCCGTGTAGAGCACGGCGAGGACATCAAGGAACAAGATGCCAAACGGCCAGGATGCGACGTCCAGGTCCAGCACGGCGCGCCGCCACCTCCCGCCGGATTTATAGCACGACCCCTTCGCCGTATCCGATGGCGCAGGTCGGAGTCAACCCCTACGAGATGGCCCTTGAGCAGCTCAAGACCGTGGCCAAGCGCATGAAACTGGACCCCAACCTGCACGAGGTCCTCAAGCACCCCATGCGCAGCCTCGAGGTCTACCTGCCCGTTCGCATGGACAACGGCACCATCAAGGTGTTCACCGGCTACCGCGTCCAGCACTCGATGGCGCGCGGCCCCGCCAAAGGCGGCGTGCGCTTCCACCAGAACGTCACCCTCGACGAGGTCAAGGCGCTCTCGATGTGGATGACCTGGAAATGCGCCGTCGTCGGCATCCCCTACGGCGGCGCCAAGGGCGGCGTCATCGTCAACCCCAAGGACCTCACCGACTCTGAGCTGGAGCGCCTCGCGCGCCGCTACTTCAGCGAGATCAGCATCATCATCGGCGAGCAGAAGGACATTCCCGCCCCCGACGTCAACACGAACGCGCAGACGATGGCGTGGTTCATGGACACCTACAGCATGGGCAAGGGCTACGCCGTCCCCGCCATCGTCACCGGCAAGCCCGTTGACCTCGGCGGGTCCGAGGGCCGCGAGAAGGCCACCAGCCGTGGCATCTCGTTCTGCGTCCGCGAAGCCGCCAAGGTTCTCCACTTCGACCTGCACGGCGCCACCGTCGCCATCCAAGGCTTCGGCAATGTCGGCGGCAACTCGGCCCCCCTCCTTGCCGAGATGGGCTGCAAGATTGTCGCCGTGAGCGACGTCTCCGGCGGCATCCATGACCCCAAGGGCTTCGACGTCCCGAAGCTGATGGCGTACGTGAAGCAGAGCGGCGGCGTCAAGGGCTTCCCAGGCTCGAAGGACATCTCGAACGCGCAGCTCCTGGAGCTCAAGGTGGACGTCCTCGTCCCCGCCGCCCTCGAAGGCGTCATCACGAAGGAGAACGCGCCCAAGATCGACTGCAAGATCCTCGCCGAGGGCGCCAACGGCCCCACGACGCCGGAGGCCGACGAGATTCTCCTGAAGAAGGGCGTCTTCGTCATCCCTGACGTCCTCTGCAACGCCGGCGGCGTCACCGCGAGCTACTTCGAATGGGTCCAGGGCCTGCAATCCTTCTTCTGGACCGAGGCCGAGGTCAACGAGAAGCTCAACGAGATCATGACCAAGGCGTTCCACCAGGTCCACGACATCTGGCTGCGCGAAACCAAGGTCAGCCCGCTCACGATGCGCCAGGCCGCCTACATGCTGGCCGTCCAGCGCGTCGCGGATGCGGTCCGCAAGCGCGGCATCTTCCCCTGAGCGAAATCGCTGCGCGATTTCGCCCCATGCGCTGGGGCCCTCCGGGCCCCAGACCCCTCGGGGGACGACCGTGGGCTCTCGCTTGGGCGAGCGCCCAGTAGGCCACCTACGGGGGGTCGCTCCGCGACCACCCATCAAGGTTGGCTGGCCAGCCGCAACAGCATTTCCTGGTGCGGCACCCACGCTAGCGCGGCGAAGTGCTTGAAGGACTTCGTCGGGACCGCGTAGTCGTGGCAGTCGCCGGGGTTGGCGCGGTTGACGAGGAGGTTCTGGCAACCCGAAGGGCGAGCGTCGAAGGAGAGCGTGCAGCCGGTCGGTCCCAGGAGGAGGCAGGCGCCTTGCGTCGAGGCATCGAACGGTCCCGGTTTGGAGTTGGCGTTGCGTGGGCGAACGTAGTACGCACGGCGCAGTTTGTCCGAGGCCGTGCAGCGCGGGCAGGAGCCGTCGCAGTCGGCGTCGAAGCAGGTCCGCTCGGGCCGCGGGTCGCCGTCCCACCACGCGAGCACGAGGTTTCCGGAGGCGAGGCCATCGCGCACCTGCGTCTCGGACAGCTGGTCGGGCAGGTAGGCGCCGGGTAGCGTCTTGCAGCATTGGCCCCCGCAGCGGCGGCACGTCTCCAGGTCCTCGTTGTTGAGGATGGGAAGCCCGGCCACGGCCCTGGCTGCGGGTCGCGGGTTGATGGAGGTTGCGGCCGCGCTCAGGCGGCGTTGAGCGGGAACGCGCCAGCCCCGCCGCGTCGGGCTTTCAAGGCGCCTTGGACGGGTCCCGCGGAGTCGAGGCCCCCGCTCCCCAGCGTCCCGAGGAGGCTTGCGGGCGCATGCTGGAAGGCGGCAAGGATGCGCGCGACCGTCTCCGAGGGAGGCAACCCCTTCTCGACGTAGCCGGCGGCGCCGAGGGCCTTCGCCTGGTCGGCCATGCGGTTCGTCTCGAAGCCGGAGAGGACCACGACGACGCCATGGCCGCTCGCCGTCTTGATGCGGGGTAGCGCCTCAAGGCCGTCCATCACGGGCATCGAGAGGTCGAGCAGGACGAGGTCGGGATGGAGCTGGTCGGCGAGCGCGATGCCTTCCTCCCCGTTGCCAGCCTCGCCCACGACGGCGAAGGCGCCGTTGCGCTCCAGCATGAGGCTGAGAAGGCGCCGCAACGGAGCCGCGTCGTCCACGAGGAGGGTTCGAATGCGCGAGATCACGGCACGGCCCCCTTCTCGGGGCTAGCGGAGGTCTTGCGGCGGAGGTCGCCTGGACCCAGGGCGTTGCCGCGGTTCTGGTCCCCCATGAGGTTGCTGATGATGCCCTTGGCGGCGACGAGGCTGCGCTCCAGCGCCTCGCGGCCCTGGGTCTCCTCGCCCATCTCAAGGGCAAGCTTGGCCTCGGCGAGGCCCTGGACAATGTTGTCGTTGATCTGGACCGCCTCGCGCTGGCGCTGCAGCAGGTCCTCGTACATCGCGGTGCCCCGCAGCAAGGCAGGGAAACGGTTGCGGAGCGTCAGGTAGAGGATGGCGATCGTGGCGGTGACGGCGTCCCATGCCCAGATCCAGGTCTCGAACGGCATGGCGTGGTCGGAGGTGGCGGCGACGTAGGCGTGCATCCCGTGGCCGATGCCGCACGTGAAGAAGATGGCGCCCGTGGCCAAGGCGAGGGGATTGCTGGTGAGCTGCTTGGTCTTCCACAGCCCCCGGAACACGATGGAGGCAATTACTACGTAGGCGACGGCGATGAGGCCGTTCGTCGTGACGCCGAAGAGCGAGAACACAGTCGAATCCTGCGCACTTGCGCAGTCCTCCCTTTCCCGCTAGGGAGTGGATAAAGCGTGGCCCCAAACTGGATAAGCAGGAAAACGGCCGCTACGGAAGGGCGACGGCTCAGTAGCCTTCGTTCTCTTGGGCGTACTGGAGGTTCCCGGAAGCCCGGGGCTTCGCCCCAGGCGTCACCCCAGGGGCGGCCTCCGGCCGCCCAATCCTGAGTACGCTCAGTAGCCTTCGTTCTCTTGGGCGTACTGGAGATTCTCGAACTCCTCTTCCGCCGAGAACTCGAGGCCCCGGTCGTTGCGGGTGTGCTCGCCGACGGCGAAGTCGAGGTCCATCGTCATCTCCTTGAACAGGGCATCCAGGCTGCGCGCGGTCAGCTCCTTGTCGCCTTCCGTCTCCGTCCAGATGACGGCGGAGAAGGTGCCGTTCGGGTTGCGGCGGACTTCCACACGGGCCAGTTGTTCTTCCATGGGGGTCAAGATGCGCTGGATGGTCCCCCCTATTTCATGGTGTCGTGCAGGTCGCTTGAGGGTTCATGTGGAACCTGAACCGGTCAGCCGTGGTGCCGGGGTCGCGGGCCGCGTTCCGCGGTTGGGGTCCCGCGTTCCGTCCCCGTTTAAGTCGGGTCCCCCCGTGGCGCCCTGCGTGGCAGTCCGGATCCGCAAGCTGGCCGAGGACGACATCGACGGCATCTGCGCCCTGTGGAAGGAGTTCGCGCGCCTGCGCGAGGGCATGACGCAGTCGAAGATTCTCAACGAGGACGCGGCGGACTACTTCTTCGGCTACGCGACCGGCCTGCTCCAGCGCAAGGACACCCTGACGCTCGTCGCCGAGGAGAACGACGGCGGGCAGAAAGAGCTCGTCGGCTACGTCATCGCGTCCAAGCAGCGCCGCCCGCCCATCTACCGCCACACCAAGGTCGCCTACCTCTCCGACGCGTTCGTGAGCGAGTCGCACCGCGGCCAGGGCATCCTCAAGCAGTTCATGGCCGAGCTGCAGAAGTGGTCGAAGAACGAGGGCATCACCGCCATCGACGTCCAGCTCTTCGAGGCCAACAAGGAGGCGCAGGCCATCTACAAGACGCTCGGCTTCACCGACTACCGCGTGGTCTTCCGCCAGGAGCTCTCCGAGCCCAAGCCCGGCGGCGCCGAGTAGCGACCCCGCCGCCCTCGCCCGGCGCATCGGCCGACTCCAGGGATTTTCCTTAAGAGCCAAAGGCCCCTCGTTCGCTCGTGGCGTACGTCACGGTCCGCGAGGCCGAGGAGACCTACTCTGTCGCCGGCTGGGCCGACGGCTACTATCGCATCACCGGCGCCGGCACCCTCGCCGTCATGCCGCAGGGCGCCGACGGCCCCGAGGTGGACCTGCACGAGGTCATCGAATCGTTGCGCGAGCAGGGCGTCGCGACGCCCATCACGCTACGCTTCCCCCAGGTCCTCCAGCACCGCGTGGACCGCCTCAACCGCGCCTTCGAGAAGGCGCTCAAGGACAACAAGTGCAAGGGCATTGACTACCGCGGCGTCTTCCCCATCAAGGTCAACCAGCGCCAGGAGGTCGTGAAGACGCTGGCGCAGGCCGGCCGCAAGTGGAAGTACGGCCTCGAGGTCGGCTCCAAGGCGGAACTGCTGGCCGCCATCAGCATGGACCCGAACCGCAAGTCGCTCCTCGTCGTCAACGGCTACAAGGACAAGGCGTTCCTGGAAGCCGCCTGCCACGCGACGCACTTCAAGGACGAGGTCATCATCGTGCTCGACGAGGTCGGCGAGCTCGACATCCTCGCGCCGCTCCTGCAGCAGGCGGAGCGCAAGCCCATCCTCGGCATCAGCCTCAAGCTCCGCAGCAAGGCGCCCGGCAAGTGGGCTCTCTCCGGCGGCGAGCGCAGCAAGTTCGGCCTCACCATCCCTGAGGTTCTCTACGCCGTCGAGCGCCTGCGCGAGGACGGCCTCCTCGACCGCCTGCAGCAGATCCATTTCCACATCGGCTCGCAGATCTCGGACATCCGCCGCATCACGCAGGGCGTGCGCGAGGCGGCCCGCATCTACGTCGAGATGCGCAAGATGGGCGTCCCGCTCAAGTACGTCGACGTCGGCGGCGGCATGGCCGTGGACTACGATGGCTCCGGCTCCACGGGCAGCAACTCCGCGAACTACTCGATGGAGGAGTACGCAAGCAGCATCGTCGCGCAGCTCAAGGATGTCTGCGACGAGGCCGGCGTCCCGATGCCGCACCTCATCAACGAGTCCGGCCGCGCGGTCGTCAGCCACCACGCCCTTCTCGTCGTGGACGTGGTGCGCCGGGTCCCCTACCTCGAGATCGAGCCCGACCCCGACGGCGCCCACGACG
The DNA here is from genome assembly GCA_023269235.1 of Thermoplasmata archaeon. Lineage (GTDB taxonomy): Archaea > Thermoplasmatota > E2 > JACPAO01 > JAHFTW01 > JAHFTW01. Next base: position 34,452 of record JAHFTW010000001.1, read on the forward strand.
ACGACCCCACCTCGCTGTGGAACCTCTTCGACACCTACCGCACCATCGGCCCGAAGAACGTCTTCGAGTCCTTCCACGACGCCATCCAATACCGCGAGGACCTGCAGTCCCTCTTCGACCTCGGCCACCTCAACCTCGAGGCGCTCGGCCGCGCCGAGGCCGTCTTCCGCGCCATCCTCGGCAAGGTCCGCGACACCCTCAAGGACGAGGACGAGACGGAGTCGGAGGAGTTCGAGCAGGCCAACGCGCTCGGCTCCCAGAAACTGGTGTGCAACTTCAGCCTCTTCCAGAGCCTGCCCGACGTATGGGGCGTCAAGCAGCAGTTCCCCATCCTCCCGCTGCACCGCCTGCGCGAGAAGCCCGAGGAGGCGACCACGCTCGCCGACATCACGTGCGACTCCGACGGCGAGATCCGCCGCTTCATCGACCCCGAGGGCTCCAGGGCGAGCCTCCAGACGCACAAGATCCGCAAGGGCGAACCCTACTACCTCGCGATGGCGCTCGTCGGAGCCTACCAGGACTCGTTGGGCGACTACCACAATCTGTTCGGCGAGACGAACGAGGCGTGGATCGAGGTCGGCGCCACCGGCAAATGGAGCGTTACCCGCCTCACGCCCGGCAGCAAGATCGCGGACATGCTGAAGTGGGTGCGCTACAACCCGGCCGACATGAAGGACTCCCTGAAGGACCGCATCAAGCGCCTCAAGGACACCGGCAAGATCTCAGCCGGCACGGCGCGCGAGCTGGTGGACGAATTCGTCGGCCTCATCGACCGCTCGACCTACCTGGAGCCGGCCACGGCATGAGCCCCGCGGCCTCCGCGCCGCCCCGCCCGCGCGGGCCCTGGCGAGCCTGGGACACGTTCCTCTGGAGCCTGGGCGCCGCCTTCGTCTGCTTCCTCGCCTTCCTCGCCGCCTCCGTGGCCGCCCGCCTCGCCGGCGGGGCGCTCACCGAGCCGCAGTCGGAGCTCCTGCTCGGGATGCTGCGGTATGGGACCTACCCGCTCGTCTTCCTCGCCCTCGGCGCGCTGGCGTGGCACTTCGTCAAGGCCGAAACGGGCGGCTACGCACGCCGCTGAAGCCGGTCGGACCAACTTGACCAGGATGGGGCACACCGTCCCCCAAACACGAACCGGTTCGTCCGGGGCAACACCGGGAGGGGTCCCAGAGACAACCGCTATAACCACGATGGGAAGTGCTGTCGTGGTCGGGGTCCTTCGTGTCTCGTCTTGACGACAAGGTTGCCAACGGTCTCGCGGCCGTCTCCATCTGGTGCTCCAGGAACGCCAAGGCGGTCGTCCTCGTGGCGCTCCTCCTGACCACCGTCTTCGGCTACGGCGTGGCCCAGATCACCACCAACGTGGACGTCGCGGACGTCCTGCCGCGGGGCAACTACAACACGGAGGCCGCGCACGACCTCACCGAGAAGTTCCGCTCGACGTTCACGCAGCAGGTCACGCTCCAGCTCCATGTCGATGATGACCCAGGCCATGCGCATTGGACGCGCGACAACGCCAAACTGCTCTTCCGGGGCCAGGGGCTCGGCGGGACCCCCGCGGACGCACTCCTGGGGCCAGTCCAGGCGGGCGCCAGCCTCGCAGCCCTCCCCAACAACATCACCGACGAGGTCTACGTCCGCGCCATCGACGAACTGGTGCGCTTCGTCGAGGCGCGCACCGACTTCACACGCTCGATCTCCATCTCCAACATCTACAGTCTCATCAATTGGACCATCGCCGGCGGCGACGGCTCCGGCAACGGCGGCAACCCCGCCCCGGAGTCGGCCTTTGCTCTGCCGGGCTACCAGACCCGCCAGGAGGCCTTGCAGTACGTCCTCGTGGACCAGGCCGTCAAGCGCGCCGTCCTCGACACGGTGGACGCCATCTCGAGCCCGAGCTGGAACCATGCGGCGACGCTGTTCATGCCGGCCGCGGACAACACGAAGCCGACGAAGGCGCTCGGCGAGGAGATGCTCAAGGTCCGTGACGAATACGTCCAGGCCGTCGCCGACGGCAAGACGCAGTTCACCGTCTTCGGGCCGCAGAACCCACCGCTGTTCACGGTGGACCTGCCCATCGCCAACGCGCACTCCAGCGACCTGGTCAAGGAGGACACGCTGAAGCTGATGCCGCTCATCGCGGCGTTCCTCGCGGTGTGCCTCTTCATCGCGTTCCGCAACCTGCGCTCCATCCTCGTCAGCATCACCGTCCTCGCCGTGGGGGTGGTGTGGAGCTACGGCACGATGGGCTTCATGGGCATCCCTCTCAACACGCTCAACATGGCGGTCGTCCCGCTCATCCTCGGCGTGGGGGTGGACTACGCCATCCACGTGATCAACGAGTTCTCCGAGCACAAGGCCGAAGGCCATGGCGACGCCGACGCCCTGCGCATCGCCGCGTCGCGCTCTGGGATGGCCATGCTGATCGCGACCGCGACGACCGTCGGCGGCCTCGTCGTCCTCATCTTCAGCCCCAGCCTCCTCATCGCGCAGCTTGGGCTCATCTCGGCCGTCGCGATGACGGTCATCTACCTCTTCTCGTTGACCTTCCTGCCCGCGACGCTGACGCTGCTTGGCGGCTCGGAACGCCTTGGCCGGAGCTTCAGCCGCAGCCGGGTCATGCCAGCCCTTGCGCGCGGCATCACGAAGATGCGCTACGTGGTCGCGGTGCTCATCCTCGTCGTGAGCGCCGTCGCCTTCGTCGCGGCCAACGGCATCGGCAAGGAAGCCTTCGGCGACCCCGGCAAGAACTACCTGCCAAGCGACCCGATCCGCAAGGAGCACGAACAGGGCCTCAAGGACTTCTACGAGGCACCGGACTCGGATGAGAAGGCCAACATCCTCACGTTCGCCGGGACCGGCATCCTGACGCCGCAGGCGATGGACTACTACCGCGCCATCGAGGCGAACCTGAAGACGGAGCCGCGCGTCATCCCGGATACCTTACGCACGCTGCCGTTCTTCATCGAGACCTGGCTCACCGTCAAGGGCGGAGCCGCCGGCGCCGTCGTCAACGTCGGCGAACAGAACCTACTCAATCCGCCGGCCCCGCCGAGCATTCCGCTCCTTCCCCCGGGCACGCTTCCTCCGCCGGTCCTTCCAGACCCCGTGAAGCAGCAGGTGGACCCGTTCCCGAAGACCGAGGACGCCATCAAGAAGGAGGTCGACGGGATGTTCAACAGCCCGATGCGGCAGCTGGCCTCGATCATCATCAACTACCCGGCCAACGACATGGCCGCCATGACGTTCAGCGTCCGGGCGCTCTCCTACCAGGACGCGGAGCAGGTGTGGGGCCAGGTGTGGGACGCCGTCGGCAAGGCGAACGCCACCTTCGGCGGCCACGCGCCCGGCGACATCCGCGTCGCCTTCGTCGGCAACACGGCGACGAACTACCTGTTCATCGCGGACGAGCTTCCATGGCTTGGCTACATGGCGATCGCCAACAACATCCTTCTCGGCGTCCTTGTCCTGGCGCTGTCGCGCAACATCAAGATGACGGTCGTGACGCTGCTGCTCTCGACGTTGACCAGCCTCTGGTGGCTTGCCATCCTCCCGCAGCTCGGCATCGGCCTCGCCATCACGCTGACGTTGCCGTTCGCGTTCATCATCGCCATCGGAACGGACTATGGTGTCCACTTCATGTGGGCCATCCGCCAGAGCGGCAACGCCCGCGAAGTGTTCGAGTCCACGGGGAAGGCGGTCCTGTTCAGCTCCATCACGAGCATCGGAGCCTTCGTCTGCTTCATCGCGGTCCAGAACGTGGCGGTCAGCCGCACGATGGTCGCGACGACCGTCGCGTTCGCCGTCATCTTCGTGGTCACGGTCCTGGTCGTCCCCATCTTCTACAATGTCGAGGCGAAGAAGCGCAAGAGGGAAAGGGCGGCAGATCCTGCGCACGCCGACGCATGAGCTTCCAGCTCGATTCGCGCCACGCGTTCCTCCTGCGCCGCGAGCTGCGGCTCCTCCACCTCCAGGCGGGCGAGGAGGCGGTCTGGATGGGCATCGCCCGTCGCAGGCGCGGCCCGGGGCTCCTGGTCTGCACGACCCGGCGCGTGATCTGGATCCGCTCCCGCCCCTGGAGGACGGTCCGGCGATCCTGGGATCTCAGCCTGGTGGAGCGTCTCGAGGTCCACGTCCTCGATGTGGAGGGCGCCCGCATCGCGATGAAGTCCCGCACGGCGCGTCGGGTGCACGAGTTCCTCGCCGAGCGCCGCGACGCCAAAGCGTTCGCCGCCGCCGTCGCGTCGCGCGGAGGCGGGGCGCGCACGAAGGTCCGCAAGGAGGCCAACGAGCGCCTTGCCCGCCTCGACCGCATGGTCGCCAAGGGCACCATGACCGAGGCTGAGGCGCGGGCCAGCGCCGAACGGATCCTCGAGGACGCGGAGCGGTAGGCCGGGCGCGCTAGGGCGCCGCCTTGGCAGCCTCACGGAGGGCGCGTTCGAGGTCGGCGAGGCGGACGGGCTTGCTCATGTAATCGTCCATCCCGGCGGCCACGCACGTCGCGCGGTCCTCGACGAGGGCGTCGGCCGTCATCGCGACGATGCGCGTGCGGCGGCCGGTCTCTTGAGCCCGGATGCGCCGCGTGGCCTCCAGGCCGTCCACTTGGGGCATGTGGACGTCCATGAGGACGAGGTCGAACGGCTGGGCCAGCACGGCGGCGACCGCCTCGGCGCCATCGTTGGCGGTGGTCGCGGACTGGCCGAGGTGGCCGAGCATGCGCACGGCGACCTGGCGGTTCGTGGCGTTGTCTTCGGCAAGCAGGATGCGCAACGGGTGGACCTTGCCGCGGGTACCCTCTACGGGCGGCGCCGCGGCGACGAGCTGGCCGGGGGGCGCGACGAAGCGGGCGTGGAACGTCGAGCCCTGGCCGGCGGCCGACTCGACGTCCACGGTGCCCCCGAGGGCGTCCAGGATGCGCTTCACGATGGCGAGGCCAAGGCCGGTCCCGCCGCTCGCGCGCGTGGCGGCGGGCGCGATCTGCGAGAACGGCTTGAAGAGGTCGGCCTGGCGGGCCGGCTCGATGCCGATGCCGGAGTCGCGCACCCAGAGGTGCACGTCGAGCAGGCCGTCGTCGCGCGGCCGCGTGGCGGCGCCCACGACGATGTCGCCCTGCGCCGTGAACTTGATGGCGTTGGAGAGGTAGTTGAGCAGGACCTGCCGGATGCGGTGCGGGTCGCTGCGGATGACGGCGGCGCCGGCCACGTCGGGGCGGATCCGGACCGGTTTGCGGCCGATGCCGGGCTCCCCGAGGACGATGGCCTCCGCGGCCGTCGCCGCCAAGTCCACGGGGGCCAACACGAGCTGGAGTTGTCCCGCCTCGGCCTTGGAGTAGTCGAGGATGTCGTTGATGACGGAGAGCAGATGTTCGCTCGAGGTGCGGATCGTGTCGATGCTGCCACGTTGGTCCGCGCTCACGCCGCCGGCCTCGAGCATCTCGGCGGTGCCGATGACGGCGTTGAGCGGTGTCCGGATCTCATGGCTCATCGTCGCGAGGAAGTTCGCCTTGGCCTGCGCGGCCGCCTCCGCCGCCTGCTTGGCCGCGCTGAGCTCCTCCATCGCGGCGGCGAGGTCGCGGGTGCGCTCCTCGACGCGGCTCTCCAGGGTGCGGCGGTCGCGTTTGCGGTCCTCGACGAGGATGCCGATGGGGAGGACGGCGAGGTGGAAGACGGCGAGGCCGGCGGCGGAGGTGATGAGCGCGGTGGCGGCGCTCTGGTTGCCGGTGATGCGGCCGTGGTAGATGCCGAGGATGCTCGCGGCCGCAAGAGCCAGGTACGAGGTGGCGGTGCCGCGCCGCCCCAGGAGGGCGATGGCCCAGATGAACGCCCCGACTGACCAGTAGCCCAGCGCCGTGGTGAGGACCGCGTTGGAGCTCGGGGGAAGCGTGTTGGTGTAGAAGACGATCGCGAACATCCCCACGATGGCGCCGCACGCGAGCCAGAACTTCGCGCTGCGCAGGTCCGGGTCGTCGGCGGTCCACGGGCGGGACCAGGCTGCGAAGACGGGCGTGATGACCATCATCGAGGCGCAGTCACCGATCCACCAAGTGGACCACACCCGGAGCGCGTCCGGCACGTCGCCGCCCGTGGCCCACACGCGGGCCAGGAGCCCGACGCTCGCTGCGATGGGCGCGGCGAGAAGGCAGACCGCGATGGCGAAGGGATAGACGTCCATCGGCCGCCGCAGGATGTCCTCGTTGCCGAGCCATTTCTCGATGGCCCACATCGCTACGGCGGCCTCGGCCACGTTTCCGAGCCCGCTTAGTGCGGCAGGCCCGATGGCGGCCGTGCCCCAGTCGCCGACAGCCCAGAGCGCGAAGAACTCACCGAGGAAGATGGCGGGCAGGAACCGCCGTCCTCCGAGGAGCACCACGCCCAACGCCACGCCTGCGGCGGGCCAGATGGGGCTCGCGACGGGGTCCACGAACGCGATGGCGATGCCGAAGCGCGCCAGGGCGTAGTACGCGATGGCGAGCATCGGGACGCCGGCCCACGTGGGGACGCGCCCAAGCAATGTTGGCTTCGCGACGGAATTCACGCAGTTTCGTCGGCGTTGGTGTTGATAAGGAGCGTCCGAAGGGACTAAAGTGCGGGGAAAAGCGGCTCCCCTGGCCCCCAGAAAGAAAGCACCGGACCACGGGCAAAAGGGGGCGTGGACCAAGCAACAGTCAAGAAGCGGGAGGACAAAGGGAGGGGGAAGAAGAGGAAGGGGAGAAAGGGACGAACGGCGACGGTTCGGCCTGTTGGCCAAACCGTACCCCCTCCGGTCGCGCTCACGCGCAACCGGAGGGTCCGGCGTCGCTTCGCGACGCCTGTGAACGAGCGCTTCTGCGCTCCTTCACATATCCATGTCGCCCATGCCGCCCATGCCGCCGGCGCCGGGGCCGCCGGCGGGGGGCGAGAACGACTTGGCGGCGATGACGTCGTCAATGCGGAGGATCATGATGGCGGCCTCGGTGGCGGCCTTGATCTCCTGGGTGCCGACGCGCAGGGGCTCGATGACGTGGTTCTCGACCATGTCCTCGATCTTGCCGCTGTGGACGTTGACGCCGGCGTTCTTCTGGCCCTTCTTGTGGGCGCGGCGCAGGTTCAGCAGGATGTCGAGCTCGTCGAGGCCGGCGTTCTCCGCGAGGGTGCGGGGGACGACCTCGAAGGCCTCGGCGTAGGACTCGATGGCGAGCTGCTCGCGGCCGCCGATGGTGGTGGCGAACTCGCGCAGGCCCATGGCGATCTCGGTGGCGGCCGCGCCGCCGCCGGGGGTCATCTGGGAGTCCTCGAGGGCGACGGCGACGACGCTGAGGGCGTCGTGCAGGGCGCGCTCGGCCTCGTCCACGACGTGCTCGGTGCCGCCGCGCAGCAGGATGCTGACGGCCTTGGCGGAGGGGCACTCGGTGACGAAGGTGAACTTGTCGTCGCCGATCTTGCGCTCCTCGACGGTGCCGGCGGAGCCGAGGGACTTGGCGTTGAGGTCGTCCAGCGTGTTGACGATGGTGGCGCCGGTGGCCTTGGCGAGCTTCTCCATGTCGGACTTCTTGGCGCGGCGGACCGCGTAGATGCCGGCCTTGGCGAGGTAGTGCTGGGCGAGGTCGTCGATGCCCTTCTGGCAGACGAGGACGGTGGCGCCCGACTTCTTGACCTTCTCGACCATGTCCTTCAGGGTCTTCTCCTCTTGGGCGAGGAAGGCCTCGAGCTGGTTGGGGGCGGTGATCTCGATCTTGGCGTCGACCTCGGTCTTCTTGATCTCGAGGGCGGCGTTGGCGAGCGCGATCTTGGCGTTCTTGACGCTGGAGGGCATGCTGGTGTGGACGCGCTCCTTGTCCAGGATGATGCCCTGGATGAGCTGGGTGTCCTCGAGGGAGCCGCCCTTGGCCTTCTGGATGAGGATGTTCTCGTCGATGTCCACGACGGTCTTGGCGTCCTTGCCCGTGCCCGTGGTCTCGGCGATGGAGACGCAGGCGTCCACGACGATGCCCGTCAGGAGCTCGGCGTTGCTGCTCGCGTTCTTCGAGGCGAGGCTGGTGTTGGCGATCTGGTTGAGGATCTTCTTGTCGCCCTTCTTGATGGCGATGGCCATGCTCTCGAGGATGCGGATGGCTTCCTTGGAGGCGATGTTGTAGCCCGACGTGATGGTGGTGGGGTGGATGCCCTTCTCGAGCAGCTCGCCCGCGACCTTGAGCATCTCGCCCGTGAGGATGACGCTGGTGGTCGTGCCGTCGCCGCACTCGGCGTCCTGGGTCTTGGCGACCTCGATGACCATCTTGGCCGCGGGGTGCGCGACGTCGATCTCCTTCAGGATGGTCGCGCCGTCGTTCGTGATGACGACGTCACCCATCGAGTCGACGAGCATCTTGTCCATGCCGCGCGGGCCGAGGGTGGACTTGACCGTCTCCGCGATGAGGCGGGCGGCGTAGATGTTGTTGGACTGGGCAGTGCGGCCGCGCGTGCGCTCCGTGCCTTCCTTGAGAATGTAGATGGGTTGTCCGTTGTTCGCAGTTCCGTTCGACATAGGGTTCACCAATGCAAAGGACCCGGGCCCCGAAACGGGGTCCGGCTCTGGATTACGCTATGAGCGGTCGTATATCAACCATTGCCATGACATCTCTTGAGAATGGTTGGCCGCGCGTTCGCCACAAGCGTCAAGCCGCCGCGCGCTTGGGTCCCGGCCATGCGTCTGTTTCCAATGCTGGCCGCCGCCACCTTGCTGCTTGCCGGCTGTTCGTCCTCCACGCACTCGGACACGACCAGCGCGCCTACTTCGGCGACCGGGGGCCATGACGTCGTTCTCGATGGTTTCAACAACACGGTGTCCGCGCCGTTGGGCCTCGATGGGCCCTTGACGTTGGCCCTGCGCCCGACCTACCATCGCGGCGGCGAGCCCAACATCGGCATCACCTCGAAGGCCATCTACGTCACCGCCGGCCCGGGCGTCGAGAAATCCACCGACCTCGGCAAGACCTGGACCGAGGTGTTCAACCTCACCACGTTCTGGGGCCCGCTCTACGACCCCGCCGTCATCCCGAACAGCTGGCCCGTGAGCCCCTGCGTCGTGAGCCCGCCGCTCGTCGGCTGCCCCGGCCCCGACCAGGTCGCCGCCCTGACGCGCTCCAGCGACGACATGCTGTGGGTGGACCCTGACACCGACCGCGTCTTCGCGGATTTCATGACGGGCCTCTACTGCAGCAAACTGTTCTACAGCGACAACGAGGGCGCGAGCTTCACACCGAGCCCCTTCGACTGCGGCGTCCCCGTCAACGACCACCAGAAGGTCATGACCGCGCACTACGGCCCCGACCTCCCCAAGCCCTCGAATCCGATCTACCCGAACCTCGTGTACTACTGCTACAACAAACTCCTCGCCAGCGACTGCGCCATCAGCGTGGACGGCGGCCTGACGTTCCAGTACGACCGCCCGACCACCATCATCGACCAGGGCGGCGAAGGCGGCACGACCCCGGTGCTGATGGGCCCGTGCGGAGGCATCAACGGCCACCCCGCCGGTGCCCCCGACGGCACGCTGTACCTCCCCATCAACAACGGCTGCCCCGGCCCCGTCGTCATGGTCACGACCAACAACGGTCTCACCTGGACCGTGCGCCAAGGCCCGACCGCGCACGGCGCCGAGGAGATTGACCCCGAGATCACCGTCACGCCCGACGGCACGGCGTACATGCTCTACCGCGGCACCGACCACCTCGCTTACCTCACGCGCTCGCACGACCGTTTCGCCACCTGGGAAGGCCCTTGGCTCGTGAGCCCGCCCGACGTCCGCTCCACGGTCTTCGCCGGCCTCACCTCCGGCGACGACGGGCGCATCGCGTTCAGCTTCCTCGGCACGCGCGACTCCGCGGAGGATCCGTCCAACGCCCCGAACGCGACGCACTGGAACCTCTACTACGGCACCTCCCTGGAGGCCGAGGCGGAGCGCCCCCTGTTCCGCGTCGTGCAGGCCAACGCCGACCTGGACCCGGTGCAGATCGGCTGCGTCTGGCTCGGCGGCGGCGGGAACCCGTGCCGCAACATGCTGGACTTCATCGACATGGCGCGCACCCCCGAGGGGCGGCCCGTCGTCGTCTTCTCCGACGGCTGCACCGCAACCTGCGACGGCAACGCGACCGCGACGAACCTGAACTCGCGCGGCCGCACAGTCACCATCGCGGTGCTCGACCAGGGGCCCTCGCTCGTGGCGGCGACTGGGCGCTACTGAGGTGGCTGCGGCGGCTGCGGGGGCATCTGCCCCGCGGCTTCGGCGGCGGCCAGCCTGGCCTTCTCTTTCCGGTGCCCGACGTAGCCGAGCGTGAGCGCGATGGCGGTCACGGTGAGGCTGAAGCCGACGGGGAGCCACCAGGGCCAGCGCAGCTCCTCGCGGAAGACGAAGGAGTAGAGGACCGTCCACCCGGCGGCCGTGACGAAGACGGCGCCCGTGACCGCGGTGATGATCTGGCGCGGGCGCAGGCCGGTGATGCGGCCGATGGCGATGCCCAGGAGCGGCGAGTTGAACGCGAAGGGGACGATGAGGTAGAGGAACAATCCCCACGGGCCATACTTGTCAATCTTCTTGCGGTGCTTCGCGGCGCGCAGTTGCGCGGAGCGCACGAAACTGGAGAAGTAGCCCTTGCCGCGCTCGACGCCGTCGAAGGCCATGTGCACGAACGGGTACGCGAAGAAGACCGCGGCGAGGTCGGTCGTGAAGAGGAAGGCGCCAATCAGCCACGGGTTGCCGCCGGCGGCGATGCCGGTCGGGATGCCCGCCTCCTTGCCGGCCGCGAAGAGCGTGCCGACGGCGAAGAGCATGGGGCCGAGCTGGCCCTGGGCCTTCCAGAACGCGCCCGCGAGCATCGCGGCGGAAAGGAGCGCCGCGCAGGAGGCCGCGACGGGGAGCCACTTCACGGCGGGCGGGAGCGGTGGCCGCGGCGGCTTGGCGGACGGGCTCGGGAGGTTGGGGGCGTGGGGGAGTTCGGTCATCAAGTCTCAAGGGGCGCGGACCTTCCCCACGAGGCGGGCGAGGCGGCGGCCGCCCCGGGTCCCTAGCACCTTGCGGAGCCAAGCCGGGTCGAGCCGTCCGTCGCGCCACAGCGTCTCGAACTTGCCTTCGAGGTCCTGGGCGAAGGCACGGTCGTCCAGGTGGACCACCGCGAAATAGCTAGTGGGTTCGAGCGGATTGCGCACGCCGAGCACGACGCGCTCGCCGTCCAGAAGGGAGAACGGCAAGGTGTCGGTGGCGGTGAGGCGGACCTGGAGCCGGTCGCCGAGGTAGGGCAGGGTCGCCTCCAGGACCTGCTCGACATAGGGCGTCCCGAGGAGGTAGTCCACGTCCCTGCTGCGCAGCAGGATGCGGGTGCGCACGCCGCGGTCCACGGCCTGCCGGAAGGCGTCGAAGAGCGCCAGGTCGTCGTCGCGCAGGCGCTCGAACGTGAGGTAGGCGTCCACCTGCTTGCGTGCTTCGTGCGTCGCCTCGATGAGGAACTCGCGCGACGCGTCCTCGCCGAGCCGCACGCCGTACAAGGTCGAGCCTGGCACGGTCTGCGGCTGCAGGCGGGAGAGGTCAGCCTCCAGCTGCGCGGCCTGCTGGGAGAGCCCTTTCTCCTCCTCCTGGAGGCGGCGTTTTCCGGTGGCGAGGAGGCGCTGCGGGATGGACGCGGCGGGGGCGGCCGCGAAGAGCTGGGGGCGGCCGGCGCGGGCCGTGGCGAGGCCGCGCTCGACGAGGGCGTGGAGGGTGTCGTACACGCGGCCGAAGGGGATGCCGGCTTCGCGTGACAGGTCGGGGCCGCTGCGCTCGCCGTGGCGCAAAAGGTGGGCGAGCGCCTTGCTCTCGTATCCATTGAGTCCCAGGGCCTCGAGCCGGTCGAGCATGGATACAACCTCTTGCAAGTTGTGCCAAGTCGGGATGCTTCAAGAACCCCTCCTGTGTCGAAGCGGACATGGAACGGGGCCACGTCCGGGCCGTCCTGGGGCGCCACGCCCTGCCCGGGCCGGGCCACGCCTGGTCGGATGCCGACCCGACCCGTCTTCTCGATGCCTGGGTGCTCGACGACCCGCTCCAGGAGCTCCAGCGCGCCTCAGGCGAGTCCCGGCTGCGCGAGCTGGGCCACGACTACGCGGTGCTGTGGGCGCGCACGTTTCGCACCCTTGTGCGCCACCTGCGCGGCCGCCCCGAACGCGCCCTGAGCCTCTTCGTCGCCGAGGTGTACCCCTTCCTGCGCGGCGACCGGCTCGCCGCCCGCCTCGAGGAGGCCCGCCCTGGCGCGGCGCGCGTCAGCCTTGCGGGAGGCCTTCCGCCCGCCTACCTCGCCGGCCTCGTCGAGGGCTTCGTCAACCTCTCCGGCGCCGAGGCGCAGGCCACCGCGCTTCCGGCCCCCCTGGATGCCCCCGCCACGCTTGTCCAGGTCGCGTGGCGCCTGCGTCCCGCCGAGCGCCTGTCGCGCTTCGTCCAGCAGGCGGCGCTGCTGCGCTTGCCGCTCCTCTCCTGCGCACTGCTGGGCGCCCTGCTCGGCGTTGCTCTCGCCTTCCACCTCGCGGGCCCGCTGGAGCCGTGGCGCGTCGCCGCCGTCCTGGCGGGCGCCGTCGCCGTCCAGGTGGGCTCCAATGCGTGGCATGACCTCCACGCGCGCCATCCGGCGGGCATCCTCGGCGCGCCGCGCCTCGGCCGCCCGGCCCTCTGGCGCCTCGTCTGGGCTGGCTACCTCCCCGCCGCCATCCTCGGCGTGGCGCTCGCCTGGAACAACGTGGTCGTGCTCCTCTTCGCCTTCGCGGGCGTCGCGGTGAGCGTCCTCTTCGCCCGCTTCCGCGGCGCCGGCTGGGGCCCGGTCCTCGCGGGGCTCACCTACGGCCCGCTCCTCGCGGAGGGCGCGCTCCACGCGGTCCTCCCCGGCGCGCTGGACCACGTCGGCCATCTCGCCGCCGTCCTGTGGACCCTCCCCGTGGGCGCGCTCGCCGCCGCCATCCTCTACCTCGACGACCTCGCCGACCGGCCCCTCGACCAGGCGGGCGGCCACCGCACGCTTCTCGTCCGCCTGCCCCAGGCCGGCCACTGGCTTGGCCTCGCCTCGCTGCTCCTGCCCGCGACCGGCCTCCTCGCCGCCCTCGTGGCCCTCGCCGCGCCGGGCCCGCTCGCCCTCCTCGTCGCGAGCCTCGTGCTGGTCCTCGCCGCCGTCGCCATCCTCCTTCGGGTGCGCGGCCACCTCGACGACCCGCACGCCCTCTCCCCCGACCGCGTCGCCGCCGTCGCCCTCCACCTCGCCGCCTCCGCCGTCACGATCCTCGCCCTGGTGCATCCATGAGCCACCCCGTCACCGCCGTCTTCCAGCCCGCGACCGTCGCCCTCCTCGCCGACGTGGAGAAGCGCCTCCTTGCCCAAGCGGCTAGCCGCGACGCGCGCCTCGCATCCTGGACCGCGCAGTCCCTGTCTGCCGGCGGCAAACGCGTCCGCCCGCTCTTGCTGCTCACCGCGTTCGAAGCATGTGGCGGCACCAGCCTGGGCCCGACCGCCCAGCATGACGCGGTGGACTCCGCCGTCGCCTTGGAGCTCGTCCATACCGCGAGCCTGGTCCACGACGACATCATGGACGACGCGAGCGAGCGCCGCGGCAAGCCGAGCATCGTCGCCGCGCACGGCCGCGACGGCGCCATCCTGGTCGGCGACTACCTCTTCACGCAGGCCTTCGCGCTTGCCGCGACGCTCCCCAAGGAGGCGATGGCGATCACCGCTGACGCCTGCCGCCGCCTCTGCGAAGGACAGCTGCGCGAGCAGGAGCTTCTCGCGTCGGGCAAGCCCGACCGCGACGCGTACGTCGCTGTCATCCGCGACAAGACTGCCGCCCTGCTCGCCGCCGGTTGCGCCATTGGAGCCACCATGGCGCGCGCCCCGGACGCGACGGTGCAGGCGCTCTCCCGCTACGGCGACGCCATCGGCCACGCCTTCCAGGTCCTCGACGACCTGCTCGACGTCGCGGGCGACCCCGCGTGGACCGGCAAGCCCGCCGGCACCGACTTCGTGGCGGGGACGATGACGAGCCCGTACCTCAACTTCCTCGAACGCGGCGGCCGCCTGCCCGCGCGCCGCGACCCGGCCGGCTTCGCGACAGTGCGCGAGCAGCTCTTCGAGTCCGGCGCCGTCGCCGCGAGCCAGCTGGAGGCCTCCGCGTACACGCAGGCTGCGCTCCTTGAGCTGGCTGTACTCCCCGCGTCGCCGGCCCGTGACAGCCTGGAGAAGCTCGCGGAGCTTCTGATGGAGCGGGCAGCGTGAGCCGCGAGGCCCGCGTCCCATCCGCCCCCGCCCCCACGCCCAAGGAACCCCGCTCGCCCGTCTGGCTGCGCGAGGCGCTCGGCCGCATCAGTCGCGGCTCCGCGCGCCACCGCGTCGCCGTGCTCTCGCTGAGCGCCCTCGCGGTCGTCCTGCTCAGCTTCGGGCTGCCGCAGCTCCGGTTCGAGGACAACCCGGTGGACGCGATGCCCACGGGCGACCCGAACACGCTCGCCGCGCTCAACCTCACCCACACCTTCCCGGGCGCGGCGTACGCAAGCCCCGTCTTCGTCGGAGTGGACCCCGCGAAATGGGCCGCCGCCGACGCCAAGCTTCCCAACCGCGTCCCCCTGGGCCGAATCCCTGGGGCGCAGGGGACGCCGGCGGCCAACGACCTCGTGGGTCTGCTGAACCAACTTCTCGGCATGGGGCAGAACCCGTCCGGCGGCGAGACGCCCAAAGGCCCGGAGCCGGTGCCTGGCGCGCTCAACATCACGGACGAAGTGTACATGCGAGGGCAGAACGAACTGTTGGGCTACCTCCAGGCCCGCGTGCCGGAGCTGAAGTGGGCCATCACGCTCGAGTCGCAAGTCCGGCTCGTCAACTACACGAACACAGGCGTTCCTGGCCCCGGCGTCGGCCCCACCGCGAAGCCGCTCCGGTTCCCCGACAGCGCCGCGTTCGCCATGCCGGGAACCGACTTGCAAGGCGAGCAGCAGTACGCCGCCGACTGGACGGGCTACTTCGTCGCCTCGCCCGCGTCGGTGCGCTCCATCGTCAGCAAGGACTGGTCCAGCACGCGCCTCGCGTACCTCTTCGAGCCGGACGGCAAGTCGCTCGCCGAGGTCGGCCAGTCCTTCCACGACGCCGTGGAGTCCTACAAGGCGGAGGTCGCGCGCTGCGATGCCGGCGCGTCGTGCAGCCTGGCCTGGAACGTCTTCGAGCGCGACTCCATCCTCGTGGATGCCCGTGCGCCCACCGCCGCCGCTGCCCATTTGTCGGAGACCACCAAGCAGGACGTCTTCCTCCTCGCCCCCATCGCCGCCCTGTTCGTCGGCGCGTGTCTCCTCCTGCAGTTCCGCCGCCCCGGCACGGTCGCCGCGATGGTCATTCCGCTCGGCCTCTCCGGCCTTGGCGTGCTTGGCGCCTTCGGCCTGCTCGGCCTGCGCATCCAGTCCGCGAGCCTGCTGGTGTTCCCGGTCCTCATCGGCACCGGCATCGACTTCGGCATCCACATGGCGGCCGCGTTCCACAACGCGCGCCGTGACGGCGCCGACCGGTTCGAGGCGAGCTTCGCCGCCGGCCAGCACGCGGGCCGCCCGCTCCTCATCGCCACCGTCACGACCCTGGTGGACATGCTGTTCCTCATCCTCGCGCCCAACCAGCTCCTGCGCGAGCTGGGCTTCGCCATCCTGCTCGGCCTCACGCTCATGCTGGTCGTGAGCCTCACCGCGCTCCCCGCCGCGCTCAGCTTCTGCGCGACCCCCCGGCGGCGGGAGGCGCCGCTCGACCGCGTCCTTGTGCGCGGCGCGCGGTTCTGGGGCACGCACCGCGTCTTCGGCGGGGCCGTCGTGCTCGCGACCGCCGCGGCCGGCATCCTTCTCCTGCCGCAGCTCAACACGCTCGTCATCGGCACCCCCGCCGCGTTCTTCCCCGCCGACGACCCGCAGCGCCACGACTTCGAGGCCTCCAACGCGCGCTACTTCCGCTCGCAACAAGACTTGGTCACGAACGTCCTCGTCTTCGAGGGCGACCTGACGACGCCGGCCGCCATGGACGAGCTCCTCGACATGGAGCAGACGGTGAAACGGCTCGACTTCGTGCGGCCCGATTCCGCGGTCTCGGTCCATTTCGCCATGAACGCCTGGATCCAGGTCCGCCAAGGGACCGCCGGCGTCGCCCCGGTCCTCGCGCAGGAGGCGCTCGCCCCGGGAAGCACGTTCCCGCACACGCAGGCCGACATCAAGGCCGTCCTCGACGAGATGTTCCAGACGCCGCTCGCCAACTACATGTCCTTCTTCATCGCGAAGGACCGCTACGACATCGGCGTCATGCTCGTCGAGATCGACCAGCCGTCCGACTTCAACGCCCTGACGCCGCAGTGGGACGCGCTGCAGAAGACCCTCGCTGACGTGCAGGCGCGCCACCCCGACGCCCACCTGCGCGTCCATGTGTCCGGCGCGAGCGCCATCGCCTACCTCTTCACCGCGCGTGAGCTCCCCTACCTGCAGATCGCCGGCTACATCGGCATCGCCGCGACGGGCCTGCAGATTCTCCTGTTCCGGCGCTCGCTCCGGGAAGCCCTCATCGTGAGCGCCTGCGTCCTCGTCGCCGGGGCGTGGTGGGGCGGCCTGCTGGCCCTCTCCGCCATCCCGCTCTCCATCGCGCTCGTCGTGCCGCTCGTCATCCTCGAGGCCATCGGGTCCGACTACACGATGCACCAGCTCTTCGCCATCGCGGAGGAAGGCCCGCGCGCCTGGGACACCGTGGGCCGCGCCATCGTCTATTCCGCCATCACGGACCTGGGCGCGTTCCTGGTCTTCGCGTTCATGCGCTACGGCCTCCTGCGCCAGGCCGCCCTCGCCACCGCCTACGTCCTCTTCTGCGCGCTCGTCGCGACGCTGGTCCTCGTGCCCGTGCTCTCGCGCCGCAAGGAACTTCCCCCCGCCCCCGCTGGAGCCCCAACATGACCCACCCGCAGACCGCCGCGACCGCACCCGCCTGGTTCGATGACACGCCCGAGCACCCCCTCCTCGTCCGCCACCCGTCGGCACCGCTCATCGAGACGCGCGTGAGCAAGGTCATCAAGGGCACCCTCGACGGCATCTTCCAGCACTTCTGGGGCTCGGAGCCGCGCCTTCGCCTCGAGCTGCACAAGGACCACGTCAAGCAGTACCACATCCACCGCGAGACGCCCGACTCCTTGGAGTACGAGTTCGTCTTCGAAGCCTACGGCACCCGCAACTGGGGCCTCGCCGTCGAGGTCGCGCAGCGCCCACACCGGATTGACGTCGAGGTCAAGCAGGGCCCCATCGCGGGGCAGACCGTCACCACGCTCTTCCGGGAGGTCCCGGGCGGCATCGAGGTCACGCAGGTCAACCGCGTCTGGCCCGGCGGCAACGAGCTCGCGGTCAAGATCATGGGCGGGAAGCTGAAGGCGCGCCTCGCCGCGCTCGCCGGCGTCCACCTCGAGCAGCACCGCCACGACATCGAGGGCCTCGAGCGTTTCGTGGACCGCTTCAGCCAGGAGCACCAGGAGAGGATGGAGCACGCCAAGGTCAAGCCCGTCGTGGACCTCCTCAAGACGACGCGCGCCATCACGCTGCCCATCATCCTGCTCCCCGTCATAGCGGCCGCGGCGGTCGCGCACGGCCAGGGCGTCTTCGATGGCGCCGCGCTCGCCCTCACGCTGCTCGGCTCCGCCGCCGCCCTGCTGGGAGCCAACCTGCTCAACGACCTGTACGACTTCAAGGGCGGCGCCGACCAGGCGGCCCGCACCATCCCAGGCGCCATCGAGACCGGCTCCGGCGCGTTCACCGAGGGCCGCTGGAGCCAGCGCAAGGGGTGGGCCATGACGGCCCTCCTCGCGCTCGTCGCGCTCGCCTGCGGCCTGGTCCTCGCGGCCACCTCGACGCCGCTCGTGCTCGCCTACGCGGTCGCCGGCGCCGTCATCTCGTACGTGTATGTCGGTCCGCCTTTCCCGCTGGCCTACAAAGGCCGCGGCCTCGGCGAGGCGTCCATCTTCCTCGCCTTCGGGGTGCTTCCCGTCGCGGGGGCCGTCCTCGCGCACGGCGGCGTCCTCACGCCCACGACGTGGGCGGTCGGCGTCCTGTTCGGGTTCACCAGCACGCTCGTGCTGTACCACCACCACTTCCTGCACTGGCAGGCTGACCTCGCGGCCGGCAAGGGTTCCCCCGTCGCGCTGCTCGGCCCTGAGCGCGGCTCCTGGGTCGGCCTCGCGCTCGCGTTCTCCACGAGCATCGCGGTCGCGCTCTGCGTCCTTGCCGGCTTGGTCCCCGTCTGGAGCCTGCTCGCCGCGCTGCCGCCGTTCCTGCTCGTGGCGCCGCACGCGCGCATCCTCGACGGCGACCAGTCGCCTCCAGCGCGCACCAAGGTCGCGGGCGCGGCCTTCGGCGCGATGGCCCTGTCAGGGCTCGTCCTCGCCGTCACGCTCTGGTTCTAGCGCGGTCTAGCGGCCGTTCGCGGCCCAGGCGGCGAGCGCCGCGCTCGCCTCGGCCCAGGACTGGTCAAGAGCGGCCAGCTGGTCCAGTTTTGGGAAAGCTCCGCCCCGAGCGGCCTGCTCGATGGCGAGCGCCTGCTCGCGCACACCCTCGAGGCCGAACTGCGCCGCGTTCCCTTTCAGGGTGTGGTACGCGCGCTGCAGGCTCGCGATGTCCTTCGCCTTCAGGGCGGCCCGGCCGCTCGCGAGCAGCGTGGGGCCTTCCGTGAGGAAGAGGTTGACCAGCTCCACGACGGCGGCGCGGTCATCGCCGAGGTCGGACAGGAGGGTGCGAAGGGCTTGGTCGGCGTTCATGGTCCACCCCGTCCGGAGAGCACTTCGGAGAGGGCCTCCAGCCGGATGGGCTTCGCGATGTAATAATCCATCCCCGCGGCGAGGCATTTCTCCTTGTCGCCCGGGAGGGCGCCGGCCGTCATCGCGACGATGAAGGGGCTCTGGGCCCCCTTCTGGGCATGGATGCGCCGGGTCGCCTCGAGGCCGTCGAGGACCGGCATCTGGACGTCCATGAGGACGACGTCGTACGGCTTCGCCTGGACGGCCTCCACGGCCTCCTGGCCGTTGGCGACGATGTCGGCGCGGTAGCCGAGGCGGTCCATCATGGCGAGGGCGACCTTGCGGTTCACCGGGTTGTCCTCGGCGAGCAGGATGCGCAGGTTGCGCGCCGGCGGGACCGCCCCGAGGGCCGGCTGGGCGACCGCGGGGAGCGTGGCGGAGGGGGCGTCCACGGTGAACGTGAAGGTGGAGCCCTTCCCCACGGCGGACTCCACCGTGATCTGGCCGCCCATGAGGCCCACGAGGCGCTGGCTGATGGCGAGGCCGAGGCCGGTGCCGCCGTGGGCGCGGGTGTTGGAGGCGTCGAGCTGGCGGAACGGCTGGAAGAGCTGCCCGAGCCGCTCGGCCGGAATGCCGATGCCGGAGTCCTCGACCGCGAAGGTGGTGCGCACGGTGCCGTCCGCGCGGCGCACGCCGCGCACGCGCACGAAGACGCGCCCCTGGTCGGTGAACTTCACCGCATTGGACAGCAGGTTCAGCAGCACTTGGCGCAGGCGGCCGGCGTCGCCCACGAAGGGCTGCGGATCGCCGGCGGGGTCGAGCACGACCTCAAGGCCGCGCTCGGCGGCGCGCGGGCTGATCATGCGCACGGTGTCGCGGGCGAGGCCAAGCGGATCGAGCGGCGCCTGGGCGAGCTCCAGGTTGCCGGACTCCATCTTGCTGAGGTCCAGGATGTCATTGATGACGGTCAGCAGGTGCTCGCCGCTGGTGTGGATGACGCGCACCAGATCCTGCGCGTGCTCGTCGAGGCGCGCGCCCATCAGCAGCTGCGCCATGCCGAGCACGGCGTTGAGCGGGGTGCGGATCTCGTGGCTCATGTTGGCGAGGAAATCGGCCTTGGCCTGGGCGGCGCGCTCGGCGGCCTCCTTCGCGTCGCGCAGGGCCGACTGCGCCTTGCGGCGCTCCGTGACGTCACGGATCGAGCTCACGACCAGAAGGCCCTCGGGTGTCTGCACGGGGCTGAGGCTCACCTCGACGGGGATCTCGACCCCGTCCTTGCGGCGTCCCTTGAGCTCCATGCCGGCGCCCATTGGGCGGGCGTGGCGCTCCGCGGCGTAGTGGGTGCGGTGGCCGACGTGGCGGGTCCGGGCGGCCTCGGGCACCAGCAGCTCGATGGGTTGGCCGATCAGGTCGCCGCGGGCGTAGCCGAACAGCTTCTCGACTTGCGAGTTGACGATGGTGATGGCGCCTTTGTCGTTGGCGATGACAATGGCGTCGGGCGCCCCTTCCAGGAGGCCCTCGAAGCGGCGCTCCTGCGCGACGCGCTCGGTGACGTCCTGGACGCTCCCGAACATGCGGGTGACCTTGCCGTCGGCCTCGACGATGCAGTCGCCCTCGCCGCGGATGTGGCGGATCGAGCCGTCGGGGCGGCGCAGGCGGTACTGCTGCAGGAAAGGCCCGGGGGAGGCGAGGGCGTCGCCCATCGCCTTCGCAAGGGCGGCGTGGTCCTCGGGAAGGATCATGGCCAGGAAGTTCTCGTTGTTGTTCACGAAGGTGGACGGGTGGACGCCGAAGAGGAGGTACATGCTCTCGGACCAGACGGCCTTGTCGTGCAGGATGTCCCACTCCCAGGTGCCGCGGCCGGTCGCGGCCTCGGCCTCGTTGAAGCGGGCGACCGTCTTCTCGAGGGCGCGCTTGGCCTCCACGACCTCCGTGACGTCTTGGGCGGTGCCGGCCATGCGGACGACCTTCCCGGTGGGGTCCTGGAAGACCTGGCCGTCGCTGTGGATGAAGCGCACCGCGCCGTCGGGGCGCAGGATGCGGTGGTCCACGACGTAGGGCTTGCCGTCGGCGTAGGCCTTCTGGACGCGGGCGTCCACCATGGCACGGTCCTCGGGGTGGAGTAAGGCGAGGTAGGCCGCGTAGTCCGCCGGCGGGTGCTCTGGGTCGGCGCCGAACATGGCGACGAGCTGGGGGCTCCAGACGATCTTGTTGGCGGGGACGTCCCACTCCCACGAGCCGAGGCGGGCGATGGCGACCGCTTCCTGCAGTCGCTTCTGGCTGTCCGCGGCGGCGCGCCGCGCCTTCACCTGGTCGGTGATGTCGTGCGAGAGGACGAGGACCGTCGCGACCTTGCCGGCCGCATCGAGCTCGGGCACGACGCGGGAGTCGTAGTGGTGGTCGCCGTCCGCGAGGGGAATCTCGTTGGAGAGGCGGACGAGCTCGCCGGTCGCGAAGACGCGGTCCATGGCCTCGATGAGGGCCGAGCGGGCGGCGGCCGGGGCCTCAACGTGGGCCGAGGTTCCAGGCTGGCCGCCGATGAGGCGCGTCCGGCTCTCGCCCATGACCGCCTCGACCGCGCGGTTGGCGTAGAGGCGCTTGTGGTCGCGGTCGAAGCGGCTGATCAAGTCAGGAGAGTTCTCCGCGAGCGTGCGGTAATCGGCGGCGGTGGCCTTCACCGCCTCCTCGGCCTGATGGCGCGTCGTGACGTCGCGGAAGCTCCAGACGCGGCCGACGGGACGGCCGTCCACGACCTGCGGCTTGGAGTAGCGCTCGAAGAGGCGGCCGTCCTTGAACGGAAGCATCTCGAACGAGGAGGCCTCCGGGTGCGCGTACAGGTCCTGGACACGGGCCCGGAACGCTTCAGGGTCCTCGAGCTGGTCGAGGACATGGGCGAGCATGCGGTCGTCGTCGCCCGAGGCGAGGAGGTCCGGCGGGATGCGCCACATCTTGGCGAACTGCGCGTTGGCGCTCGAGGTCCGGCCTGCGCGGTCTACGATGAGGATGCCATCCTGCGTCGCCTCGAGCGTGGCCGCGAGGATCGAGGCGGTGCGGGCGCGCTCGTCGCGCACGCGCACCCCGGCGTCCCAGCGCTCCCACACGAGTCCGCCCAGCAGGAACAGGATGAGTGCGAACGCGCAGATCGAGACGTCGAGGATGACGAGGCGGTCCTGCTGGCTGTAGATGCTGAGGGCGCCGTTGCCGGCCATCGCGGTCGCGATGCCGACGGCGGTGAGCCAGAGCATGGTCCAGCTCGCGCCGCGCGGGCCAAAGCGAACGGCGGCCCAGATGAGGGCTGGGATGAGCGAGTACTGGGCGGCGAGGACGAACTGCGCCTGGAGGGTGCTCACGTCGGGGTGCTGGCCGGCGGGGAGCTGGAAATAGGAGCCGACGCCGGCGACCAGCATGAGGAGGGTGACGGAGACGGACTCGGCCCAGCGGCGCTGGATGGCGGGGTGGCGCCCTGCGCGGCCCACGAGCAGCAGGACGGGGGTGACGATGAGGGCGCCGACGGCGTCGCCGAGCCACCAGTTGAGCCAGACCTGGGGGACCACGGCGAGGGGCAGGCCGCCGGCGAGGAGGGCGCCGACGCCGATGGTCGCGCTGAGGGGGGTGGCGACGAAGAAAGCAACAAGCGCAAACAGGGCGGCGTTGCGCACGGTGCGGAAGGCGTGGGCCCCGGCGGCGAAGCGCTCGAGGAGCCAGGCACCTGCGACGGCCTCCAGCGTGTTGCCGGCGCCGATGAGGATGGCGACCGGGAGCGGGGAGCCGTTGGCGAGGTTGGCGGCGAGCGCGCCAAGGAAGACGCCGGGCCACAGTTTGCGACCGCCCAGGAGCAGGGCGGCGAGCGCGATGCCGCTCGGGGGCCAAACCGGCGAGGCGCTTGGGTTGATCTCGGCGAGGAGTAGGAAGCCACGGGCCGTCACGAAGTACACGAGGGCCAGAATCCAGGCGGCCAGCCAGGTCGGGAGGCGGCTCAGGGCGGCCCCCGGGCGGGCGACCTCGGCGTCCCCCGGCGCGGAGGTCCCACGGAGCAAATCGGGCATTGTCCTCCATTTGGTGCCCAGGGCCTATTTGACGGCGCCCCGCCAACTCTAAATCCTTCAGGAAAGCGGTACTGGGTCCTGCTTTCACAACCCTTAAACGACTTATGAATGGGTCGCGCGCAATGCGCGTCGTTGTCGCCCTCCTTCTGACCACCTTGGTCCTGGCCGGGTGCGCCTCGACCCCGCCCACGGCGGACCCGAGCTCTTCGGCCCCTGGCAAGCAGCTTGACCAGGGCGTCAATAAGCTCGACGTGCCGACCCTGCCCGCCACGCCCCCGGCCGCCGGGGAGCGCACTCTCGCGAAGGTTCCGCAGTGGAAGCTTGGCGAATACTGGACCTACCACATCGTGGATGGGTTCACGGGCCACGAGTACGACGTCACGCGCGTCGTGGCGGGCACGGACGGCGCCAACTACCTCGTCGGCTTCCCGCTCGAGGCCTTCAGCAACGACATCCTCATCTTCCACATCCCGGGCTACGGCGACGTCAGCCAGACCGACCTCTCGTTCGAGGTCCACGACAAGACCTTCGCGCCGCTCAAGTTCCCGTTGGAGGGCACCAACCAGTGGCCGACCCAGTTCGAGGGCCGGGACGGCACCGTGACCGTCGAGAAGGCGGAGGGCGGCAAGGCCGACTTCAGCGCCTCCGGCAGCGGCTGGACGATGACCTACACCTACGACGCCGAGGCGGGCGAGGTCACCAAGCTGAACTACCCCGGATACGCCAGCTACGAAGTGACCAAGCACGGCTACAACTACGCCGGCCTTGTGCGCGTCCCGCACGCCCACGACCTCATCTTCTTCAACGGCCGCGTCGCGGGCGCGTTGGACGTCAACCTCCAGCCCTCCACCAGCCCGACGTCGGAGACCGTGCAGATCGCCCCTGGCTACGACCACCTCGCCTTCACCATCATCGTCGGCAACCTGTTCAACGTCCTCCCCGGCACCACGATGGCGAACCCGTCGTCGGAAGGCTACTACTCGGAGAAGGTCACCTCCCCGAACGGCACCGTGTTCCAAGTGGTCTCCACGCCGGCGGACCCTGCCCTGAAGCTGCAGTTCTTCGGCACCGGCGAGCCCACGGGAACGTGGACGCTCGAGCACATCGCCGCCGGGCCGGGCCAGGCGTTCGTCGAGGGCATCGGCTACCACTCCATCGACGTGAGCCTCCCAAGCGGCTGCGTCGTCCAGAGCGTCAACGCCGGCCACCACGGCGCCCCCTGCAAGGTCACGGCCGCCCAAGCGGGCGACGCCAAACCCTTGTAGCGCCGACTCGTCCCCAGGTCATGACGGGTCCCCTGAACCTGCGCCGCCATCCGAAGGCGGAGCCGGTCGTTGACCCCAGCGCGGACCCACGCCTCGACGAAGGGCTCGCTCTCTTCAACGAGGGCCACCACTGGCACGCGCACGAGTCCTGGGAGCCGCTCTGGATGGGCCTCGAAGGGGACGACAAGCTGTTCCTCCAGGGCTACATCATGGCCGCGGCGATGCTCGTGCAGTACGGCAAGGGCGTGCGGCGCGGCGTGGAGAACCACTGGGCGAACGTCCAGTTCCGCTTGCGCGGCAAGGCGGCGCGCTGGGGCCTGGACCCGGTGCCGTTCCTCGCCCAGCTCGAGCCGTACGGGGAGGACGCCCGCTCCGGAGCGGCGCTCGCGCGCGAGGTCGGCTTGGTCCAGGCGCGACGGGTCCAGGCACCGTGAACCGGTTCAATTGTTAACCTCCGACATCATTAAGAAATGCAACTGTGTCGCCGGTTTCGGACATGGCCGACGCACGCCCTGCCGCCGCCGCCTTCCTCGACGCCATCCCCCGGATGATGTGCGACCTGCGCAACGAGCTCGCCGACTCCGGCTCCGGCCTCACCATCGCGCAGTTCCGCTGCCTCAAGATGGTGCAGCGCAGCGCTGACGTGTCGCTCGGCGACCTCGCCGACGCCCACGGCGTCTCGCCGCCCGCCATGAGCAAGCTCGTGGACGGCCTTTTCGAGGCGGGGCTCCTCGAGCGTCGCCCCGACGGCAACGACCGTCGTCGCCTCCAGCTCTCCGTGACCGCCGCCGGCAAGCGCAAGCTCGAAGCCGTCGGGGATCGCCTCAAGACCGCCCTCGCGGCCCGCCTCTCCCCCCTCGCCCCCGCCGAATTGGCCGCCCTCGAGCGCGCCCTCACGACCCTGAACGCACCCCTGGTGACCGCATGAGCGAGTTCCCCCCCGCCCCCGACCCCACGACCGCCAACGCCGCCCCCAAGGCGCAGCTGTCGCACAAGCAGATCCTCGTCGTCTTCTCGGGCCTCATGCTCGGGATGTTCCTCTCCGCGCTCGACAACACCATCGTCACGACGGCGCTCCCCAGCATCGTCGGCGACCTGGGCGGCCAGAGCCAGACGACCTGGGTCGTCACCTCCTACCTGCTCACCAGCACCATCACGATCCTGCTGTGGGGCAAGCTCTCGGACATCTACGGCCGCAAGGTCATGTTCCAGATCTCCATCGGCCTGTTCCTCGCCGCAAGCGCGCTCGTCGGCCTCGCCAACAGCATGATGTTCCTCGTCCTTGCCCGCGGCCTGCAGGGCATCGGCGCCGGCGGCATCATGAGCCTCGCCTTCGCCATCATCGGCGACATCCTGTCGCCCCGCGAGCGCGGCAAGTACATGGGCCTCATGGGCTCCGTCTTCCTCGTCGCGATGGTCGTCGGCCCACTGCTGGGCGGCCTCATCGTCGAGAACCTGCACATCGGCGACGTCGCGCCGTGGCGCTGGATTTTCTACATCAACCTCCCCATCGGCATCCCGGCCCTCTTCATCACCGGCATCGTCTTGCGGCTGCCCTTCAACAAGCAGCCGCAGAAGGTGGACTACCTCGGCTTTGCCCTCATGGCCCTCGGCGCGAGCGCCCTCATCCTCGGCCTCATCTGGGCCGGCCAGCCCGCCTCATGGGACCACGCCTACAACCTGCGCTGGCTTCCCGGCGTCGGCGACGCGGCCCCCCTCGGCGCCCCCGCGCCCACGGAGGGCCTGGCGGTCTTCCTCGGCGACTGGCTCGTCGCCATCCTGCTCGCGAGCGGCGTGGCCCTGCTCGGGCTCTTCGTCGTCTCGCAGACCAAGGTCAAGCAGCCGCTTCTGCCGCTGCGCCTGTTCAAGGCCCGCAACTACTGGCTCGGCTCCGTCGTCAGCTTCGTCGTCGGCGCGGCCATGTTCGGGGCCTTCGTCTTCCTGCCCACTTACTTGCAGATCAGCACCGGGGTGTCGGCGACGAACTCCGGTCTCCTGATGCTGCCCCTCATGTTCGGCATGTTCCCCTTCATGACGGTCTCCGGCAACCTGGTCAGCAAGACCGGGAAGTACAAGGTGTGGCCGCTCGTGGGCCTTCCGACCGGCGCCGTCGGCCTGTTCCTGCTCTCCTTCCTCACCGCGGACACCCCGCTCTGGTTCGTCGGCCTGGGCATGTTCGCGCTCGGCGCCGGCATCGGCATGACCATGCAGGTCATCGTCGTCGCGGTCCAGAACGTCCTGGACATGGGCGACCTTGGCATCGGCACGAGCGCCAACACCTTCATGCGCCAGATGGGCGGCGTCTTCGGCGTCGGCCTCTTCGGCGCCTACTACGCCAGCCGCATCATCGGCCTCATCCCCGGCGCCCTTGGCATCGCCTCGAAGTATCCCGGCGTGGACAAGACGCCCATCCTCGCGGGCTTCCAGGTCAACCCCGGCATCGTGCACGACTACCCCGAGGAGCTGCGCACCTTCATCACGGGAGGCTTCGCCGACACGGTCGCGCACATCTTCCTGTTCGCGGCGCCCGTAATGCTGCTCGGCTTCCTCGTCGTCCTGTTCCTGAAGGAGATCCCGCTCCGCACCGCCCGCAACGTCGGAGGGACCGGCGCCGTTGCCCGGCCGGGCAACGACCCCATCGTCGCCTCGGAGACGGCCGTGCAGAGGCAGATCGCGAAGCCTGGCGCCGCCTTCGTCCCGGCCCCCGCCGCGACCAACGGGGCGGCGGCCGGCACGGGTGCCCGACCCGGGTCTAGCGCAGGGCCGCGCGGCTCCACCGTGCGCGTCCGTGCGCGCTCGGTCGTGGCCGCCGAGGCGGTCGCGCGCCTTCCCCAGAGCCCCGGCCCGAAGGCCACGCACCGCCAGATCCAAGCCTTCGTGGACCGTCTGCCTTCCGAGCGTTGACCTAGGCGCTGGGGCCGGTCGCGACCGGATACCCTTCGTGGCGCCAGCCTGCCATGCCGCCGGTCATCTCCTTGACCTGGAATCCCAGGCGGGCCAGCCGCAGGGCGCCCTTGGTGCTGGCGTTGCAGTGCCAGCTCGTGCAGTAGGTCACGAGGGCCTTGCCGCGCAGGTGCTCCGTCGTCTCCGGCGCGATGGTGCGGTAGGGCAAGTTCAGTGCGCCGGGGACATGGCCGGCGGCGAACGAGGTGGCCGAGCGGCAGTCCACAACGACGAACGGGGCGTCGCCTTTGTCGAGGTCCGCCTTGACGTCGCTCGGGTCGGTCT
The DNA here is from genome assembly GCA_023269235.1 of Thermoplasmata archaeon. Lineage (GTDB taxonomy): Archaea > Thermoplasmatota > E2 > JACPAO01 > JAHFTW01 > JAHFTW01. The sequence goes on from JAHFTW010000001.1 coordinate 61,736, forward strand.
CGAACGCGAGGCGGGCCGCGAAGTGCGCCTCCGCGACGGCGGGGGCGGCGGGCGGGGTCTCGAGCACGAGGCTGAAGCGGGGCGCGGAGGCCATGGCGCGACAACGGGGGACAGGCTCTTGGCCCTCACCCTGCACGGGTGCGAGGCTCAGTAGCGCTCGCGGACGCGGCGTGCGGGGACACCGGCCCAGAATTCGCCCGGGGGAACGTCGCGGTTGACGAGGCTCATCGCGCCGACGACGGCGCCCGCGCCGACGGTGACGCCTGGGAGAATGGTGCAGTTCGCGCCGACGGTCGCGCCCTTGCCGACCCGGACGTCGCCGAGCTGGTAGGCGTCATGCGTGTAGCCGTGCGCGAGAAGCGTCGTGCGGTAGCCGACGATGGCGTCCTCCTCGATGGTGATGCGTCCTGGGAAGAGGATGTCCACCTGGACCTTGTAGCCCAAGCTGACGTGCTTGCCCACCTTGGCGCCGCTGCGGCGCACCATCCAGTTCTTGAGGGCGTACCACGGGGCGACGTCCGCGGTGGAGAGCCAGACGATGTTCCACGCGACGCGCCATCGGCTGGTGTCGCGGAAGCCATACTGGAGCGCGTTGCGGGGGCCGCGGCTGGGGCGGGTCTCGACGCGCGGGTGGGGCACGGCGACCGATGTAGGTCTGGGGTTTTAGCCCGAAGGGTGAAGTGCCCGCGCGGGCTTTTGCGCCCGTGGCCTTGGACCTTCAGGCGCTTGCCAACCTGGCGACCGCGCTGGCCTTGCTGGTGGCCGTCGTCTTCGGGGCGCTCCAGTTCCGGCACGCGCAACGGCGGCGCAAGGACGCCTTGATGCAGGAGGCCATCCATCTCGCGCAAAGCGAGTCCGTCATCAACGCCATCGAGCTGGCGTTGGCGATTCCGGACCCCGTCCTGCAGACCTTCGATGCCCAACCCAAAGAGAGTCAGCAGGCCGCCTGGAGTTCCCTCTACATCATGGAGGCGATGGGCTTCATGGTCTGGGAACGGATGCTCGGGCTGCACGACCTCGACCTCTTCATGGGTGGCGCAACGCGTGGCTTGTGGAAGAAATTCAAGCCCCTCGTCGAGGCGACGCGGGTCGCGCAGGCCAATCCAGGCAAGCTCGAATGGTTGCAATGGCTTGCCGAACGGATGGTCGAAGACCCTGCCCCCGGCAAGAATCTTGGCGCGCACGTCGCGTTCCGCGACTGGAAGCGTTAGGCGGTTTTTGGGGAAGCCAGCTCCTTCGCGAACCGCTCCGCCGCCGCTTTGGCGTGCGCCTTCCAGTCGGCGCCCTTGCCGGCCTGCAGGATGGCGCGGCCCACGTTCACTAGCGCGAAGTGCCCGTTCTTGTCGGCGCCTTTGGCGAGGCTGGTGCGCGCGTCGCCGCCTTGCGCCCCGACGCCTGGGATGAGGAGCGGGACGCCGTCGCCGCAGACGGAGCGCAGCTTGGCCAGCTCGTCCGGGTAGGTCGCTCCCGCGACGAGGCCGAGGTTGCCGAACTCCCTGTTCCATTCCATCGCCTTCGTCGCGACATGGTGGTAGAGCGGGCGTGTCTCCTTCAGCCCCATCGCACCTGGAAGGAAGTAGGACCCAGGCGGCGCGATGGGGAGGTCCTGGAAGTCGCCCGCCGTTGCGTTGCTTGTGCGGGCAAGCAGGAAGACGCCCTTGTCCGCGTAGCGCGCGAACGGCTCCACGGAGTCGCGGCCCATGTACGGGGCGACCGTGATGGCGTCCACGCCGAGCTCGTCGAAGGCGGCCTCCGCGTACTTGGTCGCGGTGTTCCCAATGTCGCCGCGCTTGGCGTCGTAGATGACGGGCAGGTCGGGCGGCAGGGCCGCGATGAGCTCCTCCAGCGCCTCGTTGCCGGTTCGGCCCAAGGCCTCGAAGAAGGCGGCGTTCGGCTTCACCGCCGCGGCGACGTGCGCCGTGGCCTCGACAATGCCGAGGCAGAACTCCAGCACATGCTCGGCCTCCATGCCGTCCGGGAACTGCTCCGGATCGGGGTCGAGGCCGACGCAGAGCCACGAGCCGGCGCGCTGGGCGGAGGCGGCGAGGCGGGCGTTGAAGGAGTCCACGCGGTCCCGAGGGCCAGGCGGGCGTTAGGCTTTGCCGGGCACGAACGGGAGCGCCTCGCGCCGGCGCAGCGCCCCCCGCGCGGCGGCCAAGACAAGCAGGGTATTCGCGTGAGCTGGTGGGGCGCGCCCTTGGGCCGCAAGCTCGGTCTCCCGGAGCGCCTCCTCTGCGCTGCGGCCGCCCATCATGCGGCGGCGCAGCTGGCGCACGGTCCAGGCGACGGCGGCCGGGTCGGCGTCCGGGACAGCGTCGGGAACGCGCTCGAGGCGCAAGACGAGGTCGGTGAGGCGGTGGGCGACGGGGTCAGGCATGGCGCCGCGATGGCCCGCCTCCGGTCGAAAGCCGTCCCTCTGGAACCTCAATAGGGGCACGACCGCGCCCGGCGGTCGATCGTCCTGAAGCTGAAGCTGGTTAGGCCTTGCCGTCGACGAGGACCTTGAAGCCGGCGTAGCCGAACCGCTTGCCGTCAATCGGCATGGTGGACGGGTCGAGGGTGCTCATCCGGGGGTCGGCCATGACTTTCTTATTGATGCGGTCCCGGTCGGCCTTGGACTTGAATACGATGAAGGAGAACAGCACCGTCTCGCCGCGTTTGGCGAGGGCCATCTTCGGGAACTGCGAGGGCGCCGTTTTCATGCCGCCCTGGCCATCCGGGAATACGGAGAACAGCTCGTCGGCGACGCACTCCTTGTAGTCAAGCGCGCCGTGCTCCATCCAGACCTTGCGGCCCAGGATGGCGAACTTGCGGTACGCGGCGAGCTTGGCCTTGGGCACGGGAAGGAGGAAGCCATCAACGTAGGCCATGCCCGTGACATCCAGACGCGCACGATATCACTGCCGGTCGGCGGGTTGCTTTCACTGGACTCCCCACGCGGTCGACCGTGAATGCGTGGGGGTCGGCTCCACAGGCAGGATGATGTACGGGGCCAGCCTGGAAAACGCCATGGAGCGCGCCCTGGCCTTCCACCCGTTGCGGGAACACCAGGCCGAGCCCGAGCGCCTGGCCGCGCTCATCCAGGAGGCCAAGGCCGTCCTTCTCGACCGCGGCATGGCCTCCATGGAAGAGTACGGGGACATGCTCAAGTGGGGGCTTGTGCGGCGTGACGGCAAGATGCGCAGCATGCACGTCTACCACCCCGACTGGTGCTCCTTTAGCGACACGTTTCGCGGCACCATCCACTACCACGGCGGCGCCATCCGCGGCACGCTCCTTCTTGGCGGCTTCGAGCACTCCATCTACGAGGCCAAGCCCGACCCCGACGGCGACCGCTTCCATCTCGGGCAGCCGTACAAGCTGACCAAGCACACGCGCCTGCAGGGCGCCGGCACCACGTACGACCTCCCGGCCATGGTGCCGCACTGGCTCAAGCCGACCTCCCTCACGCTCACCTCCTTCGAGGAGGAGGACAACGGCGAGATGGGCGACCTGGTCAACCCCGCCTCCGATGCCATTGACGACCACAAGTGGACGCAGGAGATGGCCGATGCTCTCCTCCCGGTCTTGCTGCGGCTCCTCGACGAGAAGTTGGCCGCGCTGATGGTCCTCGCCTAGCCGACGTGGGACACGACAGAGCGTCCGCTAGCACCCATCTTGGTTCGGCTAGCGAGGCGCGCGGCGAAGAAACGGCGAAGCGTCCTACGACTGCTCCCTCTTCCTGCTCATCCGCGCTTGCAAGCAAGCGCGGATTCGACCTCGCACCAGGGCCTGCGCTTCGCTAGGCCGCTGTGCATCGGCACCAAGACGGAAGTCCGGGCTTCGCCCTAGGACTGTTCCATCTTGGTGATCATCCGCCGCGCGGGCGCGGCGAATTCTTCCTCGCTCGGCCGCTTCGCTAGGCTTCGCTTCGGCACCAAGACGGAACCCAGGCCTTCGGCCTAGGATTGTTCCATCTTGGTGATCATCTTGCGCTCCATCGCGATGATGTAGCTGACGTCGCCGCCGGCGATGAGGCCCTCGGCGAACTCCTCGGGGACGACGATGTCGAAGGTCTCGAACGAGTCCTTGTCCATGATCTGGGCGACGCCGCCGTGGAAGGAGAGGAGCTGGGCGGCGCGGCGGTCAACCGTCGGGATCCAGACCTTGTCCGTCACGCTGCCGAGGTAGGTGCGCTTGGCGTTGGTGAAGATGCTGCGGGCCTCGATGCGCAGCTTGGAGGCGCCGTGCTTGCCGGGCTTCGACTTCTCGATGGAGTCGATCTTGCAGGGCTCATCGTCGATGAGCATGAACCGGCCTTCCTTGAGCTCACGGGCCTCAAGCTGTTCCTTCACACTACGCCTCGAAGGCGGGGACGGAAGGGCCTACATAAAGGGTTCCGGGCCGGAAAGTGCGCGCGTGGCAAGCCAAGTTTCTTCACCCGAGCACGGCCATGGCCGACCCCATGCCGGACGCCGACGAGACCCCTTCCGGCGACGGCCTGCGCCGCGAGCTCAACCTCTTCGGCGCGGTCTCGATGATCGTCGGCATCGTCATCGGCTCCGGCATCTTCCTGGGCGTCAACCGCGTCGCGGCCGGCGCCGGCTCGCCGTGGCTCATCGCGCTGGCCTGGGTGCTCGGCGGCGCGCTGACGCTCATGGGCGCGCTCACCTACGCGGAGCTGGGGGTCATCTTCCCGCGCGCCGGCGGCGCGTACGTCTTCATCCGCGAGAGCATCGGACGCTTCCCCGCGTTCCTGCTCGGCTGGACGACCTTCACCGTCAACCTTGCCGGCTCCGCCGCCGCCTTGGCCGTCGTCTTCGCGGCGCAGCTCAACGTCCTCAAGCCCGGCGGCTTCGGGCCCATCTGGCCTGATCATCCCGACTGGTCCATCAAGGCGACCGCGGCATGCCTCATCCTCCTCGTCGCCATCATCAACTACTTCGGCCTGCGCCTCGGCGGCAACGTGCAGAAGGGCTTCACGGTCCTCAAGGGAGGCCTCATGGTGTTCCTCGCCGTCGCGGCCCTCGCGTACACAGGACCCCAGGCCGTCGCGCCGATGGGCGCGGCCGCGGCCGACCGCGTCACCGAGCACGGCTTCGACTTTGCCGGATTCTTCGGCCTCGCCATGGTCGCGGTCTTCTTCGCCTACGACGGCTGGACGAACGTCGCCACCGTGGGCTCCGAAATCAAGGACCCCGCCCGCAACCTGCCGCGCGCCATGCTGTTCGGCGTCCTCGGCGTCCTCGTGCTCTACCTCTCCGTCTCGTTCGGCTACTTGCACGTCCTCGGCTTCGACGGCTTCGCCAACTCGCAGCGCACCGTGGCGAGCGACGCCGCGCATGTGCTGTTCGGCAACCTCGGCCAGGGCCTCGTCGCCGCCGTCATCCTCGTCTCCGTGCTCGGCAGCCTCAACGGCATCACCATCTCGGGGCCGCGCTTCTACTACGCCATGGCGCGCGACGGCCTCTTCCCGCGCCTCTTCGGCGAGGTGAACCGCCACCACGTCCCGGCCCACTCCATCTGGGGCCAGGCCGGCCTCGCCATCCTGTTCCTGCTCTTCCTGGACTTCGACCAGCTCACGGGCAGCATCGTCTTCGTCTCGTTCTTCTTCTACGCCCTCGCCGCCGTGGGCCTGCTCGTGCTGCGCCGCACGCGCCCGGACCTGCCGCGCCCCTACAAGGTGCCCGGCTACCCGGTCGTGCCCATCCTGTACATCGTGGGCAGCGTCTCGTTCTCGCTCTACCAGCTCTACCTCGCGGTGACGGACTTTGCCCACGCGGGTTACCTGCTCGCGAGCGTCGCCATCGTGGCCGCCGGCGTCCCAGTGTACTTGTATTATCGGCGGCGCGGCGCCGCAGTGGACAAGGCCTGAGCGAGCACGCCCCATTCGTAGGGCGCGATCGCCATGGCGGTGCGGCTGCCGCCCCCGATCCAGTCCAGCGCATCGGTCACGGCTTGCGGCGGGATGTTGAGCGTCTCCGCGAGCGGGGAGAGGCTGTGGCGCAAGGTCTTGCGCTTTGACTCCCACGCGGTGTCGAGGAGGAGCCCCATGCGCTCGGGCTCCACGAACTTCTTCGGCTCGAGGCGCACGACGCAGGAGTCCACGAAGGGGCGCGGCTCGAAGGAGCGGCGCGAGAGCGGGAACAGGACGCGGGTCTTGGCGCGCAGCGCGGTCTCGACCGTGAGGCGACCGTACGCGTCGGAGCCGACGGGGGCAGTGAGGCGCTCGGCGAGCTCGTTCGGCATGACGAGGATGAGGCGCCCGACGTCGTGGTCGAGGAGCCGGCGCAGAATGGCTGGGAGGATGCGGTAGGGCGGGTTCGCGACGACGGCGTCCACCTTGTCGGGCAGACGGACATGGAGGATGTCACCCTGGACGACCTTGACGCCGTCCCAGCCGCGCCGCTTGAGGACGTCCACGCGGTCGGGGTGCGACTCGACGGCCACGACCCTTCCTCCGGGCATGACGGCCTTGGAGAGCGGCTCGGTGAGCGCCCCGACCCCGGCGCCAGCGTCCAGAACGGTCTCGCCGGGCTTCAGCTCCGCCGCGGCCACGATGCGGGCGGCCGCCTCCTCGAGGAGGAAGTGGGCCCCTTCCTGGCGCGTCTCCGGGTCGGTCGGCACAGCCACTCCAGGCCACCGAACACCCTAAACCCCTTGCCTGTCGTCCGAGCCTCGTGCAGGACCTGCGCGTGGCCCAGGCCTTGGCGGCGGCCGCCTACGACGCGTGGCGCGGCATCCAGGCCCGCAGCGACCTGCACGAGAAGGTCGGCAAAGGCGCGGGCGGCAACGCCACGAGCCGCGCCGACGCGGTCCTGGAGGCCGCCATCTTGGAAGCCGCAAAGCCGTTCGGGATGAGCGTGCTCTCGGAAGAGGCCGGCTTCGTGAAAGGGGACGGCCCGCTCCTTGCGGTCGTGGACCCGCTGGACGGGTCCCGCAACGCCGGCCGCGGCATCCCGTTCCACTGCACGAGTGTTGCCGTCGGCCCCGCGACCGGCCGCCTCGGCGACCTACGCGCCGGTGTCGTGCGCAACCTCGTCACCGGCGACCTGTACGAGGCCACCAAAGGGGGCGGCGCGCTTCTCAACGGCAAGGCCATCGCCCCGCGGCCGTTCGACAGCAAGGAGTTCCTCCTGGGGACCATCGCCGACTACGCCGAGGCCGAGATCGAGGAGGCACACCGACGCCCCGGCCGCCACATCCGCGACCTCGGCTCGGCCGCGCTTGAGATGTGCCTTGTCGGCACTGGCGCCCTCGACGCCTTCCATGTCCGCAAGCCGTGGCTGCGGGTCATCGACATCGCCGCCGCCACGCTTGTCGTGCGCGAGGCCGGCGGCCAGGTCCTCGACCCGGCGACGGGCCGCGACCTGGACATGCCGCTCAACCTCGAGGTCCGCAGCGGCATCCTCGCGACGCACAGCGCGGGGGCCCGCAAGGTCCTCCTCGGCTCCGTGACGCCGAAACCCATGCCGGGCCTCGCCGGCGCTCCCTCCAATCCGAGCGGACCCCTCACCTGGGCCCTCGTCGGGAAGGCCGGCATCCCGCACGTCCGCTCCGAATCGGTCCGGTTGCGCGAGAACCTGGAGAAGAAGGGCCAGGCCGTCCTGCTGGAGACCGACCTCGCGAAGGCGCTCGGCGGCAAGGCCCACTCGCTCGCCGAGCTCGACCAGCTGGCCGACCTCTTCCTCACCGTCGGCGGCGACGGGACCATCCTGATGACGCAGGCCGTGACCGACAAGCCGGTCTTCGGCGTCAACGCTGGAGCCATCGGGTTCCTCGCGGAGGTGGAGCCGCCGCAGGCGGTCGCGGCCATCGACCAGATCCTGCGCGGCGACTACCGCGTCGAGGAGCGCGACAAGCTCTCCGCGTGGCTCGACGGCAAGCCGCTGCCCGACGCCACGAACGAGGTCACCCTGCAGACCTCGCGCATCGCCAAGCTCATCCGGTTCCGCATCAGCGTGAGCGGGGAGGTCCTGGACACACTGCGCGGCGACGGCATCATCGTCAGCACCGCCACCGGCAGCACCGGCTACGCGATGAGCGTCGGCGGCCCCCTCGTCCACCCGCTCGTGCACGGCACTGTCCTCGCGCCCATTGCTCCGTTCCGCCTCTCCGCGCGGCCATGGGTCGTCCCGTCGGAGTCCGTGATCGAGCTGACATTGGAGGACCGCGAGTCGCAGACGGGCACCGGCCAGGCGCGCGTCGTGGTGGACGGCCAGCATGGCTTCGACGTCGAGCCCGGCCAGGTCGTGCGCGTGGCGCCCTCCACCCGCAAGGCGCGTTTCATCCGGCTCGGCCCCGGCTTCTACGAGCGTGTGCGCTCCAAGCTGACGCGGTGAGCCATGGGCTTCCTCGGCTTCGGGCGGAAGAAGCGGCGCGAGTACGTCGTGCGCGCCAATTTCATGGATCTCCCCGAGGAAGAGTGGACCGACGACGAGTTCGACCACTGGCTCGCCACGTGCCCCGAGGACGAGTACTGGGCCTACTGGGAGGACTGGAGCCGCGCCACCGTCGATCACCCCACGGTGCGCTCCATCCGGCAGAGCGTCCTCGACCTCGCCCGCGCCGCCGCCGCCTCCAGCCACCCGCAGGAGTTCGGCGCCATGATGCGGCTCAAGGGCGACACCATCACCGAACTCGTCCTGCTCCCCATCGTGCAGGGCGACGCGCACACCATCCTCTACACGCACCGGCTCCCGGTGGACCGCACCATCCGGGGGACGCTGCACAGCCACCCGAGCCCGCACCCGTACCCGTCGGACGCGGACTTCGAGTTCTTCGAGAGCCAAGGCGTCATCCACGTCATCCTCGGCTCCCCCTACGGCCCGGATGACTGGCGCGCGTACGGTCACGACGGCCAGCCTGTCAGCCTCCGCGTGGTGGACGGATGACTGAACTGGACCCGAGCCTCCTCGCCGCCGGCCTCTTCGCCCCCGTCGTCGTGTGGGTCCTTTGGCGCGGCCAGACGGTGAGCGTCGAGCTGCTGCGCACGCGCCTGCTGGTCCTGACGCGGCACAAGGACCAGGCGTGGGTCTACGCCATCGTGAGCTGGTTCGGGACGTTCCTGCACGAGGTCAGCCACGCCCTTGTCCTCCTCCTCAGCGGCCACGGCATCAAGCAGTTCCGCGCCGGCGTCGAGAAGGGCCACGTCACCCCCGCGACGATGCGCAAAGGCCCCGTCTCGTTCCTGTTCTTCCTCGTCGCGGCCCTTGCGCCGCTGTTCCTCCCCCCGCTCCTGGTCCTCGTCCTCCTGGCGGTCTTCCTCGACCCTGGCCTCTTCACGTTCGCGCACGGCGGTCCCGGCCTCCAGGTCGCTTGGGACCTCCTGGTCTCCTTCGGCATGGACTTCCCGCTCCGGCTCGTGCGCGACCTTGGCGACCTCGACCTCGCGAGGCCAGCCCACCTCGGCGTCCTCGCCGCCGTCCTGCTCGGCATCCCCGGCGCGCGCCCGAGCCACGTCAAGAGCCGCTGGCATGGCCCCGAGGGCGACATCGCGGTGCTCCGGGCCCGCATCCGCGAGAACCCGCTCCCGTTCGTGGCGTTCTTGCTCATCCTCTACCTGGCCTCGTTTCTCACCCTTGTCTGGCCCGAGGCGTACTGGGTCCCGCTCCAGGCGGTCTGGGCGATGGCCATCGCCGGCATCGTCCTCGCCCTCTTCGGGAGCCTGTGGTGGAGCCTCGCCGGCCTCGACGGGCGCGTGACGCCCTGGCTCGCCTGGCTCGGGCCCGCCAGCTTCGTCGCCGTCCAGGTCGCCGCCCGCGTCGTCGCCCTTCCCGCAGGCACGACCTTTCTTCAGGTCAACCTGGCGAGCCTCGCGGCCTGGCTGCTCGTGGCCCTCGTCCTGGGCGCCGTGGCGCGCCGGTCGAAGGGTTAAGGGTCCCGCGACGGCTGCGTGCGCCTGATGGGCGTGCTGATGCTGCCGGGCGAGCGCGAGGTGGTCCGCCTCCGGCCGACCACTCTCTCCAACCCGTGGGTCCACGTCGGCGCCCTCGGTCTGGGCCTATGGGCCTTGGTCCTCCAGGCGCTCTTCTCCTCCCGGTCTTGGCTGGAGACGAAGGTCGTGTGGTGGCAGCCCTGGACCTGGTTCGTCGCCAACGATCTCGCCGCCCACTTCTGGGCCGCCACGGCCCCCGTCGGGGTCGGCCTCGCGCTCGGCCTTCTCGCCCACAAGCGCCTGGGGCTCTGGCTCGCGGTCGGCTCCGCCATCGGCGCCAGCCTCGTCACGCTCCTGCTCGCCATCCCTGCCGCGCAGGGGCTCCCGGTCTCCGTCGCGGCGATGGCCGTCCTGGTCCTCGTCTTCGCCGAGCTGCGACGCCGCTCGCAGCACTTGGCCGTCACCACGCTGCGCCTCGTCGCCTGGCAGGAGTTCCCGCGCCGCCGGGAATGGACGGCCCGCCATGCCGACCTGGTGGACCTGGAGCTCCGGCAGGGCGCCCTCGCCCGCGGCCTCGGCACCGGCACGCTCGTCGCCGTCCAAGGCGACGGCTCGCGCACCCTCTTCTGCAACGTCGCGCGGGCCTCCCGCGTCCGCACGCTTGCCGAGGCGCTCGTGCGCCAGGCCACCGCGACACCCTACCTGCGCGAGAGCCAGGACCTCGACCGCCAGGTCGCGGATGCCCTCGCGGCCTTGCAGCGCCGCTGAAGCAAGCCTCATCCTCCCCTGCGCGGTCGAAGCGCCGTGGCCATCGTCCGTTGCTTGCGCAACGGAGAAATGCCACCCCCGGCTCCGACGGGCGTGGCCTTCTGCGGCAACTGCAAGAGCCTCGTCTACCCCGTGGGCGGGAAGCTCTCGTGCAAGAAGTGCGGCTGGAGCTCGGACGGACCGGCCGCCGCCAACGTCGTGCGCACCGCCGCGTCAGGCACCAAGCGCGTCGTGCTGGAGAAGAAGGAGGAGGCGCGCCCCCTCCAGACGACGACCTGCCCGAAGTGCTCCCACGACCGCGCCTACTTCCACCTCATGCAGACGCGGCGCTCGGACGAACCGCCGACGCAGATCAACGAGTGCGAAGCGTGTCATCACTCGTGGCGCGACTACGGATGATGGCGTGGTACGTCGAATGGACCGGGCGGTCGCGGGAGTGCCATCCAGGCCCTCCGCGGAATGACCCGGAGAATCAGGGCCCAGCGGCCGTGAAGTTCGGGTCGGGCGGCTGGAGATAAAACGCGGTGAAGATGGCCTCGAAGTCCTGGTCGAAGGCGAAGGCGGCTCCGGCCCCGGCCTCGAGCTCGTCGAGGTTGGCCCCGACGCTCCACGTGACCCGGACCGTTCCCCCGCCCGAGTAGTATTTCTTGCTCGCGGCCTGGCCCACCACGACACGAAGAATGCTGCCTCCCTGCGCGGCCGCGAGCAGCGTGTCCTTGTCCCCGAAGCCGACCGTTTCCACGGTGGCGTTGAGATACTGCGCAAGCGGTGTCCGCGGTGCCCAGGACGTCTCGAGGACGACTCCAGCCAGGTCCCCGTTGACCTGGAACTCCGCGACACGCTGGCTCACCCCCGTGTTGACGCCCTGGACGCTGCTGCAGTCGCGCACATCGGCCCCGCCGCTGGTCTCGACGTCGGCCTCGCACACGATGAACCCCTTGAACTTCTGCGACACCGCGTAGGGTTTCGAGGAAGGGACAGGGTCGAGCGTGAAGTTGAGGAGGGTCGAGTTGCCGACCGAGACGCTCACGGCCTTGCCGCGCGGCAGGAAGCCCTTGGCCTCGACGACGACCACGAGCGGGACCTGGGCAGGGAGGCTTGGGAAGGCGAAGCGGCCATCGTTGCCCGACGTGGCTGTCGCGTTGGCGCTAGCGATGGTCACCTTGGCCCCCACCACCGGGCGCACTCCCGAGTCCACGATGTAGCCCTGGAGCATCGGGAACTCGTCTGACCCGGCCGCAGGGCCGGTGGACTCCGCCGGCCCGGAGCAACCCGCCAGCAGCAACAGGACCGGGATGGCGAACGCGAGGGCACCGCGCATGCCCGTGCCGCGCCCGCGAGCCGTGGAGGCCGAGGTGAAGCCGGCGTCAAGCCTTGGTGATGGTGTAGTCGGGTGGGGGCGGGGCGACATAGAAGAGGCTCGCGAAGGCGTCCACTTGCTGCTCGAACGCGAACCCGGCGCCAGCGGCCACCTCGTTCGCGTCGTTGTTGGGGTCCACCCGCACGGTGAGCTTCATCACGCCGCCGGGGGTGTAGTATTTCTGGGCCGTCGCCTGGGGGACGGTGAGCCGCAGCGGCGACGTGGAGACCCCCTCGGCGAGGATGACGTTGAGCTGGCCCAGGTTGAGGGTCTCCAGGCGCGCGCTGAGCGCGGACTCCAGCGGGGACTGGGCCGTCCAGGCCAGCTCGAGGACGACGCCCGCCAGGTCCGGGCCGACGGCGATCTCCCATTGGTCCCTGCTCGCGGATTCGATGCCCGTTCCTGAGCTGCAGTCGTACGTGGAGTTCTGGCCGGACACCTCCGTCGCGACCTGGCAGGCGATGAACAGGGTCTGCGGGAGCTTCTGCATGAAGGGGGTCTTCGACGAGATGGGCTCCATGGTGAAGTTCAGCCGCACCGTGGACTGGGTCGGGACGCTGACCTGCTTCGACAGGGGCGTGAAACCATCCTTGGTCGCTACGAGGAGCAGAACGCGGTCCACGGGCAAGTCGGTGAACGCGTAGTGGCCGCTCGCGTCCGTCGTCGCCGTGGCGTTGGTGTCCAGCACCCGCACGTGAACGTCCTTCATCGGGACGATGCCAGGATCCAGGACGTAGCCGGACAGAAGCGGCGTCCCGGGTGGGACCCCTGCGTCTGACGCGCCTGTGCCCGAGTCGGTCTGGCTACAGCCCGCCAACAGCATCAGGGCGGCGGCCGCGAGGGCGGTCGGTCTCATCGCGTGCGGCGCATGGCGACGGCGAGGGCCGCGAGGGCCAGGACGCCGAGGGCCAGCTCGAAGCCGGGGGTTCCCTTGCCCTGCGAGGAGCTCGCGGCGTGGCTGGCGGCCGCGGCGGCCGGCTCGTTGGGGGTCTGCTGAATGATGCCCTTGTCGTTGATGACGACGGGCGGGGCTTCGAGCACGTTGCCCCAGTACAGCATGTTGCGCAGAATCTGGTTGCCCGAGTACGTGGTGGCGTAGTGGTCCAGGCCGTAGGGGTGGTAGAACTCCTCCGTCGGGTCGGGCAACAGCGAGCCGATGAACTGGATCTGGCCCTTGCCGAGCGGGATCTTGCCGAGGCCGACGCCGTTGCCGGCGCAGCGGTCGCTGATGCTCGTCGAGCCGCAGGCGATGCCCCAGACGTCGCCGCCGACCTTGCTCAGGGCGTCCGTCTTGACGAACCAGTTGGGGACCGCGTTGGCGCCCGTCTCGAAGCCGAGCGGGGTAGGCTCGACCGTCTGCTTGACGCCGCCGCGCACGTTGCGGTTGGCCTCGCTCGAGGCGTCCTGGTACTCGTAGAACACGGGCTTGGAGAGGTCCATCGCCTCGCCGCCCATGTACTGCAGGACGTTGTCCACGGCGCCGGAAGTGACGCCGGCGAGGTCGAGGAACTTGAGCGCCGAGTCGGTGAGGACGAGGTTGCCGCCGTCTTGGACCCAGCCCTTGATGGCCTCGACCGTCGCGGGGCTGCCGGCGATCTGCTCGATGGCGGAGCCGGGAATGACGAAGGAGTCGAAGCCGTTCAGCTTGGCGCGGGTGATCTCCTGGGTGGTCGCCTTGACGAGCACGCCCGGCTGGTTGCCGTTGCGCACGTAGGGCTTCAGGTCCTCCCAGTACTTGGCGGGGCGAGCAACGAAGCCGCCGTTCTTCCCGTAGTCCCACAGGTCGTCGCCGGGGTTCTTGTCGGCCCAGCCGCCGGGGGTCTTCAGGTTCCCTTTCTCGTCGATGTCGTCCTTGTTCGTGGCGACGAAGGTGGGCTCCAGGTAGAGGGTGCGCTTGCCGTGCGTCTCGAAGCTGATCTTGACGTCGAGGGCCGCGGCGTCCATGAAGGACTTGACGATCTCGCGCACGATCTTGACGTGGAAGTCGTTGAAGACCTGGCCGGGGCCGTACTGCGAGTCGGTCGTGATGTGGTTGTAGGCCAACTCGATGTCGTAGCCAGGCGCGTTGAGGCCGGAGTCCTGGGCGAAGTAGTCGCCGTTGAAGCCGGAGTCAGTGTAGCCGATGGCGTCGATGACGGTGTAGTACTCGGCGAACTGGCTGGAGCCGGCGTTGGCGAGGGCGCCCTGCGTGAAGCACTCGTTGGCGGCGGTGCAGGCCGTGTTCTCGACGTTCTCACCATTCTGGAACAGGTTTTGCCACCCGTCGAAGTGCGGGTCGTCGTTGAGGCGCTGCTTGAGGGTCTCGGCGAGGCGGACGCTGCGCTGCATCTCCTGCGGCGTCATGGACGCGGCGGGCATCATGATGGCGCCGAAGTTCTGGTGGTTCAGCATGCCGTGGATGTCGATCGCGTAGCTCCAGGTGATGTTCTGCGTGAGCATCCAGTTGTAGTAGCCGATGGATTCCGGCTCGCCGACGGGGTCGCGCTGGGGGTTCTGCCAGCCGAGGGTGGGGGCCTGGCGGTTCAAGTCGACGTTGTGGCCGTTGGTGCGGCAGAAGCCGGGGCCGGCGCCGCAGTAGGGGTCCAGGATGAAGGGAACCTCGTCATGGGCCCATCCGTCCGCGTTGGGGAACAGGAGGAAGATGCGCATGAAGTCCAGGTAGTCGCGGTACGTGGAGACGTCGCCGCCGGTGGGCTTGGCAAGGGGCGTTGGCATGCCGGCGCCGTTCTGGACGGTCTCGGCCGCGAAGCCGATTCCCTTCAGGAGATCCTCGAGGACGCGGAAGCCGCCTTCGCGGCCGCCCTTCTCGTTGCCGTGGATGGAGAGCATGAACAGCATCGACTGGCGGTTCTCCATTGGGATGGGGGAGTCCTTGTTGGTGATCTCCAGCATGTAGATGGGGAAGCGGACGCGGGCGCTGTCGGCGCAGCCGGGGCCCGTGGGGCAGCCGCCGACGGAGTCGGAGACATGGTGGACGGTGAGGTACTTCTTGCCCATCTCCGAGTTGGCGAGGTAGTCGAGCGCGGCCTGGAACTCGAAGTAGGAAACGTAATCGGTGGCTGGCAGGGAGCTGGCGCCCGCGAGCGCGTAGGGGGACCCGGCGGTCGAGAGGGGGCTGGCCTCGGGGAAGACGCGGCCGGTTGCGGACTCGCACACGCTGGGCATGATGACTGGGGGGACCATCGAGGGGGCGGGGCTGACCGAGCCAAGACAGTAGGGGACCGCCGGATTGGCCGCCGCGGGGGTGGGAACAAGCGTGAACACGAAGAGCGCGGCCGCGAGCAGGGCGGGGCCGTTGCGCAGGAGGCGGGAGCCTTCCGACATAAGGGCGCGACCCTAGGGGGCCTGTTTAACGTTTGTCGGGCTCGGCTCACCGCAGATTTGCGGGAGGGTCCCACCAGTTGAAGGACGCTGGCGGGCGCAACCCGCGTGGTCATTCCTGGAATCAGGCGGGAATTCGACGAATCCGTTCACCAGAAGTCCGCCGACGCCCCGGACGAGTCCAAAGGGTCCTCGTAGACTTCCTTGGTCGCCTTGAAGCCGGCGGCCTCGGCGCGGGCCATGAGCGCCTTCGCGCCGGCCTCGTCGGAGACGGGGAACTCGAAGGTGAGCTTCGTGCCCGCCTCGGACAGGAGCTTCTTGAAGTTCTCACGGTCCTCCTTGAACAGCTTGGCCGTGGCGTTGTCCTTGCAGACGACGGCGACGCGCAGGGTGGCCATGCGGCTTACGCTCCCTCGATGAGCGAGACCTTCTGGATCTCGTCCCACTGGCGGATGGCGTCAACGACGGAGGCGCCTTCGACGACGTGGCCGAAGACGGTGTGCTTGCCGTCAAGGTGGGGCGTCGGGACGTGGGTGATGAAGAACTGGCTGCCGTTCGTGTTGGGGCCAGCGTTGGCCATGGACAGGACCTTCGCGCCGTGGCGGCGGGGGTTGCCGCGGACTTCGTCGGCGAACTGGTAGCCGGGGCCGCCGGTGCCCGCGCGGGACTCGCCCTTCTTGCGGGAGAGGGGGCATCCGCCCTGGATCATGAAGTCGGAGATGACGCGGTGCCAGTGCAGGCCGTCGTAGAAGCCCTGCTTGGCGAGCTTGGTGAAGTTCTCCACCGTCTTGGGGGCGTCCTTCTGGAACAGCTCGATGTCGATGTTCCCGCGGTTGGTCTGGATGCGGACGACCGGGAGGCCGCCCTCTTTCTTGGCCATGCGTCCGCCGATGGCCTCCCTCACTTAGCGGTTTGGCTCGGTCCTGGCAAGGCGTCCGGGGTGGCGATGAACCAGCCTTCGAGGACCGGGTGGCGGCGAACGGCCTCCCAGGCCAGGCGGGTCCCAGGGGGAAGGCCCCGGAGGTGGGCGACCGTCGCCCCTTCGACGACCAGGGTGGCAAGCTCCGTGGACGTGGCCAGCTCGGCCTCGGCTTGGACGCGGACCTGTCCGGCGTCCTCGACCCGGCGGTCGGGCGAGAGCGCGACCAGGAAGCCGTTCAGGGGTTCGCCGTGCGAGGCCTCGACGATGTCGACGCGGGCGGCTCCCAGGCCGAGCTCAGGGCCGTCGCGGCCCGCCTTCACAACGGCGCCGCGGAGCCGAAGCGAGAGGCCCGGTCGCCACGCGGCGGCGCGAGCGGCCTCCTCGTCCCACAGCACCAGGTCCGCCTCGCCCGTCGTGTCGCGGAGCGCGACCTTCAGCAGGCGGCCTTCGCCGCCGCGCTTGCGGGTGAAGGTGCGCGGGAGGCCGATGGCGACGATTTGGGCCTCGACGACGCCGACCGCGCCGGGCACGAGGGTTCCGAGCGCGAGGCGGAGCGTCTCGTCATGACCCGCCGCCGCGCGTCGAGCGCGCTCCGCGACGATGGGGTCCACGAGGTCCTCCCAGTCCATGCGTCGGCGACCGCAAGTGGGGGGAAGAGGCCATCGGGCGGTGGGGCAAAACCAATCCTTCGGACAAGCGCGGGATGAAGCACCGCAAGAAGTCCGACGTCAACCCCCGTCACCCAAACGCTCATCCGGGCGAGGGCGATTTCACGGTGTGATGGAGGCGTTCCGGCTCATCGAGGTCGAACTGCCAGGCGAGGGGTTCGTCCAGGCCGAACAGACGCGCGGCGCGCCGGGGGCGGTCCTGGATGGCATGCGGCATCGCACACGCATCGGCGTCCACGGGCTGGTCTTCTCCAGTTTCGCCATCGTGAGCGGCATGGGCCAACCCGCCATCCAAGCCCTGGTCGCGGCTCTCGATGCCCGCTACCTTCCCACGAAGGACCTTGGGCCGTTGCCGGGCGTCGGGCATCTTCTGGAGACGCACATTCCCTTGAGCGCTCTTCGGTCGGACGCGTTCCGCTTCCTGTTCCGCTTCCATGAACGATTTCCTCGGCCATGGATCCATTGCGAGGATGGGCGGTACCTCATCCGGGGGGAGGCCCCGCCGGGCGACGAGGCCGACGATGTCGTCCAACGCGTGGAGGCCTACTTCGTCAAGCGGGGGGTCGGCTCCGTGCGCGTGATGGCCCCGACCGTGGAGGAACGCGCCCGCTTCGACCTGCTCAGCGATTTGGCATTGGGGCGACGCGGACTAGGTTCGGGGCCCAGGGTGCCGGCGTAGCCGACGCATTCGGCGCGCATCCGGTGCCCTTTCAAGCCTAAAGCGACTGAAGCGCCTGTCGCATGGATGACCGCCCCTTCGCCGGCCGCACCGCCCTGGTGACCGGCGCCGCCGCCCGCCTTGGCCGCATCATCGCGCTCCGGCTCGGCACGCTCGGGGCGAGCGTCGTCGTCCACCATAACGCCAGCACCGTCGGCGCCTACCAGGTGTGCTCCGAGCTGCAAAGCCGCGGCGTCGAGGCGTTCGCGGTCCCGCAGGAGCTTGGCGACCCGAACGGGCCCGCGAAGCTGATGGCCGCCGCGCGCAAGGCCGCCGGCAAGCCGCTGGACTTCCTGGTCAACAACGCGGCCACCTACCCGAAGGCAAAAGTGACCGACTTGAGCTGGGACAAGCTCACCGACAGCCTGGCCGTCAACGCGTGGGCGCCCTTCGAGCTGACCCGCCTCTTCGCGGCGCAGGCCAAGAAGGGCGGCGCCGTGGTGAACCTGCTCGACACGCGCATCGCCGACTACGACTGGGACCACGTCGGTTACATTCTCTCCAAGCACATGCTCGCCGAGATGACGCGTCTCTGCGCGGTGCAGTACGCCCCGGATGTGCGCGTCAACGCCGTCGCCCCAGGCCCCATCCTGCCCCCGGTCGGCGAGGCTGAGGCGACCCTCGACCGGTTGAGCCGCCACCTGCCCCTGCGCACGACGCCGACGCCCGACGACGTCGCGGACGCGGTCCTCTACCTTCTCGGCTCGCGCGGCGTGACCGGCGACATCCTGCACGTGGACTCCGGCCGGCACCTCGGCAAGGCCGTGTACGACCCGAAGTAGCCGACGCCCACGTCCTCGGCCCCACCGGTCCGGCATCCTCCACCTTATGCGGCAAGCCCCGCATCGCGGCGCGTGGTCTCCGTCGGCCAGCCCCTGCCCGCCTTCTCCGTCCTCGCCGCCGTGAGCGGACGCACCGTCTCCCCCGCCCTCTTCGCAGGAACCGGCGTCCTCGTCGTGCACGGTGCCAAGACCGCCGACGCCGCGAAGGAGGTCAGCAAGGCCGTGCGCACGAAGTGGCCGCAGCCCGGCGCCGTCGCGCTCGCCACCGTCGTCGACCTGCGCGCCTTCGCCGGCATCTGGAAGAAGGTCGCGGAGGCGCAGCTCAAGTCCACCTACGAGAAGCTCGCCGCGAAGGCGAAGGAGGCCGGCATGGATCCCGCCGAGCAGGTCCTCATCGGCACCGATTGGGATGGGGCCGCAAGCCAAACCCTCGGCGTGGAGAAGCCGGACGAGGAGGCTGTCGCCTACGTCCTCCAAGGCGGCAAGGTCACGGCCGTCTGCAAGGGCAAGGAGATGGCGGCCGCCGTCGTCGCGGCGCTCACCTAGGGCCAGGCTGAACGGGTCCACGCGAACGGAATCGGTCGGGGCCGGCGCTTCCGTTCGGGACTGCGCCTTGCGGCATGGCCATAACCGTTGCCGCCCATAGGGACATGATGCGCGACGTCTGCGTCGTCGGGATCGGCAGCACGAAGTACGGCAAGTCGGACCTCTCCGCCCGCGAGCTGATGGCGTCCGCCGCCCAGGGCGCCATCGCGGACGCCGGCATCGACCCCGACCGCATCGCCTCCGGCATCTTCGGCAACGCGTTTGGCGTCGCGGAGAAGCAGGGCCACCTCGGCCCGCTCATCATGACGGCGCTCGGCCTCGACACGAAGCCCGCCACCGTCGTCGAGACCGCCTGCGCCTCGGGCGGCACCGCGTTCCACCACGGATATCGGGAGGTCGCGGGCGGCTTCTCGGACGCGGTGCTCATCGGCGGCGTCGAGCGCGTCAGCATGCTGGACACGCTCACCGCGACGACGTACTTCGCGTACGGCTCGGATTTTACCTACGAGGGCGGCACCGGCTGCTCGTTCCCCGGCCTCTACGCCACCATGGCGCGCAGCTACTTCCAGCGCTACGGCGCGACGGAGCAGGACCTCGCCAACGTCGCCATCAAGAACCACGAGAACGCCCTCCACAACCCACTGGCGCACCTGCAAAAGCGCATCACGATGGAGGACGTCATGGGTTCGATGAAGGTCGCCGACCCGCTCAAGCTCTACGACGCGTGCCCGTTCTCCGACGGAGCGGCGGCCGCCATCCTGTGCGACGAGAAGACGGCGCGCGAGTTCACGGACACACCCATCTTTGTGGAGGCGAGTGCTCGCGCCGGAAGCATCGCGGCGCTCCATGACCGCCCCGACCTGACGAGCCTCCCCGGCGCCGTCCTCGCCGGGCAGACCGCGCTCCAGCAGGCCAAGCTCACCGTGGACCAGATCGATTTCTTCGAGGTGCACGACTGCTTCACCATCGCCGAGGTCGCGGCCAGTGAGGACCTGGGCCTGTTCAAGAAAGGCACCGGCGCCAAGGCCGCCACCGACGGCCTCACGCGCATCGGCTCCAAGCGCCCCATCAACCCGAGCGGCGGCCTCAAGGCGAAGGGCCACCCCGTCGGCGCGACCGGGGCGGGCCAGGTCGTCGAGGTCGTCAAGCAGCTGCGCGGCGAGGCGGGGGGCCGCCAGGTCGAGAACGCCCGTCGCGGCCTTACGCACAACGTCGGCGCCACCGGCGGCACGGTGGTCGTCAACATCCTGTCCCGGAGGTCGTGAGATGGCCGACGTCGAGTCGCCGCGCCCCGTCATGAGCCTCAAGGAGCAGCGCGAGGAGCTGCGCAACGGCAACGTCGTCGGCTACCACTGCAAGGCGTGCGGCGAGGACCGCTTCAGCCCCATGCTGCGCTGCCCGAAATGCAAGTCCGGCAAGGTCGAGCGGCGCACGTTCAGCAAGACCGGCACCGTCGTCACCTACACCGTCCAGTCCGTCGCCTCCGAGCAGTTCCTCAACGAGACGCCGTTCGCGTTCGCCATCATCAAGCTCGACGACGGCCCCACCGTCTCCGGCTGGATTCCTTGGATCGCGAAGCCAAAGGATTTGCCGATGGGCCAGAAGGTCGAGTACGTCGCGAGCTACAAGCCCGGAATGATGTTTGAAAAGCGTTAGTTCGCCCTTCGCACCAATTCGCTTAAGTGAGCCCCTTCCGGGTCCTGCCCATGCGCCGTGCGCTTGCCCTGATTGTCGTTTGTGCCTTCGTGGCCGGATGCGCCCAGCCGAAGTCGGACCCCACGACGTCCTCGACGACCCAGGCGGCCACCTCGTCGCCTGAGCCTGGCGTCCCCCAGGTGCTGGCCGACGCGAAGCAGGCACGCTCCCTGAACAACCTCACCTCGTTCCACTGGGCCCTGGATGGCGTCGTCGACGACTACGCCCTAGAGTTCACCGTGGACTTCGGCAAGCAGAACCGCTGCAAGACAGAGGTCGCCATCGAGGACGGCGGCGGGTTGGGGCCGCACCTGCTCAGTCTCCTTGAGGCAAGAAATAGCATCAGCTGGGGTTCCAGCGGCTCGGGCAGCACGGCGGCCGCCCACGCGGGCACCGTCGACACCCGCAGCGAGAGCGGCGGCGGAGGGTCGAGCTTGTCCGGGCAATCTGGGACGTTCAGCGGGGAGCAACGCTTCACCTACCTGGTGCGCAACGCACAGCCGAGCGAGCACGGGTTCCTCCTGGGCAATGCCTCCATCGGGTTCTCCGTCACTTGCGATTCCCCGTTCAGCATCCGGGATGCCCAAGGGGGTCGCCAGGTTATGCTGCTCGATCCGTCCAACTTGGGCGGAGGCGCCGGAGCGGAGGTCTTCCTCGTCGGGTCGGCCGACGTGCTCGACACGGCCAGCAAGGAGTTCACCGCGCCCAAGGTCCGCGTCGGCGCCGGCGGGTTCGGGGTGCATGCCGCCCACGTGACCGCGGCCCACCCGTCCGGGACCGAGGAGTGGATCTGGGCGCCCGACATGGCGGCGTCCGCGCTCCCGGACACGTTCATCGTGGACGACACGGCAGGCACCGTCTCCTTCACCGTGGAGCAGGCGGGCGTCTACTTCGAGGCCTTCTGGCTGGCGGCGTGGGGCTTCGACGGTCCGATCGACTTGGCGGCCAATGAACGGTCTGCGTCCGTCGTTGAGAGCCCGTTCTAGGCCGCGTCAAAGACCCTTGAGCACCGATGCGACGCCCGCAGGGACCTCGCCGGCGACTAGGTAGGCCGCGCGCTTGGCGATGGGGTCGGTCGCCTCGCAGCCGATGGCGCAGACCAGCGGGTTGCCCTCGATGGCCTCCAGGAAGTCGAGGGCGCCGCGCACGCCCACCGTGACGAGGAGCCGCGGCGCGACGTGGTGGTCGTGGACGCCCACGACGTTGCCCTCGTCCTTGGCGAGGCCGCGCTCGACGATGCCGACGGTGACGCCGAAGACGGCGTCGAGGCGCTGGGCGAGCTGGCGCGCGAGGTCCAGCTCGGCGGCGCTCTGGATGCGGGCGCCAGCGACGACGACGCGGTCGGCCGTCTCCAGCGTCGGCGTGGGCGCCGGTTTGTGGCCGAGCACCTCGATGGGCGCGAGACGGCCGGCCTCGACCGAGAGGTCGTGGACGCGCACCGTCGCGTCCGGCGTCTCCAAGGGGGCGCGGAACAGGCCGCGCTGGACGGAGACGAACTGCGGCAGGACCTGCAGGGCGCTCACGACCTGGAAGCGCGCCTGGCCGCCGGACTCGTGGGTGACGACGGCCTTGCGCTCGCTCGTGTCCATCTCGACCTTGCTGGCGCCGGTGGCAAAGCCGACGCCGAGGCGGTTGGCGGCGTACGCGGTGACGGCGTCGCCGGTGCGGCTCTGGAAGACGAGGACCAGCTCGGGCTTGCGTTTGCGGACGACCTGCTCCAGGATGCGCGCGGTGTGGTCGATGGGGGCGTAGTCGGGCGCCGCGACGCGGTACACGGTGTCGATGGGGTAGCGCTTGAGTTCGGCGGTGGCGGCGTCGAGGCTGGAGCCGATGAGCAGCACCTCGACCCGGCAGCCCAGTTCGTCGGCGAGGAAACGCGCGCGGCTGACGAGGGCGAGCGTCTCGGGGTACACGCCGGTCTTGGTCGCGCGGCCAAGGACGAGGATGTTTCGCCAGTCATTGCCGCGCACGTCCTCCAGGTTCGCGGCGGGGCGCGGCGCATCCGCCATCGTGGCGTAGAGGCCGGCGAGGCCGAGGTCGTCGCTCACGGGGAGCCTCCCTTCTCCGCGATGAGGCTGCGGCTGCGCAGGCGACGGACGAGGGTCGCGCCGTCCACGCTCTCCAGGCTGCGCGACTCCTGCGGGACGTTCTCGATGCGCTGGCGCTTCGTGAGGGCCTTCTGCACAGTGTAGTTGTCGGCCTTGACACGCAGGATGCCCTTGACGCGGTGGGCGTCGTGGATGCCCCACGCCGTCGGGTGGCTGGGCTCCAGGTCGCCGACCAGCAGGACGGAGGGGCGCGGGACGCGCAGGTCGTAGTCGCCGAAGAGGGACTGGTACGCGATGCGCAGGCCGACGCCATCCACGGCGACGCGGCTCACCCCGACGAGGCAGGGAAGCTCCAGCTGGCCCGCGAGGGCGGCGAGCGTCCCGGTGAACCCGGCGAACTCGCTGCGGGCGGGGCCGATGACGGCGTCGAAGGGCCCCATCTGCTTGTACACCTCCGCGATGGTGGTCGCGCGCGTCGAGGCGTCGGACTCGCTCTTCTCGGCGCCCTCGACGAGGACGCCCTGGTCGGCGCCGTGGGCCAGCGCCTCGCGCAGGACCTCCTCGCCGCCGCCTTTGTCCACGTGGACGACGACGAGCTCGGCGCCCTCGGCGGCGAGCTGCTTGGCGAGGGCGAGCGCCTGCGCCGACTCGCGGCTCAGGATGCGCTCGACGCCCTCGGTGTCCACGAGGCCGTTGCGCTTGAGGCGCACCTTGCCATGGAAGGCGCCCGTGACGGGGACGAGGACGCGCAGACGCGCCCCGGATGGAGGCATCAGGCACCTTCCTGGAGCAATTCGCGCGCAATAATGAGGCGCTGGACCTCGTTGGTCCCTTCGTAGATCTCGGTGATGACCTGGTCGCGGAAGGAGCGGTCGATGCGGTACTTCATCTTCAGGCCGTCCCCACCGAAAATCTGGATCGCGCGCTCGCCGGCGCGGCCGGTCATCTCGCTGCAGTGAATCTTGACGGCGGCCGCGGCGCGGCTCACCTTCTCGCGCAGCGCGCGGGGGACCGGCTCGCCGTGCGCGATCTTCTCGTAGTACTCGTTCGTCAGCGTCGCCGCGTGGTAGACGGCGTACTCGGCGAGATGGATGTCGGTCGCCATGTCGGCGAGCATCCACTGGATGGACTGGTTCTTCCCGAGCGGCTTGCCGTACCGCTCGCGGTCCTTGGCGCGCCGCACGCAGTCGTCGAGGAGCCGCTTGCAGGCGCCGAGGCACGCCGCGGCGAGGCCGACGCGGCCGCCATCGAGGGCGGTGAGCGCGGCGATGAAGCCCTCGCCGACCTTCCCGAGCACGTTCTGCTTCGGGACGCGGCAGTTGTCGAAGATGAGCTCTGCCGTGTTGCTCTGCCGGATGCCCATCTTGTCCTCGATGGTCCCGACCGTGAAGCCGGGCGTCCCCTTGGAGACGATGAACGCCGTCACGCCGCCGTGGGCGCCCAGCGTCTCGTCGGTGACCGCGAAGACGACGACGGTGTCGGCGAAGTTGCCGTTCGAGCACCAGATCTTCGTGCCGGAGATGAGCCAGTCGTCGCCGTCGCGCACCGCCTTCGTCTTGATGCTGGCTGCGTCCGAGCCCGCCGTCGGCTCCGTGAGCGCGAACGCGGCCAGATGCCGTCCTTCGGCGATGGGCCGCACGAAGCGCTCGCGCTGGTCGTCGTTGCCGAACAGGTAGATGGGCATCAGGCCGATGCCGCTGTGGGCGCCGAAGATGGTGCCCAGGCTGGAGTCCACCGCGGAGATCTCCTCCATGAGGATGCAGTACTCCACCTCGCCCATGCCGGCGCCGCCCAGCGCGCGCGGAATGCCGATGCCGAACCAGCCCTGGTGCTGCATCCGCTTCACCAGCTCCAGCGGGGAGTCGCCGCCGTGGCCTGACCAGTCGTCGTCCGGCAGTCCGGGTTCGATCTGGCTGCGCATGAACTGGCGCGCCGAGCGCTTGAGGAGGCGCTGCTCTGGGGTGAAGGCGAACTCGAAGGCCATGGGGCTTGCGCCTACTTGCCCTTGAACTCGGGGCTGCGCTTCTCGATGAACGCGGTGACGCCCTCCACCAGGTCCTCGGTGGCGGCGAGGCGCGCGGCGGCGTCGCTTTCGACCTTGAGGGCCGCCTCGCGGGTAGAAGCGCGGATGGTGGCGTTGATGGCGAGCTTGGCCTCGCTCACGGCAAGGGGGGCGGCCTTCATGTGGATGGCGCGCGCGATGTCGATGGCCGCGCGGACCTCCTCACCGTCGGGGACGATCTTGTTGACGAGGCCGATGCGCTGCGCCTCCTGGGCGTTGATCATCTGGCCCGTGAAGATGAGCTCCTTCGCCTTGGCGGGGCCGACGAGGCGGGGCAGGCGCGTCGAGCCGCCCCAGGCGGGCAGGAGGCCGATCCAGACCTCGGGCTGGCCGTAGCGGGCGCGGTCGCTGCTGACGCGGATGTCGGCGGCCATGGCCAGCTCGCAGCCGCCGCCCAGCGCGAGGTTGTTCACGGCGGCGATGACGGGCTTGCGGCAGTCCTCGATGGCGTTGAACGCGGCGTGGCCGGCGGCGACGAGCTCCGCGGACTGCTGCGGGCCGAGGCCGGCGAAGGCCTTCAGGTCGGCGCCGGCGCAGAAGGCGTGGTTGCCGGAGCCCGTGAGCACGATGGCGCGCACGTCGTCGTTCTTCGAGAGGCCGTCGAACTCCGCCTTGAGCTCTTTCAGGACGGCGGGGTTGAGCGCGTTGACCGGCGGGTGGTCGAGCGTGACGGTGGCGATCTTGTTGTCGATCTTGACTTTGACGAGGTCTCCCATGGTGTGTGTCTCCGGGTGTGGGTGGGGGAAGGGTGGGGTGAGGCTTAGGCGTCCCGGTTGTACTCGAAGAAGCCGCGCCCGGACTTCTGGCCGAGGCGGCCGGCGGCGACGAGCTGGTTGATGATCTGGACGGGGCGCTGGGCGACGACGCCGCCCTGCTGCTCCCGGATGCTCTTGGCGGCGTGCTGGATGACGTCGAGGCCGACCAGGTCGGCGAGGGCGAGCGGGCCCATCGGGAAGCCGGCGCCGGTCTGCATCGCGAGGTCGATGTCCTTGGGCTTGGCGATGCCCTCCTCGTAGCAGGCGAACGCCTCCGCGAGCATGGGGCCGAGGATGCGGTTCACGAGGAAGCCGGGGCACTCCTTGACCTGGATGGGGATGAGCGGGTAGCGGTGGTTGCGCAGAGGGGCGAGGAAATTGACGACGTCCTCAACGATGTCGGCGCGCGACTCGATGCCGGGGATGATCTCGATGAGCGGCAGCGTGGTCGGGGGGTTGAAGAAATGGACGCCGAGGAAGCGGCCGCGACGGGCGGACGGCAGGCTCGCGGCGAGGTCGGTGATGCTGAGCGTGCTCGTGTTGGAGGCGAGGACGGTGTGTTCCGGCACCTTGGTGATGAGCTCGGCGAAGATCTTCTTCTTCAGCGCGGGGTTCTCGGGCGCGGCCTCGATGACGAGGTCGGCCTTGTCGCAGCCCTCCCACCCTGTCGTGAACGTGATCTTCGCGAGGAGCTTTTCCTTGCGCTTGGCGTCGAAGTTGGGCTTGAGCGTCTCGGCGGCCTTCGCCTTCTGCTCGGCGGTGAGGGCCACGCCCGATTTGGACTCGAACTCCTGAATGGCGCGGGCCGCCTTTCCGGCCTGGAACGCGACGAGGCCGTCCAGGTCGCCTTCGATGGTCTTGCGGCCGCGGGCGAGGGCGGCGTCGTCCACGTCCCGGAGCGTCACATTGACGTTGTTGAGCGCCAAGACCTCGGCGATGCGGGCGCCCATGACGCCGGCTCCGATGACGATGGCCCGGTCAACGAACAGCACCATGGGTTCACTGCCGGTCGGACCGGCATCCGGACAAGCCCACCGGGCCGGTTAATAGTTCCTCCAAGAGTCATCCCGGCAGGCTTGCCCAGTTCAATACCCATTGACAGGTTCATGGCTGACTTGAAAATGTCCAGGTGAAGCCACGGGGTACCCGATTCGAAACGTACCGCTTCGTCTGTCGCTTTCTCAATCCGCGTCCGACGATTTTTTCTCCTGGACGGCCGGGTCAGGCCAGCGTCGTTTTCCCTCGGGTCTGCTCTTAAGCTTGTGGGCCAACGGGTATGAACCTCGGAGTCGCGACCTAGGGACCATGGCCGCGCAACCGACCAGTCCCTCTGCCTATCCTGGCGCCATTCGCATCCCCACGCCCAAATCCAGCAGTTCCTGGACCGCGCCGTGGCGCGCCGGCCAGGCGCCGACCCGCCCCGGGGTAGCCCCCGTCCGGCCGCTTTCTGCGGTCCCTGCCCCCGCGCCCGGTCCGGCCAAGGCCCCCCGGGCCCCTCCCCCCATGCGCGCGGCCGCCCATGCAGCCCCCCCTCGTCCTGCGGCGCCGACCCGCCCGGCCCCTGCCCGCGGCCCGGCCCCCACGGACGCCAAGCCCCGCAAGGGCCTCGGCGCCTGGATCCGCCTCCACAAGGTCGCCTCGATTGCCATCGTGAGCCTCCTCCTCGTCGCCGGCCTCGTCGCGGCCGTCGTCTCCATCCGCCAGGACGTCACGGCGACGACCAGCTCCAAGGCCCCGCTTGTCATCTTCCAGAACGGCGCCGACTACGCCAGCATCAACACCGCCGGCTTCGCCACCTTGACGCTTGGCACCTCCGCCACCAGCGCCACGTTGGCGCTCTCGGGGATTCCGGGCGCGGCCCAGACCAGCCTCGGCAACATCCTCAAGCTCAACAACCAGGACGCCACCCACCCCGAGTCCGTCACCCTCGGGCGCAGCACGACCCTCAACGCCGCCATCACCAGCTTTGTCGTGACGGTCAAGAATGGCGCGAGCACGCTCGCCACCTGGGATGCAGTCTCCGCAGCGTCCTCGTCCAGCTTCACGCTCCCCGTCTCCACAGTCCTTGACATCACCATCGTGCTCGTGGTCACGGACGGCACCGCGGCCGGCAGCCTTGGCAGCTTCGGCATGCAGTTTACCCTGGCCCCCACGTGAGGCGACGACAATGACCGACCCGCCATCCAACACCATTTTGCGTGCATCACCCGCCCAAAAGTCGCCCCGGCACCGCGGCGTTGCCGGCCGCCTGTTCAAGGCCGGTCGCTTCAGCCTCAGCGTGTGGATGAAGCTCCACCGCACCCTGCTGGCATCCCTGGCCGGCCTCCTCGCCGCGGCCATCCTCGTCGTGGCCGTCGTGAGCTTCCGCATGGACGTCACCTCGAACCCCGCCTCAAAGGCTCCCGACGTCGCGTTCCAGAACGGCGCCGACTACACGGGCATCAACGTCGCGGGCTTCGCGACCGTGACGCTCGGCGCGTCCGGCACCAGCGCCACCTTGGCCCTCTCCGGCATCGCCGGCGTCGCGCAGACGAGCCTCGCGAACATCCTGAAGCTCTCCGACGGCAGCGCGACCGTGCCCTACACGGTGAGCCTCGCCCGCAGCGCGGCCCCGAACGCCGCCATCACGAGCTTCCAGGTCACCGTCAAGAACGGCGCGAGCACCCTGCTGACCTGGGACGCGGTCGCCTCCGCGACCTCGTCCAGCTTCACGCTGCCGGTCTCCACCAGCCTGGACATCAGCATCCTCGTCGTCGTCGCCGACGGCACCGCCGCCGGAAGCCTCGGCAGCTTCGCGATGCAGTTCACTCTGGCTCCGTGAGGGTCGTCATGCTGCGCGGCGGCCGAGTCGTCCTTGCCACCTTCGTGGCGATGGCGCTCGCCGTTGCCGCCACGACCACCCACCGCCAGGACCTCACGACGACGCCCGCCGCGAAGGCGCCTCCCGTGACCCTGGCGGCGGGGACGAGCGGCTCGACCTCGCTTGGCTCGAGCGGCACCAGCGCCACGACCTCCGTCGGCATTGGCCTCACCACGCTCACCGTGCTCAAGGTCCACAAGGTCTCGGACAACTGGGATGTCAAAGTGAGCCTCGGCTCCGCGTCGGGGTTCGGGGTCCTTGAGTCCGCCACAGTCGCCCTCGTGGGGGGCTCCGCCCAGAACCAGGTCGTCATCCTGCTTGGCACTGTAACCCAAAGCTCGGGCAGCACCGTCGCGCTGACAGGATCCGACCTCACGATCACCGTCGCCGGCACGGTCGCCGTCACCGGCACCTTGGCCCTCAACGTGGTGCTGGTGCCCCAGGGCGGCACGGCCCCCGTCATGACCTACTCCTACACGTTGACCCTGACCTGACGCGGCCCGCCCCGCGCAGTCCTTATCCCCCCGTCCTCCCTCGACACGGACAGTGAGACCATGAGTCCAGCCAAACCCGCCAAGAAGACCGCCGCGAAGGCCGCGGCGCCCGCCAAGAAGGCCGCCCCCAAGGCCGCCGCGAAGAAGCCGGTCACGCACACCCCACCCAGCAAGAAGGTCGTCGCGAAGGCGCAGCATGACCACCAGGACCCCCGCGTCGGCGCCGACCACGGGCATGCCCAGGCCGGGCACGCGAAGCACCAGCACGAGGGCATCCCCCCGGCTCCGCGCTTCAACAAGGTCATCAACTGGTTCCGCCGCGGCAGCGGACGATAGGACGCTGGCGTGGCGGCCGAAGGAATGCCTCCGGTTGACGGAGTCGACCGGAGGCTCCGCCGCGGCACGGGCCGCTGAACGTTGCTCACGCTAGCCCTTCTTCTCTTTCTCTCCCCTTTCTAGAGGTCTTACGAGCCGACGACGATGACGTCGCGCACGGCGCGGATGGCCGAGAACGGGTAGGTGAGGCGGCCCTGGGCGTCCTTGGGCATGCCCTTCGTGTTGACCTCTTGGCCGGGCTCGACGTGGATGCCGACCAGGTCGCCGGTCTGGACGTTCGTGCTGATGGCGCGCAGGATGCCGAGGTAGCCTCCCTCGTTGCTCATCACGGTCTTGCCACGCAGCTCGGACTCGAAGACCTTCGTCATATCTTCCCTCAAAGGCCACCAGTGGGCGGCCGAAGATAAGGATTCGGAACGGCTACGCGGGGAGGACGCGCGTGTCCGGGTTGCTCGGGCAGGAGTCGGCGCTCTGGAATCCGCCGACGCCGTTGGATTCCGTGTACACCAGGGCCGGCTGTTCCCCGACAAGGTAGACGTAGTACTCGTTCACGTCGGTCTTGACGATGTAGGAACCCTGCTGGACCTCGCACGGCGGCGATTCCGGCGCTGCCGAGGCCGGCGGCGTGGACGGCGAAGGGTCGGCTGGGTCGGACGACGACGGGGCGGCCGACGCGCTCGTCTTGCCCGAGGTCGGGGCGGGGCTCGGCTCAGCCGTCTGGCTCGCGCATCCGGCAAGGAGGAGGCATCCTACGAAGGTCAGGGCAAGCAGGCGCACGAGGCGTCCACCCGGCAAGCGGGTCTTAGGGCTTTGGAGCGCCGTCCTACAGGAACTCCATCCCGCCGGCGTTGCCGGTGGCGGCCTTCTTGACGGCGGTCTGGCCAAGCTGCTCGGCGAGGCGGTCGTAGTACTTGATGACCTCCTCGGTCACCGAGCTGCGAACACTGCGGAGCGCCTCCTCGAAGTGGTTCTTGTTGACGATGCGGGCCTTGCGGTCCTCGCGCAGCGCCATGATGGCGGACTCGCGACAGAGGCTCTCCAGGTCGGCGCCGACGTAGCCCTTCGTGAGCTTGGCGAGCTCGGCGAGGTCCACGTCCTTGCCGAGCGGCATGCCGGCCGTGTGGACCTTGAGGATCTGCAGGCGGGCGCCCTCGTCGGGGGCGCTGACCTTGATGACGCGGTCGAAACGGCCGGCACGCAGCAGGCCGGGGTCGATGATGTCGGGACGGTTGGTGGCGCCGATGATGACGACGCCCTCCATGCCCTCGAGGCCGTCCATGAGCGTCAGGAGCTGGTTGACGATGCTCTCCGTGACGTGGCTGCCCTCGTAGGCGCCGCGGCGCGGGGCGATGGAGTCGATCTCGTCGAGGAAGACGATGCTCGGGCTTGCCTGTTTCGCCTTCTTGAAGATCTCGCGAATGGCCTTCTCGGACTCGCCGACCCACTTCGACAGGACCTCGGGGCCCTTGACGCTGAGGAAGTTGGCGCCGGACTGGTTCGCGACCGCCTTGGCAAGAAGGGTCTTGCCGGTGCCGGGGGGACCGTAGAGCAGGATGCCGCGCGGCGGCTTGATGCCCATGCGGGTGAACGACTCGGGGTCCTCGAGGGGCCACTCGACGGCCTCCTTGAGCTGCTGCTTGACCTCGGCGAGGCCGCCGACGGTCTCCCAGGTGACGTTGGGGACCTCGACGAGGAACTCGCGCAGGGCCGAGGGGTCCACGATCTTGAGGGCGCCCTTGAAGTCGTCCGCGTTGACGTTCATGCGCTCCAGCAGTTCGGCGGGGACCGGCTGGTCAAGGTCAATCTCAGGGAGGAAGCGCCGGAGCGATTTCATGGCGGCCTCGCGGGCGAGGGCCATCAGGTCGGCGCCGACGAAGCCGTGCGTCTGGTCCGCGAGCGACTCCAGGCTCACGTCCTCCGCCTTCGGCATGTTGCGCGTCTGGATCATGAGGATCTCGAGGCGGCCCTCCTTGTCGGGGACGCCGATCTCGACCTCGCGGTCGAAGCGGCCAGGGCGGCGGAGTGCTGGGTCAATGGAGTCAGGGCGGTTGGTGGCGCCGATGACGATGATCTTGCCGCGGCCCTTGAGGCCGTCCATGAGGGTGAGCATCTGGCTCACGACGCGGCGCTCGACCTCGCCCTGGACCTCGTCGCGCTTCGGGGCGATAGCGTCCATCTCGTCGATGAAGACGATGCTGGGGGCGTTCTTCTCGGCCTCCTCGAAGGTCTTGCGCAGGTTCTCCTCGGACTGGCCGTAGAACTTGCTCATGATCTCGGGGCCGTTGATGGTGTAGAACTGCGCGCCGGCCTCGTTGGCGACCGCCTTGGCGATCATGGTCTTGCCCGTGCCGGGCGGGCCGTGCAGCAGGACGCCCTTGGGCGGGTCGATGCCGAGGCGCTCGAAGAGCTCGGGGTGCTTGAGGGGCAGCTCGATCATCTCGCGGACGTTCGTGAGGGCCTCGCGCAGGCCGCCGATGTCCTCGTAGCTGATCTGCGAGACGGCGGCGCCGGCGCTGGTGGCGGCCTCCTCGCTGACCTTGATCTGGGTCTCCTCGTTGATGAGCACGATGCCCTTGGGGTTCGTGCTGATGATGCTGAACGGGAGGGCGTTGCCGAACAGCGCGATGTTGGGGACGACGACGATGTCGCCCTGGACGCAGGGGCGCTTGAGCAGGCCGCGCTTGGCAAGAGCGTCGATGCCGTCGCCGAACTGAATCTGCTGGTCCTGGCTGATGGCGGGCGCCAGGGTGACCTGCTTGGCCGGCTTGACATCGGCCTTCTTGATGGCGACCTTGTCGCCGATGCTGACGCCGGCGTTCTTGCGCGTCAGGTTGTCCACATGGATGATGCCCTTGCCCTCGTCGCCGGGGTGCGAGCGCCAGACGACGGCGGCGGTCGTCTTGTGGCCCTTGATCTCGATGATGTCGCCGGGGCTGAGGTTCAGTTCGACGCGGGTCTGGCCGTCGAGGCGGGCACGGCCGTAGGACACGTCCTGCTGGAGGGCCTCGACGACGCGGAGGGTGGCTTCGGTCTTGGTGGCCATGGGATGTCAGCCCGGCATCTGTCAGGACTTCTACAAAAGGTGAACGGTGCCGGCTAGCGCCGTCCCCTTCTGCGGTCCTGGGGCGTCTCCGCCCGTGCCAGACTTGCCATCCGTCCCCGGTTCTTATAGGAGCGGAAACGCGCCGTCCCCGCAGCCGCCCGGCCTCAGTTTAGGAAGAGGGCGAAGCAGATGTAGCTCAGCGCCACCATGACGAAGGCGTGGCGGAGGCCAAGGATGGCCTTGCCCGACCCCATCTGCCCCGCTACGATGCCGTCGCCCAGCCCCTGCAGGACGGCGGCGAGCAGGTAGAACAGCTGGTAGTCCTGGAGGCTCAGCGTCTGGCCCTTGAGCGCCCCGAACGAGGCCAGCTGGGTCTGGTTCGCGGCGGCCTGGCTCGCGGCGACAAGCTGTGGCACGAACTGCGCGTACATGATCGAGGCCACGCCGAGGAACACGAGGAAGGTCACGTAGATGACGACGGTGTAGAGGCTCATTGAGAGGCGGCGCTCGGTCTCGAGCGTCTTGATCTCGCGCGCGTCGCGGGCGGCCGCGATGAGCACCTCGGTCGTGGAGCCGCCGGAGCGGTCCGCCTGCAAGATGAGCGTCACCGCGCGCTGGACGAGCGGCGTGCGCACCCGCTCCGCGAAGCGCTGCAGGACCTCCTGGAAGCCGACGTTCCAGGTCACCTGGTCCGCCATGCGCCGCACCTCGGGCGTGAGCGGCCCGTAGTCGCCGCGCGCCGCCACCGCGATGGCGCTCGCGAGCGTGAGGCCGCCTTTGTGGCTCGAGGCGATGTCGCGCAGGAAATCCGGGAAGCGCTCCTCAAGCTGCCGGATGCGCTTCTGCTCGCGCGCCGCGTAGAAGCCGTACGGCCCCAGGGCGACCAGCAGGCCGAGGCAGAAGAAGTGGATCCAGGCGTTGGGTGGCATCCCGAGGAGGCTGTTGCCCGAGAACAGGATGAACGCGGGGACCATCAGAAGCACCGCGCCGACGGCCGAGCCGCCGAGGAGGAACGCTTCGCGCAGCTTCTTCGCGTCCGTCTTGACCTGGAAGAGCGGCGGCTCCAGCGGCTCCGAGCGGGCAAGGCGGAAGGCGGCGGCCAGGCTCAGGCCCATCGCCAGGAGAAGGAACCCGAAGACGCCCAGGATGACTGGGTCCTTCGCGACGTCGGCGAAGACGCCCACCACCCCAAGGCCGAGGAGGATGAAGAGCAAGAACACCAGCATCAGCAGCGCGAAGGCCGCCAGGATGGGCAGGAAGATGGCGCGGTTTCGGTTGATGGCCGGGCCGCCCGCCATGCCGCGGTCGCTGCCGAGGATGGCGCCGATGCTGGGCAGGCTGCGGCTGCGGATGAGCGCAAAGGAGGCCGCCGCACCCGCGCCGAGGGCGAGGAGCGGGACGTCGGCGTCCTGCGCCCCGCCGCGAAGGCTGAGCCACCCGACGAGGAGCGCGAGGACCGCCACCAGGCTGAGCCCGAGGAACGTGAGCAACGTGCGCGCCTCGCTGCCCGGGCGCGGAGGGCCTTGGAGCGTGGTCCAGTGCGCGTAGCCGCCGACGCCGAGCAGGATCGCGAGCATCGCGAGCGCGCCCTTGCCAAGGATCTCGTACGCGAACGGCAGGTGCAGGACCCCGTACCGGGCCGGGAGCGCGAAGCCAAGGACGACGACGGAGAGGATGAGGAGGACATGCAGCATCAGCGTGGAGATGCGCAACCGCTGGGCGACCTCGAGCTGCCGTGTCCGTTCGCCGGCGTCTTTCGCGCCGTAACGGCGCAACCGGTCGACGGGGTGTCCCAGGACGGAGCCGACCGCCACCAGGAGGAGACCGGCCGCGAGCAGCAGGCCCATCACCTGGGGCCAGGCGCCTCCGACGGGGACGGTGAGGCCCGCCGCGCCGACGATGGAGAGGGCGGTGCCGAGGGCTCCGCAAATGAGGGTGGCCAGCTCCAGGCCGGGGTGGGGCTGGGTGGGAGCGGTGGGAGGGGACACCTCGAGGTCGGGACGGCTCTCAAAGGCTGGCAGGCGCAGGAGCTTCCCGGCGGGGCCGTCGTCGCGTGGGTCCGCCATGCTAGGCCTCCGGGGTCATGACCTTGATCGTCCACGCGAAGCCCGCCTGGGCCATCGGGATGAGGACGAAAATCAGGAGGTAGCCGATGAGCAGGTTGTCGCCCCCGGAGCCGCCAAACGTGGTCATGACGGAGAGGATGACGATGAGGAAGAGCGGCGCGGCGACGACGACGGTGACGAACGCCTCGGCGAGCACGCCCAGCCCTTCGAGGAACTTGCGCTGTTCCTGGCGGTTGTCAAGGAGGTATTGGTCGGCCTTGTCGGAGAAGTACGTCTTGAGGTCGCCGCCCGAGGTGAGCGCCGTCACGGCGCCCTGCAGGAAGTCCTGGAACTTCGTGCTGGGGCTGCGGTCAATGGCGCGCGCCAGGGCGCCCATGATGTCCTGGCCCAGGACCCGCAGGTCGCGCACGATCCAGGCGCATTCTTGCGCGACCTCGCCATAGAGCGGCTGCGCGGCGAGGCCGGCGAAGAGCTGCTCCGGCGTCGCTCCCGCGGAGGCCATGGTCGAGATGTAGTTCAGCGCGTACGGCAGCTTGGCGTTGAGGCCCCGGCTGCGGTTGAGGGTGCGCAAGTCGGGAAGGATGATGGCGGAGAGGTACACCATGATGGCGAGCACCACCGGTGCTGGCACGAGGAAGATGAACAGGCCCGCCGGGATGCTCGCGAGGCCGGTGAGGCTGGCGAGGATTAGGACGAGGACGGGGATGAGAGCAAGCAGCCCCGCCAGAGCCGCCGTGAGGTAGGCCGAGGCGAGGTACACCTCGGGCCGCAGCAGGATGTGGGCGCGCTCGAGCGCGAGGCGCAGGTGGGCGTTCTGGCTCGCCGCGCGTGTGGCGAGCGGCCCGAACCAGCGGTACCCGAGGCGCTCGAGGCTGCGCAGCGCCATGTCATTCCCTCGCGATGCGGGCCATGAACCCCTTCGGGTCGCGGTAGTAGGAGGTGACGTTGCGCGCCACGTCACTGTAATGGCGCACGCCCTTGGCCATCATCCATTCGAGCGCCTTGGTGCGGTTGGCCCACTCGGCTTGCAGGGTCGCTTCGGAGAGGTTGCGCCGCTCCGCGATCTGCTCGAGGAGGTAGGAGCGCCCGAGGAACGCATGCTTCCCGGTCTTGACGTCCCACTCGAAGACGGTGTTCGTCAGGAGCTCCCGGGTGTCGGGGTCGAAGCCGACGATCTCGGTGACGTTGAGGATGCGGCGCGCCAGCTTGTCGTCCACGCGGACCTGGGCCTGGATGGCCATCAGGCTGAGCGTCTGGAGCATGATGCGCGGGATGTTGATGGGTGCGTTCTCGAGGCGGTACACGGCGCTCTGGACCGAGTCGGCGTGCATCGTCGAGTACACGGCGTGTCCGGTCGCCATCGCCTGGAACAAGGTGAGGGCCTCAGGGCCGCGCACCTCGCCCACGATAAGGTACTCCGGGCGCTGGCGCAGCGCCGCCTCCAGGAGCTTGTACATGTCGATGGTCCCGGCGGGCTTGCCGGACGCGGTCTCGGCGCCGAAGCCGCTGCGGGTGAGGCCGGCGATCCAGTTCTCGTGGCTCAAGTTGATCTCGCGCGTGTCCTCGATGCTGACGATCTTCTTCTCGGGCGGGATGAACTGGCTCACGGCGTTGAGCGTCGTGGTCTTCCCCGAGGCCGTGCCGCCCGCGAGGAGGAACGAGGCGCCCATCTCCATGACGAACCAGAAGTAGGCGGCCATCTGCGGGCTGATGGTGCCGTACCGAATCAAGTCGGGGGGCGTCAGCGGGTCGGCGCGGAACTTGCGGATGGTGAAGCTGCTGCCGCGCGTCGTGACCTCGCGGCTCAAGGTGGCCTGCAGGCGCGAGCCGTCCGGCAGGGTCGCGTCGAGCAACGGGTCGGCAACGCTGATGTGCTTGCCGCTGCGCTGGGCCAGGCGGACGACGAAGGCGTCCAGGTCGGCGTCGGAAGGGAAGACGACGGTCGTCCGGAGCGACTCGTACTTGCGGTGGAACAGGTAGATCGGGATGGTCGGGCCGTCGCACGAGATGTCCTCGATCATGCCATCGCGCAGGAGGACGTCCACGGGACCGAAGCCGAGGAAGTCGCGCACGAGATGGTACTCGACGCGCTGCAGGCCGACGGGGTCGAGGCGGATGGCGTGGTCGAGGACCGCCTGGCGCGCCGCCGTGAGCAGCACGTCGGACCAGTCGGCGCCGCTGCGCTGCTGGATGGCCTTGCGGCCGTCCAGGGTCCGGATGAGCGTCTCGCGCAGGAACTCCAGGACCGCCGTCTCGTCATTGCCCAACGTCGGCTCGATGACCTGGTAGAGATAGCTGCGGTCCGTTTCGTTGAGGAGGATGCGCACCCAGGCGCGGTCGGGGACGACGGGGGTCAGCTCGACTTCGCGGTGGCCCGTCGGGACGGGCGGAATGGAGGTGACCGGTCCGCCCTTCGCAGGCGCCTTCGCGACCGGCATGGGGGGAAGCGGGCTGAGCAACGAGGCCGGTTTGGGCACCGGTCGGGGCGGCGGAACGGGAACGCCGGCCGACGGCGGAGGCGGGGGTTGAACGAGAGGGGATGGAGGACGGGATGACGCGGCGCGAGGCCGGACGCCGGTCGTCGCGGCCGCCGCGGGCAAGGTGCCGTGGGCAAGGGCGGTCGCGAGGTGCGTGTCCGTGAACTCGAGCAGCTCCTCGACAGGTGGCGTTGACTGGGGGGGCGGCGGAGGAATTGCGTTGAGTCCAGGCGCGCGCGGGGTCGGCCGGCGCTCGGCCATGCCGGTGGGGACCTGGGCGGGGGCGGACCGCGGCCCCGCAAAGGGCGTGGGCGACGCGCGCGCGGGGGGCGACGGCTTCGCTTTCTTGGCGGGCGCCTTGGACGATTTTGCCGCGGTCTTGGCCCGGGGTGGTGAGGGGGTCATGGAGGTCCAGTCCTTCAGGGTGAGACGGTCGTGTGGCAGGGATTGTCTTGAGGCGCTTAACCGTTTCCGGAGGAGCCGGAGCCTCAGCTGAACGTGAAGAGGACCACGAGGTCCTGGAAGTCGGCCGCCGACGAGTTGAGGTCGTCCGTGAACTCGTAGAGGAGGATGACCTGGTTCCGGTCGAGCACCATGGTCTGCGTGTAGGTGTTCACGTACGGCTGCATGAACGAGGCCAGGAGCGCCTGGTTGCCGAAGGCGGGCCGGTTGGGGGCGGCATCGCCTTGCTTCAGGGTCAAGACATGAGGCGTGGACGCGATCGAGGTGTAGGTCTTATCGAACGAGCAGCTGGCGAGCCTGGCCCGTCCTTCGACGCCGAGGACGGAGCCGGCGGGCACTTGGCCCAAGTTGAGGCTCTGGCCACCGTTCGGGTTCACGGGAGCGCCGCCAAAAAGGGAAGCGTAGCTGGACCCGCCGTTTTGGGTGTAGCGCGCCGTCACGTCCATTTGCGGCCCGGACGCGCCGCAGGTGATCTGGGCACCCACGATGGCCAGGTTCACGTTCCAGGTGCCGCCGGACACCGTGATGCCGCCCGAACCGGCGCCGATGAGGAAGGCCGGCGACTGCGAACGCAAGGCCTCGACCTGGAAAACGTACTCGCGGTTGGAGTACACGGTCACCTGGGCCTCGCGCCCGGCAGCGGAGTAGCAGCCGGCAACGGGGCCGATGATGCAGAGCCGGGTCCCCACCGTCCAGGCGGGGCCGCCAATCTGGGCCGAGAAGGTGGAGAGGGGCACCGCGGTCTGGACGCCATCCAGCGTGATGAACAACGTCGAGCCCGCGACGGGGATGTCGTCCGGCCCGCTTGGCTCCAGGTAGTAGCCTTCGCCCGTGAAGGTGGCCTTTCCGCCGGACTCCACGGGGTCGTGCGGTTGCGTGCGCAGCACCTGCGTCATGACGACGAAAAGCGCCGCGAGGACCACGACGATGCCGATCAGCAGGATGCCGCCAATGGGCCCTGTGGCTGCGCCCCGGTCGGTGGCGAAGCGTCGGCGGGGGGCGCGGGGGGCAGCCTCCATGACCCTACTGTGCTGAGGGGGCTGCCTTTCGGGCTTTCGGGAAAGGTTCATCCGTCTCGCCTCGGGCCTATCCTGCCGGCTGCAAGGCGATGCCCACCGTGCCCTTGCGCAGGGTCACGAGGACATCCTTCGTGGCGTCGGTGGGGGACGAGCAGGGCCCGAAGAAGTTCAGGGTCGCCGAGCCCGGCGTGCTGCCCACGACCGGCGTGGTGCTGATCGTGTACTTCGCGGCGGAGGTCGTCGTGTCGAGGCAGGGAGCAAGCGACGGGGCGGCGGCGGACGAGAGGCCGGCGAGCTTCATCCGCTCGTCCCAGAACGCGGCCCACGCGGCCGGGTGGTTGGTCGTCAGCGTGAAGGTGATGTCCTGCGCGGTGGCCTGGAGGGCGGTGCCGGCGCCCGAGGGCGAGGCGACGATGGTGGCGGCGCGCGCGCCGGTCACGGCCGCGGAGCCGCCCGAGAGGGCCGGGAAGCTCCACGCGATGCCGGCCTGGCTCTGCGTGGTGCCCACGGAGAAGCTGGGCGGCGACACCATCGCGTCGCCGTCGGTCTGCGTCAGGAAGACGGCGCCGTACTCGAATCCGTACGTCTGCACGGGCAGGCGCTGGTTGTTGACGAGCACGCTCAGAACGCCGGTCGGGGTGAAGTCGTTGAAGCTGGTGTAGCTGAGGCCGAGGCCGCCCTTGCGCACCGTGCCGTAGGCGGTGCCTTGGTCGTACACGAAGGCGACCTGGCCGGCGGTGTTGCCCTGTGCGTACTGCGCCTTGAGCGGGAACGCCGAGGCGGGGACCGCCGCCAGGACGGCGCCGAACTCCCCTTCCGTCAGGGGATCAAAATAGAAGTAGGCGGGCAAGAAGGCCGGCACGGTGGGCACGATGGCTTGGCTCCGCGTGCGGTAGGGAGTCGCCGAGCAGGTGGCGGCGGCCGGGTTCTGCGCGGCGTAAAGCTGCGCCTCGATCATTTTGTTCGCGCCCGTCACGCCGCCCGTCACGCCGGCGAAGACGACCTTGACCTCGCCCTGGCAGTTGTTGCTGCCGTCGGTCAGCGTGAAGTCGAGCGTCTGGGTCCCGGAGGGGAGCGAATCCGGGTTGGGGACACGCATGCGCAAGTGCGCGACGCCGAGGATCCCGGTGACCTGCGAGCCGTCCCAGGTCCAGTCCTCGTTGAGGCTGTAGAGTGGGCTGCCCCCGGCCTGCTGCAGCGCGATGGGGCGGGCGGTGGTCATCGTGAGGCCTGCGTTGGACGAGGAAGGCGTGTAGGTGACCGACCCCGGCAGGAGCTGCGAGCCGAAGAAGCTGAAGCCCTGCGCCCGGGTCAGGCTGATGGACTCCGAGAGGGCGACGGTGGTCTGGTTGTTGGCGATGCGATCCAGGTCGGATTTGAGCTGGCCCACGACGCTGCCGGTCTCGATGCCGGTGTCGCGTTCGCGCTGCTTGTCCCAGATGGGGACGAACTTGACCTGGATGACCGTGAGGGTCACGAGCAGCAGGCCGAACATCAAGATGGCCCCGAGGACGGTCGAGACGGCGTGGTCATCGCTGCGTGGGCGCGGCATGGGCCGGAAGCCTGGGAAGCGGGGGCGGGCCGTCATGTAGTGCTGATCCTCGCGTAGTCGAGAAGGACGGTGGTGGTCACGGTGCTCGCCGGGTTGACGTCACGGATGCGCACCTTGGGCGCCCCGTTGTTGTACTCTGTGGGCAGCAACGTGAGCTGGCAAGTGTAGGCGACGGCGGTGACGGAGACCGAGTTGAGCTGGCTGGGGCAGACCCGCCAGGCCCCCGTGCTGGGGTTGAACACGCCGACGATGAACACGTCGTTGGCGACAATCGGGGAGATGTGGTAGCCCAGGTCCAAGGTCTGCGCCCCGGTCGTCGGGCTGGAGTTCGGCACGTTGGCGAACGTGAGGACCTGGTTCATGCCGCGGCCCGCGCCGCCGGTCACGGCGTAGGAGACCTTGACGAAGAGCTGGTCCACGTTGGCGTTGGCGCTTGGGCGGGCGGTGAGCGTGAAGTGAATGGCGAGAGCCTGGATGTCGGCCGTCGTCCACGAGCGGTCCGCGGTGACGTCCAGCGTCGTCACGTCGTCCACGGTGTTTGAGCTCAGGGTCGCCCCGGTCAGGGTCGTTGGACCGGTCGCGCCCCCCACGGCGTAGTCCATCGTGATGGTCGGGGAGGTCCCGGTGCTGGACTTGCGGGCTTCGAAGCCGATGAGGACCTGCGTGATGCCGCCGGCGCCGGCAGGGGGCGTCGTCCAGATTCCGTCGACGTAGAGGTTGGCGTTGACGCTGCTCAGGGTGGCGAACTGGTCGTCGCTCAACAAGGCGCACGCCTGGTTCACGTACGTCGGGCAGCTCGTCTCGGAGACCGAGTTGCTTCCCGTGTTGGACGTGCCGGGCTGGATGGCGAAGGTGACGGGCACTTCCGTCATGCTCGCTTCCGTGCCGCCCGCCGCCGTGGCGCCCACCGCGTTGGTGATGGTTCCTGCCGTAGCCACGATGCCGCCCGTCGTGATGTAGGTGGGCGAGACGATGTCCACTAGGTCGGACTGGGCGGCGCTCGGCCCGGTGTTCCCGGCGGCGTCCTTGAGGTTGAGGAACTGGTACTGCAAGGTGCGTCCGGCCTGCAGGTACCACGTCTGGCTAGGAACGACCCCCGTCCATTGGTGGTTGGCGGGAGCGCCGACGCGGCTCAAGGCGCCACCAGCGACATACGCGGGGTTGGTGCCGTCATTGAGACGGTAGGCCAGCGTCGGCGTCGCCGTCGTGTCGTCCACGCCCCAGCAGTTGTCCACGATCGTTCCCGTCACGGTGACGGTGCCGGCCGGCGTGGTGCTCACCAGGTTGGCCGGGCTCGCCGCTTGCCACGTGACACTCGGCGGCGTCGTGTCGCCGGTGCAGTCCGCGTCAATGACGTCGCTCTGCGTCGAACTGGTCCCGGCGTTGGCGCGCAGGTCCTTGTAGGACGCAATGTAGTACTCGAGGACCTTGCCGGACTGGGCGGACCAGGTCTGGCTCGGGACGGTGCCGGTCCAGACGGAGAGACCTTGGGTCGTCATCGCGCCGGCGTCCGCGTACGCCGGAGCCGAGAGGCCACGCAGGCGCCAGAAGAGGTGCGGCGGGAACGCGGTGTCCACGCCCGCGCAGTTGTCCAGCAGCGTGACAGAGACCGTGATGGCGCCCGAGGAGAGGCTCGTGACATCGGAGGGGCTTTGCACCCACGGGCCGGCACTGGGCGCGGTCGTGTCGAAGGGGCAGGCCGCGCCCGAGGAGACTTGGCCGGGCACCAGCGTGGCGGTGGCGAGGAGCTGGCTGCCGGCGGAGCCGCCGGTCTGGCGGGAGACCACGTTGAGCAGCACGTTGTCGGTGGACTGCAGGGTGAGCGTAAGCGTCCACGTCTGCCCGATGGAGAGACGGCCGTTCGGGAAGCCGAGCGCGGTCCCCGTGATGCTCACCGGGGCGCCGATGTTGATCTTGTACAGGATGGTCGTCTGCGACGCCTCGATGGCCTCGCCGCCGACGTTGCGGACGATGAGCTGCTCGTCGCCGTTGCCCCAGGCGGCGTTGCCGGGGCTCACGGAGATGGCCAGGTTCGCCTGCGGGAAATCCACGGGGCCCTTGAACGAGAAGACCAGGGCGCCCATGACCGTCGCGAGCGTGACGGTGATGGCCACCAGGAGGATGGAGCCGACGACGTCGGAGACCGCACCGCGGTCGCCCCGAAGATGAAGCCGGGAAGGCGAAGAACGGCGGGACATCATGGTCATGGGCAGGCTCCTGCCGACCGCCCCGTCCGTGGGCCCTCGAGGGTCTTGAACCCGTCGGCAGAAGGCAGAAGACCCCTTCGCGCGGCGGGCCGCATGGTTCACCGGATGCGGCCGAAGCGGCCGGACTCGGTCTCCATCTCGTTGAGGATCTTGCGGACCGCCTCGGTGCGGGCGGGCTTGGGCAGGTAGGCGAACGCGCCCTGGCGGATTCCCTTGACCACCATCGGGTCGGAGGCCGGGAGGCCGGTCACGAGGATGACGCGCGTGCTCGGGTTGCGGGCGAGGATCTTCGCCATGACGTTGAGGCCAGAGTCGGCGGTGTCGTCGAGCACCATGTCAAGGAACACGGCGTCGATGGGCGCCTTGTCGAACTGCTTGAGGGCCTCCACCGCGTCGGCCGCCTCAAGGATCTGGGGCGGCGTGCGGGTGGCCTGCTTGATGGCCGAGGCGAGAGTGAGCCGGATCGTGGGGGAATCGTCCACGAGGAGATAACGGGCCACAAGGACACAAGGGGGGAGTGATACATGAAGCCGCATGGAACGGGGCGGAGGGCGAAGTCGCGGCGGGACAGGTCAACCGCGCGACCCCAAGACCTCAAATAAGGCGCGCCTAAACCTGGTCCCCATGCAGGGGGCACAGGCGGCTCCGTCGGGGCCGCTGTTTCACTTCACCGACCGGCGCCGATTCTACTGGAAGCTGGCCCTGCTCGCGGTCACCACCGTCGCCCTCGTGCCCATCCTCCTCCTGAAAGACCAGGGGTGGGCCACGCTCTACCTCTGGAGCCTCGTCGCGGTCCACGTCGGCGGCGTCGTCATCGTGGTCCTCGGCGTCAAGCGCGCCCAGATCGCCCCGGACACGCGCGGCCTTGTCATCCGCCTCGTCGCCATCGCCCTCCTCGTGGCCCTTCTCTACCTGGCGAGCAAGGGGCTGCAGGACCCCACGCTCGGCCTGGTCTTCTGGGGGAGCCTTTTTGCCATCTGGGCCCTGCACACTGCGGGGCTTGCCCTGCTGCACATCCGGGGCCGCCGCGAAGCCTCCGTCTGCCCGTTCGTGTAGGCGGCCCGCCGCGCCGACCCAAGGCGCCACCTTTTGATGCGAGGCGGGCGTCCTGCCCCTGAATGCGTCTGAGCTCCCGGCTGGTCGTCGTCCTGGCCGTGTTCTCCCTCGTCCCCGTCGGCGCGCTCGGCCTCCTCGTCCAGAACCAGGTGCGATCCAGCCTCGGCGAGAACGTCCAGGACCACCTGGAATCGGTGGCGGACCTGGCCCAGGAGCGCATCCAGGACGAACTGGTCCATGACGTGGAGCGCGTCCAGCTTGTCACCTCCAACCAGCTCCTGCGCGACAGCCTCCATGGCTACCTCGCCAGCGGGTCGCCCCAGGACCAGGCGCGCATGCGGTCCATCCTCCGCGACGCGGCAGGCCAGGTCCCCTCGGCCCTGTTCCTGGACGTCGTCGCCCCGTCCGGCCTCGTCGTCGCCTCCAGCGACCCGGCCCGCGAGGGGCTGTCCGTCGCCGGCCGCCCCGCCTTCGTCCAGGGGCTCGCCAAGAACGGGACGGGGGACATCCACCGCGGCGCCGACGGCGTCCCGTTCCTGGAGGCCTCCGGCCCGTTCCGCGAAGGTCTCACCCCGTTCGGCGTCCTCATCGTCACCGTCATCGCGACGGAGATCGAGAACGTCGTCACGGACCGC
The DNA here is from genome assembly GCA_023269235.1 of Thermoplasmata archaeon. Taxonomy (GTDB): domain Archaea; phylum Thermoplasmatota; class E2; order JACPAO01; family JAHFTW01; genus JAHFTW01. The sequence continues at coordinate 105,444 of JAHFTW010000001.1, forward strand.
ACCGGCCTCGGCGACACCGGCGAGATGACCCTCTCCCGCGCCGGCCCCGACGGCACCATCCTCTTCCTGTTCCCCGTCCGCCTCGGGGAGAACCGCAACAGCACGGTCGTGGCGGCGACCCCCGACCTTGCGGCGGCGCAAGCGCTCGCGCACGGCGAGGGTCCGCTCTCGAACGTGGTGGACTACCGCGGCGTCCCCGTCCTCGCCTCCGCCCGCACCATCCAGCCCGCCGGCTGGGGCCTCGTGGCCAAGCAGGACCTCGCGGAGGCGTACGCCCCCGTGGCCCAGCTCACCGGCACCATCGGGCTCGCCTTCGCGGGCCTCGCGCTGGGCGTGCTCCTCCTCGCGCTCTGGGCGGCTCGCCGCCTCTCGGGCCCCCTGCGCGCGGTCGCCAGGGACGCGCGCGCCGTCGCGCAGCTGCACGGCCGCCCGGGCACGGCGCGCGCCGACGAGGTGCGCGACCTGGAAGAGAGCGTGCGCGCGATGCGCGACGCCCTTCTGGAGGCGCAGGCCGGCCTGGAGGCGCGCATCCAGGAAAGGACGCGCGACCTGCACGCCTCGGAGACGCAGCTCAAGGAGGCGCAGTCCATCGCGCACCTCGGTTCCTACGACATCGACCTCGCCACGAACAAGGCGATCGTCTCCGACGAGGTGTTCCGCGTCTACGGCATCCCGGTGGCCCAGGGCCGCGCGGACCCGGCGGCGCTCAACAAGGCGGTCCACCCCGACGACCTGCCGCGCCTCATCAAGGCCTTCGAGGCGGCCGTCAAGTCGGCCGAGCCGCTCGTCGCTTCGTACCGCATCGTCCGCTCCGACGGCGAGGTCCGCCACGTCCGCCTGGAGGGCCTCATTGAGACCGGCCCTGACGGAAAACCGGCCCGCCTGCGCGGCATCCTGCAGGACACCACGGAGCGCACGCGCTACGAGGCGGTGCTGCAAGAGGCACGGCTCGAGGCGGAGTCCGCCAACCGCGCCAAGTCCGAGTTCCTCGCGAACATGAGCCACGAGATCCGCACCCCGCTCAACGCCGTCCTCGGCATGGGCGCCCTCCTGGAGGAGTCGAAGCTCGACACGGACCAGCGCGACATGCTGCGCACCATCCGCTCCTCCAGCAACCACCTCCTCGGCCTCCTCAACGACGTCCTCGACCTCTCCAAGATCGAGGCGGGGCGCCTCGAGCTGGAGCAGCGCGCCTTCCCGCTGCGGCGCACCCTCGAGGAGGCGCTCGACGTCGTCGCCCCCTCGGCGCGCGGCAAGGGCCTGGAGCTGGCCTGGAGCCTCGGCTCCGAGGTGCCCGAGGGCGTCCTGGGTGACGCCGGCCGCGTCCGCCAGGTCCTGGTGAACTTGCTCGGCAACGCGGTCAAGTTCACCCCCAAAGGCCACGTCAGGCTGCGCGTCGAAGGCCGCGCCGGCGACCTGACCATCGCCGTCTCCGACACCGGAATCGGCATGACCCCGGAGGAGAAGGCGCGCCTCTTCGTCCCCTTCAGCCAGGCCGACTCCAGCATCGCCCGCCGCTTCGGCGGGACGGGCCTCGGGCTCACCATCTGCCGCCGCCTCGTCGGCCTCATGCGCGGCACCATCACGGTGGAGTCCAAGCCGGGCCACGGCACCACATTCACCGTGCGCCTGCCGCTCCCCGCCGCCGCCATCCCACCCCCTGAGGGCAACAGCCTCGACGCCCTGCGCGCCCGCGTCGTCCTGCTCGTCGAGCCCGACGAGGCAAGCCGCGACGTCATCGCTCAGCACCTGCGCGCCTGGGGCCTCGAGCCGGCGCCCCTCGAGGGCATCGAGCCGGACACGCCTGCGCCAGCCCCTACCCGCGCCGCCGCGGTCCTGGTCTCCGACGGCGCCCTCGAGGGCCATCGGCTCGCCACCGTCGCGGCCTGGCTTGCGCGCCTCAAGGTGCCGGTCCTCGTGCTCGGTTCGGCGGCTGCGGCGAAGCGGCTGGCGGACCACGGCGTCGCGGTGGCGCAGCGGCTCGACCGCCCGCTCCGCCTCTCGCAGGTCCACGACGCGCTGGTGGGACAGGCCCAGGCGCAGCCAACCCCGGCGCCCGCCCCGGCATCCCGGCCGCTGCGCATCCTCATCGTCGAGGACAACGTCGTGAACCAGCAGGTCCTGCTCCGCATGCTCAAGCGCAGTGGACAAGAGGCCGACGTCGCCTCCGACGGCGCCAAGGGCGTCGAGGCCGTCAAGGCGAAGCCGTACGAGCTGCTGTTCATGGACGTCCAGATGCCGGGCATGGACGGCTACGAGGCCACACGTTGCATCCGCACCCTGCACGGCCCCCAGCCACGCATCATCGGCACGACGGCGCACGCCGGCCTCGACGACCACCGCCGTTGCATGGAGTCCGGCATGGATGACGTCCTCACCAAGCCATTGCAACTGCGCGACCTGGAACGCGTCCTCCACGACGCCGCCCAGGCCAAGCCGAAGACGTGAAGGAAAGCCCGCCGCAGAAAAAGTGGGGGGGGGGGGGGGGGTCCAGGGGCAGAGCCCCTGGTGGACGAGAGCCTGGAGCGCAGCCGCGCTCCGGGCGCAGCAAACGAAGTGAGCGTTTCGGACGCTCGAACGAAGTGAGAGTGGACGAGGAGGGATTTGAACCCCCGGCCTCTGCCTTGCGAAGGCAGCGATCTACCAGCTGATCTACTCGCCCGGTCTGGTCGCCCCCAACAGGAGGCGCAAGCGCGCCGACAGGGGGGCCTGGGAAAAGGGTTCCTACGCGGTGGCCTCGACGTGGCTCAGGAGGCGCGCAACCTCGCGGGCGGCGGCCTCGGGGGTCTCGGCTGCGAGGACGGTGTGCGGGACGCGGGCGCCTTTGGCGTGGGCCTCGGCCTGCGCGAGGGCGCCGGCGAGGGCGCGGGGGGCGTGCGTGGGCATGAGGACGACAAGGTGGTTCACGAGCTCACGCTCGGCGGCGTAGCGGGCGTAGAGCGTGCCGCGCTCGACCTGGTAGGCGGTGGCGGTGCGGTCGAGGGGGGCGGCGTGGACGAGGGCCTGGCACTCGGAGGCCACGGGTTCGAGGGAGCCGCCGAGGAAGGCGTCGCCGGCGAAGGGCTCGACGCGTGGCTGGTCGGCGAAGGGGTTCGTGCCGGGGGCGACGCCGAAGGCGCGGACGGTGTGACCGCTCTCCGCCAAGGCGGCGACGATGGCGGCCCCCGTGGGGTTGCCGACGCCGGTGACCAGGATGCGCATGGGGTCGCGCACACCGGCCGCCCCTTAGGGCCTTTCGGAGCCACGCGGGTGCCGGGCCGTTCGGGCCGTCACTCAAACCGTCTGCACACGCACCTTAAGTAAGTCCAGAGACCCGTGTAGGTTGGACCGTGTCCACCATGACCGCGAACCTTGCCCGACTGGCCTCCTTGGCCCTCCTGACCGCCCTGATGCTGGCCTCCGCGGCCCACGCCCAGCGCGGCCCCGAGCCGGGCATGAGCCCTGAGGAGTACGCCGTCGCGTACGCCCAGGCGCAGGCGGCCGCCGCCTCCAACGACACCGTCGGCTACGCCACCTCCACCGCGACCGCCTCGGGCGTCCTCAACGCCACCGACGAGGCCGGCTACATCGCCTGCTGGGCCCTCTCCGACGCGTCGGACGGCTCCGCGGACATGGCCGACGGCGCCGTCTGCTCCCGCTTCTACACACCCCCTGGCCAGTACTCGCCTCCCGGCAAGGAGACTGAGGACAACGCGACGAAGGCCGCCGAGGAGTACGCCAACGCCACTGCGGTGGCCGCCGGCACCTTCCTCAACGCCACCTTCGACGCCGTGAACGGCACCGTCGCCGACCCCGGCTCCGCCCCCAGCCAGCTCGACAAGCTCCTCAACGCCACCGGCTCTTTCCTCGGTGCCATGGTGGACAACACCGTCCGCTTCGTGGGCGCCGTCGTCGAGGTCGTCGTGGACATCGTGAAGGCGATCCTTGGCGGCATCGGGCTCGGTGCGGCCTCGGCCGCAAAGGGCGTCAGCATGCTGGCCGACACGGTCGTCGCCTTGGCCCAAGGCCTCGGGGGCGCCGCCGCCACCTCGGCTTCCGTCGTTGGAGATTTCGCGGGGGCCGTCGTTGATGCCGTCCAGGCGGGCCTCGCCGCCGCCGGGGGCGGGGTGGGCGCCGTCGTGGATGCCCTCGTCTCCGGGGCCCAGGCCGCTGTGAACGGCTTCCTGGCCGGCATGCAGGCCGTCGTGCAGGGCGTCGTCGGCGCCATGGACGCCACCCTCAAGGGCATCGTCGCCGCCGGCAAGGCCATCGTCAAGGGCATCGGCTCCGCCGTCCAGGCCACCGCCGACGCCGTCGCCTCCGCAGCGGACGCCATCGGCAAGGCCATCGGCGGCCTCTTCGGCGGCTCCTCCGGGGGCCAGTCCGGCAAAGGCGTCCAGCTCCCCAAGGGCGTGGACACCAGCAAGGCCACCGGCCTCCTAGACCAGGTCACCGGCAAGCTCCGCGCCTAAGACTCACGTCGCCCCTTTTTCCCCTCTTTTCCCCCCGCCTTCATCGAACATGATTTTATTTTCATGTCTCTAGTTCCAAAGCCGGGCCATGGTTTGTCCAGAGCGGAGCGAGGCGGATTGGACCTCCATCGCGGCCGTGCCCGATCTGCCAGGAGGTCTGGCGGACGGGCCGACCCCGGAGGATGCTGCACGCGAAGTCCGGGTCGTCATGGGGCTTTGGCTTGAGCTTGCCCGAGAGCCTGGCCGGTCCATCCCGCTGCCTCGTGCCCACATCCTGGCCGAAGCTTGACCGTGCTTGGCGGCGGCGCAAAGGATATGAGCTATAGCATCCATAGCAAGGGCATGGAGTCCACGACCATCCAGATTCCGGTCGCCCTGCGCAACCGCCTTCGCCGGCACGGCGTCGCGGGCCAATCGTACGCGAAGGTGATCGAGGCCCTGCTCGACAGCGTGGAGCACAAGCAGTTCATGGCGGACCTCTACGCGAAGCTGGACGAGGACGAGGGGACGGTCCGGTTGGCCGACCTGTGAAGCGCGAGGTCGTGGTCCGGGTCGCGGCCCAGCGCGCCCTCAAGCGGCTGGATGCCACGGCTCGAGACCGGGTCGTCGCCGCCGCGCGAAGCCTTGGGGAAGACCCCTTCACGGCAAGGCCTGGGATGGACATCCGGCGGCTCAAAGGGGAGTTCGAGCGGGAAGACCTCTATCGCCTGCGCGTCGGAAGCCACCGCGTGTTCTACGCGGTCGGGGACGACACCGTCACCCTCGTGGATGTCCGAAAGAGGGACGCGGCGTACTAGCCCGTACGGCCCGCATCCCCCACCCTAGCGCGCCCACATCCTGGCCGAAGCCTGAGCGGCGGTCGCCAAACCTTGTTTATCAACCCAACCCTGGACGGCCCCATCCCGCGCCCCAGGGCCTCTTCTGTTCGACCCTTAAACAGCGTCATTTATCTAGGTCCGGGCCGTCGGTCGGTCTTGAGTCCATGCACGGACGCCCGCAAGGGTGCCCTGCTGGCAGGGCCATCGCCATCGGTGATGGCTTAGCCCCGCACGCCGCGTGGACCAACACAAAGGAGATACCACACATGAACAACACTAGCAAGAACCTGCTGGCCGTTGCCCTGGTGCTCAGCTTCGTCGCGACGGCCATCCCGGCCGTCTCGGCTCAGTCCAGCGTCAACTTCGGCTCCCAGGTCAAGCTCGGTGACAATGACTTCCTGCCGCTCTCCGCGGCCGTTAGCATTGCCCTGGCTGCCTCGCAGCCTGCCGCCCTCGCGGCGGACACGATCAAGGAAGTCAACTTCGGCACCGGCGGCATCGCTGACAGCTGTTTCTACTACAGCCTCGGCGCGGTCGCTGCCATCGCCAAGTTTGACGTCCGTCTGACCCCCTGCCAGGGCAAGGCCGCTGGCACGCAGGTCACCGACTCCGACGTCGTCGAGAAGGCCGCCCCGATTATCCTCGCGGTCCCCGCCGTCGCGGCCTCGGCCGTGAAGGTCGTTTACGCTGACATCAACGCGAACGGCCGCTACGACCTCGGCGACTCGGTCTACCTCGGCTCGAGCTCCGGCGCCCCCGCCGCGGGCTTCTCGGCCTCGACCGGCACGACGGTTTGGACCATCCGCCTCACGAGCTACGGCTCGATGGCGGCCGGCACCATCGTCAAGCCCGGCGACGCTGACCAGACCGCCTACGGCGCGGTTGCCCCCTTGCAGCCGGCCAGCGTCGCTTTGTTCGACGCTGACCTGAGCGGCGCTGTCCTCAACGCTGGCGACGCAGTCTACCTGTACCCCGCCGCGGCCGGTGTCGCCGCTGGCACCGCGGTCCCGGTCTACGCCGTCCGCCTCGCCAACGGCCCCATGGCCTTCGGCACCCAGGTCAAGCTCGGCGACTCCGACTTCAAGCCGACCGCAACGGGAGCCAACACGGCTCTCATCGCTTCGGCCGCAATCGCTGCCGGCGACTCCGTGAAGGAGACCAACTTCGGCACCGGAGGCATCGCTGACTCGTGCTTCTACTACCAGCCGGTCCCCGGCGCGCTCATCGCCAAGGGCGATGTCCGCCTGACCCCCTGCCAGGGCAAGGCCGCTGGCACGCAGGTCACCGACTCCGACGTCGTCGAGAAGGCAGCCGCGGCCATCACGGCCCGCGTCACCGCCCTCGTCGTCGCCTTCGCCGACGTCAACGCCAACGGCCGCTACGACCAGGGAGACTCCGTCTACCTGACCAACGCCGCCGCCGGCTTCGGCGCCTCGACCGGCACGACCGCCTGGACCATCCGCTTGACGCCTTACGGCAGCTTCGCGGCCGGCACCATGGTCAAGCCGGGAGACGCCGACCAGACCGCCTACGGCGCGACCGCCATTGCGGTCCCCGGCGGCGCCACTGGCGTCACGTTCTTCGACGTTGACCTGAGCACCACCGCCAACTTGGGCGACGCCTACTACCTGGCCTTCGCGGCCACGGGCGCCGGCGTCCGCTTCCCGGTCTACGCCATCCGCCTTGCCAACGGCCCCGCGGCCTTCGGCACCCAGCTGAAGTTCGGCGACTCCGACTTCCTGCCGACTGCCGCTGGCGTGGTCACCGCGCTGGCCGCTGCCAGCGTCCGCGAGACCAACTTCGGCACCGGCGGCATCGCCGACTCGTGCTTCTACTACAGCGCCGCCGGTGCGGCCGCTGTCTCGAAGTTCGACGTTCGTCTGACCCCCTGCCAGGGCAAGGCCGCTGGCACGCAGGTCACGGACTCCGACGTTGTTGAGAAGGCCGCCGCCGTCGTCGCCACGGGCGCGCTGCGCGTTGCCTTCGCCGACATCAACGCTGATGGCAAGTACAACATGGGCGACTCGGTCTACCTGACCACGGGCGCCGCTGGCGTCCTGCCCGGCTCGACCGGAATCGCTGCGTTCTCCATCCGCTTGACGCCTTACGGCAGCTTCGCTGCCGGCACCGTCGTCAAGCCCGGCGACGCTGACCAGACGGCCTACGGAGCCATCGCCCCGACCCTGACCACCGCGGTCGGCGTGACCTTCTTCGACACCGACCTGAGCACCTTCGCCACCGGCCTCAACGCCGGCGACGTCGCGTACCTCTTCATCGGAGCCGCCCCCGCCGCTGGCACGCCCTTCGCGGTCTACAGCGTCCGCCTCGCTGGCACCAGCCTGGTCGCCAACAACGGCGGCTCGACCGTGACCAACACCGGCAGCTCGTCCTCGAGCTCCAGCAGCTCGTCTTCGAGCAGCTCCACCGGCACCTCGTCTTCGAGCAGCTCCTCTTCGAGCAGCTCGTCCTCGAGCATGGCCAGCACCTCGAGTGGCCCCCAGACCCCCGGCTTCGAGCTGGTGGCCCTGGTCGCCGCCCTCGGCGCTGCCCTGGTCCTGGTCCGCCGCAAGCTCTAATCGCGCAAGCGACTGAGTGAACGGTAAGCATTCCTTTCCCCCTTTTCCCAATCTCATCCCTTTCTGTTTTCTTTGGATTCATGGACCCCAGCGGCGGCTCCAAAACCTTCAAATCCATCCCCTGCCAAGGATGGACTACCATGACGACTCCCCCCCCGGCCAAGGCGACGCCCCCGGCGAAGCCCGTGAGCGTCGCGACGTTTTACGAGACGTACAAAGAAAAATTCGGCAAGATGCTGGACGCGATGGGCCAAGTCGAGTGATTCGCATCGCTGACGCGGTTTCGGTCGGAGACGTCCGCGACCTTCACACTCGAATTTTTTCGGATCGTTCGCAGGGTTACCTCCGCTCAGGCGCGTTTGGCGTGCAGAACAATCGTGAAACCGAGCAGCGCATCCGCAATGTTCCGGGACGCAAGATTCGGCGCATTCTGGAGGCCCTCGATGCGGTGGACGGTTCGCGATTGCCGACGGCCTGGTCCCATTTCATGGCCGTTGGCGCGGGGACCCACGTATGGCCCGACGCCAATCACCGCACGACGATGTCCGTGTTCAGTTTGTTCTCCGAGCGGGCCTTTGGTCAACTTGTCGGTCTCCCAAGCGCGTTGGCCGCCGAAATGGTCGTGGCGAGCAAAGCCATGCGCGACGGTGACCGGCGGAACCGTCCAGGAAAAGCTCGCTACTACACCGTCGAGGAACTTGCCGACCCCACGCACCCGTACCGGCTGCTCTTTGCCGCCTACGAGTCGGCCCTCATCTTCAAGCCCGCGTGACAGACCCCGCCCGCTGGCGCCCAATCCCCGGCTTCGAGCTGGTGGCGTTGGTCGCCGCCCCCGGGCTGTCCTGGTCCGGGTCCGCTGCAAGCTGAAAGGCAGTTCGCGCAAGCGAACTGACGCACCGTCTGAAGCTGGCGCCAGCCGGCCATAGCCACAATCGCGCAAGCGACTGAGTGGACGGTAAGCATTCCTTTCCCCCTTTTCCCAACCCTTTCTTGTCCATTCCAGCATCTCTTTCAGCGTCCGCGCCGCCTCCACGGCCGTGCGCATCTTCCTGGTGTTGGCCCTCCTTGCCGTGCCTGCCGCGACAGCCCAAGGCATCGCGACCGCCAGCCTTCCCGTGCAGGCCAACAACGACGACCTGGGGGCGGATCCGCCCTGTCTTGTGCTCGACATGGGCCAAACCGCGGCCGCGGGCGCACAGCCCTTTGACCTCCGCCTGACGCCCTGCCTCGGCCACGCGCCCGGCACGGAGATCCAGTCCTCGGACACCATCGAGCTGCAAGCCACCTATCCGCAGGCACATGGGGCGACGCCCGAGAGCGTGCTGTACGCTGACCTCGACGCGAACGGGCGCTACAGCCCAGGCGACTCCGTCTACCTCACGAGCCAAACGGGCCCCGGCCTGATGCCGACGACAGGGACCGCCGCTTGGACGGTCCGGCTCACATCCGTGGACGGCTTTCCGGCCGGTTCCCTGGTGCGTGCCGGGGACGCCGACTTAGCGGCCTTCGGACCGAGCGCGCAGCCGTGGGCCGCCGCCAGCCTGGGTTGGCTCGACGCCGACAACTCCGTCACCTACACGCCCGGCGACATCGCCTTCCTCATGCCCGTCGCCCCCGGGACCTCGGCCGGCACGCAGCCGCCCGTGGGCAGCATCCGCGTCTCGGGAGCGACCCCCGCCTCCACGTCCTCGCCAACCCAGGCGCCGACCTCGACGAGCCCCACCAGGGCCGTCCCCTCGCCCACCGCGATGCCTGCGGCCCCGTCCGGAACGACCTCGATGGACGCGTCCAAAGGGACGCCGGGGACTGGATTTCTCCTTGGGCTCCTCGTCCTCGGCGGGGTCGCTTCCCGGCGGAGCCGACTTCAGGCGGCTTAAATAGGTCCAGGGGGCTTGGAGAGACTGCCATGCGTCGCATCGCGCTCGCCAGTCTTGCCGTCGTCCTCGTCCTCGCGACGGTCCCCTACCCGGCCTCGGCCGTCAGCTACGGCACCTTCGGGACCCTGGTCACCGCCAGCAGCACGGACTTCAAGCCGACCTACACCGATGCCGGCTTGACCCCCAAGGTGGTGGACGCGACGGGCGGGGGTGGCGACCTCTCGACGCACGCCCTTTTCCTGGACCTCAGCAACACTCCAACCCAGGTGGACGCGAACCAGGACCTTGGGCTGGCCGGCACGGCGACGAAGGGCGCGCTTGCAACGACGACGACGTCGGCGACGGACCTTGGCGCGTTCCTCAGCAATGTTCGCTACCTGGAGTCGGACGGCATCATGGGCCTCACCACGGGCGACATCGTCGTGTGGTCCTTGGACGCGACGCTCAGCGCGAACGACATCATCCTCTCGTCCACCGTCTCGCCCGCGGAAGGCGGGGCCACCACGGGCGGTACCGTCATCACGGCGGGCTCCACCCTGTTGACCTCGGCCACCAACGCCAATGGAATCTACCCGGATTCCTTGACGCTCACCAGCGCCACGTTCTTCTTGAAATCCTTCGACGCGAACGGCAACGGCGCCCTCGGCACTGGTGACCGCCTGTTCCTTACCACAAACACAGGCAGCACGCCCCAGGTCGGCGACATCTACCTCGGGATCGGCACCGGCGGGACGCTCGGCACCGTCGTCACCTCGAGCGACACCAGCTACGTCCTCTCTCCGGGCGCCGTCACGGCCTACCTGGGCGCCACCTACACAGGAGCGGGTGCCTCCACGGACGGACTTTGGATTCATTTCCCCACGCCCGGAGGAACCAACGCCAACCTCCTCACGAACGATATCATCCTCCGCTCCGCGCCGAGTACGTCGGGCGCGGCTGGCAGCGTGGTCACCACGCCGTCCACCGGCCAGGGGCTGGCGCTCGCGTCGCCGGCCACGACTTCGCTGGCGCCGCTAATCTTCTACCTGGACGTGGACGGTACGACCGGCTACTCCATCGGCGACCCAGTCTACTTGAACCGCCCGTCCGCGCTGGGCGGAGGCGCCGACGCTGGCTGCGCAACCGCACCGTGCCTGGATGCCCTTGACTACCGTCTGACCTCAATCACGGTTGGCTCCGCCACCTATGCGGCCGGCACCGTCGTCGGCGCGAGCGACCAGGACCTGGCGCAATACGCTGCCAAGATTGGCAACGAAAACAAAGGTACGGGCGTCTGGGCGGTCCGGCTCTTCGACAACGACAACGGCGGGGGCTTGACGCTCAACTCCTTGACGAACGCGAAGTTCGCCGACATCGCAGGCGGTACCGCCAACACATGGGACGTCGCGACCGAGCCGGTCTATGTCTCCGCGAACGCCGTGGTGACCAGCGGCGACAAACGTGTCTACACCGTGGCGGGCCAGCCGGCCCTCGGCACAGTCGTCTGCACAGGCACCCCGGATGCGGACTGCGGACGCACTTTTGTCACCAGTCCAGCCGCCGCGACCGCGCTCGCTGATTTCAAGGTGAGCGGGGGCGATGGCGTCTACGACTCCACGTCCGGTGAGGCGGTCTACTTCAGCAAGGATGCGCGCGTCAACGCCCTGGACCAGCGTTTGACGGTCCTTGGGACCCTTCTCACGGGGGCGGTCCTCTCAGCGGACGCGGACGCCATCCAGCGCCACGTCGAGACGAGCGACCAGCTTTTCGCCTCGTTCTGTCCCACCGGCACTTGCCAGCCGCGCCTCACGTGGAACGACATCCTCCTGGCGCCCACGCTCGGCACACGCTACGGCTTCGGCCCGACGGTAGGGTTGACGACGCTCACGACGACTGGATTCATCCCGACCCTGAAGGCCGTCACGTTGCAGCTCATCCGGTACGACCGCGACCCTTCGGGTGGCGACACGACCGACGGGTTCTACGCGAGCAACGATGGAACGTTGGGCACCAACGACCTGCGTCTCGTCGGTTTCTCCGGGGGCGCGGGCCCCGGCCTCTTCGTCACCGGCTCCAACACTGAGGAGGTCTCGGCCGGCTCGAGCGCGACCTCCATCGCGGCCAACGTCGCCTCTCTAATCAAATACCGCGAGCTCGACGGCCTCACAGGCTTCACTGCGGGCGACGTCGCCTACATTGACCTCACGACCACGGGCAGCGTCATCAGCGGCGCCTCGAACGGTGTCCTGGACCTCAACGACATCCGTCTCAGCAACTACCCAAGCGGCGGCGCCGGCGGCAACGTCGTCGCGGCCGGTGGTTCCGAGACCACGAACAGCCAGACTGGGCAGGCCCTTACCGGCACCTTCGTCCTGGCCTATTTCGACGCCAACGGCGACGGGGTGTTCAGCGCCGACGATGTCCTCTACGCCGTCCCGACCGCGATTGGCTCGACAGCGCAGGTCCCGCTCAACGCCATCTACCTCAGTGGTGCGGGGGGCACCATCGGTGGGGCCGCCCCGGTCTCCTCCACGCCTGTTGTCACGACGCCGAACACGGCCACCTCGACCGGCACCGCGTCCTCCAGCGCCTCCGCTTCAAGCAGCAGCTCCTCCATCAGTCCCCCCACAACCGCCTCAGACGGGACGCTCGGCGGGAACCCGGACGTCGTGAAGGCGAACCAGGGAATCAAGGACTCGTTGCAGGTGGATTTGTCGGGCGGCGTCGCCAAGCTCACGTGGGCCCAGCAGGACGCCATCACGGGCTACCAAGTGTGGAGCCACAACTCGCCCTACGTCCTGCTCGCGACGCTCAACGACCCGTCGAAGACGAGCTACACGGACGCCGCGGGGACGACCTCGACCGGGTACCTGGTCACGTCGTTCCACGGCTCCGACGGCAACCTCACGGCGGCGCAAGTGAACGCCGGCCAGATCCCCGGCCTCAAGGCCAACACCATCCCGGCGGGCGCGGTGGGGACCGGGGCCGTCTCCGCGACCTCGACGAAGGCGCCCATCCCGGCGCCCGGCATCGTCGTTGCGCTCGGCGCCGTCGCGGTCGCCCTCGTCCTGGCGCGTCGCCGCCTCCTGTAGGTCGGTCTGTTCCTCCCTCTTTTTCTACCTCCATCCGGTGGCTCGGCCATCGTGCAGCTGTCGGTCGTCCTTCCCACCTACAATGAGGCGGGCAACATTGCCCGCATGGTGGCGGCGCTGCGCGACGAGCTGAAGGCCCTTGACCATGAGGTCCTGGTCATCGACGACAACTCGTTGGACGGGACGGCGGAGCTGGCCCGCAAGGCGGGCGCTCGCGTCATCGTGCGCACCGCGGAGCGCGGGCTCGCGACGGCGGTCGTGCGCGGCATCGCGGAGGCCAAAGGGACGTACGTCGCCGTGATGGACGCCGACTTCCAGCACCCGGTCGCCACGGTCCACCGAATGGCGGAGCGCGCCGTCGCGCGGGACGCCGACCTCGTGGTGGGCAGCCGCTACGTCGAGGGTGGCACGGAGGGCGACTTCAGCTTCGTCCGCAAGCAGATCAGCCGCGGCGCGTCGTTCCTCGCCAACGTCGGCCTGCCCCCCGTGCGCAAGTTCCACCTCACCGACCCGATGAGCGGCCTGTTCCTGGTCCGCCGCGACCGCGTGGACGCCGCGCAGTTGCGCCCGTCCGGCTACAAGGTTCTCCTCGAGGTCATCGCGCGGGCCCGCCTGGAGCGCGTCGAGGAGGTCGGCTACGTGTTCGGCACGCGCGCCGCCGGCGACTCCAAGCTGGGCGCGAAGACCATCGTCCAGTATGTCATGCATCTTGCGGCGCTCGCCGCGCAGGACCGCGAGAACCGGCGCATGGTGCGCTTCGCCCTCGTGGGCGCCTCCGGCGTCCTCGTCAACTACATCCTGCTGTTCCTGCTGTTCCAGCTCCTGGGGTTGGAGTACCATCTCTCCCTCGCGGCGGCGCTCGAGGCGAGCGTCATCACGAACTTCCTCCTCAACGACCGGTACACGTTCCGCGACCACCACGAGGACGGCTGGTGGACGCGGCTCGGGCTGTTTCACCTGGTGAGCTTCTTCGGCCTCGCGTGCAGCTTCGCGACGCAGAGCGTGCTCGTGGACTTCCTCGGCCTCAACAAATACCTCGTCCTCCCCCTCGGCGTCCTCGCCGGCTTCATCCCGAACTGGATGGGAAACCAGCGTTTCACCTACGGCGGCAAGGCGCGGCCCAAGACAAGCCGCTGGCTCCCGTACGCGGTCCTCGTCGTCGCCGCATCGGGCCTCTACCTGGGCGGCCTTGGCGAGATCCATGACGTGTACTTCGACGAGCACTACTACGTCTCCGTCGCGCACCAGCTCGACAACGGCATCCTCGACGACCCGTGCTGGGCCAACGACGCCACGTTGTCGGAGCGGCCGCTCAACTACGAGCACCCGCCCCTCGCCAAGCTCATCCTGTGGGCGAGCGTGCACGCGTACGACACGTACCCGGCCGTCTTCGAGGGATGCCGCGACCCGGACAACACCAACACGGTCTCCCCGCCTTGCCAGATCCTCAACAACGACGGCGGCGTCATCGCGACGGGCACCAGCCACAAGGCGTGCTACGACACGTTCACGCAGGGCCTCCGGGAGCAGGGCAACCCGTACGCCTGGCGCGGCCCCGCGGCCCTGTTCGGCGTCATCACGGTCCTCTTCATCGCGCTCACCGCGCGCCGGCTGTTTCAGAGCGACGTCGCGGGCACGCTCGCGGGGGCCTTCGTCCTCCTCGACACCCTGATGGTGACGTCGAGCCGCATCGCGCTCCTGGACATCTTCGCCGTCGGCTTCGCGGTCGTCGCGGCCTGGTGCGCGACCTACCCTTCCCGCAAGGGCATCCTCGGCGCCGCGCTCTTCCTCGGCCTCGGGTTCTCCAGCAAGTACTACGTCCTCTTCGCCGGCCCGCCGGTCCTGCTCCTCGCGTTCTGGGCGCAGTGGCGCGCCGGCCGCCTCACGCGCCGCCGCTTCGACCTGGCGCTCTTCGCCCTCCCTACCATCCCGCTCGGCGTCTGGGTCGCGACCTACGCGCCGTGGTGGGCCCTGTGGGTCAAGGAGCACGGGCTCGCGTGGGCCGTCGAGCATTGGGGTCGCGTGCAGGTCGAGGCCATCAAGTGGATGGCCGCCGGCAAGCAGGACCACCAGTACATCTCGCAGCCCATCGAGTGGATTCCCATCGTGCGGCCCATCTTCTACATCGGCTCGGGACAGATCCTCGCGGACGGGGACTGGAGGAGCTACATCTACGGCATCGGCAACCCCGCGGTCTGGTGGCTCGGCTCCGTCGTCGCCGTGGCCGCGCTTGCCTGGTTCATCTTCGGCTACGCGGTCGCGCTGGGTCGGCGCGCCCAAGGTCCGTTCCGTTACCTCGCCGGCCTGCCGCGTTGGCGCCAGGCGACCCTCGTCGGCGGCCTGTTCCCGCTCTTGAGCTACGGGGCGTTCTTCGTCCTCACCCGCTCGACCTTCATCTTCTACATGACCCTCGTCGCGCCGTTCTTGGCCCTGGCGCTTGGGGGTGCGGTGGCGCGGCTGTGGGAGCACCCTGCGCGCTGGGCGCGCACGACCGCCATCGCGGTGTGCGGCCTCGCCGTGGCCTGCTTCCTGTGGTTCCTCCCGCTGGCGCTCTACATCCCCATCCCGCGCGACTACTTCCATTTCCTGTTCAAGCTCGTGCCGTGGATGCACGAGTGCGGCAAGGACTTCCTCTGCGCCTAGCGTCGGTTACGGGTCGTCAGACTTCCTTGGGCGGGCGGTGGCGTCGGGGGCTCAGGCCGAGGCCTGCTTGAGGTGCGCCTTGAGGGCCTTGATCTCGCGGATCTCGGCGGGGTCCTCGCCCTTGAGCGCGGCGACGTACACGGACGTGTAGTCGAGGAACTGGAGCATGCGCGCCTGCTCGACGACGTGGTCGCCGAAGGAATCAATGGGGTTCGCTGTGAGGTTGGTCCAGCGCACGCCCCAGCCACGGTAGCGCTCCTCCATGTAGGAGAGGCGGCGGCGCAGCTGCGGGTTCTGGTTGCCGTGGCTCAGCGCCAGGACGGTGAAGTGGCGGCGGTTCTCGACGTCGCCGCCCCAGCCGGTGAGGTCGTTATGGTTCGACTCGGGGACCAGGTCCACGTCGGCGATCTTCTTCGCGTTCTCGTTGAGCATGCCGCGGAAGTGCAGGCCGACGCCGTAGAACGCAGGGGTCGCGTAGATCTGCGGGATGGGGCGGTGCAGGGTGCGGGCGAGCTGCTTGGCCTCGTTCTTCGCCTCGGGGACCTGGGGGCCGCAGGTGGCGTCCACCTCGCGCACGGCCTCCACCGCCTCGGCGACAGGGACCTTGTCCTTCAGGAGGCCGGAGCCCTCGAGGAACCCAAGGACGCTGAACCAGGAATAGCCGAAGGCGGCGCGTGGCTGGTAGCCGGGTGGCTGCGGGATGGTGCGGGCGGCGAGGGTGGCCAGCGTGCCGCCGGTGCTGAAGCCGGTCACCTCGACGCCGCGCTCGCGGGCGGACTTGACGACGGCGAGGGTCTCCTCGGTCTCGCCGGAGTAGCTGATGGCGAGGCAGTGCCAGCCCTTCTTGACGTGGTGCGGGAACTGGTAGTGCTTGACGACGCTGAACGGCAGCTCCAGGCTGCGCGTGGCGGCGTCCTTGACCAGGTTGGCGCACATGCCGGAGAAGCCCATGCCGGCGAACAGCAGGCCGTCCGCCTTGACGTGCGCCGGCGCCCCCTTGCGGCCCGCCGTGAAGCCGTCCTGGAGCAGGGCGGACTTCGACTGGATGGCTGGCAGGAACCCGCTGGGGTCGTTGAGGGTGGGCAAGTCGGGCATGACGAGCGCTCCACGAGAGGCGACCCTATAAAAATGGGGCTTTCGCAGGCCCGCGCGAGGCCCGCCAGACGGGCGTCCTCTCCTGGGCGCAGGTGCGGCTTATAAGTTGGCGGCGGGTGCTTGAGGATGGACATGATGCGCGACCGCAACCTCCTGAGGCGCGACCTGCTGGCCATCCCCGGGGGGCTCCTCGCCGCCTACGGCCTCGTGGGGCTCCTCTACGCCCTGTTCTGGCGCTCCGACGAGGGGCCCTGCGTGGACTCGTACCGTCTGCTGGTGAGCGGCGCCTGCTACAACATCCTCCCGCTCCTCATCACGGTCTTCCTGCTCGGCCTCACGCTCTTGCTGGTCGGCATCCTGGTGTTCCGCGGCCGCGTCGAGCGCCTCGAGGGCCACTTGCACTCCGGCACCCCGACGCACTTCTTCCTTGCCTTCCTGGTCAGCATGGCCGCCATCCCCGGCATCGCCGCGCTCATCCTGCGCTACGTCGAGCGGTCCAACGGCCTCCTGTTCACGACCAGCATCGGCGGCACGCTCGTCAAGACGGTGGCCCTCTTCGTCACCCTCGCGCTCGCCGGCGCCCTGATGCTGCTGCCCTACGCCATCCTCCTGGGCCGCCAGGCCGCGCGCCGCCGCCGCTTCCTCTCCGAGGCGCGCCGCGTCGTCCCCGCCGTGCCCGGCGAGACACGCGCCCGCGGCCGCGCCGCCGTCGCGGACGACGACGAGGAACCGTCCTCCGTCCCCGACGAGGCGGACTGGCCCGAGAGCCGCTGATCGGCGCCCTCGTCTTGCGTCCTTCCCACGCAAAGGCGAAATGGACGGTGGGGGTGGCACGGCCGTGGCACTCTTCGAGGAAGGCCCCCTCCTGGTCATCGTCATCGTCGTCCTGCTCCTGTTCGGAGCGGCCGCCATCCCGAAGCTGGCCCGCAGCCTGGGCCGCGCCAAAGGAGAGTTCCAGCGGGCGAAGGGCGAATTCGAAGGCGAAGTGGCCAAGTCGGCCACCGCGCCGGTCGCGGCCAGCGAGGAGCAGGTCGTCAGCACCGCCCGCGGCCTCGGCATCGACACCGCCGGCAAGTCCGTGGACGAGCTGAAGCGGCTCATCCAGCAGAAGATGGCCTAGGCGTCCTGGGCCTCGGCCGCCCGGGGCCTTCGTGATGCCCACAGCGCCCCCACCAAGTAGAGCAGGAACACCGGCCCGGCGAGGAGCAACTGGCTGACGATGGTCGGGTCCGGGGTGAGGACCATGCCGGCGACGAGGGCGGCGACGAGCGCGTGCTTCCACTGGCGCAAGAACGTGCGGCCCTCGACGAGTCCCGTGCGCGCGAGCACGACCAAGACGACTGGCGTCTCGAAGGCAAGGCCGAACCCGACGAGGAACGCGAGCGTGAAACTGGAGAACTCATGCACGTCGAGGAGGGGGGACGCGCCCAACGCGTCGCTGAAGCCGTACAATGCCGCCAGCGTCACCGGGAGGACGAACAGGTAGGCGAACGCGGCCCCCGTGACGAAGAGGAGCGTCGTCGGGACGACCGCCTGGAGAAGCAGTCGGGATTCGCGAGGACGCAGGGCCGGGCCGAAAAAGCGCCCAAGCTGGACCAGCATCACCGGCAGGGCCACGGCGAACCCCAGGGATAGGCTCCAGGCGAACTGCGCGGTGAATCCGTCGAGCGGGCTCGTCACCACCAGGTGGACGTTCGCGGGGACCAGGTGCGCCGCCGCCATCCGGAACAGTTGCGCAGAGAGGTTGTCGTACACGTCGAGGGTGGGGATGGGCCACGGTCCGTTCCAGTCAACGCGGACGCTCAGCGCCACCAATGTGCCCGCGACGAAGGCCGCGATGCACAGGAGCAGTCGGCGTCGTAGTTCCTCGATGTGCTCGAGGATGGAGAGAGACCCGTCCGCGCGTCGGCGGCCGGCCGCCAAGGCGCCGAGGAGGACGACGAGCATGAAGGCCACGACCCCCGCGGCGACGACTTGCAGGAGCCCTCCTTCCGCCATGGCCAGCGCCACGGGCTCGCCGGCTTGAAGGTGGCGGCGACGGGCGCGGCCGGGGGCAGCAAGGACTCCGGCACCTTGAAGCGCCCGGCGCGGGTGCGAGACCGTCTTGAGCGAACTGGAAAGCCTCCGCGCCGTGGCGTCCGCGCCGGGCAAGGTCATCCTCTTCGGGGAGCACGCCGTCGTGTACGGCCACCCCGCCATCGCCGCCGCCACCGACCAGCGCACCGTCGTCGAGGTGGACTGCTGCGGCGACCGCACCACGGTGAACGGCTTCCGCATCCACGACCGCTTCCACTCCTACCTCCTCACCAGCGTGGAACGGGTCTGGAAGCGGCCCGACGCCGTGCGCATCCAGACCGAGGGCGGCGTGCCCAGCGCTTCGGGGACCGGTTCCAGCGCGGCCCTGACCGTCGCCTGCGTCGCCGCCTTGCGTCGCCTGCAGGGGCACGAGGACATCCCCGGCCTCGCCCAGGCCGCCTTCGAGGTCGAGCGCGCCACCCAGGGCGGCGGCTCCCCCACGGACACCTCCACCTCCACGGCGGGCGGCGGCATCGCCATCAGCAGCAGCCTCGACCCGCCCAAGGTCGGCGAGAGGCTCTGGGATGTCGGCTGGCACGTCCCCGGCGAGGAGCGCAGCTGGACCGTCGAGCGCATCGACATGCCGCCCCTCACCGTCGTCCTGGGCAACTCCGGCGTCAAGGGCCGCACGGACGAGCAGGTCGCCAAGGTCGCCAACGCCGCGAAGAAGAACGCTGTCGTGCGCGATTCCCTCGCCGAGATCGGTGCCCTCACCCGCGAGGCCGTCCCCGCCCTCCGCAAGAAGGACTGGGCCGCGGTCGGCGCCCTCATGGACAAGGCCCACAGCCGCCTCCACACCCTCGGCGTCAACCACCCCGCCGTCGAGACGCTCATCCAGGCCGTCCGCGCCGCCCCCGGCACGCTCGGCTGCAAGATCACCGGCGCCGGCGGTGGCGGTAGCATGGTCGTCCTCACCGACCGACCCGCCGTGGCCGCGAAGGCCATCGAGGCCGCGGGCGGCACCGCCTACGGCGTCACGCTTGGCTCACCCGGCGCCCGCCTCGAGAAGATGGCGGCGGTCGAGCCGTGAGCGCGGCGGGTCCCCTCCTCGTCAAGCTCGGCGGGTCGCTTCTCACAGACAAGGCGCGCGAGCAGGCGCTCCGTCCGGCACGGACGCAACGGCTGATGCGCGAGCTGGCCACGGCCATCGGGCCCGTCGTCCTCGTCCACGGAGCGGGCTCCTTCGGCCATCCACAGGTCAAGCGCCACAAGGCGGCGCTCAGGCGTGCCGGTCCCAAGCAGGAGTTGGCCGTCGCGGAGGTCCTCGAGAGCCTACGGCACCTGAGCAAGAAGGTGCTCGCCGCCGCCCGCAAGGCCGGCATCGAGCCCGCCCCAATCGTCCTTGATGGCCGTGGCCTCGACGCCGCCGCCCTGCGCGAGGTGCGCGCCGCCTTGGCCGTGGACCGGGTCCCCGTCCTGCACGGCACGCTGGTGCGCGACGGCGCGGCGTGGCGGGTCCTGGGCGGCGACGAGATCATGGCCGGGCTCGCCGCGGCGCTCAAGCCGAGCCGGATCGTCTGGGCCACCGACGTCCAAGGCATCTACGACCGCGACCCGCGCGCAGGCTCCGCCAACCTTCTGCCAGAGGCCCGCGCCGTCCCCGTCTCCCGGGCTGGCCGCGGTGCCGACGTCACCGGTCGCATGGGGGGAAAGCTGGAGTGGTCGGGCCGCGCTGCCAAGGTGGCTCCCACCTGGATTGTCGGCGGCCACGTCGCAGGGCGCCTCGAGAAGGCGCTCCAAGGCCGCCCCAAGGGCACCCGGGTCCTCCCGTAGCGGTTGCCAAACGCTTCAAGAACCGGACCCTTCCCGGTGCCTGAGGCCCTTCAATGCCCATCCCCGGCGGCACCCCCCACCACAACAAGATCTACGACTTCCTGAAGGCGGAGGGCTACACCACGCCGGACAAGCTCGTCGACGCCGACAAGATTGCCCTCGGCACCAAGCTCGGCAAGGGCATCGTCGCCAACCTGCTCCTCGACCTCGAGAAGCGGGGCTTCGCCAAGCGCGTCGCCCGCGGCAAGGCCGCCGGCTACTACATCACGCAGATCGTCGCCGACGCCCCCAAGCAGGCCGCCGGCGAAACGAGCTTCACAGCTGACGACATCTTCTAGGCCGGCAGAACGCCTCCTGAGCGAGGCCCACCCCTTCTTCCCTTTTCCCACCCCTGTTTTTATGGACTCCTTCCCTGCCAAACCGCAGTGGCATCCTCCAAGCGAACGAAGCCAACCGCCCCCGTCGCCCACGACGCCGACGCCAAGGCCCTGGAGACGGAGCGCCGCAAGGAGGAGCACCTGCGCATCCCCCTCGAAAAGGACGTCCAGTCCATCCCAAGCCCGTGGGATGCCATCCGGCTCCGCCACAATCCTATCCCTGAGATGGACAAGACGGACATCGACCTGCGCACCACGTTCCTGGGCCGAAAGCTGATGGCTCCCATCCAGATCACCGGCATGACCGGGGGCGCCAAGAAGGCCAAGGAGTTCAACGCCCGCCTGGCCGCCGCCGCGGCCGAGCACGGCGTCGCCATGGGCGTCGGCTCGCAACGCGCTGCCCTGGAGAACCCCAAACTCGCCGAGACGTACTCGGTCATCCTTGACCACGACGTGCCGCTGCGCATTGCGAACCTGGGACTACCACAAATTATCCTCTGGGGCGACGAGGCTCCCGCCAAGGCGAAGGAGGCGGTCGCCATGGTCGAGGCGCACGCCCTCGCCATCCACCTCAACAATCTCCAGGAGGCCGTCCAGCCTGAAGGCGACACCGTCGCCAAGGGCGGCCTCGCCGCCATCGCCAAAGTCGCCAAGGCGCTCAAGGTCCCCGTCGTCGCCAAGGAGACGGGTGCCGGCATCGATGGCCGCGCCGCAACCGACCTGGTCCGCGCCGGGGTCAAGGCCATTGACGTCGGCGGCCTCGGCGGCACCAGCTTCAGCGCCGTCGAGCACTGGCGCGCCCTCGACCAGGGCGACGCCGTCAAGGCGCGCCTCGGCAAGACGTTCTGGGACTGGGGCACCCCGACTCCGGAGTGCGTCGCCTCTGTGCGGGCCACCCTGCCGGACATTCCGTTGGTTGCCACGGGCGGCTTGCGCACCGGCCTGGACGCCGGCCGCGCCTTCGCCCTCGGCGCCGACCTTGCGGGCTTCGCCGGGCACCTCTTCCGCGCCGCCGCCGAGGGCCCCGACGCCGCCACGCGGGAGTTGGCGGTCCTTCAAGAAGAGTTGAAGACCACCCTGTACCTCGTGGGAGCCACTCGCCCGTCGGATTTGACGGAGGACCATCTCGCATGAACCTGGAAGCCGCCCTCCGCCCGTACCTCGACCAATTCAACGAGGAGATGTCCAAGTACCTGGTCAAGCGCGACCTGAAACCGGAGCCTCTCTACGACGCCATCCGCCACCTGCCGATCAAGGGCGGAGGCAAGCGCTTGCGCCCCATCATGGCCATCCTGGCCGCGCAGGCCGTCGGCGGCGACTCGAAGAAGGTCATGCCGTACGGCGTGGTCCTCGAGGTCCTGCACAACTTCACCCTCATCCACGACGACATCATGGACGACTGCGACACGCGCCGCGGCATCGAGGCCGTGCACGCGAAATGGGGCGTCCCCATGGGCATCCTCGCCGGCGACACGATGTTCGCCATGCTCTTCGAGATCCTCAACCAGGTGGACATGAGCGACGCGCTCTACCGCTCCATCAGCCAAGACGTCGCCAAGCTCGCCCGCGAGGTGTGCGAAGGCCAGTACTGGGACATGTTCTTCGAGGACCAGAAGAAGGTCGAGGAGCTCCAGTACTACCACATGATCGAGCGCAAGACCGCCACGTTCTTCGAGATCGCGATGAAGAACGGCGCGGAGCTCGGCAACGGCGAGCCGCAGCAGGTCAAGAAGCTGGCCGAGTGCGGGCGCCTCATGGGCCTCGCCTTCCAGGTCTGGGACGACTACCTCGGCGTCACCTCCACCGACGCCGCGCTGGGCAAGCCCGCCCGCAGCGACATCGTGAACGGCAAGAAGACGCTCGTCTACGTGGCCACGCACGGCCTCCTGGACCCCTTCGACCGCCGCCAGTTCGTCGACCTCTACAAGAAGGAGGACAAGACGGAGAAGGAAATCGCGGAGATCCTCAAGTTCATGGAGAAGTCGGGCGGCCTCGAGAAGGCCCGCACCCGCGCCCGCGAATTCAGCAGCTTCGCCAAGGCAACGCTCGCGGACCTCCCCGAGACGGCCGCCAAGCGTCTCCTGCTCATCCTGTGCGACTTCGCGAGCAACCGCCCGAAGTGAACTGACGCTTACAGGGCGTTCCCGACCTGGGACGCCGGGTAGCCGGCGGGGACGGGCTTCGTCCAGATGCGTTGCGCTGTGGCGGAGTCGCGCACGAACTCACCGTCGCCGACGACGCAGTCCTTGAGGTGCACGCCGGTGTCCACGGTGACCCCGTCGCCGAGGACGCAGCCTTCGACGTGGGCGGAGGCGCGGACCGTGCAGCCTTTGCCCGCGACGGAGCCGGTGAAGGTGGCGTGGTCGCCGAGCCGGAACTCTGGCCCGGCCTTGAAGTGCGCATCGAGGGTGTGGCAGGCGTCAAGCAGTCGCTTCGGGTCGCCGACGTCGATCCAGGGGCCGTCGATGCCGAAGCCGTGGAAGCCCTGCGGGATGAGTTGCGGGAAGATCTCCTTCTCCATGCTCACCATCTTGCCGGCCGGGATGAGGGAGCGGACGCGGCGCTCCAGGAGGTAGGCGCCGGCATTGATGAGGCGGCTCGGGGCAAGGGCGGGGTCCTTGGGCTTCTCGACGAAACCTTGGATCGTGGTCGTGCCTGCGGGCGTGGTGGCGCCGGGCTGGATGACACCGAAGTTCACGACGTCGGCGAGCGGGACCTCCTTGAGGGCGATGGTGCCGACGGCGCGGGCGGCGCGGTGGGCCTTCAGCATCGCGCCCAGGTCCATGCGGCTCACGATGTCGGCGTTGAGGACGAAGAAGGAATCGGAGGTGAGGAACTTCTCGCAGTTCTTGACGGCGCCCGCGGTGCCGAGCGGTTCGTCCTCCTTGACGACGATGAAGGTGCGCCGGTCGCGTGCCGCCTTGCCGGGGCGGTTCTGCAGGTACGCGCCGAGCGCCTGCGCCTTCCAGTTGACGGCGACGATGACGCGGCTGACCTCGGGCGGCAGGCGATCAAGAACCCACTCGATCATCGGGCGACCGGCCACGGGCAGGAGCGGTTTCGGGCGCGTGTAGGTGAGCGGACGCAGGCGCGTCCCGTACCCGCCGGCGAGGATGATGGCGTCCATGGCGAGGCGGCCAAGGGCGGCCACTTTTAAGGGTCCCTCCCGTGGGCGCCGACGTGACCGGAACCGGCATTCCGTTGGAGACCGTGGCGCGCCGCCTCGTCCTCCAGAACGCCATCCTCCATGAGGGCAAGGCCAGCGGCAAGGGCCTCGTCGGGCGTGTCATGGCAGGCCACCCCGAGTTCCGCGCGCAAGCCCAAGCCGTGATGGCTGCCTTGATGGCCGCCGAGGCCGCCGTCAACGCGATGTCCCTCGACGACCAGCGCGCCGCGCTCGAGGCCGAGGCGCCCGAGATGCTCACCATCCAGAAGAAGGAGCAGCGCGTGGGCCTCAAGCCGCTGCCCAACGTCAAGGGCAAGGTCGTCATGCGGTTCGCGCCGAACCCGAACGGCCCCCTGTCGCTCGGCCACTCGCGCGGCGTCAGCATCCTCGCGGAGTACTGGCGCATGTACGCGACCGATGGCCCGATGGGCCACGCCGCCGGCTCCGAATTGCTGCTGCGCTTCGACGACACCGACCCGCAGGTCAAGCCGCCCCTCATGGACGCCGCCCGCGGGTGGAACGGGTACGAGATGATCCGCAGCGACTTCAAGTGGCTCACCGGCAAGGACCCGAGCCGTGTCGTCGTCGCCTCGGACCGCATCAAGATTTACCAGGACGCCGCCCGCGACCTCATCCGCGTCGGCGGCGCGTACGTCTGCAACTGCGACGCCGAGACCTTCAAGGCCCTCAAGGACGCCAAGACGCCGTGCCCGCACCGCGACCAGACGATTGAGCACAACCTCGCAGGGTTCGACGGGATGTGCAACGGCACCACGAAAAAGGGCGCCGCCGTGCTGCGCGTCAAGACCGACATCCAGCATCCGCATCCGGGCCTGCGCGACTGGACGGCGTTCCGCGTCGTCGCCACGGACGCCATCCATCCCCGCGAGACGCTGGGCCAGATCCCCCGCCACCACGCCTGGCCGCTGCTCGATTTCCAGTCGGCCATCGAGGACCACCTGCAGGGCGTCACGCACGTGATTCGCGGCAAGGACCTGATGGACTCAACGCGCAAGCAGACGTTTCTCTACAAGCACATGGGTTGGACGTACCCGGAGACGCTCTACTGGGGCCGCGTCTCGGTGCACGAGTTCGGCAAGTTCAGCACCAGCATGATGCGCCGCGCCATCGAGGCCGGCAAGTTCTCCGGCTGGGACGACCCGCGCCTGCCCTGCCTCGCCGCCCTGCGCCGCCGGGGGTACTCCGCCGGTGCCGTGCGCGCGTTCTGGGTCAACCTCGGCCTCACCGAGAAGGACATCGCCGTCTCCCTCACGAACCTCGACGCCGAGGACGCGAAGGCCAACGAGCCCGGCGCCCACCGCCTCTTCTTCGTCCCCGACCCGCAGCTGCTGCACATCGATGGCGTGGCCGGAAAAGTCGCCAAGCCTCTGCGCAACCCGAACCGCCCCGACGCGGGCCACCGCACGCTTACGGCCGAACCCCACCTCGTCGTGGCCAAGGACGACCTCGCGCCGCGCCTGCGACTCAAGGACCTCGGCAACATCGAGCAGGCCGGCGGGCACGGCAAGTTCACCGACGACGTGATGGACCGTTCGCTCGCCATCGTGCAGTGGCTCCCCAAGTCACTAGCTCTCCCGTTCACGGTCCTCAAGCCGCACTTCGAGACTGACGCGGAGGCCGCCGCGGCGGGCGACGATGGACCGGAGGACGAGCCATTGGCGCCCGGCGCTAAGCCGGAGCTCGAGGTCCCGCCCCTCTTGGAGATCACCGGCCTCGTCGAGCCTTCCGTCACCACCGAGGTGGGCAAGGTCGTCCAACTCGAGCGCTTCGGCTTCGTCCGTGTCGAGTCGCCCGAGCGCGGCGTCTGGCTGCACACCTGAAGCATCGGGTCAGCGCGGCTTGCCTTTGGCGCCCGTCACGAGGTCGCCGAGCCAGACGCCCAGGATGAAGAGAAGCGAGATGAGGATGGCGTCGAGGACGATGCCGACCGCGCCGGCGATGGCCAGGATGGTGAGGAACGGACTGCCGGTCAGCGCCGCAAGCACCGCGAGGATGACGCCGAAGGCGATGCCGATCATCAGGCCCTGGCGGAACAGTTTGCCTTTGTCCTGCTTGCCCCGGGCGAGGGCGCCGTACGCGAGGCCGACAAGCACGATGACGAGGGGCCATCCAGCCATGCGGCACCATCGCCCGCGACGCCCATGAGGCTTTCGGGGCAGGTGCCTAGGGCAGCGCGGCGGCCGCGATGTGCGGCTCCAGGTCAGCGTAAGCCCGTTCGGCTGCCTCGCGGTCGGTCGTCTTCAGGAGCGCCTTGCCGTCGTCGTAGAGGCTCGACTCCACGGCGCCCTTCTTGACGATGAGGATGATGCGGGCGTCCACGACCACCACGAAGCCCGCGGCGAGGAGCCCCTTCTTGAGGCGCGCCATGTCGGTCCGGCGCGGTGGCTCCGGCGTGGCGGTGAACCCCGCGGAGGTGGAGCAGGGCCGGAGGAGGGCCACGCGCGGCCCACGTCCCCGACCTTTAAATCAGGAAGGCGTCGCCGCGCCCGTGAAGGCGGTCCTGCTGTTGTCCGGGGGTTTCGATTCCCCAGTGGCCGGCCGCATGCTGCTACGCCAGGGCGTCGAGCTCGAGGCGCTGCACGCGAGCTTCGAGCCGGTCACCGATGACGCCTCCGTCACGAAGGCCAAGGAGCTGTGCCGTCTGCTTGGCATCAAGCGGCTCTGGGTCGCCAAGATCGGCGAGCACCTTGGCCGCGTCCCGCACGACGCGGAGGCGCACCGGTACTATTTCCTCCTTCAGAAGCGTCTGCTCTACCGCCTCGCCGACGCGCTCGCCGACGAAGTGGGCGCCGACGCCATCGCCACCGGCGAGAACCTGGCGCAGGTGAGCAGCCAGACGTTGCCCAACCTCGTGACCCTCGAAGGCGCCGCGCGCCGTCCGCTCGTGCGCCCGCTCTTGGGGCTCGACAAGGCCGACATCCTGCGCCTCGCGAAGGAATGGGGCACCTACGAGACGTCGGTGGGACCTGAGTTGTGCGACCTGCTGGGGCCGCGCTTCCCGGCCACGACGAGCAAGCCGAGCCTGGTGGCGGCGGCCGAGGCGCGCGTCGGGCTGGCGGACCTGCCGGAACTGGCCTGCCACACGGTCTGAGGCCGGCCCTTCGCCAGGCCTACTTGTGCAGGCGGCGACGCAGCAGCATCGCGACCGCGCCGAGCGCCGGGAGCAGCAAGAGGCCCGCGTCGGGCGATCCGTTGCTGGTGCCCGAATAGCCGATGGAGGTGGACGGCGTCGTGCCGGAAGCCCCCGGGGACCGGGAGACTGTGACGCCGCCGCTCTTCGTCGGCGTCTTCGTCGGGACGGAGCCGGGCTTGTCCTTCTCGTACCACGGGATGAACAGGTAGGAGAGCGTGAACAGGGAGTCGTACTCGATGGTCCCGAAGGCGCCGACGGGGATCGGGAGCGGGCTGTCCCCCTGCGTGAGCGTGAAGACCAAAGCGAGCCGGCTGGTCGCGTTCACCGTCAGGTCGACGTTCACGATGTAGGCCTTGGCGGCCTTGAGGATGACCGGGTAGAGCTGCGCCACCTCGTACGTCGCGACTGCTGTGGCATAGCCTGCCGGGTCGGCCGGGTCGGGGGAGCCGGGCGGGACGAATTGCGTCGGGTCGGGCGCGTTGCTGAGGTTCGCGTCGAGGGCGATGCTGACGGACGCCAGCGCCCGCAGAGCGGCGGGGCCGGCCGGGGGCGGCAGGACCGGGTCGGGGATGGGCTGCGGGATGGGGAGCGGCAACGGGAGGAAGGTCGTGTCCACGGGGTCGTAGCCGGCGGGTACCTCGACGAGAGTGACAGTCAGGTTGCCGCTCTTGATGACGGAGGGCCCGGGGTAGGGGACGATGATGAGCGGCCCCTTGATGCGTTCCGGGTGCGTCTCGTTTGCGCTGGTGAGGAACTGGACGGGCACGACGCCCGACGCGACCGGGAAGACGACTTTCACGGAGGGAGCCTTCGTGAGGTTGGGGAAGTTGGGGTGGAGCGGGTCGTAGCGGTCAAGGTTCCCGTCCGCGAACTGGCCGCCCGCGCCGTCCTTGAGCAGGTACAGGCGGTACACGGGTAGCGCGGAGACGTTCGCCAAGGCGAGGGTGGCCACCACGGCCGCGGCGGCGGCGAAGGAGGCACGACGACCCAAAGGCATCACGTTCACCTTGTGGGATGTTGGATAAAAGGATAGTTGCGAATTGGTTGAAAAGGCACCGCCGGCGCTCCCCAACCTTCCACTGGAAGGCGAGCCTCCTGGCAGACCACCCTTTTTGTGGGGGGCCGGGGTCCGCCGCATGTGAGCCCCGCCCGCCCGGCCCGCAAGGTGACCAAGAAGGCCCCCGCCAAGAAGCCGGCCCGGGCCGCCCGCGCCAAGGCCGTGGCCGTGCTTGCCAAACCCGCGAAGAAAGGCAACGCGCAGCGGGTCTACTCGTTCGAGGAGGGAAACGCCTCGATGCGCGCCATCCTTGGCGGCAAGGGCGCCAACCTGGCCGAGATGAGCCGGATCGGCCTTCCGGTCCCGCCGGGCTTCACCATCACGGCCGCCACCTGCATCGAGTACCAGAAGCTCGGCCAGTTCCCTGCCGGCCTCGAGGAGGACGTCTGGACCGCGCTCGCCGCCCTTGAGAAGAAGGCCGGCGCCAAGCTCGGCGACTCCGCCAATCCGCTCCTCGTCTCCGTCCGCTCGGGCGCCGCCGTCAGCCTCCCCGGCATGATGGACACCGTGCTCAACCTCGGCCTCAACGACGCCACCGTCGAGGGCATCGCGAAGGCGAGCAAGAACCCCCGCTTCGCCTACGACTCCTACCGCCGCTTCCTCACCATGTTCGGCGACGTCGTGCTCGGCCTGCCCCACCACGGCTTCGAGGAGCGCCTGAATCGGCTCAAGGCCCGCCTCAACGTCACGCAGGACACCGCCATCGGCGCCGCGGACCTCAAGGCCCTGTGCCAGGAGTACAAGGCCTACATCCAGGAGAAGACGGGCAAGCCGTTCACGCAGGACCCGCGCACGCAGCTCGCCCTCGCCATCGAGGCGGTCTTCGCGAGCTGGAACAACAAGCGCGCCATCACGTACCGCGACCTCAACAAGATCCCGCACGACATGGGCACCGCCGTGAACGTGCAGATGATGGTGTTCGGCAACATGGGCGACGACTGCGCCACCGGCGTCGCCTTCACGCGCGACCCGAGCACAGGCGAGAAGGTGTTCTACGGCGAGTTCCTGCAGAACGCGCAAGGGGAGGACGTCGTCGCCGGCATCCGCACTCCGCAAGTCATCTCCAAACTCGGCAACATCATCCCCGCCGCCTACAAGCAGCTCGTCGCCGTCGCCAAGCAGCTCGAGACGCACTTCCGCGACATGCAGGACATCGAGTTCACCATCATGCGCGGCAAGCTGTACATGCTGCAGACACGCGTCGGCAAGCGCACCGGCTTCGCCGCGGTCCGCATCGCCCTCGAGATGCTGGACGAGAAGCTCATCTCGGAGTCGGAGGCCCTCCTGCGCGTCAGCCCCGACAACCTCAACCAACTCCTCAGGCCCATCTTCGACTCGAAGGAGAAAGCGGCCGCCCTCAAGAACGGCAAACTGCTCGCGAAGGGCCTCAACGCAGGCCCTGGCGCCGCGACCGGACGCGTCGTCTTCACCGCCGACGACGCCGTGGAGTGGCACCGAAAGGGCGAGCAGGTCGTCCTCGTGCGCGACGAGACGAGCCCCGAGGACATCCACGGCATGCACGCCAGCGAGGGCTTCCTGACCGCGCGCGGCGGCATGACCAGCCACGCCGCGCTCGTCGCGCGCCAGATGGGCAAGGTCTGCGTCGCCGGCTGCAGCAGCCTCCGCATCGACGGCAAGGCGCACGCCTTCGCCGTCGGCGACCACCTCGTGCGCGAGGGCGACTGGATCAGCATTGACGGCTTCACTGGCGAGGTCATCCTCGGCAAGATGACGACGCTCCCCAGCGAGGTCGTGCAGGTCCTTGTCGAGAAGCGCATGCACCCCAGCATGGCGCCCACCTACCAGCTCTTCGATCGGCTGCTCCGGATGGCGGACAAGGTGCGCCGCATGAAGGTGCGCGCCAACGCCGACCAGCCCGATCAAGCCGACACCGCCATCGCGTTCGGCGCCGAGGGCATCGGCCTGACGCGCACGGAGCACATGTTCTTCGGGCCGGGCAAGATCGAGCACATGCGCGAGATGATCCTTGCCGAGAACGAGGCCGAGCGCCGCGAAGCCCTGAAGGACCTCCTGCCGCTGCAGCGCGCCGACTTCGAAGGCATCTTCCGCGCCATGGGCAGCAAGCCGGTCACCATCCGCATGCTCGACCCGCCGCTCCACGAGTTCCTTCCGCACGAGGAGAAGGAGCAGCGCCAGATGGCGCTCCTCATGGGCATCGGCCTCAACGAGCTCCAGGAGCGCATCGCCGCGCTGCGCGAGAGCAACCCCATGCTCGGCCACCGCGGCTGCCGCCTCGGCATCACCTACCCGGAGATCACCGAGATGCAGGCCCGTGCTATCCTCGAGGCCGCGGTGCGCGTCAAGCGCGACGGCGTGGACGTCCACCCCGAGATCATGATCCCCATCGTGGGCCACGCCTCGGAGTTCGTCCACCAGGAAGCCGTCGTGCGCAAGGTCGCCGAGCAGGTCTTCAAGGAGTCCGGCACGAAGGTCGCCTACCTCGTCGGCACGATGATCGAGCTGCCCCGCGCCGCGCTCACCGCCGACGAGATCGCCAAGCACGCCGAGTTCTTCTCCTTCGGCACGAACGACCTGACGCAGACGACGCTCGGCATCAGCCGCGACGACGCCGCCAGCTTCCTCGGCCCCTACATGGAGTCCAAGCTCATCCCGGCGGACCCCTTCGCCACCCTCGACCAGGCCGGAGTCGGCCAGCTTGTCCAGATGGGCACGCAGAAGGGCCGCGCCACCCGCAAAGACCTGAAAGTCGGCATTTGTGGCGAACATGGCGGCGACGCCGAATCCGTCAAGTTCTGCCACCGCACCGGGCTCGACTACGTCAGCTGCAGCCCCTACCGCCTGCCCATTGCCCGCCTCGCGGCCGCCCACGCGGTGCTGGAAGAGAAGCAGAAGGCGAAGTAAGAGACGGCGCGCTCAGGCCGCCTGCACCCACGCAGCCAGCGCGGGCGCGAAGCGGTCAAGGAACTCCGCGCGCTCGCGGATGCGCTCCTCGCCGCGCGCGAACGCCTGCGATGCCGTGCCCTCGAGCCGGGAGCTCCAGAAGGAGACCATGTCCTGCAAGAGCGGGCTGGGCAATTCGCCGGACGCTTCCACGAGGTTGGCGATCCAGGCTTCCCCGAGGCGCTCTTTCACGAAGGCCCAGTTGGTCTTGACGAAGTCCCAGGCGGCGGCCTGGGCGTGCGGCTCGACGAGCATGCCGCGCAGGATGGGTCCGACGGCTTGCGGGGCGATGGTGCCGTCCTTGCACAGGCCTAGGACGCGGGCGACCTGCTCCGGGGCCCGGAAGCCGCCTAGGACGTACAGGTACCGCTCGGTGTCCTGCGGGCTCGCCTTCTTCTCGCGGCGCGCAAGGAAGGTGGCGAGGTGGGTCTCCAAGGTCGCGGCGTCACCCAGGATGGCCTCGATGCCGACAGCGACGCCGGAGAGGTTGGCGTCCACCTTGGCGGGGGCCTTGCGCTCGGCGGCCGCGACGGCGCGGGCCGCGGCGATGGCGCTGGGGTCGCGGCCGATGCCGGCGACGGCGCGCAGGAGGGCGGCGCGCTGCAGGCGTTTCTGCGGCGTGTCCTTGGGCGCGGGCTTCGTGCCGACGGCGCGCAGGCCGGGGCCGAGGACGCGGGCGACGAAGGCGCGGTAGCGCGGCAGGGCGGCGGGCGCGCGGGTCTCGAGGATGCGCTCGAACTCGCGCAGGAGCCCGACCTGGTGCTGGAGCACTTCGTAGGGCGCCTCGGGGTCGAGGAGCGAGCGCATCCAGGCGAGGTAGTTCTCGGGCGTCATCTGGCCGGCGCGCAGCTGGGCGCCCGCGTCGCGCAGGAGCGCCACGCGCTCGGCGGGCGGCAGCGTGGCGGCGGCTTGGGCGAGGCCGGGGCGCAGCGGGGCTGCGATGGCGGATCGCAGGAAGCCGACGTCGCCGGCGTTGGGCCACAGCCACTTCAGGGTCCCCTCGACGGGGAGGGCGACGCGCTCTTCGGCGGCAGCGAGTAGGTGGCGGTGCTCGTGCACGCCGGCCGCGTCCTCGTAGCGGATGACGAGCGGGATGCGCCACAGGGTCTTCTCGGCGGGGGCGAGCGGGCTGGAACGGGCGCGTTCCTGGCGCAGCGTCAGGGCGCCGCGCTCCCAGGCGGCGGAGACGACGGGGTGGCCGGGCTGCGTGATCCAGTCCTGCATGATGCCGGAGACGTCCTGGCCGGAGGCCTGGCCGAGGTGGCGCCACAGGTCGGACCCCTTCGCGTTGCCGAGCCTGAACTCACCCATGTAAGAGCGAAGTCCGGCGCGGAACGTGTCGTCGCCGAGATAGGCGTGGAGCATGCGGAGCACCGCGGAGCCCTTGCCGTACGTGATGGCATCGAAGAGCTCGGACGCTTCGGCGGGGCTCTGGACGGGCGTGTAGATGGCGTGCGTCTTGGCGAGCGCGTCGGTGCCCATCGCGGAGCCGGCGCGCTGGCGGAAGCGGGTCCAGACGTCGAGGTCCGGGGCGAGCGCGTCCACGGCGCGGTGCGCCATCCACTCCGCGAAGGCCTCGTTGAGCCACAAGTCGTCCCACCAGGCCATCGTGACCAGGTCGCCGAACCACATGTGCGCGAACTCGTGCGCGACGACGAGGGCGACGTCGCGGCGGTCGTCCCACGACGAGGCGGCGGGGTCCACCAGGAGGAGGCTGGGGCGGAAGGTGACGAGGCCTGCGTTCTCCATGGCGCCGAAGGCGAAACTGGGGACTGCGACCTGGTCGTACTTCCCGAAGGCGTACTTCTGGCCGTAGGCCTTCTCGAACCAGGGCAGAAGCTCGGCGGCGAAGTCGCGGGCGTGACGACCCAGGGCCTCGCGGCCGCCGAGGGCCCAGACGCGGAACGGGACGCCGTTCACGGTCTTCGCCGGCAGGGCCGCGAAGTCGCCCACCACGACGGCGGCAAGGTAGCTTGCCATCGGCGGCGTCGGCTTGAACGTGGTCGTGGCGAGCGGGCCGGCGACCTTGCGGCTGGTCTGCGCGCCGTTCGTGAGGACGGTGGCATCCTTCGGGGCGGTGACGGTCCATGCCCACGAGGACTTGAAGTCGGGCTCGTCGAAGCAGGGCACGAAGCTGCGCGCGTCGGTGGCCTCGCACTGCGTCACGAGACAGGAGTCGGGGCCGTCCTTGGAGAGGTAGAGGCCCGCCATGCCGTTGCTGACGGTGCCCGTGTACACGACCTCGACGGTGAGCTTGCCGGCGGCGACCTTGCGGGGCACGCGGAGCACCACCTGCTCGTCGGCCGCCTTGGAGCTGACTTTCGCGGTCTGGCGCGTCTTGCCCTGGACGAGCGCGGCCTCTTTGATGCGCAATCCCTTGGCGTGCAGGCGCAGTTCGGTGAACGCCTTGGACGCGGTGGCGGCGAGGCGCAACGTGGCGCTGTACTCCGGCTTCGCGGGGTCGGCCGTGAGGTGGAGGTCGTAGCGGACGGGGAGGACCGTGCGCGGGAGGCGGGACGACGAGGTGGAGGCGCTCACGGCGCGCAAGACTGGCGGTCGGGCTTGAGGGTTCGGGTCGGGTCCTGGGCCGCGGGCCCGCCGGGCGTGTGGTATTGGCCTGCCCAGGCCGGAAGTCAAATCCCCATGAAGGCAAAAAGGAACAATTGAGAGCAGTAATGGCTAATAGAGAACTTCAATGAGCTTCGCCGTGTGAACGTGAACCCGACCCTCCAGCCCTCGCGCCCCGCCTCGCTCCATCCAGGAACGAACGGCAAGACGCCGTTCTCCGTCCTTCTCGACCGCCTCCTGGACGACCAGCCGCTGCGCGAGACCGACGCCGAGCGCCTCATGGACGACATCCTGGACGGCGCCCTCGGGCCAGAACGGCTCGCCGCGTTCATCACGGCCTTGCGCGCCCGTCCCCCCCAGGCGGACGGCCTCGCCGGCATGGCCTTGAGCCTCCGCCGCCACGCCCGCCCGGTCGAGCGCGCCCCCGGCCTCCTGCTCGACACGTGCGGCACGGGCGCCGCGCGGCTGAAGACGTTCAACGCCAGCACCTCCACCGCCTTCGTCGTCGCGGCGTGCGGCGTGCCGGTCGCCAAGCATGGCAACCGCAGCGTGACGCGCCCGAGCGGCAGCTCCGACCTCCTGGAGTCCGCGGGCGCCCGCCTCGACCTGGACCCGGCGCAGGCCGGGGCCCTCCTCGCGAGGCTCGGCATCGTCGTGCTCCATGCCCCGACCCACCATCCGTCGCTCCGCCATGCCGCCGACGTGCGCAAGGCCCTCGGCGTCCGGACCGTCTTCAACCTGCTTGGCCCGCTGTGCAACCCCGCCGCGCCGACGCACCAGGTCCTGGGCGTCGCGGAGCCGCGCCTCCTGCGGCCGATGGCCGACGCCCTCGTCCGGCTCGGATGCGACGAGGCCTACGTCCTGCACGGCGAGCCCGGGTTCGACGACGCCTCGCCCGCCGGCCTTGTCCACACCCTCCGCGTCCACCAGGGGAAGGTCGGCCCGCCGCGCGTCGTGACCCCCGAGGAGGTCGGGATCGCGCCCTGCCACCCTGACGCTCTCGCGCCCGTCGGCAAGGACGAGGCGCCCGCGCTGGCCCGCGCGGTCCTCGACGGCCGCGCCGGGCCGCGCAGCGACATGGTGGCCTTCAACGCCGCCTTCGCCCTCCACCTTGCAGGCCGCAGCGCCACCCTCGCCGACGGCGTGCGGGACGCGCGCGCCGCGATGGACTCCGGACGACCGCGGGCGCTCTTCGACGCCTACGTCGCCGCCACGCGCGGGGCGTGAACTCCTGCCCCTTCAGGCCCCTACGGGGCTCCTCGATGGGCTGGTCGCCGCCGCCCGTCGCCGCGTCGCCACCGGGGGGTACGACGCGGCCCCGGAGGGTCGCCCCACCGGCAGTCTGGTGGCCGCCGTCACGGCGCGTCGGCCCGGACTCGTCGCGGAGGTCAAGCCACGTTCCCCGAGCGAAGGGCCTCTTCTGCGGATGGCGCCCCTCGACTTCGCGAGCGAGGTCGTGGCGGGGGGCGCGGATGCCTTGAGCGTGCTCACCGACCCCGACTTCTTCGGCGGCTCCCTCGCGACCCTCGCCGCACTGGCCAAGGCCGGCGTCCCGACCCTGATGAAGGACATCCTCGTGGACGAGCGCCAGCTCGACGCCGCCCGCACGGCCGGGGCCGCCGCCGTCCTGCTCATCGAGCGCGTGCTGGGGGCCGACCGGCGCGCCATCTTGGTCCGGGCCGCGCACGACCGCGGGCTCGAGGTGCTGCTGGAGACGCACGGCCTGCGGGAGACCGAGGCGGTCCGCGGCGCCCGCGCCGACCTGGTCGGCGTCAATGCCCGCGACCTTGCGACGTTCCAGGTGGACCGCGCCGAGGCCCTGGCTGCCGTCCGAGTGGCGGCCGACCATGGCCCGACGCTGCTCCTCTCCGGCGTGCGCGACCGCCGCGACGTCGCGGAGGCGGCCGCTCACGGGGCCACGGCCATCCTCGTCGGCACGAGCGTCTTGCGAAGCCCCGTCCCCCGTCTTGCGGTGCGCGCCCTGCGCCGCCCGCTCGCGAAGGTGTGCGGCCTGCGCGACGCCGACGGTGTCGTCTGCGCCTCCGGCGCCGACCTGGCAGGATTCATCCTCTCTGACGGCTCGCCGCGCGCCGCGGCGCCGGCCGACCTCCCCGCCCTGATGGAGCAAGCGCGCGACGTCGGCCTCGCCCCCGTCCTCGTCACCGACGTCCCGGACCCTGCACGCATCCTCGCCGCGGCCCGGCAGGCCAAGCCGACGCTGGTCCAGTTGCATGGTCCTGCCAAGGCCGCCGCCGCGTCGTTGAACAAAGCAGGGTTCACGGTCTTCTTCGCCACCCAGCCGGGCGAGGCCATCGCCGCCGACGCGGAGGGCGTCGTCCTGGACTCAGGCGCGGGAGGCTCAGGCGAGGCCCATGACTGGAGGCTCGATGGCCGCTCCCTCGCAGGACGGCGCGGCCTTCTGGCGTTCGTCGCCGGCGGCCTCGACGCCGACAACGCCCCCGCCGCGCTGGCCGCAAGCGGCGCCGCCGGGGCCGACGCCTCCAGCCGCCTCGAGACGTCGCCGGGCCGCAAGGACCGGGCGCGCGTGCGGGCGTTCATCGCCGCCGTGCAGGGTGCCGCATGAGCGACCCGGACGCCGCCGGCTACTTCGACGCGTACGGCGGCCGATGGGTCGGCGAGACGCTGGTGCCGGCCCTCCAGCGCGTCGAGGCGGCGTTCCGCTCCGCGCGCGCCGACCCCGCCTTCGGGGCCGAACTCGCGGAGTTGAACCAGCACTACGGCGGCCGCCCGACGCCGCTCACGCTCGCGCGCCGCCTCACCGGCCACGCCGGCGGGGCGCGCATCTGGCTCAAGCGCGAGGATCTCGTGCACGGCGGCGCGCACAAGTTCAACAACGTCATGGGCCAGGCGCTGCTCGCCAAGCGGATGGGCGCCAAGCGCATCATTGCCGAGACAGGCGCCGGTCAGCACGGGGTCGCCGCAGCGATGGCGGGCGCTGTCCTCGGCCTCCCGGTCGAGGTCTACATGGGCGCGAAGGACGTGGCGCGGCAGGCGCCCAATGCGCAGCGCATGCGTCTCTTCGGGGCCACGCTCCACCCGGTCGAGCAAGGCAGCGCCACTCTCAAGGACGCCGTCAACGCGGCGCTGCGCGACTGGGCCGCGCACCCGGACGACACCTACTACCTCATCGGCTCCGTCGTGGGGCCGCACCCGTTCCCGTGGATGGTCCGCACGTTCCAGTCGGTCATCGGCGCCGAGACGCGCGCGCAGTTCCCCGACCGCGCGGGCCGCCCCTTCCCCGACGCCGTCGTCGCCTGCGTGGGCGGCGGCAGCAACGCCATCGGGTCCTTCAGCGCCTTCCTGGACGATCCGGTCGCCTTGGTCGGCGTCGAGGCGGCAGGGCATGGGCTGGACTCGGGGCACCACGCCGCGACCGCCGCGCGCGGGAGCCCAGGCATCCTGCACGGCGCGCGCAGCCTCCTGCTGCAGGACGGCGACGGCCAGGTCGTCGAGGCGCACAGCATCAGCGCCGGTCTCGACTACCCCGGCATCGGCCCCGAGCTCGCCGCGCTGCGGGACCGCGGCCGACTCCGCTTCGCCTCCGCCACGGACCGCGAGGCGGTCGCCGCCTGCCGGACGCTGGCGCGCGCCGAGGGCATCCTCGCGGCGCTCGAGTCGAGCCACGCCGTTGCCGAAGCGATTCGGCTCGCCCCGCTCCTCGGCAAGGATGCGGACCTCGTCGTCACCCTTTCTGGCCGCGGCGACAAGGACCTCGCCACGCTGGAGGCGACCCCGTGACCCGGCTGCGCGACGCAATCCTCCGGGCCCGCGCCGACGGGCGCGCCTTCCTGGCCGCGTACTGGCCCGCCGGCTATCCGTCGCCCGCAACGGACGCCGCCTTCCTGCGCGCCGTCGCCTCGGCCGACCTGGTGGAAGTGGGCGTCCCGTTCAGCGACCCGTCCGCGGACGGCCCTGTGCTCCAGGCCGCAAGCCGGCAGGCGCTCGACGCGGGCGCGACGGTCCAGCACGCCCTCGACCGGGTCCGGGACCTTCGGGCCGAGCATGCAGAGCTTCCGCTCGCTCTGATGACGTACGCGAACCTGGTCCACCACTCGGGCTGGGAGGGCTTTGCGCGGCGCGCCGCCGAGGCCGGCGCGGACGCCCTCATCCTGCCCGATGTCCCGATGGAGGAATCGGGCAGCATCCGCGCGGCCTTGGCCGACAACGGCCTGGCTTGGGTGCCGTTTGCCTCGCCTGTCTCCGGCGTATCCCGAGTGGCCGCGGCCGCTTCCCAGGCCACCGGCTTCCTCTACCTCACGGCCAACGTCGGCCTCACCGGCCAGGCCGGGTTGCCGGCCACGGCCGAGGCGACCGTGCGCAGCACGCGCGCGGCCTGCGGCGACGTCCCCCTGCTGGCAGGGTTCGGCGTGCGCGGCGCGGACGACGTGCGCCGCCTTCACCGGGCAGGCGCGGACGGGGCCATCGTCGGCTCGGCCCTGGTCGAGCGCGCCCCCGAAGGCCCCGAGGCCGTGGGGCGCCTGGTGCGTGCCCTGCACGGAGGCGGCGCATGACCGCATCCCCCGTCGTGTTCCTCCACGGCGTCGGCTCGACGCCCCAGGTCTGGGAAGCGCAGGTCGCCGCCGTGGCGCCGCGCCGAGGCCTCGCCATCCCCTTTCCAGGCTATCTTCCAGGAACGGGGCCCGCGCCGACCGACGGCCCCGCGCTCGCGGACCGCCTCTGGCAAGCCGTCGACCAGGCGGGGGCCGACAACGTCCACGTGGTGGGTCTCAGTCTCGGCGCCGTCGCGGCGCTGCACATGCACGAGGCAACCCCGAAGCGCATCCTCAGCCTCGTGCTCGCGGACGGGTTCCTGCAGCATCCCCAGGGCGCCACCATCCTCGCCTCCGCATCCGAGACGCTAGAGCAGTCCGGCATGGCGGGCCTCGCAGCATCCCGCGCCCCGCGCGTGCTTGCGCCCGGGGCACCCGCCGAGATGGTGGGCCGCGTGCGGGACACCATGGCGAACCTTCCACCCGACGCGTACCGCGCCGCCAGCCGCATCGTCTGGCTCGCCGACGTGCGCACCCAGGCCCGTCGCGTCCGCGCCCCGACGACCGTCCTTGTCGGCGAGGAGG
Source organism: Thermoplasmata archaeon (assembly GCA_023269235.1). GTDB lineage: Archaea > Thermoplasmatota > E2 > JACPAO01 > JAHFTW01 > JAHFTW01. The sequence continues at coordinate 144,164 of JAHFTW010000001.1, forward strand.
ATGTCGTCACGCCACTGGCGCTGAGCCAGGCGACGGCCGCCGCCATCCCGGGAGCGCGGCTCGTCCGCATCCCGGGCGCCGGCCATCTCAGCAACCTCGACCGGCCGGAGGCCTTCAACGCGGCCTTGCGCACCCACTTGGAGGGCTTGCCATGACGCAGGCGGTCTATCTCAACCACTGCAGCATGGGCCTTCCCACGCCGCGCGTCCGCCAGGCCCTACGCGACTACCTCGGCGAGTGGGCCACGATGGGCGCCGCAGGATGGACAGAGACGTGGCTCGACCGCCTCGACGAGTGGCGCAAGCTCACTGCCCGCCTGGTCGGCTGCCGCCCGGACGAGCTCGCGTGGCTGCCCTCGGTCGGCGCCGGGCTCGGCTCGCTTGCGAGCGCCCTTGCCACGCGGCGAGGCGCCGGCGACACCGGGCGCAATGAGGTCGTCCTCGCCGACCTGGAGTTCCCGGCCGCCCTCGCCGCGTTCGGGCCCCGGCCCGGCGTGCGTGTGCGATGGGCATCGAGCCGCGACGGCATCGGCGTGGAGGCGGAACGGTACGCAGCCCGAATGGGCCCGGCCACGCGCGCCGTCGTCGCCAGTCGGGTCTTCTACGGGACGGGCGCCGTGCAGGACGTCGCGACCATCGCGCGCGACGCACGCCGGGCCGGCGCGTTCGCGGTCCTCGACGATTACCAGGGCACCGGCCAGCTACCGCTCGACGTCAAGGCACTGGGCGTGGACGCCGCCGTCGGCGGCTCGCTCAAATGGCTGCGCGGCGGCGTCGGCTCCGCCTGGATGTTCGTGGACCGCCGCCACGTGCGGGGCCTTGCGCCGTCCCATTCTGGGTGGTGGGCCAACCAGGGCATGTTCGACTTCGAGCCCGGCCGCTTCCGCTACTGGCCCGACGCGCGGCGCTTCGAGTGCGGCGAGGTCAACCTGCCCAGCCTGGCGACGGCCACGGAGGCGACGCGCGAGCTACTGGAGCTTGGACCTGCGCGTGTGAGTCGGCGCATCCAGGCGACGCGGCGCGAGCTGGTGGAGCGGCTCGAAGATGCCGGGCACGCGGTCCGCCAGCCCGCGGACCCGGCGCGCCGCAGCGGCATCGTGATGGTGCCGCGCCGCGACGCGGCCCGCGATGTCGCGCGGCTGGCACGCCGCGGCGTCACGGTGGATGCCCGCGGGGACGCCCTCCGCGTCTCGCCCCACCACGACACACCAGCGGCGCACCTTGAGAAGTTCGTGAAGGCGCTGGACGCGCTCCGTGCGTAGCGGGTCCGTCGGGTCGCGCTACTCGAGGGTGGCGTGCCGCTTGCGCATGCTGGGCTCCGTCTCCCCGAGGCGCGCCATGAGCATCGCGACGACGGCGTCGAAGAAGAGCCACGCGCTGGTCTCGAACAGGGTGCCGAGCGGGGCGAGCTTGGCGCGGCTGCCGTTGCCTTCCGGGGGGACGAGGGGGACGACGACATGGGCAAGGCGGGCGACCTCCGAGTCGGGCTGCGCGGTGATGGCGACGACGGTGGCGCCCTGGCGGCGGCCCAGCTCGGCCGTCATGACGACGGGGTACGTGCTGCCGGAGCCCGAGACGAGGATGACGACGTCGTCGCGCTTGACGGGCGCCGTGATGGTCTCGCCCACGACGTAGGTCTGGTAGCCGAGGTGGATGAGCCGCACCGCGAAGGCGCGCGCGACGAAGCCGGAGCGGCCGCGGCCGTACAGGAAGACGCGGCGGGCGGGCTGGAGCGCCTTCAGGAACGCCTCAAGGGTGGTGTCGGGGACGTGGACGGCCTTGCGGGCGGCGCCGAGGATGAACTCCAGCGGCTCGTCCAGGTCCATGGGGGTCCTACGCCTCGTCCTTCAGGGTCGGGCGCTTCTGCTTGTCGTAGCGCACGCCCTTGCCGTCGGGGACCTTGAAGATGGGGCTGCAGCCTTCCTTCTTCTCCTTGAGGAAGACGTACTTGCCCTCGGCGTTCTTCCACAGCTTGTAGTCGTCCACCTGGACCTGGCGGCGCACCTTGTCGGAGCTCTGCTGGACCTTCGGCTTCTGGTTCTCGGGCAGGTCCCAAATGGTCTCGCCGCGCCAGCCCTTGTGCTGGATGCAGTACTTGCCCTTGCCGTCCACCTTCTTCTTGCAGCGCTCGCCGGACTTGGTGAGGGCCTCGCAGTCGGGCATCGCCGCCTTGCGCGCCTCTTCTTCCTCCTTCTCGCGCCGCTTGGCCTCCTCGCGGGCCAGCTTCTCGGCCTCCTTCTGCGCCTTCATGCGGGCCGCCTCGGCCTCCTTCTCGCCGCGCACACGGTCCTGCTCGGACTTGCGGTCGGCCTCCTTCTTGGCCTTCTCCTCGGCCTCGACGGCGTCCTTGAGCTCGCGGGCGACGCGGGCATCGCGGCGCTCCTTGACACGGTCGAAGACGATGTTCATGTACATCGCGTCGTGCTCAAGGATGGGGCTCGTGGAGATGATGGTGGCCGAGAGGTTGGCGTCCAGGAGGACGTCGCACAGCGGCTCGAACTTCAGGTCGCCCTTCTTGATGGGCAGGCGGTAGCGCGCGTTGCCGTTCTCGTAGTGGATGCCGGTGAAGTGGATGAGGACGTGATCGAGCTTGAGCGGCGCCAGCTTCTCGAAGACGGCCGTGAAGTCCTCCGGGTTCTGCAGGATGCCGTTGCCGCGCGCGTGGATGTGCGCGAAGTCCAGCACGGGGAGGATGCCCTTGACCTTCTGGCACACCTCGAGCACCTCCTCGAGGCTCCCGAAGACGTTGCGCTTGCCCATGATCTCCATGCCGAGGCGGGGGGTCCAGCCCTCCGACACGAAGGTGTCGCGGATGTCGCGGAGGTTCTTGACGACGCGGTTCATCGTCTCCTCCTTCGACAGTTCGCCATAGAAGCCAGGGTGGAAGACGAGGGTCTGCGCGCCCATGATGTGGGCGAGGTGGCCGGCCGCGAGGATCTTGTTCTTCGACATCTCGACGTTGGCCTCGTCGCCGGCCAGGTTGAGGTAGTAGGGCGCCTTGACGTGCAGCTCGATGCCCGCCTCCTCGGCGGTCTGGCGCACCTTCGCGGCCTCTTCCTCGTCCATGCGGATGCCGCGCACGAACTGGACCTCCATGGCGTCCAGCTCCAGGTTGCGCGTGTAGATGATGCCGTCGCGCACGGTGCGGCCCTTGCACGACAGCGGAATGCCCGCAGGCCCGAACGAAATCATGGACGGGCGGCCGACGGCCGACGGCTATAAAACGCTCCAGGGACGCCGGACCGGGCGAGCAGCATGCGCGACGACAGAAGAGCGCTTTTGAAGGAGGGCGGTCTTGGAAGCCTCACATGGCAGGCGCAGACGCAGCCCGCACGAGCTTGGACACCCGCGCCGTGGCTGGCGACGCCGCCGACCGGCCGTACGTCACTAGCATGCTGCGTAGGCTGGGCTACACGGACGCCCAGATTGCTGACTACCTGGCCGGCAAGCCTCTCTCTCGCGGCGGGCCCGCCGCGCCCCCGCACGCCACCCGCGCCACCGAGGCGGCTGACCGCCGCGCTGCCCGCGACATCGAGGTCGAGTACACCGGCCCCGGCCTGCGTGAGTACCGCCTCGTCCGCCCCAAGAACCTCGAGTTCGGCCAAATCCAGGGCGAGACCCTGGAGTTTACCGAGGCCCCTTCTGCGGTGGAGGAGAGCTACGTCTACCAGGAGACCCCGGCGTGGAACGACGGCGCTCCCTCGCAGGCCCCCTTCGAGGGCTGGGAGCAGGATGGCTGGCGCCTCTACAGGAAAGCCGACGCCACCGGCGAGGACCCACTCGCCGAGCACGCCTTCGCCCGCTACGATTCACCGGCCCCCGAGGGCATGGTCCCCGCCGGCGTCCCGGACGGCCACGAGGTCGTCTTCGACCCTGCGACCGGCGAGCCCAGCCTGCAAGCGCTCGCGCCCGCCGGCTTCCCCGGCTGGGAGCAGGATGGCTGGCGCCTCTACAAGTCCACCAAGTCGAAGAACCAGGACCCGCTCAAGACGCACCGCTTCGCCCGCAGCGAGGACAAGGCGCCGCGCAACCATGCGCCCGCCCCGGTCCCCGACGGCCACGAGGTCGTGTGGGACGAGGAGGGCAAGCCCGCCCTGCAGGCCATCGCGCCTCTCGAGGAGTCCTGGGCGGAGGCCCCGGCCGCCCCTGCCGAGGGATTCGAGCAGGACGGCTGGCAGCTCTACAGCAAGGACGAGGGCGAGGGCCAGGAAGCCCAGCGCATCTTCTTCTTCAGCCGCGAGGCGCCCGACGAGGCCGTCCCCGCCGAGGTCCCTGAAGGCTACGAGGTCGCCGTCAACCCCGAGACCGGCCGCCCCTTCCTGCGCCGCCAGGAGACCGAGCCCGACGCGAGCCCCATCGAGTCCGCCAACCCCACGGTGGACTCCGCCGTCGCCGGCCGCAAGCGCGTCCGCATCGTGCGCGTGCGCGCCGCCGACCGCGACGCCGCCCAGCGCAAGATGGAGCGCGAAGGCCGCCACGTCCTCGCCACCATGCCCATTGACATCGAGAAGAAGGTGAGCTAGATGGACGACGACAACCGCATCCGCGTCCGCCTGGAGTCCGAGATGCAGCCGGTCCGCTACGAGGACCGCATGGACCTCAACTCCGAGATTGACGTGGGCGTGGACACCCACATGAAGGGACTCGGCGTCGCCGGCCTCGTCGCCATCGCCGTCGGCGTGCTCTGCGTCCTCATCGGCTCCGTGCTGTTCACGCTGGGCTACCCGCAGGACTGGTACGCGAGCATCGCGAGCGACCGCTGGGGCGCCTCGCGCGCCCTCATCGAGCGCGTCGTCCTGTTCCTCGGCGGCGGCATCGTGCTGCTGTTCTTCGGCACGTCCGCGTTCTTCTACGGCCGCACCGTGCTCGGCTCCGGCCACCTCGACCAGTTCACGACGAAAGAAGTGGAGGTGGAGGCCTAATGGCGGCCAAGAAGGTCGCCAAGACGGGCTCTGCCAAGCGCGCCCCCGCGGCCCGCGCCGTCAAGGACCGCCCCAAGCCCCAGAACGTCCCGCGCGCAAAGCCGAAGGCGGCCGCGAAGCCGGACGGCCAGCGGGACTTCCTCGTCGTCTACGAGGAGCCCGACCCCTACGGCCTCCCCACCGAGGACGCGCTCATCCTCGACATCGAGGCGAACATCGCCAAGCGTGGCCAGGTGGACGTCCAGCAGAAGCTGGCGCTCGAGCTCACCAACACGACGAGCCGCCTCGGCACGTTTGGTTTCCTGACCGCCTGCATCGGCTCCATCCTCGGCCTCATCCTGATGATCACCTTCGCGGTCATCTACCCGGAGCAGTGGTACGACGCGCAGGGCGCCATCCAGCGCACGGCCATCGTCAAGAGCCTCATCCTGCTCTCCATCGTCGCCATCCTGCTGATGGTGACGGGCACCGTGCTGACGCACTACGGCCGCCGCATCCAGGCGCGCGGTAACCTGAGCGACGTCCGCCTCGTCGAGCGCGAGCCCGTCGCGAGCGCCCAGTTCCAGTAGGGCCCCCAACCGGGCCCTCGCGAGACCAGGATTCCGTCAGCGCCGTTCGCGGCGGTGTCGGCGCGCCAGCTTGTGGATCCATTCCTCGCCTTCGCGCCAGCGCGGGTAGCGGCGCTCGTCGCGCCGGAACGCGGCCGAGTGCACGATGCGGCGCGAGCCCGACCCCATGCGCACAGGGTGCACGATGTGGAGCAGCTCATGATAGAGGACGTAGTCGAGCACGAACTCGGGGACGTCCGCGTCGTCGAGGATCTGGCTCAGGACCACCACATTGTGGTCGGCGTCCCAGTGGCCGAAGCGGTGGCCTGCGACGGTGCGGCTCCACGACAGGCGCGGCACCTGCGGCAGCGCGAGGTCCATGTCGAGGCTGACGCGGAGGTAGGATTCGAGCAGGCTGCGGTGGGCCCCGACGGGCTCGATGTGCTTGCGGCCGGTGGCGGAGGCAGGCCGCTCGGCGAGGAACGCGCGGCTCGCCTTGCGCCAGGCCTCCGGGATCGCCTCCTCGCGGACGCGGTGGAGGCGCGCGAGCAGGATGCCGGCTATCCCGCGCACGGCGTCCTCTGGGGCGTCGGCGAAGGCGGCGTTCAGGTTGAAGACGGCGCGGCCGCCCTCCTGGCGCACGGTCGAGCGGCCCTCGACGTAGGGATAGAGCAGGACGGTCGGTGGCGGCGTGGCCGGTCGCCCGAAGAGGAGGGCGTGCGCCTCCTGCACGAGAGGGACGAGATGGGGCGCGGGGCGCCGCAGGGCCACGCCGCGTCGAGCCCGGCCCCGCTCTTCAAGGCGAGGAAACGGGTGCGGTGCCGACCGCGTCGGCGAGCCGGTCCACGCCGGCCGCGTCCAGGGCCGCGACCAGTTCTTGGTGGACGAGGTGCGCCATGCGGGGCCCGCGGTAGATGAATCCGGTGTAGGCTTGCACGAGGCTCGCGCCGGCGCGGACATGCCCGAACGCGTCGGCGCCGGTGAGGATGCCGCCCACGCCGATGATGGGAACGTCGCGGCCGAGCCCGTGGTGGAGGGCTGCGATGGCCTGCCGGGAGCGGGCAAGCAGTGGCGCGCCCGAGAGGCCGCCTTCGATGGCGGTCTCCGTGCCGGGCGGGCGGGCGCGCGTGGTGTTGGTGGCGATGATGGCCGCTACACCCGCGTCCACGGAGGCGCGCGCGACGGCGACCAGGTCGGCGTCGGGGGAGTCAGGATGGAGTTTGAGAAGGACCGGGCGCGGGTGGCCGACGGCGTCGGCCGCCTCCTGCGTGGCGCGCACCAGGAGCGAAACGGCCTCGGGGGCTTGCAGTGCCCGCAGGCCCGGCGTGTTGGGGCTCGAGACGTTGATGGTGAGGAACCGGACGTGCGGGGCGAGGGCCCCGGCAGCGGCGCGCAGGTCCTCGTGCACCTTCTCGGCGGGCGTCGTCTTGTTGGGGCCGATGTTGCCCCCCACGAGTCCAAGCGGGGGGCGCTTGGCGAGGTTGCGGGCGGCGGCCTCCATGCCACGGCCGGGGAACCCCATGCGGTTGACGAGCGCCTGGTGGTCGGGCCAGCGCTGGACCCGCAGGCCCTCGTTGCCGGGTTGGGGCTTGGGGGTGACCGTGCCGACCTCGACGTGGCCGAAGCCGAGCGCGAGCAATGCGTTGTAGGCCTCGGCGCCTTTGTCGAAGCCGGCCGCCATCCCGAGCGGGGCCGCGACGTCCATGTCGAGGAACCGCGTGGCCAGACGAGGCGACGGAGCGGGCGGGCGCAGCGCGGCGCGCAGCGAGGCGGAGGCCTGGGCCCCTTTCAGGAACCGCAGGGCCAGATGGTGCGCCCGCTCCGGGTCCATCTGGAACAGGAGGCTCTTGAGGGCCCCGTACACGCGCGCTCCACCGGGCGGCGGCCTATATACGCCGGCCATCAAGCCTTAAACGGACCAGGGCCGGTCCAGACTCGACCATGGCCGTCGGATTCGTCCTCATCAGCGCCGCCCCCGGGAAGGAGCATGAGGTCTACAACACCCTGCTCAAGGTGAGCGAGATCGTCGAACTGCACCCGCTGTTCGGTGAGTACGACCTCATCGCCAAGCTCGAGGCGGCGGACTTCGACACACTGGGCCACGTCATCGTCAACAAGATCCGCTCCATCGAGGGCGTCGTGGACACCAAGACCCTCACCGGCACCAAGTTCTAGGCAGGGTGTCCGGCGTGGCCGTCGAGTCCATCTTCCTCTCCACCCTGCTGCTGAGCTTCGCGGCGACGCTCCTCCTCGCCGGGCTGTTCGGCGCCTACTACGGCAAGGGTCGCAGCCGCAGCCTCGGTATCACCCTCGCGCTCGTCGCGGTCCTCCTCGGGGGCCTCTTCTGCGCCCTCACCTGGCCGCTGCTGCAGGGCATCACGCCCATCTTCGACCCGGAGGCCGTCGGCCGCGCGCTCGCCGCCGTCGGGGCCGCCACCATCGGCTTCGCCGTGGCGCTCGGGGTCTTCATCTTCATCGTGGTCCGCAGCTGAGGCCGTGCAGGCAAGGCTCATCTGGCCGGCGCCACGTCGCGCGCCGATGCGTCCCGCCCGACTCTCCCGTCTCGCCTTCGGTCTAGCCCTGTTCGTCCTCCTCGCCGGCTGCACGGCCACGCAGCCGTCCGCTTCGACGTCCTCGACGACGACCTCTGCGCGCGACGCGGCGGTCTCCGACTGCCTCGGTTCCCTCCGGGGCGTGGACCTCCAGCACGCCACCCTTGCGGATCTGCAGGCCGCGCTCGCTGCGGGCACCTTCACGAGCGTCCAGCTCGTGGACGCCTACGCCGCCCGCATCGCCGCCTACGATTCCGTCCAGGGGCCGGGCCCCAAGCTGAACGCGGTCCAGGAGGTGAGCGCCACCGCCCGCGCGCAGGCCGCCCAGATGGACCAGGAGCGTGCCGCCGGCCACCTGCGCGGCCCCCTGCACGGCATCCCCATCCTTCTCAAGGACAACGTCGGCACGATGGACGAGCCGACGACCGCGGGCTCCATCGCGCTCGCCACCAACGTCCCGCCCGCCGACGCCACCCTCACCGCCCGCCTGCGCGTGGCCGGCGCCATCATCCTCGGCAAGACCCACCTCTCCGAGTTCGCCAACTGGATGGCCGAGGGGATGCCGAACGGCTACAGCTCGCTCGGCGGCCAGGTCCACAACGCCTACACAGGCGGCGACCCGAGCGGCTCGTCCAGCGGCTCCGGCGTCGCGGGCTCCATGGCGTTCGCCACCGTCACGATCGGCACCGAGACCTCCGGCAGCATCCTCGGGCCCAGCGACGCCAACAGCCTCGTCGGCGTCAAGCCCACGACCGGGCTCGTGAGCCGCGCCGGCGTCATCCCGCTCGCCGCCAACTTCGACACGCCGGGCCCCATGGGGCGCCACGTCGCCGACGTCGCCGCGGTCCTGGGAGCCATCGCCGGCCCCGACGCAAAGGACGCGCAGACCGCCGCAGGCGGCTCGCATCTCCCGCCGGGCGGCGACTACACGGCGGGCCTGTCCGTGGACACCGTGAGGGGCGTCCGCATTGGCTACGACTCGACGTCCAGCGGCGCGCTCTACACGCGGGCGCTCGACGACCTGCGCGCCGCGGGCGCCACGCTCGTCCCCGTGGACCCGGGGCTTCTGCCGACCGCCGGCGTGCTGGAGCTCGCCGTCATCTTCAACGAGTTCAAGCAGAACCTCAACGCCTACCTCGTGACCCAGGCCGGCCCCAACCTGCCGGTGTCGGACCTGACCGGCATCATCCTCTACAACCAGCAGCACGCGGACAAGATCCCGTACGGCCAGGACCATCTCATCGAGTCCGACGTGATGCCCGGCGACTCCATCACGGCGGCCAACGCGGCGACGCCCATCATCCTCGCCAACCGCGCGGTCGCGGACAAGCTGTTCTCCGACAACGGCATCGAGGCCATCGTCGGCCCCAGCCTGGACTTCGTTTCGGTCGGTGCAGCGGCCGGTTACCCGACCGTCATCGTCCCCGCCGGCTACGACGGCCACGACCCGCAGGGGTTGAGCTTCTTCGGCCCCGCCTGGAGCGAGGCGAAGCTGCTGGGTTACGCGTACGCCTACGAGCAAGCGAGCCTGCGCCGCGAGCCGCCGACCACCATCACGCCGACGCTGCTGAACGGGGTCTGCGCCTAGGCCCGGTCCCCGCGGCGTCAGCCCAGCGCGGCGATGCCGGGCAGGACCTTGCCTTCCAGGAACTCCAAGCTCGCGCCGCCGCCGGTGCTGACGTGCGTCATCCGGTCGTCCACGGCGAACTGCTTGGCGGCCGACGCGGAGTCGCCGCCGCCCACGATGGTGGTCCCCTTCAGGTTGGCGATGGCGTGCGCGATCGCCTTGGTGCCGGCCTCGAATGCGGGCATCTCGAAGACGCCCATCGGGCCGTTCCACAGCACCGTGCCGCTCGACGCGATGGCGCGGCTGAACTCGGCGACGGTCTTGGGCCCGATGTCGAGGCCCATCCAGTCGGCGGGGATGCCGGAGACGGGCACGACCTGGGTCGCCGCCTTGGCGTCGAACTTGTCGGCGGCGACAACATCGACGGGGAGGTGGACCGCGATGCCTTTGGCCTTCGCTTTCGTGAGAAGCTCCCGAGCCAGGCTCACGCGGTCGGCCTCGACGAGCGACTTGCCCACCGTGTGGCCTTGGGCGACGAGGAACGTGAACGCCATGCCGCCGCCGATGATGAGGCGGTCCACTTTCTCCATCAACTTCTCGACGATGAGGATCTTGTCGGAGACCTTGGCGCCGCCGAGGACGGCGGTGAAGGGGCGCCGCGGGTCGGCGAGCGCGGTCCCGAGGGCGGCGACCTCCTTCTCGATGAGGAGGCCGGCGTAGCTGGGCAGGAGATGCGCGACGCCGGTGGTGCTCGCGTGGGCGCGGTGCGCGGTGCCGAAGGCGTCGTTGACGTAGGCGTCGGCGAGCGCGGCGAGCTCACGGCAGAACCCGGGGTCGTTCTTCTCCTCGCCGTCATGGAAGCGCACATTCTCGAGCAGCAGGACGCCGCCGACGGGGAGGGCCGCGACCGCCTTCGCCGCCACGGGTCCGACGCAGTCCGCGGCGAACGCGACGGGGGAGCCAAGCAGGCTCGCGAGATGCTCCGCGACCGGCTTGAGCGTGAAGGCGGAGTTGTCCTTGCCCGGCTTGGGGCGGCCGAGGTGGCTCGCGAGCACGACCTTGGCGCCGGCCTTCCGCAGCTGCTGGATGGTCGGGAGCGCGCCCACGATGCGGGCGTCATCCGCCACTTGGCCGTTGTCGAGCGGGACGTTGAAGTCCACCCGCACGAGGACGCGCTTGCCTCCGAACTGCCCGTCGCGCAGCGTGCGCACCATCGCGCCGGCCACCCCGCGCGGGGTTTCAAGGCTTGGCCCCGCGGCCCGCCCGACTCCCTTAAACCGAGGCCGGACCTGGACCCCGTCGTGGCCCGCCCGGTCTGGTTCGAGAAAGGCTCCGACATCACCGTCGTCGCCGACCACCTGCAGGCCTCTGCCGAGGCCGCCGTCGCCCCGCTCGCCTTCGAGCCGCGCGCCCTGCCCGGCAGCGCGTCGCCCGCCACCCTCCACCAGGCCGCCCTGCTGCGCGCACGCCGCCTTCTGACCGTCAGCCACGCCGAGCAGGACCGCATCCTCTCGCAGGAGGTCAACGCCATCGACGACCTCGTGCGCACGGCCAACCTGCTCGTCGAGCGCCTACGCGAATGGTACGCCCTGCACGCCCCCGAGGCGACCCGGCACGTCACGGACGCCAAGGAGCTCGCGAACCTCGTCGCGACGCACGGCGACCGCGCCAACGTCATGGCCGCCCTCAAGCAGGCCGACGTCGCCACCACGAGCCTGGGCACCGACCTCGACCCGGCCGACCTTGCCGTCATCCAGGGCTTCGCGGCCGCCCTGCAAGGCGTCCACGCCTCGTGGGCCGCGCTTGAGGCCCGTGTCGGCGGCCTCATGGAGACCGTCGCCCCCAACGTCGCCTCCGTCGTCGGTCCCGTCATCGGCGCGCGCCTCATCGCCCTGAGCGGCGGCCTGAACCGCCTCGCCACCTGGCCCGCCGGCACCGTCCAGCTGCTTGGCGCCGAGACCGCGCTCTTCCGCCACCTCAAGGAGGGCACCAAGCCCCCGAAGCACGGCATCCTGTTCCAGCATCCGCTCGTCCACCTGGCCCCGCCCTGGCAGCGCGGCCCCACGGCGCGCGCCCTCGCCCTCGCCGCCGCCACCGGCGCCAAGGCCGACGCGTTCACGAAGAACGACCTCCGCGCGTTCCTCAAGACGCAGCTTGACAACGACCTCGCGCGCGTCGCGAAGCGCAAGATGCCCTCGCGCGACGCCGGCTTCGGCCGCTACCCTCCCGGCCGGGGCACCGGCCCGCGCGGCCCCCCCGGCGCCGCCCCGCGCCAATGGAACCGCGGCCCGCCCAGCGACGGCCCACGCGGCCCGCCGCGCTCGTTCGACGGACCTCGCGGACCTCCGCGCTCCTTCGATGGCCCCCGCGGGCCCCCCCGCTCCTTCGATGGTCCGCGTGGACCGCCCCAGGATGGCCCGCGCTCCTTCGACGGACCGCGCAGCCAGCCGCCCCGCTCCTTCGATGGTCCCCGGGGCCCCCCGCGCGACGGCCCTGCCGCTCCCTACAAGCCGCGCGGCCCCGGAGCCGGCGGTTCAGGCGCCGGAGCGCCGTGGAAGCGCAAGCCGCAAGGCGCCTTCCGCGGCACCAACGCGCCCGCCAAGCCGCCCGGCAAGGGAGGTGCGTGATGCGCACGATTGGCCTCACCGGCTGCTACGACGACAAGGGGTTCCTGTGGACCGAGAACAAGGTCCCCGGCCACGCCGTGTACGGCGAGAAACTGCGCAAGGCGATGGGCCGCGAGTATCGCAACTGGAACCCGCACCGCAGCAAGCTCGCCGCGCTCGTGCGCAAGGACCCCACGACGCCGTGGTTCGGCCCGAAGGACGACGTCCTGTACCTCGGCGCCGCCTCGGGCACGACCGTGAGCCACGTCAGCGACATCGTCTCCGGCTCCGTCTTCGCGGTCGAGTTCAGCCCGCGCTCCGTACGCGACCTGCTGTGGAACATCGAGCCGCGCCAGAACGTCGTCCCCATCCTCGAGGACGCCGGCGCCCCCGAACGCTACGCCGCCTACATCGCGCAGCCCGTCAACGTGCTGGTGCAGGACATCGCCCAGCGCCACCAGGTCGAGATCTTCCTGCGCAACCTGCCGTTCCTGCGCCCGGGCGGCCTCGGCATCCTCGTCGTGAAGGCGCGCAGCATCAACGTCAGCCAGCCGCCCGCCGCCATCTACGACGAGGTCGCGCGCAAGCTGACGGCCGCCGGCCTGGTCATCGAGCGCAAGGTGGACCTCCACCCGTTCGAGCTCGACCACATGGCCTTCGTGGTGCGCAAGGCAGCGTGAGCCGATGGAGCTCAAGGGCAAGCGCATCCTCGTCACCGGCGGGGCCGGCTTCATCGGCAGCCACGCCGTGGACCGGCTCGTTGCCGAGGGCGCCGTCGTCACGGTCCTCGACAACCTGAGCGGCGGGCGTGAGGAGTTCCTGGCCCCGTCGCGCGGCAATATCATGTTCGTCCGGGGCGACTGCGGAGACAAGACGACCCTCGACCGTCTCTTGCCCGGCATGGACGCGGTGTGGCACCTCGCCGCCAACCCCGACGTGCGCTCGGGCGAGACCGACCCGTTCGCGCACTACGACCAGAACATCCGCGTCACGTACGAGGTCCTCGAGGGGATGCGCCGCCACCGGGTGCGGACGCTCGTCTTCACCAGCACGAGCACCGTGTACGGCCGCGCCAGCGTCCTGCCGACGCCCGAGGAGTACGGCCCGCTGCTACCCATCAGCGTCTACGGCGCCTGCAAGCTTGCCTGCGAGGCGCTCATCGCCTCGTTCGCCGGCACCTTCGGCCTGCACGCGTTCCTGTTCCGCTTCGCCAACGTCGTCGGCCCCCGCTCGACGCACGGCGTCATCGTGGACTTCGTGCGCAAGCTGCGCGCCGACCCAGAGCGTCTCGAGATCCTCGGCGACGGGCGGCAGATGAAGAGCTACGTCCTCGTCGAGGACACCGTCGCCGGCATGGTGCATGCCGTCCGCCACACGCCCCTTCCAGCAGGCGCCGACGGCTCCTGCCACCCGTACAACATCGGCTCCCTCGACGGCATCGACGTCGTCACCCTCGCGAACCTCGTCGCGGCCGAGATGAAGCTGACGCCGAGGCACGTCTTCACGGGGGGCGCGGCCGACGGCGGCGGCTGGAAGGGCGACGTCAAGGTCATGGGCCTCGCGGTCGGCAAGCTCCAACGGCTCGGCCCGGGCTGGACGCCGCGCCACGGCAGCGCCGACGCGGTCCGGCTCACGGCACGTTCGCTGCTCTGACGGGCGTTTGCTCCTCTTGACAACAACCTTCAAGTCGTCGCGCCGGGCAGGCGGCGTCATGGACGATGGCCAACGACAAGGTTTAGGTTCGGTCCAGGAGTGGTGAAGGGCGATGGTCCCCTCCAGGTGGCTGGCGTTCGCGGCGTTGGCGCTCCTCGCCACGGCAGGCGTCGCCGTCGGGTTGGGCGGCGAGGCCGGGCCCATCCCGGTCGCGAACTCCATCTGCTACGGTTGCCACGCGGGCGACAACCCGCCGCTGCGCGCCATGTCCCAGCTCATCACGCCGGACACGACCTCGGCCAAGATCGGCTCCTCCTTCGACTACGCCGTCACCGTGCAGAACGTCTGGGAGGCCGAGTTCCGCTACACTGCCCCGGTGATCGACCTTGGCGGTGCGCCGAGCCTGCAGTTCAGCCCCAGCGTGCCGGACTACGACAACGCCACCGACCTGGTCGTGCAGTTCCCGACTGACCCCACCGTGACCCAAGGTTCCGCCTCGGCGGACTTCGCCGTCCCCGGGGGCGCCTCCAGCCTCACCGTGGTCCTAACGCCGGGCGATGCGAGCTCCACGAGCGGTCCTGACGTCACGCTCACCGTGTCCGGAGGCAGTGCGCCTGCGCAGACCATCAACGCCGCGCAGGGGGGCGGGGCCGAGACCTTCACCGCCTCGGGCGCCGACGCCGCCGCGTACTCCGGCGTGCTCCTGCACGTGGGCGCCACGGTCCCACGCGTGGATTCGGGCTCTGTCCCCCCGCGCGTCTTCGTCACGCCCGTGCCCGTCACCGTCGAGGTGCGCGCCAAGTTCGACCTCACGGGCCTCACGAAGCTCGCTCAGCCTATCGCCCAGGTCATCCCGGCGCACGGCAGTGCCATCGTGAGCTGGCCTCTGAAGGTGGCCGGCGAGCCGGGGGCCAACGAGGTCGTGCGCCTCTGGGTCAACACGACGGCCTTCTTCAAGCACGCCCGCGCCGAGGCCCCCGACCAGCCGAACTGGGGCAACTTCACGGAGCCCGACACGCGCGACCAGCTTACCCCTCTCGTGCTCACCGTCACGAAGAAGGGCGACAACCTCGTCCTCGCGCCGCAGGGCGGCACCACCATCGTGCGCCCCACCATCCAGAACGGCGCCACCATGGCCACCCTGAGCGAGGCCATCGGCTATGCCTCCGCGTTCCTCCTCGTCTCGAGCATCTGGTCGGGAGGCATGTTCGGCAAGGCGAGCCGTCGCTCGCTCAACAGCGTCTTCGGCTCCGCCAAGCGCCGTGTGGCGTTCCACAATTTCCTGAGCTACGGCATCATCCTGGCCGCCGTCGTCCACATGGTGCTGTTCCTCATCGAGAGCTTCTACGACATCACCCTCGGCCTCATCTGGGGAGGCGTCGCCATCCTCGCGATGCTCGGCCTCGGCGTCACGGGCGCTTTGCAGGTGCCGATGATCCGCAAGTGGAGCTACGGCTCCTGGCGCTGGACGCACTACGGCATGACCATCGCCGTCATCCTGTTCACCATCCTGCACATGCTCCTCGACGGCGTCCACTTCGCCGACGTGCAGAGCGCGCTGCATTGGACCAACCCGTTCCCGACCACCGGCGGCTCGGCCTAGACCGTCCCGGTCGCCGCCGTCGAGGCGCCCGCCTCTTCGACAAGCCCTATAACGCGACGGGGACCTCGATGGCGCCATGCAGGCCCCTACCCTGTTGATGGCCACCTTCGTCACCTTCGCCTTCCTGGGCGGGTGCATGGGCGGCTCGACCGTGGACACGAGCGACGCGCCGCGCGTCGTGGAGTACGAGCTCGTCGTCCATGCCGGCCTCTCCGACACGATGCAGCTGTACGAGAAGAACGACGGCAGCTACAGCAAGGCGGTCGCCATCACCTTCCAGACCCCCGACGCCGACCCGAACCCGCAGACCATGCCGGGGCCCGAGATCCGCGTCAAGGAAGGCGACACCGTCGTCATCCACGTCCTCAACCTCAACGGCCTCACGCACACGCTGCACCTGCACGGCGGCCTCATCCCCTGGGACCAGGACGGGATGGACTTCCTCACCCAGAACCCCATCATGAACGGCGGGGAGTTCAACTACACGTTCCCCAACCTGAAGGCGGGCACCTACTGGTACCACTGCCACGTGGACGGGGCGCACCACATCGACTTCGGCATGTACGGCGCCTTCATCGTCGAGGAGCGCCACCCCGCCGTCCCGCACGACCGCGAGTACACCCTCATGCTGGACGAGGTGGACAACTGCCACGTCCACGGCAACGCCGACCCTCTGCCCTCCCCGGTCCCCGGCGGCGGTAACCAGGAGCCGACGCCCGACACGCAGACGCAGACGCAGTGCTACTACCGCTTCCTCCTCGACAACCTGGCGCAGAACCAGTTGGTGAATTCGGTAGGGACGCAGACCGGAGGCGCCCAGCAGGCCACGGGCAGCCCGGACTGCGCCGCCGTCGAGCAGGCCGCCGCCAACCTCCCGGAGCCCGAGCGCAGCAACCTCCTCGTCCTCGTCGGCTGCGCCCCCGCGCACGCGCATGGCACGCCGCCGCCGCAGCAGACGCCGCGCGTCTGGTGGCCGGAGACCTCGCCCGTGTACAACCCCGTGTACAACACGTTCGTCATCAACGGCAAGGCGTTCCCCGACTCCCCGGTCTTCCCAGTCAAGAGCGGCGAGACGGTCCTGTTCCGCCTCATCAACGTCGGCAACGAGTGGCACGCCTTCCACCTGCACGGCCACACCATGTGGGTCACGCACAAGGACGGCTATGCGTGGGTCGGAGGCCAACAGGGCATGGACACCATCTCCATCGGGCCGGGCGAACGCTACGACGTGGTCGTCCACATGGACAACCCCGGCCTCTGGATGATGCACGACCAGAACGGCCTGACCAACACCAACGACAACGTCGCCCCGGGCGGCATGATGGCCTGCATGGCCTACGACGGGTTCCACGGCGCGCCGGTGTTCGAGTTCCAGCGCTCGCTCGACTGCAACACCTACGCGATGGACAACATCCTGGGCGAGCACCACCACGGCTAAACGCGCGCTTGCGCGGAGGCCCTCGGCCCACCTCTCGGCATCGCGCGCCTTCGACGACGCGGCCACAGCCCTTTTCTGGGGCCGCCCGCCATGGAGGGCCGATGGCAGACCTGGAATGGGGCGACGTCGTCCTCATCGGCGTGGTGGCGACCCTGGGCTTCACGCTCTTGTCCTACGCCTACTCGGCGCTGATGAACAAGAAGAACTGGACGTACCAGGTCAAGTCCAAGCCGGCCAAAAAACCCGAGGGCCCTCCCGCCGAGGGCGCCTCCCCGCCCACGAAGTGAGCGGCTAGGCGAGCGCCTTGCGGACCGCGGCGAGCGCGTCGCGCGCCAGCGCGGCCGCGTCCTGGTCCGCGTCGAGAATCGTGAACCGCTCGGGCTCCGTCTTGGCGAGCTCCAGGTAGGCGCGGCGCACCTTGCCGAGGAACTCCGCCTTCTCGTACGGCGAGCGCGCGGAACGACCCGTCGTGCGTGCCACGGCCTTCACAGGGTCGGCGTCGAACAGGAGCACGCGGTCCGGCAAGGGGCACCAGCCGTCGTGCATCCGGCGCATCTGCTCCATGGAGAGGGCACCGCCAAGCGTCACCGACTGGTAGGCGAGCGTGGAGTGCAGGAAGCGGTCGCACAGCACGGGGCGTCCGGCGGCCAACGCGGGCTCGATCTCGGCGCCAACGTGGCGGACGCGGTCGGCGACGAAGAGGTGCAGCGTCGCGAGTGGCGGCCAGCCTTCGGTGATGGAGCGGCGCACCCACTCGCCGGACGGGCCGGCCGACTCCTCGCGCGTCGCGAGGGGGTCGAGGCCGTCGGACGCGAGCGCTTTGGCGATCATGGCGAGCGTGCTCGACTTGCCGGAGCCGTCGATGCCCTCGAAGACAACGAACCGGCCGCGGCGGGGCGAGGTCATTTTCCGAGGTGGCTGTGGATGCCGCAGTAGGTCGAGCCCAGGCGCGGCGTGTTCTGGCAGGGGGAGCCGAACGGGTCGAAGGCGGGGCAGCCCTTGCCGACGGGGGCCTTGGGCTTGGCGCCCTTGGAGGGCTTGGCCGCCTTGGCCGTGGCCTTGGTGGGCTTGGGGGCGGGCTTGGCCGGCGCCTTGACGGCCTTCGCGGGGGCCTTGGCCGCCTTCTTCACAGGGGCGGGCTTGGCGGCCGACTTCGGGGCCGGCTTCGCGGCGGATTTGGACGCCGGTTTGGCGACCGGCTTCTTGGAGGACTTGGAGACCATGAGGGGACCGCGAGCGCATTCCCGGTTCCGATTTATAACTGCGACACCCTGGGAGAAGCGTGCCTGGGCGCCGATTCGAGGAGTTCTCCGTCGGGCAGGTCATCCCGCACGCCACGACGCTGCGCGTCACGATGGAGGACAACGTCGCCTTCTGTCGCCTCACGCTCAACACGCAGCCGCTCCACCTCGACGAGGCCGCGGCGCGCAAGGCGGGCTTCCCCGGCGTCCTCGTCAACGGCCTCTTCACCTTCAGCGCCTGTGTTGGCGCCTCCGTCGAGGACACCACAGCCGGTACCCTCGTCGCGAATCTGGGCTACGAGGCCGTCGAGCACCCCAAGCCCGTCTTCCCCGGGGACACGCTCCGCTTCAGCACCGAGGTCGTCGAGAAGCGCCCGAGCAGCAAGCCCGGCCGCGGCATCGTGACGCTCCTGCACCGGGTCCACAACCAGGGCGGCGACGAGGTGTGCCGCTTCAAGCGCGTCGTCATGGTCCAGGCCGGTGCCGCATGAGCCCCTCCACGTTCGCCGCCGCGCCGCGCCGGATGCGCAGCCTCCTCTACACGCCCGCCGACCGGCCCGAGCGCTACACGAAGGCATGGGCCGAGGGCACGGCCGACATCGTCTGCGCCGACCTCGAGGACGCCGTCGCCCCCGCCAACAAGGCCGCGGCCCGCCAGGCCGTCGCCACCGCGTTCAAGCAGCCCCCTTCGGCCTCCTGCTTGCGCGCCGTCCGCGTCAACGCCCCCGGGACACCCGCCTTCTCCGCCGACCTCGACGCCATCCTGCCCCTTGGCCCCGACCTGCTCGTGGTCCCCAAGGTCGAGTCCGCCGACGACGTCGCGCGCCTCGCGGCCCGCGTCGAGCGCGAGGCCGCCGGCGCCACGCGGCTCGTCCTCATCCTCGAGACCGCCCGCGGCGTCGTGGACGCGCGCGAGATCCTCGCCACCTCCGCGGGCGTGGCGGCCGTCTGCTTCGGCGCCGAAGACCTTTCCGCCGACGTCGGCATCCGCAAGGGCCCTGACAGTCGTGAGGTCGCGATGGCGCGCCAATGGGTCGTCCTGTGCGCGGCAGCCGCCGGAATCCCGGCCCTCGACATGATCACGGCCGACTTCCGCGACCTCGAGCGCTGCGCCCGCGAGGCCCGCGAGGCCCGCGACTGGGGCTTCTCCGGCAAGATGTGCGTCCACCCGGCGCAGGCCGCCGCCATCCACGAAGCCTTCCGCCCCTCGCCCGACGAGGTCGCGTGGGCCCGCAAGGTCATGGCCGCCGTCGAGAAGGCCGGCGTCGGCGCCGGCGGCGTCGTCGAGGTCGAGGGCCGCATGGTGGACGTCCCTGTGATCGGTCAGGCCCGCCGTGTCCTGGCCGACGCGGCTTAAGCGACCGAGGTTTGCCCCATTAGGCTCATGAACCCGGAGGCCCGCTCGTCCCGCGTGCGCGGATTCGTCGTCCTGCTCCTTGTTGCCCTCGTTCTCCCGCTCTCCGGCTGCTTCGCGCCCTGCGAGGCGCCGCCTCCGGTCTCGGCGCGGGGCGTCTCCGCGACGGCCCCGCAATCCGCCGGCGACGGCTCCGCGGCGTTCGCCGTCGAGGTGCGCGAGGAGGGTCCCTCCGGGAAGCCCATCGCGGGCGCCGGCGTGGTCTTCTTCTGGGGCGACGAGACGTCGCGCGACCGGTCCGCCCTCGTCGCGGTCGGCCCGGACGGGGCCATCGTCCAGGCCCCCGGCGCCTCCGTCGCGATCGGCGGCATCCCGCCCCCGGCCTACACCACCACGTTGGAGCTGCGCACGGACGCGGAGGGTCACGCCGTCGGCAAGCTCCCCGCCGGCCGCATCGCCGGCGTCGTCGTCGCCGCCCCCGGCTACACCGAGGAGACCGTCCGCGCCTTCGCCACCGGCGGCTCAGGGACGCGGGCCCTCCGGGTCCCGCTCTATCACGACCACCTCGTCCTGGGCGCGCAGGGCGCCATCGGACCTGGCGCCCTCAGCACCGCCGTCGTCCCCGTTGTCGGGACGGTCGTCTGGTACCCGCAGCAGTCGCTCTTCTCGCCTGCCTACCTCGACCGCCTGGTCCGCCTCGAGCTCCACCTGAACTGGACCAACGGGCCGACGGCCTTCGCCGATCTGGGCCTTGGTCTCGGGCGCACCAGCTCGGCCATCGACCGCCTCGAGGACTCCCGGTTCGAGGTCGCCCCGGGGAGCTACAGCCAGGCGCTCTCCATGGGCCTCGACGAGCTGGACCAGCTCGACTTCACGGGCGCCGACCAGGTCCTGGCGGGCCCCGCGACCTCGACGGGCTACCTTGCCCCGTTCAACCTGGGGTACACGCTCTCCTGGACGGGCACGTTCGAGACCGCGTCGGCGTTCCAGAGCCAATGCGGCCTCGACCTCGACGGCCACCACGCCAGCTTCCGAGCGACCGCCTTCCCGGTGGCGCCCTTCGCGGTCGCCTTGCTCCTGCTCGTCGCCGCCGTGGCACGTAGGAACTGAGCCGCGACGAAGCCAGGCAAGACGCTGGACGACGGCCAAAAGAGAGGGACAAGAAGGAGGGGAGGAAGGGCAAAGGACGAAAAGCCTACGGGGCGGGCGCCCCAATCAGCCCAGGATCTTGCGCGCGGCGGGGCGGTTCTTGATGAGGCCCTTGCCGCCCTTCGTCGTCTTGGCGCGAGCGCGGACGGCCTTCATGGCGCGGGCCTTCGCGAGGGCGCGCAGCTGCGCCGGCGTGGCCTTGCGCTTCTTCGTGGTCTTCTTGGAACTCTTGCGGGTGGGGGCCATAAGGCACCGCGCAAGAATCACCGTGCAGAGTTAAAGCCCACCACTTCGCGCCGCCCATCGTCCTCGCGGCGGGGCCGCGCGCCGGTTGGGCAAGGCTCTCGAGGAGGGAGCTTATGTAGCGCTCCTTCTTGGGCGCGACCCGAGGATGCTTGTGATGTCCCGCCTCTCTGTCGTGGCCCTCGTGGGGCTCGCCCTGCTCGTCATGCCCGCCGCCGCCCAGACCGTGCCGATGTCGGGCGCGACGCTGACCCTGCGCGACCTGCCCGCCCCGACGCAGTCCACCAACCAGACTTTCCTGCGCCAGACGTTCGACGCCGGCCTCAGCGTCCAACCCGGCGCCTGCTCCACCGGCGGCACGGCCACGCTCGACCTCGTCGCCACCGTCGACAACAAGACCCTGCGCGCAGAGATCAGCCCGTCGCAGGTCGCCTACAACCTGGGCGTCAACGTGGGCACGAACGTCGGTGGCACGCGCAACTTCGAGACCGAGTTCGCGGTCGTCGTCAGCACCCCCCAGCTCGTCACCGTCCTCACGAACGCCACCGTGACCGTCACCGCGACCCCGTCCTTCGCCTGCTCCACCCCCGTCGCCGGAGTGGCCCCGACCGTCGCCGCCGTGACGGGCACCTTCAAGGTCTCGTTCAAGCCTGACCTGGCCAACAAGATCGCCGGTGCCAGCTCTGAGGTCATGCCCGGCCTCGAGCTGCCGCTCCTGGCCGCCGCGCTCGTCGCCGTGGCCCTGGTCGTCCGCCGCAAGCAGGCCTAAGGCCCGCAGTCGTCCTCTTTCCTTCCTTCCAGTCTTCCTTTCCTTCCTTGTTTTTGGCGTCTCCCGACCCCTGCGGGAGCCGGGTTCAGGCGGCCTTCGCCGCGGCGTCGAGCCAGGCGGTGATGCGGCTGCGCAGCGCCGCGAACTTCGCCTCGAGGTGCACGTTGGGCGCGTCGATGCCAAAATGCAGGTCGTATCCGTGCGCGATGGCCTCGAGCTGCTCGCGCGCGATGCCGGGGCCCGGCGTGCGCACGCACACGAGGACCGAGAAGGAATTGGGGATGCGGCGCAGGAGAAGCGCATCGAAGCTACGCGCCTTGATGGCCTCGGGGGGCGTGTGGCTTGCGATGACGTCCACCATGAGGACGGCCTTGTTGTCCAGCTCGATGACGAGGTCCGCCTCGTGGGAGACGACGTGGCCGGAGGGAAGCGGGATGGTGACAAGGTGCTGCGTCCGGACGACGCCTTCGGCGTGCGCAGGGGCGACATGGAACATCGTTCCCTTCGGCTGGCGCAACTCGGAGCCCGGCTCGCCGAAGGCCCGTAGCAAGGCGTTGGCGAGCACGGCGCGCGCCAACGTGACGGAGTCCGCGTCGGGCGGAAGGGTCAGGGCGGAGACGGGCGCGGGCGAAGCGGCCGGGGCGGGAGCGGGGGCAGCTTTCGGCTTGCCCCGCAACGTCTTGGAGGCCGCCGCGTCCGGGGAGACCGCGGCTGGAGGCTGCGAGGCGCGAGGGGGCACGGCCCGCAGACCCTCCGTGCGCACCTCGGGCTCCGGGGCCTCGCGCTCGGGGGACCGCAAGAAGCGCGGAAGTTTTCGGGCCGGCGGGGCCGGCGCCGGCGGAGGCGGCGGGACGCGGGCTGCCTCCTGGGCCTGGCGCGTCTCGCGCTCCGGCCGCCCGATGGGGATAGGCGTGCCTGCGATGGGCTTGAGCGAGGAGGGGATGACGACGACGTCGTCGTCCTTCACGAGGGCGTCGAGGGTCGCCTGCGTGCGCGGCTTGAGGCGCGTCGGCAGCTCTGCGCCGCCCCCGTCCTCCTCGGCACTGCGGGCGCGGTTCGACGTCGCCGCGCGCACCTTCGTCTTGCCGAGGAGATTGCCCTTCAGGGTCTTCTTGACGATGCGCACGAGGTTCCGGCCTGCAGGCGCCAGCGCACGCACGCGCCCTGGCATCCCGCAGTCTCTCGACACGGCGCCGGCGCATAGCGTTTTTGGGATGCACGCGGCGGGCGCGGGCCGGCGCGTCGGCGTCCGGCGGGGCCTCTTCGCGTGGAACTCTCGGGCATAACCGTAAATAGCCGCCTCCCTTCGAGCAAAACCAACCACGAACGTCAGGAGAATCCCTCTGGGTTGTCTCCGCGCCGTTCGGGCTACCACTTGGAGGCACCAAACATGGCCAAAGGACTGGACGTCGGCACGATGAACATCATCGCCGCCGAGCGCCACGGCGACAAGACCACGCTCACCCAGCAGCGCAACTCCTTCGTTGAGATCGAGTACTCCGACGTCGCCGAGAAGATGCTCGCCCGCTCGGACGTTCTCTACATCAAGAAGGACAACCAGGTGTTCATCGTCGGTGAGGACGCCCTCAACTTCGCGAACATCTTCAACACCGCGACCCGCCGCCCCATGCAGAAGGGCATCCTGTCGCGCGACGAGAAGTCGGCCATCCCGATGATCCGCTTGATCATCGAGCGCCTGGTCGGCACCCCGAAGGAGTCCGGCGAGATCCTCTACTACACCTCGCCCGCCCGCCCGGCCGACTCCCCCAACCAGGATGTCCTGTACCACCAGAAGACCATCGAGTCCATCCTGCGCAAGCTCGACTACACCCCCCGCGTCATCAACGAGGGCATGGCCGTCGTCTACTCCGAGCTCGCCGACAACCAGTTCACCGGCATCGGCGTCTCCTTCGGCGCCGGCATGACCAACATGTGCGTCTCGCACTACGGTCTCCCGGTCATGACCACCGCGGTCGCCCGCGGCGGCGACTGGATCGACAGCCAGGTCGCTGAGGCCACCGGCCACAGCAAGGACCGCGTCACCGCGATCAAGGAGCGCGAGTTCGAGATCAACCCTGAGAACCCCCAGGGCGAGGTCCAGAGCGCTCTGACCATCTACTACGACAACCTCGTCACCTACGCCATCAACACGCTCAAGCGCGAGATGGCCCGCGCCAAGGTCGAGGAGGGCCTCACCCTGCCCGTCGCCATCACCGGCGGCACCGCCAGCTGCAAGGGCTTCAAGGACCTCTTCGAGCGCCGCATCTTCGAGGCCAACCTGCCCATCGAGATCTCCAAGGTCAAGATGGCCCGCAGCCCGCTCTACTCGGTTGCCATGGGCACCCTCGTCGCCGCTCGTGCCGAAGAGGCCGAGACGCTCGAGGAGCTCGTCGCCGTCGACTCGAAGAAGTAAAGCGGTCATGAGAATGGCCAGCCGAGGGATGCACCATGTCTGACGCAGATCGCTATGCGGGCTTGTTCGGCTCGAAGACCTCCAAGGGTCAGCTCCAGGGCGGATTCCTCCTCCTGTCGCTGGGTGCCCTCTTCGGTCTGGCCGCCCTTATCCTCTTCATCTCCGCCCTGTTCAACACAGGCGACAAGACGCTGTACTACAACCTGATGAAGGCCGGCCTGACGATGGCCCCCATCGGCCTGGGAGGCATCCTCCTCGGCTTGACGGTGGCCCTGCCCACGAGCGCGTTCCTGCGCGTCGCGAGCTACGTCGGCGGGTTCTTCCTGGTCGTGTCGGCGCTCCTGTTCTTCTTCCACTACCCCAACAACTTCAATGTGGCCTCCAAGGGCTCGAAGCTCGCGGACTACATGGGTCTCGACGTCCTGGTGGCCGTCGGCGGATTCGTCCTCATGGCGGCCGCCGCGATCTCCAGCGTCGTGGGCTACTACCTCGGCCGGACCACCGTGGTCAAGGGCGAGGACGAAGCCGAGGACGACATGTACGGCGCGGGCTACGAGATCCCCGACTGGGTCGTGGAGCGCGACATCGAGTTCGCGATGAAGAAGTACGGCGTCTCGTGGGGCGCGGACACGAATGACAACACTATTCGCGTCAACGTCGCCGACACCTTCGCCGGCGCCAAGATCGGCGGCCTCGGCAAGGCCCGCGTGGTCCAGCTCGACGCTGACCAGGTGGACCTCGGCGTCGCCGGCCTGACGAAGGTGCGCCCCCAGAAGGGCGGCGCCATCCCGGGCGAGTGGGCCGACGAGGCCACCCGCGCCCTGGTCGCCTTCCGCAAGCAGAAAGAGTCGAACCCCAAGGCCTTCACGCCGAAGCGCACCTTCTGGCAGAAGGTCGGGGACTTCTTCTCGGGCCGCAACCGCGGCGGCAAGGCCACCTCGGCCCCCGCCCCGCGCCCGACCCCGGCCAGTGCGCCCCGTGCCAACGGCACGAGCGCCCCGGCCCGCCGCGGCAAGACCATCGTCATTGACGACGACAAGTGAGCCTTCGAGCCACCCTTCCTCCTTTCTCCTTCCCTCTTCCTTCCTCTTTCCCACCATCCCTTTCCAAATCTCCCGGGCGGTCCCAGATGAGCAACTCCCCTTCCGACGCACAGAAGCGCGCGGCCCGCATGGCCGCCTTCAGCGCCAAAGTCAAGGACGAGGAGGATCAAGGCGTCGCCGTCCGCTCCTTCAACGAAGCCAAGGAGGGCTCGTCCGGCACGAAGACTTTCGACCCGAAGACGGGCCAGGTCCGTTCCGGCTCCGCCGGCGGAGCCGCGCCCGCCCCCAAGGCCAACGTCAAGACGGTCTCGGACGACGAGCTGTTCGCTGAGATCGACGCCGCCGTCGCGGCCGAGGAGAAGAAGTCCGGCAAGACCGTCACCCTCCCCTCCACGCCGGCCCCGGAGCCCGCCGCGCCCAAGCCCGCCACGGCCCCAAGTTTCTCGGCCAAGCGCCTCGCCGCCATGGCCAACTTCTCCATCGACAAGCCGGAATCCCGCCCCGCCACCTCCCCCGGCGAGGCGGCCGCCGCCCAGCTCAGTGACCTGGGCGAGGTCGAAGTCAGCAAGCCCGCCATCGGCAAGGCCAAGCCGCTCGAGACCACGGAGGCGACCTTCGAGCTCAACGCCCCGACCCCGAAGCCCGCGCCTCGCATGGCCTCGGCCAAGGACGAGGAGTTTACCCTCGAGGCCCGCAAGCCCTCCGCCCGCGCCTCGGCCATCGACGCCGAGGCCGGCGATGTCCAGGTCAACGCGCCCAAGCCGCACCACATCCCCGTCGGCCACGGCAAGTCCGGCGCCGGCGAGTTCTCCGTCCAGAAGGACGCCGCCCCCGCCTCCGCGCCGGCCAAGATTCGCAGCCCGTCCGAGGACGAGTTCACGGTCAAGCTCGACGCCGAGGCCAAGGACGTCGAGGGCATTGTCGCCCCCGCCGACACGGAGTATGCCGTCAAGTCCGACGCCCAGAGCAAGGACCTCGCCGCCTCCGCCGACCAGAAGGTGCAGGATGTCCTGGGCCAAACCCCCATCGAGCTGCCGCACAAGATGAGCAAGCCGGCGCCCGCCCCCCTCCCCAAGTCGCCCGCCGAGATGCGCCGCGACGCCGAGCGCCGCACGGTCGCCCCGCTCCCCGACTTCGGCGCGCAGCGCCCCAACGTCCGCCGCGACGCGGAGCCCAAGCACCTCCCCAAGATGCACAGCGCGGGGGACGATGCCGTGGACGCGCGCCGCGACGCGGCGCCAAAGGCCCTCCCCAAGATGCACAGCGCCGGCGACGATGCCGTCAACGCCCGCCACGACGCGGCCCCGAAAGCCATGCCCCGTCTGCAGAACCCCGCCGACGCCAAGGTGGACGCGCGCCGCGACGCCAACGAGCCGAAGCACCTCCCCAAGATGGCGAACGCCGCCGATCGTGAGTCGTTCGTCGCCCGCCTGGACAAGGAGGCCCGTGAGGACCGCCCTCGGATGCTCAACCCCTCCGAGACTGGCACGCTCGATGCCCGCCAGGACCGCCAGCACGGCAAGCCCATCGGCGCCATCCGCAGCCCCGCCGACACGATGCGCCCGGACGTCCACATGGACCGCCAGGCCGCGCGCGAGTCGCCCCGCCTGCGCAGCCCCGGCGACGTCGGCGGCTTCGAGGCCAAGCTGGACAAAGAGTCCCGCGGCGGCATTGGCCGCATCCGTTCCCCTGCCGATTCGGCCTTCGAGACGAAGCAGGACGCACAGGCGAAGGCCTTGCCGCGCATGCGGAATGCCGCCGACGCAGACTCCTTCGAGACGCACCAGGACGCGCAGGCGAAGGCCCTGCCGCGCATGCGGAATGCCGCCGACGCAGACTCCTTCGAGACCCACCGCGACGCGCAGGCCAAGGCCTTGCCGCGCATGCGGAATGCCGCCGACGCGGACGCGTACGAGACGAAGCAGGACGCCCAGGCCAAGGTCCTTCCGCGCATGCGGAACGCCGCCGACGCGGACGCGTACGAGACGCATCAGGACGCCCAGGCGAAGCAGCTTCCCCGGATGCGCAACGCCGCGGACGCCGACACCTACGAGGCGAAGCTTGCCTGGCAGCAGAAGAAGGTCACCGGCATCCGCAGCGCGGCCGACGCGGAAGCGTACGAGACCCAGCTGGATCGCGAGGACCGCGACGCGCCCGACTTGCACAACCCAGGCCAGACGGAGTTCGAGGTCAAGATGGAGCACGAGTCCGTCTGGACCACCCCGGTCCGCCGCGACATCGACGCCGAGTCCATCGCGGGCAAGAAGGGCAAGAGCGCCAAGTAAGCCACCCCAGCGCGGCTTGCGCCAGACCCGTCTTCGCGTGCGCGCCACCCAAACCCCTTAAGCGGGCTTTCCCCGTGGCAAACGCATGGCAGGGATGACGCTCCCGCAGAAGCTCCTGGCTCTCAAGTCGGGCCAGAAGCAGGTCTCCGTGGGCGAAGTGGTGGACTGCAAGGTGGACGTCGCGATGGCGCACGAGGCGCTGGCGCAGCTCGTCAAGCCGTTCAAGGAAATGGGGGCGACCAAGGTCTGGGACCCCAACCGCATCGTCGTCCCCATCGACCACTGGATTCCAGCCAGCTCCGAGTCCTCCGCGAAGATGCATGCGAGCATCCGCAAGTTCTGCGAGGAGTACAAGCTCCCGCACCTCTACGACATCGGGCGCCAGGGGATTTGCCACCAGATCCTCGCCGAGGAGGGCTTCTGCCTGCCCGGCGACCTCGTCGTCGGCACCGACAGCCATACCAACATGGCTGGCGCACTGGGCTGCTTTGCTTCCGGCATCGGCCCCACCGAGATGGCCGCCGTCTTCGCCACGGGCGAGCTGTGGATGCGCGTCCCTCCAACCATCAAGGTCGAGCTGCAAGGCGAGCTCACCGAGCCCGTCGCCTCGAAGGATGTCGTCCTTTCGCTCATCGGCCAGATGGGCGACGACGGCGCGCGCTACCAGGCCGTCGAGTTCGGCGGTCCCGCCATCGACGCGCTGCCGATGTACCAGCGCCTCACTCTCACCAACATGACGACCGAGATGGGCGCCAAGGCCGGCGTCATCGCGTGCGACGACGAGACGCTGGACTACCTCGACGCCACCCCAATGGCCTCGGGGCGCCGCAAGGAGATTCGCACGCACGCGGGCCTGCGCTCCGACAAGGACGCAAAGTACGCCAAGACCTTCACCTTGGACTGCTCCAAGCTGGAGCCCGTCGTCGCCTGCCCGCAGTCGCCGGAGAACGTCAAGCGCGTGAAGGACGTCAAGGTCGAGAAGGTGGACCAGGTGTTCATCGGCTCCTGCACGAACGCGCGCTACGAGGACCTCGAGACCGTCGCGGCCATCCTGAAGGGCAACCACGTCAAGCGCGGCACCCGCCTCGTCGTCTTCCCGGCCTCCACAAGCATCTACCTCCGCGCCCTCGACTCCGGCATCATCAAGACCATCACCGAGGCGGGCGGCATCTTCAACCCCAGCTCGTGCGGCGCCTGCTTCGGCGGCATGGGCGGCGTCCTCGCCGAGAAAGAGGTCTGCGTCTCGACCTCCAACCGCAACTACAAGGGCCGCATGGGGCACCCTGAGAGCATGAGCTACCTCGTGTCCCCCGCGACGGCGGCCGTGACGGCGCTCGAAGGCAAGCTCACCGACCCCCGCGAGTACTACTCCGAGGGCGAACTTCGCCCCCGCAAGGCGGTGGCTGCATGAGCCAGGCGCTCCACTTCAAGACCCAGTTCAATGGGCGTGCCTGGGCGCTCCCCGACTCGGTCGACACCGACATGATCACGCCGGGCAAGTACCTCACCATCATCGACCCCAAGGGCCTGAGCGAGCACATCCTCGAAGGCTGGCGGACTGACTTCCCCAAGCAGGTCAAGGCGGGCGACATCCTGGTCGCTGGCGACAACCTCGGTTGCGGCTCCTCCCGCGAGCACGCCCCGCTCTCCATGCTCGGTGCCGGCATTCCCGTCGTCATCGCGCGCAGCTTCGCCCGCATCTTCTACCGCAACGCCATCAACGTCGGCCTCCCCGTCATGGAGTGCCCCGACATGCCCAAGGACTTCGTCAAGGACGGCGAGACCGTTTCGGTCGACCTCGAGAAAGGCATCGTGCGCAACGAGACCCGCAAGCTCGAAACCAAGGGCATCCCCCTCAGCGCCAAGGCCATCGAGATCCTCGACGCCGGCGGCCTCGTCAACATCGTGCGCAAGAAGCTCCACGCCCGGACCACGGGCGCCCACAAGGCCCCCGGCGCTCCGCCGGAAGCCGACTTCAAGCAGGACTGAACGACGCATGGCGCCGTACGTCCAGCCCATCGCCATCCGGTTCCGCGACATCGACGCGCTCGACCACGTCAACCACGCGGTCACGCTGACCTACGCGGAGACGGTGCGCTGCGACTGGTTCGCCGCGCAAGGGTGGGGCTCGATGGCGAACTTGCCCTTCATCATCGCGTCGGCGCATGTCGAGTACAAGGCGCCCATCCTGAAGACCGACCCCCTCGAGCTCGCCATGTGGACCTCGAAGATGGGCACGAAGTCGTGGACGTTCACGTACCACGTCCGCAACTCCAGCACGGGCCAGGTGTACGCCACCATCGAGACCGTCCAGGTCGGCTTCGACTACAAGGCCAAGGCCACCATGGCCCTCGACGGCCCTCTGCGCGCCAAACTTGAGGCGTTGACGGCCCCGGCATGAGCACCATCGCCCCGGCCACGCCCGCGGACTTCCCACTTCTCCTGCGCCTCGTCGAGGAGATGCACCGCAACGACCCGCCACTCCCAATGGGGCCGCCCGAGGAGGCCGCCCTGCGCGCGCTCCTCGACGATCCGTCGCGCGGCACCGTCCTGGTGGCGCGCGGCCCCGGTGCCTTGCTCGGCTACCTCATCCTCGGCTTCGGGTACAGCATCGAGTTCCACGGCGTGGACGCCTTCGTGGACGAACTCTACGTCGCGGCCGCCCACCAGGGCAAGGGCCTGGGCACTCGCCTTTTGGAAGCCGCGGAGGAATCGGCGAAGGTGGCGGGCATCCGCGCCCTCCACCTCGAAGTGGACCATGCCAACCCGGACGCGGCCCGGCTCTACGAGCGCGTCGGCTACAAGGTGCACCCTCGGCACCTCATGACGAAGTGGCTCCGGGACGGGCCGGCGACGTAAGTCTCTCCTGAGGCCCGGGGCGTCGTCTTTAACTCCAGAAACCGCAACACGGGCCCTAGCATGGAACCGGTCTTCTGGATTCTCATCGCCCTCGTCGTCATCCTGCTGTTCTACGCCATCTCGAAACGCAACGGCATCGTGCGCTCCGAGAACCAGGTCGCCAACGCCTGGTCGCAAATCGACGTCCAGCTGCAGCGCCGCGGCGAATTGATCCCCAACCTGGTCGAGACCGTCAAGGGCTACGCGGCTCACGAGAAGGGCGTCTTCGCCGCCGTCTCGGACGCCCGCGCCGCCATGGTCTCCGCTAAGGGGCCCGCCGAGAAGATGAAGGCCTCCAACGCCCTCACCGCCACGCTCGGCCGCCTCTTCGCCATCGCCGAGGCCTACCCGGAGCTCAAGGCCAACACGAATTTCCTCCAGCTCCAGGACGAGCTGTCGCACACCGAGAACAAAGTCGCCTTCGCCCGCCAGGCCTACAACGACGCCGTGACCTACTTCAACAACGCCATCACGGTCTTCCCGGGCAGCCTCTTCCGCGGCGGCCGCTCCAAGAAGGAGCAGCTCGCGGTCCCCGAGGCCTCGAAGGCCGTCCCCAAGGTCTCCTTCGCTTAGGGGCCTTCCTCGTGGCCCTCGCCCTCCCGCTCGCCGAGCAGGTGCGCCGCAACAAGTCGGCCACCGTCCGCCTCTTCGTCCTGGTCTTCCTCATCCTGGGCGGCCTCGTCTTCAGCGTCTCGCTCTACCTGCAGGTTCCCCTGGTTCCCGCCCTGGTCCTGGCCCTGGTCATCGGTGCGATCTACCTGATGATCTCGTCCGCGTCGAGCGTCCCGGCCATCCTAGCCGCCGCCCGGGCGCGCCCGGCCAACCCGGAGGTGCGCGAGGAGAAGCTTCTCATGTACGCCGTCGAGGAGATGGCGGTCGCAGGCGGCATCACCCCGGTCCCGAAAGTGTACGTCCAGGAGGACGAGGACATCAACGCCTTCGCCACCGGCCGGAACTACAAGGAGGCCATCGTCTGCGTCACGACGGGCGCCCTCAAGTCCCTCAGCAACGAGGAGCTGCAGGGCGTCATCGGGCATGAGATGAGCCACATTCGCAACCAGGACATCAAGGTCACGACGTACGCCATCGCCCTCATCGGCCTCATCGCGCTCCTCGCCGAGATTGTCTTGCGCTCCATGTTCTTCGGCGGCGGGCGCCGCAGCAACAGCAAAGAGGGCGGCGGCAACGGCCTGCTCCTCATCATCGCGCTCGCGTTCATCATCCTCGCGCCCATCATCAGCCGGCTCGTCTACTTCGCCATCAGCCGCAAGCGCGAGTATCTCGCCGACGCCTCCGGCGCCGAGCTGACGCGCAACCCCGAGGGCCTCGCCTCGGCGCTTGAGAAGATCGCGGCGACGCAGCCGACCCCGAACCGCGGCGACCGCACGGTGGCGGCGCTCTACCTGGACAACCCGTTCCGCCGTGGCCACCGCGCCTCCGCCTTCAGCACCCACCCCCCGATCCAGGACCGCATCGCGCGCCTCCGGGGCAAGGCGTAAGGCCGGCTTCGTCCCCGGGGGCGCCGCCACAACCCTTTTTCCACCACCCCTTCGTCGCCCAGCTATGAAGGGGTCTGTCGCGTTCCTGATTCTCGTCCTCACGGCGGCCACGTTGGCCGGCTGCGCCCAGCAGAACAACCCCGGGACGACGAGTGGCGCGCCCCCGGCTGGCTACACCACGGTCCCTGGCGGCACGTTCGCCGCGGACGCCCTCTCGCCCAAGATGTACGCCGTCCAGCCTGTCCAGGAGATGTGGACGACCGCCTCCGACGGCGTGCGCATCAACAGCGCCGTGTACCGCCCGGACACCACAGAGAAAGTCCCGGTGTACATCAATTTCAGCCCCTACTGGGCCGACACCGCGACGACGAAGGGCGACAACTTCGCATCTTACATGATCGACGAGTACGTCCCCCGCGGCTTCGCCGTCGTGCTCACCGCCGTGCGTGGCACCGGCCACTCGGAGGGCTGCTTCGAGGTCGGCTCCGACCGTGAGCTCAAGGACCTCAACGAGGTCGTGGACTTCTTCAGCAAGCAGTCTTGGTCCACGGGGAGTATCGCGGCGGGCGCCAAGTCCTACGACGCGACAAGCCAGAACGGCATGATCGCCAAGTTCCCCCACCCGGCCCTCAAGGGCATCTTCCATGTCGAGGGCATCACCGACATGTACAGCTACACCTTCCAGGAAGGCGTCCCTGCCCGCGTCGATGCCGCCGCCTTCAACGCGGACTATTCCGTCGGGCAAGGCTTGGCGGAGTACGGGTTCCCCGCCGCCGCCGTGGCGGGTTCGCCGACCGACGAGACGCCCGAGTCCCTGGCGCGCCTGTCCGGTGACGCCGCGTGCCCCGAGCTGGCCATGCACGTCGCCAACCCAGCCGCTTCCATGGCGACGGGCGTCAAGACGGCCTACTGGACCGAGCGCGACTGGACCACCTCCATCGCCAAGTCCGCCTGGCACGGCTCCATCTTCTTCGTGCACGGCCTGCAGGATTGGAACGTCCAGCCGAGCCACATCCTGCCCTGGCTCAGCGAGGTCCAGAAGAACGCCGGCATCAGCGTGTACGCCTGGATCCACCAGTGGACCGCGGACGACAAGGTCGGCGGCGACGGGCACGTCTACCCCAAGCGCACCGACTGGAACGTCACGATGCTCGCCTGGCTCGACACCATTCTGAAGAACAAGAACGTCGGATTCGAGCTCAACGACTACCAGGTCCAGGCCGACGACGGCGTCTGGCGCGACAGCAAGGTCTGGCCGCCAACCAACTCTTGGATTGACGTCCAAGGCGCCTCCAACGGGGGCGAGGTGGTCGCGGCGAAAGACGCCCCGGTCCGCATCAGCGGAGAAGTTGTGGTGGACGTCCAGGCAACGAGCACCAACCCCGACCCCGTGATCGAGGTCTCGCTCGTGGACTTCGGCGGCTCTGCCCCCGTCGTCTTCGGCGAAGGCGTCCTGCGCGGCATCCTGCGCGACAGCCTGGAGACCCCCAGTCCAGTCGTCTACGGGCAGTCGTACACGTACCACGTCAAGCTGTTTCCCTTGGACCACGTCGTTCTTGCGGGCCACCAAGTCAAGGTCGGCTTCGGCGCGGGCGTCTCGCATGCCACGCCCCTGCCGCAACAGGAGCTGGGCATCACCTATGGTGCGGCGACTCTCCATTTCCCGACCGCGTCCCTGGACACCCTGCCGGTCCAGCCGACCCTGATGAAGTGCTTCACCTGCTGAAGCGCCCCAAAGCGCGGAATCTCTCCTTATATTGAGGGTCCGCGTCGCGCCAAAACATGAGCAAGGCGAAGATCATCAGCCTCCCCGGCGACGGCGTCGGAAAAGAGGTCGTCGCGGCCGCCCACACCGTCCTGGAGGCCGCGCAGGAGAAGCACGGCTTCGACCTTGACATCCGCCACGTCGACTGCGGCGCGCAGTACTATTCCAAGACCGGCCACGAGTGGGAGGAGGGCGGTCTCGCGGCCTGCTCCGAGGCGGACGCGGTCCTGCTCGGCGCCGTCGGCTGGCCCGGCGTCTCCTTGCCCGACGGCAACATCGCGGGCTGGAACGTCATCTTCGGCCTCCGCCTCGGCCTCGACCTGTACGCCAACGTGCGCCCCTGCAAGCTCTTCCCCGGCGTCCCGCACAAGGTCTCCGAGAAGTTCATGCAGATCTGGAGCCCCGAGAACGTGGACATGGTCATCTTCCGCGAGAACACGGAGGGCTCCTACACCCCGACGCGCGGTAGCCTGAAGCGCGCCGGCGTCGAGGAGGTCGCGGTGGACTCCCGCGTCATCACCCGCAAGGGTGCCCTGCGCATCAACGAGCGCGCCTTCGCGATGGCCGAGGCGCGCGCCAAGGCCCGCAAGGCCACGAAGGCCACGCACCCGTCGGGCGAGAAGCACGCCAAGGTCACCTGCATCGACAAGTCGAACGTCCGCGCCGGCTGCCGCCTGTTCCGCGGCTGCTACGACGAGGTTGCCGGGGCCCACCTCAAGGTCACCCGCGACTACGCCTACGTGGACGCATTCACGCAGAGCCTCGTTCGCAACCCCGAGTGGTACGACGTCTGCGTCGCCCCGAACATGCTCGGGGACATCGTCACCGACCTCGCCGCCGTCCTTCAGGGAGGAATGGGCATGGCTGCCTCCGGCAACATCGGCGACAAGCACGCCATGTTCGAGCCCGTTCACGGCTCCGCCCCAAAACATGCGGGCAAGGACGTCATCAACCCGTACGCCGCCATCCTGACGGCGGGCATGATGCTCGAGCACGTCGGCCAGAAGAAGGCCGACAAGCGCCTCCTCGCAGGCGCCGCATCGATTGACGCCGCCGTCGCGAAGTCGCTCAAGGCGAAAGTGTTCACCTACGACCTCGGCGGCAAGCACAAGACGAGCCAGGTCGGCTCCGCGGTCGCGAAGGCGATCCTGGCCTGACGGCACAACCTCAGGCGTGCGGCGTGAACGAGCTCATGCTGCGCAACCCGGCCTCGCGCAGGAGCATCCCGAGGCGCATCACCAAATCGCCGGCGCGCACCGGCTTGACGAGGAAATCGTCGGCTCCGGCATCGTAGGACTCCCGCAGCGCCTCCGCGTCGGCGTCGCCGGTGAGGACGAGGACGGGCAGCTTGCGCGAGCGGGCGTCGCGGCGCACGGCGGCGCACACGAGCGCCCCGTTGCCGTCCGGGAGGCGAAGGTCCAGGAGCATGGCCTGGGGCAACTTGCGCAGCTGGGCGTGGGCCTCACGGGCGGTCGCGGCTTCGACAACATCGCAGCCGGCGCGCTCCAGCACGTGGCGGAGCACCTTGCGGGTCACCGCGTCATCGTCCACCACGAGGATGCGGGCGCCGAGGACGGGAAGCTCCATGGCGGGTGGCAGCGCGCCTTCCACGGCGCGGCGGATGCGGGCCAGGAGGGCGCGCACGTCGGTCGCGTGGCGGTCCGGACGACCAAGCAGGATGGGGAGCTCGGACGCGATGGCGGCGGCCTCCTCGAGGCCGATGGCCATGACGGACCCCTCCAAATCCCGCGCGAGGGCCAGGCCCGTCACCACATCACCGGCCTGCAAGGATGCGGGAAGGCTGGATTGCAACTCGCGCAGGTGATCGAGCACATGCTCCCGCAGGAGGGGCCATTCGCGTGAATCATCCATGGCCCCCTGTTGGCCGCCTGGGGCTACTTAGCCGCGGTGGGGAAGAGGTTAAGGCTGGGGTTTCGGGGCAGCGGCGGGCGCGAGGACTTTCTTCAGGATGGCGAGCAGGAACGCGCTGTCGTCCTCGCCGCGCCCGTCCACGACGCCCTGGATGTCGGCCCACTTGGCCTCGAGGACGTCCATCATCACGCGATCGAGCGTGTTCGTGGCGACGAAGTACCAGGAGTTCACGTGCTCCGTCTGGCCGATGCGGTGGAGACGGCCCTCGCACTGTTCGTGCTTGGTCGGGGTCCAGTCGAGCTCGACGAAGGCGACGTGGCTCGCGTGCAGCTGGATGCCGTCCACGCCGTAGCCCGTGGAGTCCATCGTCGCGACAAGGAAGTCGTACTGGTCGAGGGCGTCGAGGACCGAGCGACGCTGCTTGTGGGGCAGGTCCCCGGTCAGAACGGCGACGCGGCCGGGCAGCGCAGCCGCGAGCTGGTTGGCGACGTCCTTGTGGTACACGAAGAAGACGACGCGCTCGCCGGACTCGACCAGCGGCTCCACCCAGTCCTTGACGAAGGCAAGCTTGGCGAGGGCGGCCTCGCGACGGAGGGCGGTGAGGTGGGCGCGGAACTCCAGCGTCATGGCGGGGGCGAGCGCCTCCGCCTTCGCGGCCGTCTCGCCGAATTTCTCCTGCCACTTGCGCGCCCACGCCATCATCGCCTGCTCCTTCTGGTGGTACGCCTTGAGGTGGCCGGCGACGACCTCGACGCGGGTGCGCTCCAGCGGCGGCAGGTCGGGTGCCACTTCTTCCTTCGTGCGGCGCACCATGCAGACCGCGCGCAGGCGGTCGTTGAGCGTCTTGCGGTCGAGCGCCGTGAGGACGCGCAGGACGTGCGCCTCCGCGAGCGGGCCCATGCTCGGCTTCCACCAGTGCGGCAGGAGCCCCTTGAAGACGCTGAGGACCGGCTCGAGCTGGTCGAGGATGCGCAGTTGGTGGACGAGGTCCTCGCGGCGGTTCTTGATGGGCGTCCCGGTCAAGGCGAGCCGGAGCGGGACGCCGCGCGACAGGGCGAGCGCGTTCTCGCTGCGCTGCGAGTTCGGGTTCTTGAAGAAGTGCGCCTCGTCGAGGATGAGCGACCGGGGCGGCGGAGCGCGCAGGTCGTCGAGATGCGCAGGCAACAGCTCCGGGTTCAGCACTGTGATGTCCGCGCGCTTGAGCTTGTCGCGGCCGGCGTCGAGGACCTGGACAGTGCGCCAGGGAACCCATTTCCCGACCTCGCGCTGCCAGCCGAGCTTGACGGCGGCGGGGCAGACGACGACGCAAGGGTAGGCTCCGGCGGTCTCGACGGCGACGAGGGCTTGGAGCGTCTTGCCGAGGCCCATCGCGTCGGCGAGCAGGATGCGCTGGTTGGCGAGGGCGTACGCGACGCCTTCCTGCTGGTAGGGGCGAAGGCTGGACTCAAGGTGGGCGAACCGTGCGGCCGGCGTCGCGCCCGTCATTGCAGGCTTAGTGCCCCTTCGGCGGCCACTCGTACTGCGCGTTGGCGAGGGCGGCGCCGAGGACCTTGGCCTGGTCCTTCAGCAGCTCGGGGACGGTCTCGTACACGTCGTAGAACATCGTTTCCGGCGTGGGGAGGGTGCCGGCCTCGGCCTCCTTGACGGCGACCTCGACCTCGGCGTCGAGCTCCTCCTGGAGGGTGGTCTCCCATTTCTCGCTCCAGATCTTGCGGGCCTTGAGGTGGCGGCGGAAGATCTCGACGGGGTCGCGCTTGAGCCATTTCTGGTACTCGTCCTCGTCGCGGTAGCGGCTAGGGTCGTCGGAGGTGCTGTGTGGGACGATGCGGTAGGTGAGCGCCTCGATGAGGGTGGGGCCCTTGCCGGCGCGGGCGCGGGCGACGGCCTCCTCGACGGCCTGGTGGACGGCCAGGATGTCGTTGCCGTCCACGCGGATGCCGGGCATGCCGTAGGCCAGCGCCTTCTCCGCGTACGTCTTCGTGGCGGTCTGATGCTCGTGCTGGACCGAGATGGCGAACTGGTTGTTCTGGCAGATGAAGATGCAGGGCGACTTCGTGACGGCGGCCATGTTGAGGGCGCTGTGGAAGTCGTTCTCGCTCGTGGCGCCGTCGCCAAGGAACCCGATGGCGACCTGGCGCGTGCCGTTGAGCTTCATGCCGTAGGCGGCGCCGGCGGCGTGGACAAGCTGCGTCGCGATGACGGAGGACCACGAGACGTGGTTGATGGAGCGGTCCGCGTAATGGCACGGCATCTGGCGCCCTTTCTGGACGTCGT
This sequence comes from Thermoplasmata archaeon, assembly GCA_023269235.1. GTDB lineage: Archaea > Thermoplasmatota > E2 > JACPAO01 > JAHFTW01 > JAHFTW01. The sequence continues at coordinate 181,857 of JAHFTW010000001.1, forward strand.
GGTCATTGCCGAGGCACTGCGCCGCGTAGTGGCTGAGCTTGAGGCCGCGAAACAGCGCCGCGGAGCCTTCGCGCAGGGCCGGGAAGACCCAGTCGTCCGCCTCGAGCGCCATCGCGGTCCCGATGGGGGTCGCCTCCTGCCCGGTGCAGGCGCCGTAGAATCCGATGCGGCCCTGGCGCTGCAGGTTCGTCATCTTGGCGTCGAGCGTGCGCACAAGGAGCATCGTGCGGAACGCCTTCTTGAGCAGTTCCGGGGCGAGCTTGGGCGCCTCCACGCCCGGCTTGCCCTCGCCGTCGCCGAGGATTTGGCGCAGTGGGAACGCGGGCTCGGGCGGGGTGACCTGCCCCAGGACTCCAGGCACGCCGCTGCCAACCGGGAAGGCCGATAAAAGGGGGAGCTTGGGCCAGGAGGCGCCTAGGAGGCGCGCCGGGCCTTGCCGCCGGGGCGGACGCGCATCTCGAGCGACTCCAGTTCCTCGGCGAGCGTGCCGTGGAAGCGCTGCGCGAGCGCCTTCGCGTCGCGGACGCCGGCGTTGTAGAACAGCGGCGCCAGCTCGCGCTCGATGAAGTCGAGCTGGATGCCGGCCGCGAGGTCGCCCATGTCCTCGCCGCGCTCGTCGCGGGCGAACTGCTGGATGCGGAGGATGGCGTCGGTCCGCTCGTCCTTCGTGAGGGCCATCGTCGCGCCTCCTACCGGCCCTGGAACTGAGCGGCGCGCTTCTGCAGGAAGGCGTCCATTCCCTCGTCCTTGTCCTTCGTCGCGAACAGCAACGCGACGGACTCCTGCTCGATGCGCAATCCGGCGGCGAGGCCGGTCTCGGTGCCGTGGTCCATGCTGGTCTTCGCCCCGGCCACGGCGAGCGGGGCCTTCGACGCGATGGCGCGCGCGACGGCGAGGCAGTGGTCCATGAGCGCGTCGGGCGCGACGACGCCGTCCACGAGGCCGATGGCGAGCGCCTCCTTGGCGCCGACCGTCTTGCCGGCGTACACGATCTCCTTCGCCTTGCCGATGCCGATGCGGCGCGGCAGGCGCTGCGTGCCGCCGAACCCGGGGTGGATGCCGAGGCCGACCTCGGGAAGGCCAAGCTGGGCTTTCTCGGAGGCGTATAGCAGGTCGCCGGCAAGGGCGAGTTCGAGGCCGCCGCCGAGAGCGAAGCCGTTGATGGCCATCAGCACCGGGCACGGGAGCGCCGCGATGCGGTCGAGGACGCGGTTGCCAAGCGCGGTGTAGGCGCGGGCGCCGGCGACGTCGTGGGCGCGCATCGTCGGGATGTCGGCTCCGGCGATGAACGCCTTGCCCTCGCCCGTGAGGATGACGGCGCGCGGCTTGGCCTTCTCCACGTTGGCGAGCACGGCGTCGAGGTCGTGCAGGACCGTCTCGTTGAGGGCGTTGAGCGCCTCGGGCCGGTCGAAGGTGACGAGGGCCAAGTGGCCGCCGTCGAGCATCTCAAGGGTGACGGTCGGGAGGTGCCACGCCTTGTTGGCGGCGGCGTGCTCGGCTAGCGTCATGGGCATCGCGAACGCCTTGCCCCATTTGTCGGAGAGTGCCTTCACCTCGGCGAGCGCCTGCTTGGCGCCGAGCTTGTTCATCATCGCGAACGGGCCAGCGGCCCAGCGCAGGCCGATGGTGGCGCCGCGGTCGGTGTCGCGCAGGGTGCAGACCTTCTCCTCGACGAGGTGGCAGGCGATGCCGAAGACGACGCCACGCAGGCGGGCCGCGACGAGGGGCTTCTTGGCGTCCTCGACGGGGCCGGCGAGGTCCCAGTTCGCCTTCTTGTCCACTTGGGCCTTGAGCCCCTTCGCGGGCTCGTAGAATGCGCCAAGCTGCTTGTGCAACGTGGACTGCGCGTGAAGGCTGATGGGGACGCCGGTGACGTTCATCAGCTCGAAGGGGCCCATCGTGATGCCGAACGCCTCCTTCGCGGCGGCCTCGATGGTCGGGAGGGTGGCGGCGCCCTCGTCGAGGAGGCGGCACGCCTCGTTGATCCAGGGAACGAAGAACCGGTTGACCGCGAAACCAGGCGCGTCAGCGGTCGCGACGCAGGACTTGCCCGCCTTCTTGCCGGCGGCGTAGGCGGCGTCGGCGCTGGCCTGGCTCGTGGCGGGGCCCTTGACGACCTCGAGGAGCTTGTTGACGGCGGCAGGGAAGAAGAAGTGCAGGCCCACCACGCGGTCGGCGCGCTTCGTCACGGCGGCGAGGTCCTTGACGTAGAAGCTCGACGTGTTCGTGGCGAGGAGGGTCTTGGCGGGCGCGAGGCCGTCGAGCTTGGCGAACAGCTCCTGCTTGACCTTGAGGTCCTCGAAGACCGCCTCGATGACCAGGTCGGCGTCGGCGACGGCCGCCTTGAGGTCGGGCTGCGGCGTGAGGCGGGACAGCAGGGCGTCGAGGTCGGCCTGCGGCATCTTGCCCTCGGCGACGCGCTTCTCGAGCGGCTTGCGGATGCGCTCGAGGCCCTTGGCGACCGCCTCGGCGGAGACGTCGTTGAGGGTCACCTTGAACCCTCCCGAGGCGAACGCCTGCGCGATGCCGGAGCCCATGTTGCCGGCGCCCACGACGGTGACGGTCTGGATGGCCACGCGGCGGGGACGAGCAAGAGGGTCAAAGCCTTGGCGCGGTCGTCTCGGGCTCTCGATGCGCCCCGAACACAGATTCAGCAGATTCACTCTTGACGCTTGGATGGCGTGGATGCAATCGGCCACCGACCGCTGAAAATTCAGCAGAACCAAGATCCGTGTTCTGCTAAATTGTTGACGGCCGGGTCAGAGCGGACGACTCCTTCGATGGAAAGGTCTGAGAGCCCATCTGAAAAATCTGTGCTTCCGGCGTAGGCGAGCAGAATACTACGGCCCGGTGTACCGCAGGATGTAGAGCCCGGTCGCCTTGTCGCTCACGTAGAGAAGACCGTTCGACTGCACGACGCCCCAGACGTCCGGCTGCATGACGGGCGAGTTGGGGCGCTCCTTGTTGGGCATGTACACCGCGACCGGCTTGGGCTCCTTCAGGTTCTCCTCGTCGTGGACGTCGAGGACCCAGACGCCGGCGTGGTAGTGGCCGAGCGCGATCTTGCCGTCCCACAGGTCGAAGTTGTGCGGGCTGAAGTCGAGGTTGCGCACGCCCAGGTCGGGTGCGATCGAGTTGAGGCTCCAGTGCCCGATGATCTGCGGGTTCGCGGGGTCGCTCGTGTCGAGGATGCTGACCTGCCCGGTCTCGTCGGGGGCGTCGATGATCTCGGGCTGGGCGACGGTGATGGCGCGGCCCGCGATCTTCTCGGGGAAGGCCATCGCCAGGTGGATGTTGTTGTAGGCGCTCGGGTAGAAGTTGTCGAACGTGCCGACCTCCTTCAGGACCGGTGACTCCGCCTGGTCGGTGGGCGGGACGGCGGACGACGGGGGGTGCGTGAAGTCGAGGATGCGCACGCCGGCGTCCCAGTAGGCGACGGTGATGAGGAAGCGCGAGGGGTCGGTCGGGTCCGGGCCGGCGCGGGCGTCGTGCGGGAAGACGAGCGGCTGTCCGGCGCCCGGGGGCGACGGGGCGATGTACTGGTACTGCGCGACAGGGAGCAGGCCGACGCCGGGACCCTGGCCGGTCGGGTTGGGCTCGACGAGGAAGACCAGGAGGCGCTGCGTGACGGGGACCACGCCGGCGATGGTGTTCGTCTGGGGGTCCGTGACCAAGTCGTAGGTGCAGACAAGCAGGTAGTCGTCGCCGTTCGGGTGGCGCACGTAGGTCAGGGTGTGCGGGCCGTTCACGGGCAGGGGCACGAAGGAGACGAGCGCGGGGTGGCGCTTGTCGGAGACGTCGAGGATATCGATGCCGCGCGGCAGGGCGTTGAGCGGGTTCTGAGTGCGCTGCAGGACGTTGAGGCTGTCCGCGGTCGTGCGTTGCGTGGCAAGGTAGGCGTAGTGGCCCTCGGGGTCCACTTCGACGTCCACGGCGGGCAGGCCGTCGTAGTGGCCCGCGATGACGGGGGCGGCGGGGTTGCTCACGTCAATGATGCTGAGGCCACCGAACGAGCCGCCGTCCGTGCTCGTAGGGGAGCTCGCCTTGCTGGTGCGGGCGAGGTAGGCGAAGCCGTCGTGGCCGACCGCCAGCTCGGTGTAGGAACCGAGCGTCGGGATCGCGGCGGGGGTGCCCTGGTCAATGCCGTTGCTGTAGCCGACCAACGCGAGGTTGAAGGCGGCCTGATGGTCGCGCGCCAGGTAGTGGCCGTTGGCCTCGGCGTGCTCCAGCTCAAGGGAGGGCAGGGCGGCGGCGGCCACCTCCGTCTGGACTTTGGCGTAGTCGGGGCGGGACGGGCCGGACAGGCAACCGGCGGCCATCAGGGCGATGAGGACAAGGGCGACCCACTTCATGCGACGGGCTCCGACCGGGCGGGCGCGTCAAAGGGGTTGTGGTCCCGCAGCCAGGACTCCTCAGGGGGGTCGCGGGTGGGGATGCGGTTGCGGCGCAGCAGGTCGCGCGTCACGGCGAGCGGCAGCCCGACCACGTTGCTCCAGGGGCCGGCCTGGAGGCGGACCCAGGGGGAGAGCATGGTGTCCTGGATGCCGTAGCCGCCCGCCTTGCCCTGCCACAGGTTCGAGGCCACGTAGCGGTCCACGACCTCGGCGGGGAGACGGTCCATCAGGACGGCGGTGACGGCGTGCGCCTGGTCCACGGCCTGGCCGTTCCAGCACAGCGCCAGCCCGGTCCAGACCTGGTGCGTCGAGCCCGAGAGCAGCGCCAGCCGGGACCGCTCCTCCTCCGGAGTCGCCGCCTTGTCCACGAGATGCTCGCCGACGGCGACCACCGTGTCCGCGCCAAGGACGTAGTCGCCGGGCCGCGCGCGGCTCGCCGCGAGCGCCTTCTTGCGCGCAATGACCTCGACGGCTTCGCCGATGGAGAGGGCGCGGGGGGCGACCTCCTCGATGTCCACGCCCTGCACCGCGATGTCGTCGGTGAGGTAGCGCAGCAGCACGGCGCGGCGCGGCGACTTGGAGGCGAGGACGACGGTCATGCCATCGCCTTCTCGATGGCGGCGCGCAGCCGCTCGGCAATCAGGGACCCGTCCGCCTTGCCCCGCAGCTCCGCCATGACGGGGCCCATGAGCGGGCCCTGCGCGGCGAGGCCTTTCTCGCGCACGAAGGAGAGACGGCCGGCGACGACGCGGGCGCAGACGGCGTCCACGGCGGCGGCGTCGGATGAGCCGGCGCCGGCCTTCGCCGTGGCGGCATCGAGGGAGAGGACAGGCTCGGCGTCGAGGACGACAAGAATCGCCTCAACCGCCTCCTTCGCGAAGCGGCCGGCCTTCACGGCGGCGGCGACCTCCGGGAGGCGCGGCTCGACGCGGTCCGGATGCTTCAGCGCCGGGAGGAGCTGCAGCAGCATGCGCGCGGCGAGGCTGGCGTCGGCCCCGGCGGAGACCAGCCCGGTGAACGCGTGGTCGAGGCCGTCGCCGACGAGCTGCTTGGCGATGTCTTGGCTGACCTTGTGCCGGGCGACCAACTGGGCCATTTTCTCCTCCGGCTTGGCCGGGAGCGACTGGAGCACATGACGCCAGCGTTCGCCCGTCACCCGGATGGGCGGGACGTCGGTCTCCGGGTACATGCGGGCAGCGCCGGGCATCGGGCGCGTGAAGCGCGTGGAGTCGTCGGGCTGCGCGGCGCGGACCTCCTTGAGGGCGGGGCCGACGGCCTGCTTGGCGCGCGCGGCAACGGCGGCGAGGGCGCGGCGGGCCGTGGCTGGCACCTCGACGCAGAGCGCGAAGGCATCATCCTGGCCGCAGGCGAGCGCCTTCCGGACGGCGGTGACCTCGGCGTCGGTGATGCCGTAGGCCGGCAGTTCGTCGCTGTGGAGGATGCCCTTGACGCCGGCGGCGGTCTTGGCGTGGTCCGCGAGCTCGCGGCCAAGGCGCGGGGCGTCCTTGCTGGCGCCCTTCAGGAGGCCGGCGAACTTGGGAAGCTTGACGCCCAGGACGACGGTGCCCTTCGGCGCCGCCTGGATGGACTTGGCCTGCGTGTGCGCGAACGCGGCGGTGACGTCCGTGGAGGGGCCGGCGACGCCGTCGGCGCCGCGGGCGACGAGCGTGGTGCGGACGTGGTGCATCCAGAGCTGGCGGCGGCACTCGGCCTCGATGACGCGGGCGACGGCGCGCAGGTCTTGGCAGCCCTTGATCTCGACGCGCTCCCCGACGGCGACGCTGACGTTGAGGTCCTGCCGGATGGTGCCGAGGCCGCGCTTGACGCGCCCCGTCGCGCGCAGAAGGGCGCCGATGCGGGCGGCCGTGCGCTGCGCGTGGGCCGGGTCCCGAATGTCGGGCGCGGTCGCCACCTCGATGAGAGGGATGCCGAGCCGGTCGAGCGTGTAGGTGACGACGCCGTCCTTCGACTGCTCATCGAGCTTGCGCGCGGAGTCCTCTTCGACGGCGATGGTCCACACGCCGACGTCCCCGCCCTCGACCTCGAAGGCGCCGCCGGTGGCGACGAGGGCGGTGCGCTGGAAGCCGCCCGTGTTGCTGCCGTCGATGACGGTCTTGCGCATGACGTGGACCTCCTCGACAGGGCGCGCCTTGGCCAGCCCCGCGAGCGTGAGCGTGACGTCGAGGGCGTCCTGGCTCATCGCGAGCGGCGGCTCCTCGTCGAGCTCCACGAGGCTGGTCAGCCCCGCGATGGCGAGGTAGCGAAAGCGCAGGCCTTTCGCGGCCTCGGCGCGGGCGGCGTCGTCCACCTCGCCGCTCTCGCCTCCGGTGGCGCGCAGGCGGCGCTCGACCGCGCCGATGGTCAGCGGGCCGACCTCGTCGGGCTCCACGACGCGGCTCGGGACGAGCGAGAAGAGCTTCCGGGTGTCGAGCTGCTGGTGGATCTCCAGGCCGCAGCGGAACCCGATCGCGGCCCAGTCGAGCTTGGGCTCGTTGAACCAGCGCAGGGCGTCCGGGCCGGTCAGGGGCGCCGTGCTCACGCCTTGGCCTCCAGGACGCCGAAGGCGCGCAGGTCGGTGGGCGCGTCCATCTCCCCGGCGAGCGGGGTGAGGAAGAGGCGGCGCACTTCGTCGCGGTCCGAGGTGTGGCCCAGGATCCACATGAGCTTGATGTAGGCGACCTCGGGCAGCATGTCGAAGGCGGGCAGGACGCCCATCTGCAGCAGGTCGCGGCCTGTCGAGTAGACGTTCATGTTGACGGCGCCGTTGATGCACTGGCTCGCCATAACGACGTGCGCGCCCCGTGCGATGACCTTCTGGACGCCGGGGAGGACGCGATGGGCGACGTGGCCAAGGCCGGTGCCGACGAGGACCGTGGCCTTGCGCACGACGTCCTCGACGTGGTCCGGCCACAGGCCGGGGTAGGAGAGAATCATGCTGACCTCCTCGTCCCAGACGGCGTCGCAGCGCGTCTTGCCCTTCGTCGCCGCGCGGTGCGGCTGGTCCCACACGACCTGGTCGCCGCGCACGTGGCCGAGGGGCGGGACGTTGACGGACTGGAAGGCGTCGCGGCGGCTCGTGTGCATCTTGCGGACGCGGGTGGCACGGTGGATGGCGCAGGCGTCGTCCGACGAGCTCGCGTGCATGACGACGACCACCTCGCCGCAGTCGCTGGTGGCGGCCACACGGGCGGCGGCGAGCAGGTTCTGGCTGGCGTCCGAGCTGGGGCGGTCGCTGCTGCGCTGGCTGCCGACGAGGACGACGGGGCCGGAGAGATCCTGGAGGGCGAAGGCGAGCGCTGCCGCCGTGTAGCTGAGCGTGTCGGTGCCGTGCGGGATGACGACGCCCTTGGCGCCGTTGTTGAGGTGCCACGCGGCGCGCTCGGCGATCTTGGTCCAATGCTCGGGCTGCATGTCCTCGCTGAACATGTTGAGCAGGACCTCGGCGCGGATGTTGCAGAACCCGAACAAATCCGGCGCGGCGGCGGCGAGCTCCTCGGGGCGCGTCGCGGGGGTGACGCCGCCGGTGCGGTAGTCCACGAAGCTCGCGATGGTGCCGCCGGTGCCGAGGATGGCGATGGTGGGCTTTCTGGGGTCCGTCGGCGGTTGCGGGAGTCGGCGCTCGACGGGCTTGGCCGTCTCCACCACCTCGACCTTGGCGCCGCCGGCGGCGAGGCCGACGTTGTAGCCGTTGTCGAGCTTGAGGGTGAGGATGTCGGCGCCGCTGAACGAGTGGCGCGGCATGAGGACGCCCTCGAAGCGGGCGCCGTCGTGCGTCGTCAGTCGGATGCGGTCGCCGGGCGCGGCCTCGCTCACAGGAAGGGGGACGGTTTGGGAGCCTTAAAGGGGGCGGCGGGCGGCCTTACGGCTTCAGGCCCTTCACGAGGTTGAGGAGGCTGCCGTCGAGCTGGTCGGATTTCTCGATCTTGTAGTCGTACGCGACCTGCACCGTCTTGGCGGTGGCGTACACGACGGCGGTCTTGGCGTCCTTGATCTCGTAGTCGAAGTCCCACGACTTGCCGCCGATGCGGGCGGTCCACATCTTGACGACCGGCTTCGAGCCCATCTTGATGGGCGCCTTGTAATCAATGGCGGCCATGGCGAGGATGAAGGGGAAGTCGCGCTCCGACTTGCTGCCGGCGACCTCGGTGAAGAAGCGCATGCGGCAGTGCTCGAGGTAGGTGAGGTAGAGGGCGTTGTTGACGTGGCCGAGGCCGTCCACGTCGTTGAAGCGCACCTCCATCGCGACCGAGTAGGCGGGCACTAACGGGCCCCCTTGGCGGCTGGCGCGGCGGCGGGGCGAGGCGGCGCGGCGAGGGCGGTCTGGACCTGCATGGCGAGCTCGTTGAGGTCCTCGGACGACGGCCGGGGCCGGGTCGCGAAGAGGGCGTGGATGGGCCCGCCTCCGTCGGAGGGCATGCGGGGCACGAGGTGGAGGTGAAGGTGCGGGACCTCCTGGCCGGCGTCGGGACCGTTGTGGATGGCGAGGAGGGCGTCGTCGGAGTTGACGAGGCCGCACAGGACGGGCCCGAGCTTGCGGGCGGCCAGCATCAGGGCAGCTGCGTCCTCGGGGGAGGCGTCCTCCAGTTTCGCGGCGTGGCGCTTCGGGACGACCAGGGCGTGGCCCGGCCTCAGCGGGTTGATGTCTAGGAACGCGAAGACCCGCTCGTCCTCGTACAGCTCGGCGCTCGGGAGCTCCCGCGCCGCGATGCGGCAGAACAGGCAGGCCACGCCGTCCAACTGGGGCACCGGTTCTTAGCGATGCCCGTTGGGTACCGGCCCCGGTGCCCGCCCCTTGGCGACGTAGGGTCCGAGGTCCGAGTAGCCCCGGGCGCGGTAGTAGGGTTTCACGCCAGGACCCGCGATGACCAGGAGGCGCCCCAGGCCCCATTCCACGAACGCGATGCGCTCGGCCTCGGCGAGCAGGCGCGAGCCGAACCCTTGGTGTTGGAAGGAGCCGGCCGCCTCGGGGTCGTCCGAAATGGCGCGGGCGGTGCCGAAGACCTTCAGTTCGCGGACGAAGGCCGCCCCGTCCGGGTCCTGGGCCTCCGGGCGGTGGGCGAGCGGGCTGACGCGGCGCAGGCGCAGGAACCCCAGCATGGCGTCGGCGACGGGGTCCTCGAACGCCAGGAAGCATTCGGTCCCGCCGCCCGCCTCGTAGTCGCGACGGACGAGGATGGCCCGCGTGGGGTCCACGGCCACGCCGGCCGCCTCGCGGTGGCCGGCTTCGCGGCAGCGCACGCAGCGGCACGGGGGAAGGCCCAGGCGGGCCATCTCGGCCTGCGCGAACTGGCGCAGGTTGCTGTTCTGCACGCCCGCCTCGACGTGCGTGGTCGGGATGTCGCGGTCCACGCGCTGGATGCGGCACCACTCCGGGACCTGGGCCTTGATGCGCGCGACAACAGACGCCGCGGCGGCTGTGTCGTAGGGGTGGTACTCGCCGCGCTCCCACTGCCGCTTCAGCAACGTCTCGCCTTCTTGGACGACGAGCGTCGGGTAGATCTTCAGCATGTCCGGCCGGTAGGCTGCGTCCGAGAACAGGCCGGCTCCGTCGGCAACGTCGGCGGCGGGGTCAGGGTCGAGATGGCCGGGTCCGGTAGGTCCAGCGCGCGGCCGGGGAAGCCCGGGCATGAGGTGCGCACAGACCTTGAAGCCGGCGTCACGGGCGACCTGGAGCGAACGACGGGACTCCGCAAGCGTGTGGCCGCGGTGCGTCGCCAGGAGGACGGACTCGTCGAGGGTTTGCAGCCCGACCTCGACGCGGGTCGCGCCGAGGCGGAGCATCTGGTCGATGTGGGGCTCAAGGCACCAGTCCGGCTTCGTCTCGATGGTGAGCCCGACCAGGCGGCAGGCGGCGGTCTCGTTGGCGCGTTGGAGCTCGGCAAGGCGGCGCGAACGTTTCGCCGCAGGGAGGAGGGCCCACGAGGCCTCGCGGTCCCACGACCCGTCGCCGGGCCCCGCGTTCAGGCCCGCCGTGATGCCGGCGATGAACCAGTCCTGGTACGCCAATTCGCGCGCCGGGAACGTGCCGCCTTGGACGACGACATCCACCTTCTCGATGCTGTGGCCGTTGCGGGCAAGCTGCGTCAAACGGCTGCGGACGATGCGGTACGGGTCGTAGGCGAACTCGATGGCGCGCATCGTGCTCGGCTCGAACCCCGTGTAGCTCTGCGGCACGCCCACGTCCGGGCCGCCGGGGCAGAACGTGCACTTGCCGTGCGGGCACGCCGCCGGGCTCGACATCACCGCGACGACGGCGACGCCGCTGCGGCTCCGGACCGGTTTCGTGCGCCACAGCGGCAACAACCGCCGGCTCTCCTCGGGCCCCATCGCCTCCGCCAGGTCCGCGTCCGAGGGCAGCGCGATGCCCAGCTCCCGGGCGACGCGGTGCTTGAGCTGCTGCCACGCCTCCTTCGTCGTCGCCCCCTCGGCGGCCACCAGCTCGCGCAGGCGCGCGGCCGCAGGCTGGAGGGGCTCCATGCGGCGTCCACCGGGTCCCGGGACTTCTAGTTGCGCCAGGTGCTGGGCAGGAACACCAGCAGGCCCGCGAAGATCTCGAGACGCCCGAGCCACATGAGCGCCGTCAGGACGCTCTGCGCGGGAAGATGGAGGTGGGCATAGCCGTCCACGGCCGCGAGAGGCCCGAACCCGAACGCGACGTTGCCGAGCGCCGCGACGGCGCCCGAGGCGGCGTCGGCGAGCGACAGCGTCGGCTCTAGCACCGCGAGCAGGCCCGTGCCAAGAATCCACGCGGTGACGAACGTGAAGAAGAACGCGATGATGGCGAGGACCGACTCTTCGGGGACGACGCGGCCGCCGATGCGCAGCGGGATGACGGCCTTCGGATGGAGGAGGCGGCGCAGCTCCCGCCCGATGCTCTTGAGGAGCGCCAGGGCGCGGTAGGAGGTGAGGCCGCCCGAGGGGGAGGCGACCATGCCGCCGGTGACGGCGCTGAGGACAAGCACGAGGCCCGCCGCCGCGGGGAGCGCGGGCGTCGAGGGCCCGCCAGCGCCGGTCGCCACGCCCACCGCGGCCGCGATGGCGCGCATCGGGTCGTCGTTCCACGTGAGGGCGCCGACCGCGACGACTGCGGCCACCAGGGTCGCGACGAAGAAGCGCACCTCCGGGTTGGCGCCGAGGGTCTTGAGGGCGTGGCGGCGCGCGAGCAGGATGGCCACGGGCAGGTTGAGGGCGCCTGCGATCATCATCGCGGCGCGCAGGCCGGCGAGGACCGGGTCGTCGGGGAAGAGGACCGCGCCGTGCAGGGTGAAGGCGCCGTTGCCGTACGCCGCGAAGGTCTGCGTCAGCGACTCCAGCAGCCCCTCAACTCCGTTGAGGCCGTGGCGCCACGACAAGGCGAGGTCGAGCAAGGTCGCGAAGGCGAGCGTGACGACGATGTACACGCCGCCCACCGACTGGGCCACCTCGGCGAGGCGCCACCGGGCGCGGGCGGGGCCCATCCACTGCAGGCCGCCGTGCGTGAGGCGCGCCAGGAGCGAGATGGAGAGGACCGTGACCGCGAGGCCGCCTAGCCATTGCAGGAGCGAGCGCCAGAGTAGGGCCGAGCGGGGCACCGCGTCCACATGGGCGAGGGCCGTGATGCCGGTCCCCGTGAGGCCGCTCATCGCCTCGAAGAGGGAGGGCACGGGGCCGAGAAGGCGCAGGAGAAGGAACGGGGTCGCGGCGATGATGGCGGCGGCGAGCCATCCGAGGGCGACGCCGATGTAGCCTTCGCGGTCCGAAAACTCCGCGCTGACGCCGCCCGCGACGACGCGCAGCGGGAGCCAAAGGGCCGCGGCGAGGGCCGCGCACAGGCCGAAGGCGAGGAAGGTGGAGGGCAGGTCGAAGGCGCCCAGGACGTGGCGGTTCCACGGGTCGAGCGCGAGGCTGGCCGCCATGGGCACGAGAAGCGCGAGCCCGGTGAGGCGCACGGCGGTGCCGACGGCGTGGGCGACGCGCACGACGCGGATCACGCGAAGAGGGCCTCCAAGGCCTCGGCGGACTCGTGCAGGCTGAAGGCGATCACGGTGTCGCCGGCCTCGACCGCGTCCTCGCCGCGCGGCAGGACGACCTGCTCGCCGCGCACGATGGCGGCCAGCATCGAGGTGTCGGGGAGGTCGAGGGCGCGCACTTTCTGGCCGACGGCCTTGGCGCCGTCGCGCACGGTGAGGACCATGAGGCGCTCGCCGCCCGTGTTCTGCAGGGCGACCTCCTCGGCGCCGCCATGCACCTGCTTGAGGACCGCGCCCACGGTGGTAAGGCGGGGGGCCACGACGAGGTCGATGCCGAGGTTCTCGAGGATGGGCTTCAGTTCGGGCTGGTTAATCATCGCGGCGGTGAGGTTGACGCCGAGTTCGCGCGCGATGAGGGCGCCAAGCACGTTGTACTCCTCGACCTTGGTGCACCCGACGAAGGCGTCGAAGGTGTCCACGTTCTCCTGGATGAGGACCTTGCGGTCGGTGACGTCGCCGGTGACGACGAGGGTGCGCTGCAGGTGCTCGCCGGCCTCGCGCGCCTTCACGGGATCCTTCTCCACCAGCACGACGTCGCGCTTCGACTGCTCAAGGAGGCGGGCGAGCTGGACGCCGATGCGGGTGGCGCCCGCGATCATGACGCGCCGGATCTCGCCCCGCGGGCGGACTTGGCGCGCCTTGCCGATGTAGGCCTCCACGTCCTTGAGGACGTCGAGCGAGGTGAGCGCCATGAGCATCCGGTCGCCGGCCTGCATGCGCAGGTGCGGGCGGGGGAGGAGAACCTCCTCGCCGCGGTAGATCGCGAAGAGGTGGAAGCCGGGCGGGGGCTCGACCTCGTCCAGGCGCTTGCCGACGACGAAGGCGGCCTCCGCGACGCGGCCCTCCGCGACGAAGACCTTGCCCTGCGCGAAGACGTCCGCCGCGACCAGGCTGGGTTGGTTCAAGATGCGCTTGATGCGGATGGCGGCCACCAGTTCGGGGCAGACCGCCGCGTCGATGCCGATGGACTTGTACTCGTCCGAGTCGGGGACGTTGAGGTAGTCGCTGGAGTGGATGCGGGCGACCGTGCGGGCGACGCCGCGGCTCTTGGCGATGGAGGCCGCGAGCATGTTCACCTCGTCGTCGCCGGTGAGGGCGAGGAAGAGCTGCGCCTCGCCGACGCGGGCCTCCTCCAGGACGCCGCGCGCGGCCAGGTTGCCCTGGATGGCGGTGACGTCAAGGTCCTGCAGCCGCTCGACGCGGTCGGTGCGGGGGTCCACGACCGTGACGGTGTGCCCCTCCTCGCGCAAGGCCCGGGCGACGTAATAGCCCACCTCGCCGGCACCTCCGACGATGACGTACACGGGAGAAGCGACGAAGGGGCTCAGGTTAAGGAAATCGGTGGCGACCTCTACTTAAGCCAACGGGAGGAAGGGCGCCCCTACACGAAGGGGGTCTTGACGACCGTCGCAGGCTGGGGTTTGCCGCGCACCTCGACCTCGACGGCGTCCCCGACCGCAGCGCCACGAACGTAGCCCAGCGCGATGCTCTTGCCCGTCGTCGGGCTCTGGGTGCCGCTCGTGACCTGACCGATGCGCGCGCCGGAGCGCTGGATGGGATAGCCGTGGCGGGGGATGCCGGACTCCTGGACGAGGCCGACGAGCTTGTCGTGGTCGCCGGACTCCATCTGCTCGCGCAGACGGGACTTGCCGTGGAAGTCGCCGTTCCAGTCCATGACCCAGGCCAGGCCGGCCTCGATGGGCGTGCGGCCGCCCTCGAACTCGTTGCCGGCGAGGCAGTAGCCCTTCTCGAGCCGGAGGGTGTCGCGCGCGCCCAGGCCGATGGGCTGGAGGTTGGCGCTGGCGCCGACCTTCATGAGGTGCTCCCACACCGCTTTCGACTGCGCGGCCGGGAGGTACAGCTCGACGCCCTTCTCTCCCGTGTAGCCGGTGCCGGAGACCATGCACTCGACCCCCGCGATGCGCATCGTGACAAGATGGTGGAACTTGGGTGCTGCGTCCGGCGTCGCGGCGGCTAGGATCTCCTTCGCCTTGGGGCCCTGGAGGGCGAAGATGCTGGTGGAGCTGCTGACGTCCTCGACCTTGGCGCCTTCGCCGCGCAGGGCATCCCCGACGGCGACGTTGCGGCCCGCGTTCGGAATGACGTAGAAGCGGTCGTCGGCCACTTTGAAGTAGAACGCGTCGTCAAGGATGGTGCCGTCCGGGTTGAGGACGACGGTGTATTTGCCCTTCCCGAGCGGCACGACGTTCGGGTCCGACGGCGTGCGGCGGGCGAGCGCGGCGGCCGCGTTCGGGCCGGTGACCCAGAGGTTGGACATATGGCTGACATCGAACAGGCCAGCGCCGGTGCGGACCGCGTGGTGCTCCGCCTTGATGCTGCCGTAGTGCACCGGCATGTCGTAGCCCGCGAACGGAACGAACGTCGCGCCGTGGGCGGCGTGCCAGTCGTAGAGGGCGGTGCGGAGGGACATGGACGCGGCGACGCGAAGTCTCCTGATAATGGGCGCGGCTAGATGGAGCCGAAGAACGGGACGTTGGGGTCGTACTCACGAAGCTCCGGCGGGAAATTGTCGCCGTATTTTTCTCCGTAGGCGCGCCGCTTTTGTGCCCACATTTCTCGCGTCCAGGGGCTTGTCCGAGTTGCGGTGCTTGGCGGGGGCGCGCGGGAGGCGGGTTTCGGAGCACTTGCCGAAATGGCGCTCCCAAGGCTGTCTTGAGCAATTGCCATGCGGGCTAGCGCCTCGGCGATGGACCGCGTTCCGACGTTGGCTCCGCCACCGACCTCCATGATGGCCCGGGATACCATGGCAAGACCGGTTCCAATCCGCCAGATGCCAACCAGGAAAATGATGAGCGGCAAGAGAACAACAGCGAAAACGACAATTCCAGCTCCGGCGATTAGGTCGCTGACAGCATCTGCCAGTATCATGGGCGGCACCATGACCATCCATCGCCAGTTGGGCATTAGATTGTTGCTGACTAGTGCCTAGGGCGTTGGAATCCGGGATGGAGCAAAAAAACCGGTGCCTTTCCCCAAGGAATGGATGAAAGCGGGCCCGGGGGGATTTCAGCCTCCGTCCGTCTTTGACGGCCGGAGGCATTCCTCGGCGCTTCGCGCCTCGGCAAACCCCCCGCGCCGTTCTCACTCACTTCGTATCGTTCGAGCGGGCCCGGGGGGATTTGAACCCCCGTCGCAGGCTCCGCAAGCCTAAAGGATATCCAAACTACCCCACGGGCCCTTTGCGCGTTGATGGGATGCGGTGCGGAGTCCGCCTGTCCCGCGCAAGCGCCGCGACTTGGGGGTTCTACTTAAGGTCCACGCTGGCGACCGCCTCGAGGACGAGGTCGAGGCGACGCGCGGGGGTCGTGGCGGCGAGCTGCGCGGCGGTCACGCCGAAGTCGAGGAGCTTCGACTCGCTCGGCGCGAGGAGCGCGTCGTCCTCGATGAGCCCCAAGGTGTGCACGAAGTGCTCCACCGCGTCCTTGCCTTTCGTGCCGAGGCCGATGACGACGGCGCCGAGAGCGACCTCGGGGAGCCCCATCTTCGTGATGGCGTCGGCGATCTGCCGTTCGCCGGCGAGGTAGCGCAAGAACTCCACTTCCGGCTTGTCGGCCTGGGCGCGGCCTTCGGCGGCGGCGCGGGCGGCGAGGCGGGCGGCGTGGCGGACGTGGTCAGTGCCAAGCACGCGGTCGCTGCGCACCAGCTGGAGCGGCGCGATGCGGTTCGACTTCTTGCTGACGAAGAGCGCGTCCTCGAGCTTGAGCGGGCCGCGCACGGCCGCGAGCGACACCTGGCCGTCGTCGAAGGTCATCATGCTGGATCCCCGAAGCTCTGGATGGTGGCTTGGCCCTTGCCCTTCTGCGGCGGCGTCGCGGCGGCGTCGGGGGCCTGCTGGTCCGGGTCGCCGCCCACCTGATTGAGGAGGTCGGCCGCAAGGCGGGGGCCGAACCCGGGGAGTCCTGCAAGGCGAGAGGCGGGCGCGTCACGCAGGAGGACGGGCGTGCGGAAACCGGCGGCGTGGAGCGTGCGGGCGCGCACGCGGCCGATGCCGCGCAGGGCGATGAGCGGGAGAAGCTCCGCCTTGATGCCGTGCTCGAGCCGGAGGCCGAGGTCCTGGATGGGCTTCTGCCAGGACGGTTGGAGGGCGCGCGCCAATTCGCCGAACGCGTGGAGCATCCAGGCGCCGTTGTCGAGACGCATGCGCAAGTCGCCCGGGCCGATGCCGTAGCGCTCCTCGATGGTGTCGAGGCTCAATTCCGCCATCCAGTCCTCGAGAAGGAACGCGGTCTTCGCGTAGCTGAGGGCGTCCTCCAGGTCGCGTCCGTCGGCCTCGACGAGCATCTCCTCGTGGTGCTCCCAGAAGCGCTGCTGGACCCAGGCGTCCTCCTTGCGCAAGTAGAGCGGGTAGAGGTTGGGGCATCCGGACACGGCCTCGAGGAGGGCGAACGGCGTCGGCTCCTTGCCGGACTCCAGCGCCTCGCGCAGGCGGAGGGCGGAGAGCGGGTCGATATAGAGGTCGCTCGCGCGCTTGCCGAACGCCGTGGCCGCGAGGGCTTTGCCGCGCGGGGCGACGAAGTCGTTCTCGACGAGGAAGGCAAGCACGTCCTCGACGCGGTCGCGCACAATCCAGTCCGAGACCTCGGTGGCCCAGAACGTCTTGGCGAAGAAGCGGTGGAGCGTCTCCTCGGAGTCGGCGTAGCCGCCTGCGATCGTGGCGAGGACGTGCGTGCGGAGGGCGCCCTCGGCGGCGAGCTTGCTGGCGACTGGCTCGACCTCGCCCCGCAGGTAGGACTCCTCGACCTGCTCCTTCTGCTCCAGCGTCTTGACGAGGAGGACGGCCTCGCCGTAGGGGTCGAAGCGCGGGCGGCCGGCGCGGCCCATCATCTGCTTGATCTCCATCACGGGGAGCGGCCGCGAGCCTTCGCCCATCTCAAAACGGGTGAGGTCGCGAATGATGACGCGGCGTGCCGGGGTGTTGACGCCGGCGGCGAGCGTCGGCGTGGCGCACAGGACCTTGATGAGGCCGGAGCGGAACGATTGCTCCAGGAAGCGACGCTGCTTGGAGTCGAGGCCCGCCGTGTGGAACGCGACGCCCGCCTCGGCGAACTTGCGCAGCTTGCGCCCGGTTGCGCTGGCCTCTTCGTCCTCCAGGACGGCGCAGGCCTCCCGTAGCTTCTCCAGGTGCTCCGGCGACAAGAGGGCACGCACGGGGCCGGCGAGGCGCTGGGCGGCGGTCTCCGCGGACTTGCGCGTCGAGACGAAGACGAGGCACTGCCCGCCGGCCTGGATGGTCTCCTCGCAGAGCGACGCGACGGGGTCGCCGCCGGCGGGGAGGCGGCGCGGGCCTTGGCCAAGGAACTCCAGGTTGTCGCCGAAGTAGGTCCCGGTGTGCAGCTTCGTCGGGCGCCACTCGGACGTGACGAGGGCAGCGTCGAGCCATTTGGCGACTTGCTTGGCGTTCTGGATGGTGGCGGAGAGGGCGACAATCTGCGCCTGTGGAAGGATGGCGCGAAAGCGCGTTAGGATGACCTCGAGGGTGGGGCCGCGGCCGGGGTCGTTGAGGAGGTGCGCCTCGTCGGCGACGATGCAGCCGATGTCGTCAATCCAACTGCCCGCGTTGCGGTGGCGCAGCAGGGCGTCGGCCTTCTCCGAGGTGCAGACGATGACGTCGAAGCGGCCGAGGCGCGGGTCGCGTTCGTCGAGGTCGCCGGTGGCAATGCCGACCGTGAGGCCGAGCGAGCGGAACTGCTGCAGTTCCTCGTGCTTCTCCGACGCGAGGGCACGCAGCGGGACGATGTAGAGCGACTTCTTGCCGGTCGCAAGCCAGCGGTGCAGGATGGCCAGGTAGGCCACGAGCGACTTGCCGGACGCGGTCGGGATGGCGACGAGGGCGTTCTTGCGGTCCTTGATGACGGCCCACGCCTCCTTCTGGGGAGGGTAGAGGTCCTGGATGCCGGAGGCCTCCAGCACGGCGGCGACACGGGGGTCGATGCCGAGCTCCTGGAGCGCCACGACGCGGCGCAGGGGCTCCCCAGGTTAAGCGGTTAGGAGGGGGAAGAGAAAGTCGGGCAGGCCAAGGCACAGCCTACAATATTTTTATAGAAGTCCTGGCAATAGAACGGCCGATGACGACTCCGAAGAGTCCCCCGACGCCCGACCCGTGGGCCAACTTCCCCGGCGGCAACCCGTTCGGGCCCAACGGCCCCTTCGGTCCTGGCGGACCCTTTGCGGGCGGCGGCTTCCCCGGCGGAGCACCGCTTGGCGGCGACATGGACGCCTGGTTCCGCACCATGGGCATCGACCCCAGCGAGTTCCGACGCATGGTCGAGGAGATGCAGCGCGGTCTCGCGGACGCCTTCAAGAACCTCGGCGCCGACCCATCCAAGTCGTTCGTGTCCGGCTTCTCCGTGAAGGTCGGCCCCGACGGCAAGCCCACGTTCTCCAGCTTTGGCAACAAGCCGCAGGTCAAGGCCAACCCGCAGAACCCGGCGGGCATCCCCCAGGTCATCGCGGACGAGCGCGAGCCGCTCACCGACGTCATCGACGACGGCGCCCGCATCGCCATCACGATGGAGCTCCCCGGCGTCACCCGCGAGGACATCAACCTCAACATGACCGAGGGCGAGCTGGAGATCGGCGTGGACACGGAGCGCCGCAAGTACCACAAGCGCGTCAAGCTCCCCGCCAAGGTGGACCCCAAGACCACGAAGGCCACCTACACGAACGGCATCCTCGACGTCACCGTCGCCAAAGTCGGCGGACCCGGGGCCTCCGGCCTGAAGATCCAGGTCGAGTAGGGGGACCCAAATGGTCATGAACACGGCCGGAAGTGCGGTGCCGACCTGGTGAACCATGGGTGAAGAATTCGAGGACGCGGACGACGACGGCGAGGAACTGTTCAACTCCGACCCGGACGACACGGCGACGACGCTGCGCCCCGGCGTGAAGAAGCATGTCTGCCCGAAGGACAACATCAGCCTCGAGTACCGCGTCGAGGGGCGCTTCGTCATCCGCTACTGCAAGAAGTGCAACTACACGGAAGAGGACTGAGTCATCGCACGGCCGGTGCGGCGCAGCAACACCGCGAGGAGGACGATGACCGCCGCCTCAAGAACCTTCGAGACCACGTCGATTGGGGCCACCGCTTCAATCCGCCCAGCCGCCGCGCCAACGGGGATGCCAACGGTCCGCGTCACGGCATAGAGGCCCAGGATGGCGAGATTCCCGGCGATGCCGGTGCCGTACATCCCGCGCTTGAGGCGAGCCCAGGCGGGCCCGCTGTCAATCGCGTTCACGGCGTTCGTCAACAGCGCCAGTCCGAGGACGAGCTGCGCGGCCGCCGCGAACAAGAAGAACAGGCCATAGCCCCACCATTCCTGCAGATGCTCGGAGGCTAGGCCGCCATGTAGCCCGCCTGCCGCGATGGAGAGTCCGCCCGCCCACGTCTCTAGGCCACGACGGGCGTCGCCCCCCTTGCGGCTGGAGAGAGGCATAAAGCCTTCACGGCGCAAACGGATATAATGGTCCAGGGCAGATGGCGGATATCTTGAGCTTGGACGACGGTGCCGCGGTTCCGGACGTCGCGCGAGGCACGCCCCTCCAGTCATTCTGGGCCTGGCTGCGTGCCTTGCTGCCCGAGGGCTTGCAGCTCCCGAAACCCACGTGGGAGGCACGCCACCGGACCGTCCTGTGGGTCATGGCCCTCCACGCGGTCGGCCTGGCCGGCTTCGGCCTGTACGAGGGGTGGCCTCCTGCGACCAGCCTCGGGGAAGGCGCCCTCATCGGAGCGCTCACCGCCGTCGCCGCCTATCCGCGGCTAGGGCGTCGTTTCCGCAGCGCGACCGCCGCGCTTGCCGCGGTGTCGTCCTCTGCGATCCTGGTCCAGTTCTCCGGCGGCTACATCGAGGCGCACTTCCACTTCTTCGTCATGGTCGCGCTCATCGCCCTGTACCAAGACTGGGTCCCGTTCCTTCTCTGCATTCTCTACGTTGCCGCCGACCACGGCGTCGTCGGGACGTTGCTCCCGCAATGGGTCTACAATCACCCAGATGCCGTCGCCCACCCCTGGAAATGGGCGGTCATCCACGCGTCGCTCGTGCTCGCCGAGTGCGCGGCGCTGCTCGCGATGTGGGCTGGTGCGGAGCAGGCCAAAGCCCGTAGCGACTTGGTCCTCGACTCGGCGGGTGAAGGCATCATCGGCATCGGCCTCGATGGCCGCATCGCCTTCGCGAACCCGGCCGCCGGGGCACTGCTTGGCGAAATCGTGGAGCGCCTGGAGGGCCAACCGTTGGCGCCGCACCTGCTCGGATGGGAGGCAAGCCGCGCCATGAACTCGGCCCGACGCGCGGTCGCCGGCCAGGTCGCGCGCGCCGATGGGAGCAAAGTCGAGGTCGAGTGGATCGCCACGCCGACCTTGAAGGCCGGCGCGACGGTGGGCCAGGTCATCAGCCTGCGCGACGTCACGGAACGCAAGGCCGCGGAGCGGGCGGCCGACGAGGCGCGCAAGGAAGCGGAAGCGTCCGCCCGCGCAAAATCCGAGTTCCTCGCCAACATGAGCCACGAGATCCGCACGCCGATGAATGCTGTCATCGGGATGTCGAACCTTCTCATGGACACGAAGCTGGACGCCGAGCAGCGCGAGTTCACCTCCACGCTGCGGTCGAGCGGCGAGCACCTCCTCACGGTCGTCAACGACATCCTCGATTTCTCGAAGATCGAGTCAGGGAAACTCACCCTGGAATCCGTGCCATTCGCTCTGCTGGGCGTGGTGGAAGAGGCACTCGACCTTGTGACCACAACGGCGCAACAGAAAGGACTCGAGATTGGCTACATCGTGGAGGGACCTCTCCCGGCCGCCATCCAAGGAGATCCGGGACGCCTTCGCCAGATTCTGCTGAACTTCCTGTCCAACGCGGTCAAGTTCACGCCGCGCGGCGAGGTCTTCATCCACCTCTCAAGCCGCGCCCTTGAGAAACCGGGCACGTTCGAAATCCAGGCCGCCGTGAAGGACACCGGCGTGGGCATCCCGAAGGAGGCCTACGATCGGCTCTTCAAGTCCTTCAGCCAGGTTGATGCCTCCACGACCCGTTCCTACGGCGGCACGGGACTGGGGCTCGCCATCTCGAAGCGCTTGGCGGAGGCCATGGGTGGAAATGCCTGGTTCGAATCCGAGGTTGGGAAGGGCTCCACGTTCTACTTCACGCTGCGTGCGCCCGAGGTCTTGGTGGCCGAGCAGCCCGTCACCCACGGCCGGCTGAAAGCCCTGCAAGGCCGGTCGGTCCTCGTCGTCGACGACAACCCCACCAACCGTCGCATTTTCCGGCTCCAATGCGAGCACTGGGGGATGCGGGTTCGGGAAGCCGACTCCGGCCTGCGCGCGATGGAGGAGCTGAACGCGGCACCCGTGGACGTAGCCATCCTGGATTACCAGATGCCCGTGATGGATGGAGTGCAGTTGGCCCGGGAGATTCGGCACGCCTGGTCCCCCGACCGCCTTCCTATCATCATGGCCAGTTCATTGGGCTCCCATGCCCCGGATCGCGTCGCGGAACTGGGCCTTCACGCTTACCTGTCCAAACCGGTCAAGCAGTCGCAAT
Organism: Thermoplasmata archaeon; assembly: GCA_023269235.1. Classification (GTDB taxonomy): domain Archaea; phylum Thermoplasmatota; class E2; order JACPAO01; family JAHFTW01; genus JAHFTW01. Next base: position 203,817 of record JAHFTW010000001.1, read on the forward strand.
TGATGGAGACGCTGATCGCGGTCTTCCATGGCGCCGGCCTGCCTGAACCGCCTGCCGTTCCTGTGGCGGCGCGGCGAAACCTCCGCATCCTGGTCGCCGAGGACAACCTCGTCAACCAGCGCGTGGCGGTCCTCATCCTGCGCCGCCTTGGCTGCGAGGCCGACATCGTCCCCAACGGCAAGGAGGCCGTGGTGGCGGCCACGACAGGAATGCCCTACGATCTGATCTTCATGGACGTCCAAATGCCGGTCATGGACGGCTTGGAGGCGACTCGCCTCATCCGCGCGTCGAAGATGAAACGCCAGCCGCGCATCGTCGCGATGACGGCGCACGTCCTGCAGGCGGACCGCGACGCGTGCATTGCCGCGGGAATGGACGCCTACATCGGCAAACCAATCCAGCGCGAAGAACTCGTTGCCGTTCTGGCACGGGTGCCCGATGCGGTGTGAACTGGCTCAACGAGTCGGGACGGTCGTCACGGCGCACCCGGTCTCGGTGATGACGAGCGTCGCCTCGGTCTGCGCGACCATGCCACCCGACGCCTCCGACAACGCGGGGTAGTGCTTCAGCACGCCTTCCTTCTGCAGTTGTTGGAGGTTGAAGCCGAGCTTGCTGGGCTCCAGAAGGTCGGAGAGCCAGCGGCCCGCGAACGGGAGCTTGGGGTAGCGCTTCTCGATGGCGGCGGCGAGCATGCGCTGGCTCGGCAGCCGCAGCGGGCGGCCTTTCTGGAAATGGTAGATGTTGCCGGGCCCCGAGTTCTCGACGCGGCCCGCGGCACCATCGGTGACGAACGGCTCGCACGCGAGCACGTCGCCGACGCGCGGGCGGCGGCCGACCTTCATCGAGCAGTTCGGGACGGTGAGGCCGGCGTGGAGGTTGAAGCGCTCCAGGCTGTGCCCGGTGAGGTTCTGGAGCGTCTTGAAGCCGAAATCCTTCGCGGTCATCTCGATGGCGGAGCCGACCGTGCCGAGGTCCACGTTCGGGCCGAGGATGCTGATGGCCTCCTTGACGCACGCCTCGGAGGCTGCGATGAGCCGGGCGCGCGGGCCGTCGTTCTTCGGGAACCCGACCTCGATGGTGAGGGCGTTGTCGGAGAGCGCGCCGTCCAGCTCGGCACCGCAGTCCACCTTGACCAGGTCGCCCTCCTTGAGCACGGTGGCGTCACCGGCGGGCGACGTGACGTGGGCGGCCACTGCGTTGAGGGAGAGCGTGCAGGGGAACGCGAAGCCGAGGCCCGCGTCGCGGATCTTCTGCTCGACGCTGGCGGCGACGTCGAGGACGCGGGCGCCGGGCACGCAGAGCGTGCGGCCGAACTGGAGCGCGTCCGCGGCGACCTGGCCGGCCTGCATCCACTTCGCCAGGTCCTGCTTGTCCTGGACGGCGACGGAGCGGGACTCCACGGGTCACTTCTTCTTGGCGAGGGCATCCTTGAGGATGTCGCCGATTGTGAGCGAACCGGAGCCGGGCTTCTTGGTGCCGGAGACGACCGGGGCGGGGCCCTCGACGGCCTCCAGGAGCGTGATGCCGAGCTCCTTCTCGAGCTTCTTGGAGAGGTCGTCGGAGGGGCGCAGCTTGCCGGCCTCGATGTGCTTGAGCTCGGGGACGCGGGCGCTGACCTTGTTGCCGAGCTGCTCGTGGCTGAGGCCCTTCGCCTCGCGTGCCTTGTGGATGCGGGCACCGTAGCCCTCGACGAGGACTTTGGTCTCCTGCGCGTCGAAGACGTTGCGGCTTGTCATGCGGGTGGCGCGGCGCTCCAGGTTCTGCGCGATGGCGCCCTGCGAGCCGGCGGGCGCGGGGGCATCAAGCGGCGAGCCGTACTTGCTGCACTCCAGCCCGAGGTTCATGACGGTGCCCTCGACCATGTAGCGCCGGGTCCCGACCTTCTTGCCGCACATCTCGCATTCAGCCATGACGATCCCTGGGCGGCATGCGCCGTCCTGACGGCAAGCCCTAAAGGTCCGCTCCTTATGAACCCAAACGCAGGAGATGGCGATTCGCGACCCCCCCGCAGACGAGACCGAGTCGGCCCCCGACGCCGCTCCGGACGCCGTCGCCGGGCTGGCGGAGCGCAACGCGGAGCTGCGTGACGATAAGCGCAAGTCCGCCGCCGAGGTGAAGGCGCTGCGCGAGGAGGTGCGCTCGATGACGAAGGAGATCCAGCGCCTCACCGTGGAGCTCGAGAAGGTCAAGCACCCGCCCCTCATCGTCGGCTCCGTCCTCGACCTTCTCGTGGACGGTCGCGCCGTCATCAAGAGCACGACGGGGCCGAACTTCGTCGTCCCCGTCGCCGACTTCGTCAACCGCGACAAGCTTGTCCCGGGCACGCGCGTCAGCCTGAGCCAGAGCAACCTCACCGTCGTCGGCATCCTTCCCCCGAGCCGCGACCCGCACGTCTCCGGCATGGAGGTCATCAAGAAGCCGGACGTCACCTACGCCCAGGTCGGCGGCCTCGAGCGCGCCATCCAGGAGCTGCGCGAGACCGTCGAGTACCCGCTCACCAAGCCCGAGGTGTTCACCAAGCTTGGCATCAACCCCCCAAAGGGCGTCCTCCTGCGCGGCCTCCCGGGCACCGGCAAGACCATGCTCGCCAAGGCGGTCGCCAACGCCACGAACGCGACCTTCATCCGACTGGTCGCGAGCGAACTGGTGCAGAAGTTCATCGGCGAGGGCTCGCGCAAGGTGCACGACCTCTTCCAGTTGGCCCGCGACAAGGCGCCGAGCATCATCTTCATCGACGAGATTGACGCCGTGGGCGCGCGCCGCACCGACGACGGCACGACCAGCAACCGCGAGGTCGAGCGCACCCTCATGCAGCTTCTGGCCGAGCTCGACGGATTCGAGTCCCGCGGCGACGTCCGCATCATGGCCGCCACGAACCGCGCCGACATCCTCGACCCGGCCCTGCTCCGCCCCGGCCGCTTCGACCGCATCGTGGACGTCCCGCTCCCCAGCCCGGAGGGCGTCGCCGAGATCTTCCGCATCCACACCAAAGGCATGACCCTCGACAAGGACGTCGAGCTCGCGAGCCTCACGGGGAAGCTCAAGGCCGTGAGCGGCGCCGACGTGGCCGCCATCTGCACCGAGGCCGGCATGCGCGCCGTCCGCGCCGAGCGGGCGACCATTACACAAGCCGACCTGGCCGCGGGCATCCAGAAGTACCAGAAAGGCGAGCTGCACACGGGGCACGGCTCCCCGGCGGGCATCTACGCGTAAGGGACGCTGAGCGTTCGCTTCCCGTTCCCTTTATGGGCAGAACCTCGGTCCAACCTGCGATGATGCAGCTCCAAGACGCCCTGGCCCAGGCCGAGGCGCACCTCCGGAACGCCACCGAGCTCGCTGGGCGCCCCGTCGGCAAGGAGGAGCTGCTGTACATGTGGGACAACCAGATCACGGCGCTCGACAACTTCCTCGCCGACTCCGAGTCCGTCCAGGACGACAAGCTCAAGGGACTGCGCGCCCAGCTGCGCGAGACCAAGAAGAAGCTCACCGACTCCGTCGTCGCCTTCGAGGCCCAGGCCTCCGGCGAGACCGCCGAGGGCGGGGAGCCGAGCGAGGCCGAGTGGGTCGAGTCCTACATGGAGCAGGCGAAGGAGATGATCGCCCTCGTCAAGGAGTCGCTTGGCCAGAAGATCAAGTCGGTGCAAGACCTCGTCCAGTGGGAGGAGCCCCTCGCCGTCGTCAACGGCTTCCTCGCCGACTCGGAGCCGTTCCAGGAGAAGTCCCGTGATTTGCGCAAGGCCCGCAGCATCGTCCGCCTCGCACGCAAGGACCTCAAGGCGTCCATTGAGGATGTCTTCACGAAGTGGAAGGCCGCCGACCGCGCCTCCGGCGCCGACGGGGACGACGAAGACGAGGACTAGTTGTCCTCGGCTTGCTCCGGCCCGCAAGGGCCGGACCCTGGCGACGAGTGAGGCAATGCCCATGATGGCGTGCCCCTTGTGCGGCGCGGAGATGGCGTGGGTCAAGGCCCACTACGACTGCCCGCGCTGCCATTTCATCAAGCCCTGCTGCGAGCAGGACCAGTGAGGCCGCTAGGTAGCCCTTAAATGGGTCGCCTAAGTCGGCCGTTTCGCCGGAGCAGTCCGGCACCGCATCCGGGCTCGTGGTCTAGCGGTTATGACGTCACCTTGACATGGTGAATATCACCAGTTCAAATCTGGTCGAGCCCACTCTCACTCGCTTCGCTCGTTCGAGAGGAGCTCGACCCGATTGTGGTGCTCGCTTCGCTTGCTCGCGACGGAGCCTTGCTAGGCTCCGTCGCCAAATCTGGTCAAGCCCACTCTCACTCGCTTCGCTCGTTCGAGAGGAGCTCGACCCGATTGTGGTGCTCGCTTCGCTTGCTCGCGTCAGGCCGCGGCTGCGCCCTGCCGCCAAATCTGGTGGAGCCCACTTCCAGTCAAGCCCGCTCCATCCGGAGCCGGCGCGCCGCCCAGCCCATCCCCACTGCCGTCGTGACGACGCCGAGCGCGGCGAGGATTCCCAACGTCGTCCAGACGCGAGCATCCGCGGCGCCGGTCGCGAGGAGGGCCGCGAGGTTGAGCGGGTTCGCGGGGAGTAGGAGGCTGCCGAGCGCGAGGAGGATGGCGACGAGCGCGTAGGCGGCCTGGACGGTGTTGCTGCGGCCGAAGCCGGCGGCGATGGCGACGCCAGCACCTGCGAGGATGAGCGTCGTGGAGAGGCTGAGCGCGATGAGGCCGGGCAGGTTCGCCACGGGCAGATGGTTGAGGGTGAGCAGGGCGATCCAGAGGAGCATCTGCGCCGGGGCGAGCAGGAGCGGGACGAGGAGCTTGCCGGCGAGGATGCGCGGGACGCCCAGCGGCGCGCTCCGGAGGAGGACGAGCGTGCGGGTCTGGACCTCCTGCGTCACCGTGTCGCCTGCGACGGCGCCGGAGAGGAAGACCGGGGTGAAGACCAGCAGCGGGAGCAAGGTCGCGTACACGAACGCGTACGGTGCGTCGGCCTTCGCGGGCACGGGTACGGTGAGGACTTGCTGCTGCAGGCGGCCTTGCTCTGCGGTGCGCAGGTGCTCCTCGTAGCGTTCTAGCAGGCCCTTCATCTGCGTGAGCAGGAGTGTTGCGGGGATGCCGCCGTCCTCCAGCAGGAGATTCACCGTATGCAGGCCGTCTGCCCCGATTTCCTCCTGCACGACGGCGTCCACGCGGCGTGCCTGGAACGCGGCCACCGCGGCGCTCGCCTCTAGTGGCTGGACGTGGAGGTTCCGCGCGTCCTTGAGGAGCCCATCGAAGCCGCCCGGCCCCACGTAGGCGATGTCTGCGCGCGTGCGGGCCGAGGTCGAGGACGGGTCGTAGAGGCCGGTGAGGCCCACCGCGAGGAAGGTGCTGAAGCCGGCGATGAAGAGCTGCACGACGAGGGCGACGACGATGGTCTTCTCGCGCAGGATGTCCCGGAGCTCCTTGCGCGCGAGGGCGCCAAGCTGGCTCATGCGAGGGCCCCCGCGAGGATGGCGAGGTTGTAGGCGCAGTGGAGCGCCCACGCGCCCGCCAAGGCGGTGAGGGTCCAGCCGCGGCCCCGCCCCGTCCCGGAGGCGCCGACCATGGCGGCGACGACGTGCAGGGCTAGGGGGGCGATCAGCAGGAGGCCGGTGCCGCCGCCAAGGACCGCGAGCGCGGACTGGCCGCTGGGCAGCAGCCCGAACCCGACGAGGCCGACGATGAGGGCCAGCTTCTCGCCCAGGAAGAAACCCGAGCCGACCAGGACGCCGGAGAGCCACGCCGGGCGTGGGCGGCCGGCCGTGCGATGCGCGGAGACGGCGGCTTGCTTGAGCCCCTCCTCGACGAGCGCGGCGCCAAGCACGACGGCGGGGATGGCGGCGTAGAGGGTGAGCGGGATGACGAGGGCCAGGAGGAACAGCTGGAGCGCCAGCGCGAAGGGGACCGCGAGGATGCCCGCCACCAGGAGGCCGCGCCGGGTGGCGGCGAGGCGGCGCAAGGAGGCCATCAGGCGCGACGAGAGGCTCGCTTGCCCGTGCAGGGTCTCGTCGCGGGTGAGGCCGAGCGAGAGGAGGACGAGCGAGACCGCGACCAAGGCGAGGGGGAGGGTAGCGCAGAGGAACGGCCCCCAGCCGACGGAGTCGCCTTCGATGGAGGCCGAGATGACCGCGACGGGGCTGAGGAACGCGACCTGCGGGATGGCGGTGAAGATGGCGGGCAGGAACAGGAACGTGCTGAGCATCGTCGTCGCGCCGGTGAGGAGGAACGTCAGCTCGCGGGGCGAGCGCGCCAGCAGGCCAAGGAGGAGGCTGGTGGCGAGGACGAACACGATGACGAGAAGGGCCGCGATGGCGCCGAGCCAGCCGACTCCGACGGCCACGCCGGCGACGAGCCAGACGAAGAGGCCGATGCCGAGGTAGGGCAGGGTGCGGCCGGCGAGGATCTGCCACGGCGCGAGCGGGGAGGCGAGGAGAAGGACGGTGCGGTGGCGGGTCCGCTCGGCGAGCAGGGAGCCGGCGTGGAGTTGTGCGACCAGGTTCATCGGGATGAGGAACGCGAAGGTCAGCAGGAGGCTGCGGACCGGGAAAGGCGGGTTGACGTCGCGCGGCTTGACGGCGAGCGTGCGCGCCTCCGGCGGGGCGGCGTCGAGGACCGGGTTCGCCGTCGGGGTCGCGGTGGGCCCGGCGGACGATGACGCCGGAGTGGTGGCGGTCGAGGGAATCGCCGACGATGCCGCGGCGGTCACGGGGGCCTGCGGGGCGTTTAGGATGTTAACGAGGACCGGGAACGCGGCCGCCTGGTCGGCCTCCGCGGAAAGGCGCTCGTCAAGCCAACGCTGGGTCGCCTGCCGGAGCGCTTGGAGGGCGGCGGTGCCCCGGGCGCTGGTTTCCGCGTGTGGCGCCGTGTCCACCCAGAGGGCGATGCGACCACCCAGGTCGGCCTGGGTCGCGGGCAGGGCGGCGAAGCGCGCGTCCGAGGCGACGACGGGGGCGAACGGGGAGTCCGCCGCGACGCCGACGGGGTACAGGCCACGCTGGGCGTCCAGGCGCGACACGACAAAGGGTCCGAGGAGCAGGATGCCGACGAACACCAGCGCGAGGAGCGGCGCGGTGCGACGGTTGAGGAACGCCGTGCTGCGGCGCACCTCATGCCAGGCGACGGCCCACGTGCCCATCTCAGGCCCCCGCGACGCGGCGCAGGATGTCGTCGAGGCTGGGCGGGAGCGATTCCACCTCGACCGGAGTGCCGCCGGCGGCGCGGACTCGGGCGAGCGCCTCCTCCAGGAGGACGGGGCTGGCGACCTCGCCCACGTGGAGCGGCCCCTGAGGCGCGGAGCCAGGGAAAGGCCGGTCGGCGTGGAGGCGGTAGCGCGGCGTCCCGAAGGCGTGGCGCAGCTCGGAGAGCGAGCCGCGCGCGGCAATCTGGCCCTGGTGCAGGAGGACGATGGTGTCGCACAGGTCCTCGACCTGGCGCAGGTTGTGCGCGGAGAGCAGGATGGCCTTGCCTTCGGCGCGCAGCTCGAGGAGGAACGCGTCGAGCTCGCGGCGCGTCGCTGGGTCGAGGCCGCTGGCCGGCTCGTCGAGGATGAGGACCCCAGGGTCGTGCAGGAGGGCGCGCGCGATGGCGACCTTGCGCGCGGAGCCCTTGGAGAGCTCGCCGATGGGCTTCTTCCAGAACGGCTCGTCGAGCCGGAGGCGGCGTAGCAGGGTCTCGGCGCGGGCCTTGCTTTCCTTGCGCCTGAGGCCGTACAAGCTCCCGAAGAAGGCGAGGCAGGCGAGGGGCGTCTGCTCGTCGTAGAGCGGCGAATCCTCGGGAAGGTAGCCGATGCCCTTGCGGGCGGCGGGGCGGAGCGTCGCCTGGCCGTCGACGGTGGCGGTGCCGGTGGTGGGCTCGACGAGGCCGCACAGCATCTTCAGCGTCGTGGACTTGCCGGCGCCGTTGTTGCCCACGAGACCGACGATCGTCCCGGGGCGAACCTCCAGCGTGACCTCGGCCACGGCGGCGACGGGGCCGTAGTGCTTGCCCAGCCCGGAGGCGACCAGCATTGCCCGCGCCACGGCCCTCGGCCACTTCACCATGCCGCTGGGAGCCCGGCTCAGCCGACGACCTGCTCGAACACCTTGTAGGGCGTCTCCTTCATGCCGTGGCCGCGGTAGGCGCGCAGCCCAAGTTCGTTGTTGCTTTCGACGTAGAGGCGGATGGAGCGCACGTTGCCCTCACGCTTGGCGGCGGCCTGGATGGCCTTGTAGAGGGCGGTCCAGACGCCGGTGCCGCGCCGCTCGGGGACGACGAAGGCGCTCTGGATCCACCAGTACCATGCCTCGTGCCAGTCGGACCACTCGAACGTGACGTACGTGGAGCCCAGCACTTTGCCGTCCTCCTCCGCGACGAAGAGGCGGCCTTTGCGGGGATCGTCGAGGACGGCCTTGACACCACGGCGGACGACGGCCTCGTCGAGGCGGATGCCCTCGGAGTCGAAGGCGTTGCCGAGCGTCGAGCGCACAAGGGAGTCGAGGTCGGAGGCGCGGCCGGCGCGCACAAGAATGCTCACGCAGGTCGCAAGAAGAGGGTCATCAAAAGGGAAGGGGGAAGGAGGGGGGAAAGGAAAGTCGATTCTGCGACCGGTTAGAGGATTCTAACGGGGGTTCGCGCTGCGGAAGCAGTCGCGGCAGAAGACGTCGCGGCCCGCGGTGGGCTTGAACGGCACCTGGGTGGCCTGACCGCAGCGGGTGCAGGTGGTGTCGAACATCGGGCGGTCGGCGCCCATGCCCGGGCCGTCGCGGCGGGGCGGGCGGTCGCCGAACGAGCGGGGACCAGCGGGGCGGTTCTTTGCGAAGCAGTCGCGGCAGAGCACGGGGCGGGTGCCGGAGGGCTTGAAGGGGACGGTCGTCTGTTTGCCGCACTCGCCGCAAACAACATCGAAGTCTTGGCGGGGGGGCCTGTCGTTGTACATTTCTACTACCTACTTGGGGAGACCCTACGGCCTCCCACGATTTCTTCTGACTTCCATCCCCTATATGAATGGGTTGGATGGGGTGTTCCCAAGGGGAGGCCCAGGAGCGGCGTCTGCAAGTTGGCGGGGCGGCCTACAGTTTGAGGTCGGCCTTGACGAAGCCGGCAGCATCCGGGCCTGCAAGCAGGCCCGGAGCAAACGCAGTTCCTGACTCCGGCCCTGCGGCCTAAAGGCGCAGGTCCGTCTTCACGAACTGCGCGATGTCCGTGGGGAACACGGCGACTTTGACGCCGGCCGCCTTGAACGCCGCGAGCTTGCTAGCCGCGGTGCCCTTGCCCTTCTCGACGAGGGCGCCGGCGTGGCCCATCTTCTTGCCCTCGGGCGCGGTCTGGCCGGCGACGTAGGCGTAGATGGGCTTGCGCTTGGCGAGGCCGGTGCGCTGGATGTATTCGGCCGCCTCCTCCTCGTGGCCGCCGCCAATCTCGCCAACAAGCACGATGGCCTTGGTGTCGGCGTCGTGCTCGAAGAGCTTCACCGCGTCCAGCAGCGTGGTGCCGGGGATGGGGTCGCCGCCGAGGCCGAGCACGGAGGACTGGCCGATGCCGGCCTCCGACAGCGCGCCGACGATCTCGTAGGTGAGGGTGCCGGATTTGCTCGCCACCGCGACGGGGCCTGGCTTGAAGATGACGCCGGGCAGGATGCCGACCTTCGACTTCGGGCCGGGGCTGCAGGCGCCGGGGCAGTTGGGGCCAATCAGGGTGACGCCCTTCGCCTTGGCGTAGTTGACGAAGACGGCGGAGTCGTGGACCGGGATGTGCTCGGTGATGACGATGACGACCTTGCAGCCGGCGTCCACGGCCTCGATGACGGCGTCCTTGGCGTAGGGCGCGGGCACGAAGATGAGGCTGGTGTTGGCCTTCGCGACCTGGACGGCCTCGGCGACGGTGTCGAAGACGGGGACGTCGTGGACCTTCTCGCCGCCCTTGCCGGGCGTGACGCCGGCGACGACGTTGGTTCCGAACTGCTTCATCTGGCCGATGTGGAACTGGCCTTGGTAGCCGGTGGCGCCTTGGACGACGATGCGGGAGTCCGATGTGAGGACGACGACCATGTTAGATGCCTCCGGGGGTGGCCCTGACGATCTTGTACGCGGACGGGTTCTTGGCCATCTCGCTGGCCTTCTTGGCGGCGGCGTCGAGGGTCGGGGCGGTCTCCAAGCCGAAGGAGTGCAGAATCTCGTTGGCCTCCTTCGCGTTCGTGCCCTTGATGCGGGTGATGATGGGGAACTCGACGCCCTCTTTGCGCAGGACGGTGACGAGGCCGTTGGCGACGGTGTCGCACTTCGTGATGCCGCCAAAGAGGTTCAGGAACATGACGGCGGGCTTGGCCTTCTTCATGAGGCGGACGGCCTCGGCGACCTTCTCGGGGTTGTCGGTGCCGGAGAGGTCGAGGAAGACGCCGGCTTTGCCGCCGAACTGGGTCAGGGCGTCGAGCGTGCCCATGGTGAGCCCAGCACCGTTGGCCATGACGCCGATGTTGCCGTCAAGCTGGACGAGGGCGACGCCGCGCTCCTTGGCCTCCTGCTCGAGGTCGGTCATGTTCTCGTCCTTCTGCTTGAACTCGGGGTGGCGGAAGACCGCGGAGTCGTTGAGGACGACCTTGGCGTCGCCGGCGACGACCTTGCCGTCGCGTTGGATCGCAAGCGGGTTGATCTCGGCGAGCTCGGCGTCCTCTTTGACGAAGAGCGTGTAGAGCTTGGCCATGACGCCGGCGAGCTGTTTCTGCACATCGGCGTCGAGGCCGGACTTGAGCAGGACGGCGCGGGCGTGGAAGGGCTGGAACCCGGTGAGGGGGTCAATCGTGGTCTTGAAGATGCGCTCCTCGGGGACCGACTCGATCTCGACGCCGCCGTCGGCGCTGAAGAGCATGAGGAACTTGCGGGTGGCGCGGTCCACCATGATGCCGAGGTAGAACTCCTTCGCGAAGTCGAGCTTCTGCGCGACCATGACCTTCTTGGTGACGTGGCCCTTGATGTTGAGGCCGAGGATGCCCTTCGTGACCTCGCGCAGCTGCGCGGCGTTGTCGGCGAACTTGACGCCGCCCGCCTTGCCGCGGCCCCCGACCAGGACCTGCGCCTTGACGACGACGGGGTAGTGCGCTTGGGCCATCTTGGCCTCGAGATCCTGCATGGACTCGACGACGAAGCCCTTGGCGCAGGGGATGGCGTGCTTCTCGTACAGCTCGCGACCTTGGTACTCGAAGAGATTCACGATGGCGCCTCAGGCGCGCGACTTGGGAAGCCCATAAGAGGGTTGGGGGTTCCCTTCCTCGGCTTCGCGCTCGTTTGCCCATTCCGAACGTTTATGCGTCAACGCCAGCGTGGCGGCTCCGGTCCCTTATGGGCTTCTTCGACCTCCCGACCGTCAAGCGCAACCCGACCGGCATCCTGGCCCTCGTCCTCTGCATCCTCCTCGGAGGCATTGGCACCATCATCATCGGCGTCATGGAGAAAAAGCAGAACGTCTGGATCCTCGGCATCATCCAGATCGTCGTGACCATCGTCACGTTCGGCATCGGCGGCCTCTGGGCCTTGATCTGGGGCATCATGGTCTTCGTCCGCTCGACGAACGCCTAGCCCCCGGAGTGAATCGCTTCGTCCTTCCTCCTTCCTTCTTTCCTTCTTCTCCCCCCATTCCGTCCAGATTCCCCAACCTTTTCTCTGCGGCCGACTCTCGAAGGCCCGTGCAGCGCCTGCGACTCCAGCTCCGGCCGGGCGCCCGCACCGCAGGGGCGCTCCTCAACGTCCTCCCTTTGCCGGGGCTGGGCGCGCTCTGGGTCGGCTGGCGCAATCCCCACTCCCGCCTGCTGCGTCGCGGTTGGCTCCAGATGGTCCTCGTGCTCTTCGGCTCCTGGCCCCTCATCGTCCCCGGTGCGGTCGGCCTCGCGTGGGCCATCATGGACGCGGTCCGCATCGGCCAGGCTGAACTGTCTCCGCTGCCTCCCGCGGGGCCATCTGTAAAAGAGGGCTGACGAGGACCATCGCTCCCGTTTGCACTTCGCGCAGTCTTTAAGTCCGGCTCAGGCTGGGCGAAACAACCGCGACCCTCCGTCCGCGGATGGTGGAGACCCCCCATGTCAGCCAAGCCTGAGCCCAAATCCACGCCTGAGAAGACCGTGAAGGCCGCCGCGGCCGCGCCCGGAGTCTCGCCCGCGACCATCTCGCCCGGCGCCGACGCCAAGGACTCGGTCTACGACTCCGTCGCCAAGGAGCTCGCCACCCTCGCCACGAGCGACGCGCAGGTCAAGAAGATCGGCAGCAGCCCGCTCGGCGAGACCCGCGGCCAGGACGTCCTGCGCCTGCACGCGACCCTCAAGGGCATCGACCTCCTCAACGGCAAGGTCAACCGCGTCTTCGCGAGCCTGCAGACCGCGCTCGCCGACCTGGACAGCCACCTCCACACGGACGCCACCTCGCTCACCGGCCAGGGCGACCGCCAGTCCTCGTCCATCCTGAAGGCCGTCGCCGCCGCCCAGGCGGACCTCAACGACGCCGTCAGCACCGCGCAGTCCACCCTGACCGCCGCCGTGAGCAAGGCCCAGTCGAGCTTGTCCGACCAGCTCACCAAGAGCACGGCCAGCCTCACCAAGACCGTGGACAGCGCCCAGTCGGCCCTGTCCGAGCAGCTCTCGAAGAGCACCTCCAGCATCACCAAGACGGTCAAGGACGCCCAGGCCGCGCTCTCCGAGCAGGTCGCTGAGGCCCAGACCGCCCTCTCCGGCGAGGTCGCCGAGAGCCTATCCGACCTGTCCGGCCGTAGCGACAACCTGCTCAACACGATGAAGGACTCCTTCTCGAAGGTCCTCAAGGCGACCGCCGGCAGCGAGGAGAACCTCAAGTCCCAGACGAGCTCGTTCAGCTCCGCCGTCGAGGAGCTGCTCTCCAACGTGCAGAACACCCTGCAGAAGCAGATCTTCGAGTTCCGCGAGGAGACCACCCGCCAGGTGGACAAGCGCATGAACCAGGCCGACGTCGCCTTCGCGGCCGTCCGCGCCGACCAGGAGGTCATCAAGGCCCTCCTGACCGACATCATCAAGGACCGCATGGGCCGCGCCGAGCCGAAGTACCGCTAGGCGTCCCCTCAGGTTGGTTCCCCCGTGACCTCCAGCGTCCAGCTTCGCCTGCTCGCGCTCGCCCTGGTCGTGGCCTTCGCGGCCGCGGCGCCGGTGGCGGCGCAGGGCCAGGTCGGCCCCGCCATCTCCATCACGCCTGCGACCGGCGCGCTCGCCCTCAAGGACGGGCAGAGCCAGACGGTGTCGTGGACGATCGCGAACAGCGGCCCAACGAGCGGCTCCGTCACGGTGACGCTGACGCTCCCGACGGGCTGGACCGGCTCGCTCGCGGCCTCGGATGCCTCCTTTTCGCTTGGCGGCAGCGTGCCGCCGGCGATGACGGGCGGCAGCCACGCGGTGAACGTCATCGTAGCCCCCGTCGCCGGCAAGGCGCAGAACGGCACGCTGCGCCTGGACGCGGTCGGGACCAACTCGGCCGGCCAGGCGAGCTCGGCCTCGGCCACGGTGGTCCTCACCTACATCCCCCCTCCCCCCCTCCCCCCCATCCCCTACGACCCGTGGCCGGCCCTGACGGTGTTCCTGGTCGCGTTGGCCCTTCTCGTCGGGTTCGGAGTCTACCTCTACAGCGGCAGCCGGGTCCAGCTTCGCCTCAACACCCTCGAAGTGGCTGAGCGCCCTGGCGACCGGGCCACGTACAGCCTGCTCATCCAGAACACGTCGCGCCGCGTCCGCAAGATCGAGCTTCGCCTGAACGGGCTGGAGTCCCCCTGGACGGGCGCGCTCATGGTGCCGCACGTCCTCCTGGACGGCGAGGCCTCCACGGACATCCCGTTCTCCATCAGCATCCCCCGGGACGCGGCGCCCGGAGAGGTGCAGGGCTTCAAGGTCCAGGCGCGCCCGGCGGGCCCGTTCCTCTGGCTGGTCTCGCGCCGCGTCGTGACGCGCGTCCTCCAGTAGCGGACCGCGTCGAGGCGGGTCGGCTCCAGGCGCAACAGGTGGGTCGGTTCTCGAGGCGAATCCTTAGGCAACCAGAGTCCGCGTAGAATGCTACTCTTCGAGTGCAACCTGTGATTCAAATGCGCGGGGTTTAAGTTTTCGCCCCGGGTCTTCCAGCCCGGGATGCACATGGTTAGCCAACCCAAGGTTTTGGTGTTCTCGAGCACGCCTGCGATCGGTGACGTTGCACTGGCAACTGTCGGCCGCATCCGCGGTGAAATTCTTTCAAACGAAGCGAACGTTCCGATGGAGGGCATTGCTGTCCGCCTTTGGGATGCCGCATGGAAGCTGGCAGGCACCGTCAAGGCCGACAGCGCCGGCACCTTCCGCTTCGAGGGCATCTCGCCCGGCCACTACACGGTCTCGCTTGAGGTCCCCGCCGGCTACACCGCCGAGCGCACCGACAGCACCCTGAAGGTCGGCGCCAAGGGCGACCACGTCGTGCGCTTCCAGATGCGCGGCGCGAGCGCCCTCTCCGGCCGTGTCGTTGACGGCCCCATGGGCGCCCCCGCCGCCGGCGTCTTCGTGGACCTGGTGGACGCCGCGGGCAAGTTCGTTGCCCAGGGCACCACCGCAGCCAACGGCGACTACGCCTTCAGCGGCCTCAACCCCGGCCGCTACACGGTCCGCCTGCACAAGTAAGGCGCCCGGATCTCCTTCCTCCTTCCCCCCTTTCTTTTCGTCCTCGTTCCTCTCGGACCGGCACTCCCTTGAGCCTGCGGCAGCTCGGCCCCTTGTGAAGCCCGTCGTCCTCGTCACCGGGACCTCCAGCGGCATCGGCCGCGAGGCCGTCGCCCACCTCCGGAAGGCCGGTGCCCTCGTCGTCGCCACCGCGCGCAAGGCCGAGTCCATCGCCGACCTGGCCGCCCCCGGCGAGGTGGAGTGCCTCGCCCTCGACGTGACGGACGACGCCCAGCGCAAGGCCGTCGTCGCGGAGGTCTTGGCCCGCCACGGCCGCCTCGACGCGCTCGTCAACAACGCTGGCTACGGCGCGATGCTCGCCGTCGAGGAGACGCCCGGTGACGCGATGCGCCGCATGTACGAGACGAACGTCTTCGGCCCGCACGAGCTCGCCCGCCTCGTCCTGCCCACGATGCGTCGTCAGGGCCACGGCCGCGTCGTCAACGTCGCCAGCATCGCCGGCCACGTCTCCGTTCCACTCCTGGGCGCCTACTGCTCGACGAAGTTCGCCCTGCGCGCCCTGACGCAGGCGATGAACAACGAGGTCCGCCCCCTTGGCCTGCGCGCCTGCCTCATCGAGCCCGGCGTCATCAAGACCAACTTCGGCACGCACAGCCTCGTGGAGGCCAAGGCCGCCGGCGCCGACCTGGAGGGCCCGTACGGCCCCTACTATCGGCGCTGGGGCGAGATGCGGATGCTGGGCGGCGGCGCCCATCCTCGC
This sequence comes from Thermoplasmata archaeon, assembly GCA_023269235.1. GTDB lineage: Archaea > Thermoplasmatota > E2 > JACPAO01 > JAHFTW01 > JAHFTW01. Next base: position 219,190 of record JAHFTW010000001.1, read on the forward strand.
GTCATCGCGCGCCGCATCGTGCACGCCTGCCTGGCCCAGTCGCCGCGTTTGCACTATTTTGGCCCGGTCCAAGCGAAGGCCGCCAACGTCGCCAAGCGTCTCCTCCCGGACTCCCTCATCGATTTCGGGATGCGGTTCTGGTTACGCGGGAAGTAACCATCAGCGGGAAGCGACGCCGCCCACGAAGACGGCGACCAGGTAGGCCGCCGCCCGCGCGGTGTTGCCCGTCGGGTCCAGCTCGGGGGCGCACTCGACGAGGTCCATGCCGGCACAGCGCGGGTCGGCCGCGACCCGGTGGACGAACTCGGCCGCCTCCGAGAGCGCCATGCCGCCGATGCCGGGCGCGCTGACGCCGGGCGCGATGGACTGGTCGAGAACGTCGAGGTCCAGGCTGAGCCAGAGGGTCTTCGTTCCCTTGCCGGCCTGGGCGAGGGCCGCCTGCGCTGCGGCCACGGCGCCTTTGGAACGGACCTGCTGCAGGGTGACGGGCTTGAGACCCAACTGCGCGGCCCGGTCGGCGAGCGCCTTCGTGTTGGCGAAGGGCCGGATGCCCGCCTCCGCCAGGTTGGCGGGCTGGACGGGATGGCCGTCGAGCTCGGTGAGGATGCGGCCGTAGGGGGTGCCGCTGGAAGGTTGGCCATCAACGGGGCGGACGTCGTAGTGGGCGTCGAGGACGATGAGGCCGACCGTGCCCCACTTGGCGGCGCGGGCCTGGCAGAGCGCCTGGACGACGGGAAAGCTCAGGCTGTTGTCGCCGCCCAGGACCACGAGGGGCTTGCCCTTCGCGAACACCTTCTGGAGCGCCGCACGCACCGTCTCGTGGGTGGCGAGGGTGTCGTCGGCGTCGAGGCCGTCCAGGTCGCCGAGGTCGTGCCAGCGCAGGCTGGCCAGGTCCACGCCGCGGTCCGGGTCGTGGCTCGCGAGGAAGCGGAACGCCTCCCGGATGCCGGTCGGGCCTCCGGAGGCGCCCTTGCGCCCCAGGACGGCGCCGTCGAAGGGGAGGCCGCACACGAGGACGTCGGCGCGGGCCGCGGCGGACTGGAGCTCCAGGAAGCGCGGGTCCTTCGGCCGCGTGCGGAGGGCGGGCCGCGAGGCGGGGCTGGGCGTGAAGGCCACGAGGAGCTTATCCGGCCGGCCGATTTGAGACAATCGTGAGCGACGCCGACCTCCTCATCCGCCACTGCACGGTGGCCACGATGGAAGGCCCCAACAAGCCCCGCGACAAGCATGAGGCCGACGATTGTGGCATGGAGGCGGGCTGGAGCATCGCCGTCAAGAACGGTCGCATCACTTTCGTCGGCCCGGACCCCGACTGGAAGGGCAAGGCGACGCGCGTCATCGACGCCCATCGCAAACTGGTCACCCCAGGCTACGTGGATTCCCACACGCACCTCGTCTACGCTGGCGACCGGTCGAACGAGCTCAAGCAGAAGCTCCAGGGCAAGTCGTACATGGACATCCTCGCCGCCGGCGGGGGCATCATGAGCACGGTCCGCGCCACCCGCGCCGCGACCACGAACGAGCTCGAGGAGGCCGCCGTCGTGCGCGCCAAGCGCATGCTGCAGTGCGGCACCACGACGCTGGAGGCGAAGTCCGGCTACGGGCTCACCACGAAGGACGAACTGCGCATCCTGGAGGCGCAGCCGAAGGTCAGCAAGCGCACCGGCGTCCCCATCGTCAGCACGTTCCTCGGCGCCCACGCCGTCCCGGACGAGTTCAAGGGCCGCACCGATGCCTACGTGGACCTCGTCATCGACAAGATGCTCCCTGACGTCGAGCAGCAGCACATCGCGCGCTTCTGCGACGTCTTCGTGGAAAAGGACGTCTTCACCGCCGAGCAAGGCGAGCGTATCCTCCTGGCCGCCAAGAAGCGCGGCTTCCAGCTCCGCATGCACGCCGACGAGATTGTCAACACGGCGGGCGCCGAGCTGGCCGCCAAGGTCGGCTGTGTGGCCGCCGAGCATCTCCTCAAAGTGAGCGACGCCGGCATCCAGGCCATGGCCGACGCCGGCACCATTGCGACGCTGCTGCCCACCGTCCCCATCACGATGATGAAGCCCGAGTGGGCGCCCGCCGCGAAACTCATGGAGGCGCTCGTCCCGGTCGCGGTCGCCACCGACCACAACCCGAACAACCCGGTCGTGGACCTCCAGTTCGCCGCGCAGATGGCGTGCTATACGATGGGCCTGACGCCCTACCAGGCCTTGACTGCAGTCACCTGGAACGCGGCGTGCGCGCTCGGCGTCGAGGACCAGGTCGGCTCCCTTGAGGTCGGCAAGATTGCCAACCTCGTCATCCACGACGTCTCGATGGTGCAGAACTGGGTCCACGAGCTGGGCCGCAACACCGCGAAGGCGGTCATCCTGAACGGCAAGCTCGTGCCGCCGCAGATCTGAGACCCTACATCATCGACGGCGCGGGCGCGGCCGGCATTGCGTTGACATCCTCGCCTTTCAGGGTGCTGCGCTTGGACGCCCCGGCGGCGGCCGCGGAGGAGGCCCCCAACGCGCGCAGGTACTCCTCGGCCTTCGCCTTGGCGGCCTCGACGGCCTCGGGCGAGACGCGCCACTCGGCGCCGCTGGGCGGGTTGCCGGCGCGGGTGGTTCCATCCTTCAGCAGGGCCTTGACGTGCGAGTCCGCGAGCGCCATGACGGCCGCACCGGGGTCCCTGTTGATGAGGGCTCCGGCAGGGGGCCGGTTAGACGAGCCGGACGCCGGCGTCGGCGACGGCCTGGCGCAGGGCGCCCTCGGACAGGAGGCGCGCCATCGTCTTGACGTCGGTGCTGAGGACACGGTCCTTCGCGAGCGTGGGGATGGTGGCCCGCACGCGCAGGTGGGCGGCGCGCGAGCCGGTGCCGGCCTTGAGCGGCGTCTTGAAGTCGAGCGCCTGGGCGGCGCAGAGCGCCTCGATGGCGACGACGTTGCGGGCGTTCTCCAGGACGCGGCCGAGCTTGAGCGCCGAGATGGAGCCCATGCTGACGTGGTCCTCCTGGTTCGCGGAGGTGGGGATGGAGTCCACGCTCGCGGGGTGGCACTGCACCTTGTTCTCGGACACGAGTGCCGCGGCGACGTACTGCGCGATCATGAAGCCCGAGTTGAGGCCCCCGGAGTCCACGAGGAACGGCTTGAGGCCCTCGGAGAGGTCGGGGTTCACGAGGCGCTCGATGCGGCGCTCGCTGATGCTCGCGACCTCGGCGAGCGCGATGGCGAGGAAGTCGAGCTGGAAGGCCAGGGGCTCGCCGTGGAAGTTGCCTTGGCTCACGATGTGGCCGTCGCCGAAGACGAGTGGGTTGTCGGTGGCGGAGTTGACTTCGATGGCGAGCACGGAGGCGGCCTGCTCGATGACGTCACGGCAGGCGCCAAGGACCTGCGGGATGCAGCGCAGCGAGTAGGCGTCCTGGACGCGCTCGCAGCCTTCGTGCGACTTCACGATGCCCGAGGCGGCGGTGAGGCGGCGCATGTTCGCGGCGACCGCGCCCTGGCCGGGATGGGGGCGGGCCTTGTGGACGCGCTCTTCGAGCGGCGCGGTGGAGCCCATGAGGGCCTCCAGGCTCATTCCAGCGGCGATCTGGGCGTCGCGCAGAAGGCCCTGCGCGTCGGAGATGGCAAGGCACCCGATGGCGGACATCATCTGCGTCCCGTTGATGAGCGCCAGTCCTTCCTTGGCCTCAAGCACGAGCGGGGCGAGGCCGGCCAGCCGGAGCGCCTCCGGAGCCTCCATGCGGCGACCGTCCAGGTCCACCTCGCCGAGGCCGATGACGGGGAGCGCCATGTGGGCGAGCGGGCAGAGGTCGCCGGAGGCGCCGACGGAGCCGCGGGACGGGACGACGGGGACGAGGCCGCGGTTCAGCATCGCGACCAGGAACTCGATGAGGGCGCGCCGCACGCCGGAACAGCCCTTCACGAGCGTGTTGACGCGGATGAGGAGCATGGCGCGCACGACGTCGTGGGCGAGCGGGTGGCCGACGCCGACGGCGTGGCTCATGAGGAGATTGCGCTGCAGGTCGCGCACCTGGTCGCGGCTGATGCGGACGTGCGCGAACTCGCCGAAGCCGGTCGTGATGCCGTACGCGACCTCGCCCTTCTCGACGAGGCGGTCCACGACCTTGCGGCTGCGCTCGACGCCGGGCCAGGCGGCCGCGTCCACGGTGACCTTGGCGCCGCCGCGCGCGACGGCGACGACCTGGGCGAGGCTCAGCGAGTTGCCGTCAAGGGGGACGGTGCGGGACACAGGCCTGGGACCCAAGTCCGCGAGTTAAGCCTTCGAGGAGGGCTTCCGTCGCTTCGGCTGGAGCGGCAACTCCCAAACTTGTTCGTGGCTCCACGGCGCCCACGGGCAGGGCTCGGGGTCCTGCCAGGCCATTGAGAATCCGGTGCGCTCGTAGAGACGGCGCGCGTCCACAAGGTCGTCCACGGTCAGGAAATGGATGCCCTTGTAGCCGGCCTTGCGGGCGAAACGGAGCAGGCGGTCCATCAGCTTGCGTCCCAGCCCGAGGCCGCGGGCCTCTTTCTCAAGCAGGAACCAACGCAGCTTGGCCCAGCCGCGTCGCTTCGGGTCGTGCTGGAGCGCGACGCAGCCGACGGGGGCGCCGTCGAGTTCGGCAATCCACAGGCGGTCGCGGGCCGCGTCGAAGTTCTCCAAGAACGGGATGAGACTCTGCGCGACGAAGGTCTCGAAGACCGGCAGGTAGCCGAACTCACGCGCGTACACGATGGCGTGGCGAGACAGGAGCCAGCCGACGTCGCCGGCGCGGTGGGTGCGGATGCGGACGGCGCCGCGCGGGGGCATCGTTACACCAGGGGCGTGCGGACCTTCTCGCGCTTCGCGGTCTCCTTGGCCTTCTCGTAGCCGGCGTCGACGTGGCGCACGATGCCCATGCCGGGGTCGGCGCGGAAGACGCGCTCCGCCTTCTGCTTGGCGAGCTCGGAGCCGTCGAGGACGACGACGACGCCGGCGTGGGTGCTGTAGCCGATGCCGACGCCGCCGCCGTTGTGGAGGTGGACGGAGTCCGCGCCGGCCGCGATGTTGAGCATGGCGTTGAGGATGGGCCAGTCCGCGATGGCGTCGGAGCCGTCCTTCATGCCCTCCGTCTCGCGGTACGGGCTGGCGACGCTGCCGCAGTCGAGATGGTCACGGGTGACGGCGATGGGGCCAATCTCGCCTTTGCGCACCATCTCGTTCATGGCGAGGGCGAAGCGGTCGCGCTCGCCCATGCCGAGCCAGCAGACGCGCGCCGGGAGCCCCTCGACGGGGAGGTTGGCGTCGGCGAGGTCGATCCACGCGGTGAGCGCGGTGTTGGAGGCGAACATGCGCTTGACCAGTGCGCCCGTCTTGCGGATGTCCTCGACGTCGCCGCGCAAACTGATCCAGCGGAACGGTCCACGGCCCTCGCAGAAGAGGGGACGGATGTAGGCGGGCACGAAGCCGGGGAAGCTGTACGCCGTGGCGCGGTCGAGGCCGCCCTGGACGGCGCCCTCGCGCAGGTTGTTGCCGTAGTCGAAGACGTAGGCGCCTTTCTGGGCGAAGCCGACCATCGCCTCGACGTGCGCGGCCATGGCCGCCTTCGCGGCCTTCGTGTAGGCCGCGGGCTCCTTCTTGCGCAGCGCAAGCGCGGCCGTGAGCGTCATGCCGGCGGGGATGTAGCCGTTGAGCGGGTCGTGCGCGCTGGTCTGGTCGGTGACGAGGTCGGGCTTGAAGCCGGCCTGGAGAAGCGCGGGGAACGCCTCGGCCGCGTTGGCGAGCACGCCCACGGAGAGCGGACGCTTGGCCTTCGCGGCCTCCTCGACCAGCTTGCGCCCTTCCGTGAGGCTTCCCGCCATCTGGTTGATGAACCCGGAGTCAAGCCGGCGCTGGGCGCGCGCCGGGTCCACCTCGATGGCGAGGCAGGCGCCGCCGTTCATGGTGACCGCGAGGGGCTGGGCGCCGCCCATGCCCCCCAGACCGCCGGTGAGAACAATGCGGCCCGACAGGGTGGCCGCGGGCCCGAAGTGCGTGCGCGCGGCGGCGGCGAATGTCTCGTAGGTGCCTTGGATGATGCCCTGGGTGCCGATGTAGCACCAGGAGCCCGCCGTCATCTGGCCGTACATGGTGAGGCCCTTCGCCTCGAGCTTGTTGAACTCCTCCCAGGTGCTCCAGTGCGGGACGAGGTGGCTGTTGGCGATGAGGACGCGGGGCGCCTGGGGCCAGGTCGGGAAGACCGCGACCGGCTTGCCGGACTGGATGAGCAGGGTCTCGTCGTCCCCGAGCGTCTTGAGCGCGGACTGGATGGCGGCAAGCGCCTTCGGGTTGCGGGCGGCCTTGCCGGTGCCGCCGTACACGATGAGCTTGTCCGGCTCCTCGGCGTTGTGGAGGTTGTTCTCCAGCATGCGCAGAATGGCCTCGGTGCGCCACGACTTGCAGCGCAGCTTGGGCCCGGACGTCACGGGCGGCCGCTTGTCCGTCTTGCTCGTCGAGGGCGTCTTGGGGGACCGCAGGGCCACGGCGTCGCCACCAACGGGGTCGCCATAGCGGTTCCGGCCGGCCCGTCCACGGCAGCCGCCGACGCGCGCCCGCCAGGTCCGTCGGCATCGTTCCAACCGGGTCTCCACATTCTTATAATCGGTTCATGGCCTCCTTCTGTTGCCCGATGAAGACCCTCATCCTCTGCGTGGACCGGGACGACGACGTCGGGACGAAGGGCGGCGTCGCGACCCCCGTCATCGGTCGGCGCCGCAACCTGGAGGCCGCCATGGCGCTCGGCCTCGCGGACCCGGAGGACTCGGACACCAACGCGCTGCTCGCCGCGGTCAAGATGTACGACGACGAGCTCAAGGCCGGCGTCGGCGCGGAGCAGGTCGAGGTCGCCACCGTCACGGGCCACCCCAAGCTCGGGTTGCAGGCCGACCGCAAGCTCGCCGCCGAGATTGAGCAGGTCCTCGCCGCCGTCCACCCTGACGAGGTCATCCTGGTCTCGGACGGCGCCGAGGACGAGCAGGTCCTGCCGCTCCTCACCTCGCGCGCCAAGCTCGGACACGTCCACCGCTCCATCGTCAAGCAGGCGCCCCGCCTCGAGGGCGCCTACTACGTCATCACCCGCCTCCTCGACGACGAGAAACAGGCAAAGCGCTTCGTCCTCCCCGTCGCCATCGTGCTGCTGCTGTGGGGCGTCGCCTACCTCCTCAACCTCGCCTCCTATGCGGCGGGCGCGACGCTCGCCATCCTCGGAGGCTGGCTTTTGGTCCACGCGATGAAGTGGGAGGACCGCGTCGGCGGCTTCTTCCGCGACTTGGGCAAAGGAGTGCGGGCCGGCAAGCTCGGCCTGCTGGCCAACGTCCTCATGCTCGGGCTCCTCGTTGCCGGCGTCCTCATCGGCCTGCGCGTCGTGAACGACCACGTCCCGCCCCCGGCCGTCCTCATCACGTACCCCACACTCCTCGTGACGGCCATCTTCCTGCAAGCCTTCCTGCCCTACCTGGTGGGCGCCCTCCTGGTCCGGACCGCGGGCGGCCTGCTCGACAGCTGGGCCCGCGAGGGGCGCGCCGGCGTCGGCCACTGGACCGCTGCGTTCCTCACCATTGCGCTCGGCTTCATCGGCTCCGTCCTCCTCGATGCCTCCGTCGAGCGCCTCGAAGGCGTCAAGCTGCTCTCCGTCGTGACGCTCCCCCGCATCGTGCAGTTCGCCGGCGGCCTGGCCGTGTTGCTGGCCGGCATCGTCATCGCCCGCTACGTGCGGTCGAGCTCCAAGGTCCGGGCGTAGCGATGGACTGGGCCGCGTGGGAGCCCAACGACCGGGCCATCCGGGCCCAGTTCGGCTACGACGCCGCCACCGACCGCGCCGCCGCCCTCCTCCTCAAGGGCCTCCTTCCCCGCCCCCCGTCCTCCTGGCGCAACCTCGGCGTCCAGGTGCGCAACCGCCGCAACCTGGCTATCCTTGGATGCGGCCCGAGCTTGGAGCGCACGCCGCCCGCCCTGCTCGCGGGCAAGGTCCTCGTCGCCGCCGACGGCGCCACCACCTGGCTGCGCGAGCAGGGCCTCGTCCCGCACGTCGTCGTCACCGACCTCGACGGCGCGGAGGACGACCTGGTCTGGGCCGCGAGGCAAGGAGCGTCCATGGTCGTCCACGCGCATGGGGACAACCAGGACGCCCTGCGCAGGCTGGTCCCGCGCCTCGGGCCGCTCGTCTGGGGCACGTACCAGACGCGGCCCGAGCCGGACCTGGAGCCGCTGCGCAGTCTCGGCGGATTCACCGACGGCGATCGGGCCGTCGTCCTCGCCGAGGCGCTCGGCGGCCTCGCGGCGACGCTGTTCGGCTTCGACGTGGACGCGCCACCGAGCCGTTACTCGGGCCGCTTCGACCCGGCGACGAAGCCCGCGAAGCTCGCCTGGGCCGGGCGCATCGTGGCGGAGTGCCACGCCCGCGGCGCGCTGCGCGTCACGCAGTGGCGGCCGTGAGCAACGCCTTCAGCCCCGCTTCATCCACGCGCGGTAGGCATGGGTCACGGTCGTCCCGACCATCTCCACCATCGGCAGTTCGTAGGGGTGTCCGGCCAGCATCGCCTTCTTGACCCGGTGCCGCCGAAGCCAGGTCGGAACGCGCGCCTCCACGACCCATTCCGGCTCGTCCTTGCTGGCACCTTGCCAGGAATAGAACGACCGGACCGGGTAGATGTGGACGCAGGCGGCGAGCTTGGGGCCAACGAGGGACTTGGCGAGCAGGCGGGCGCGGTCCTCGTCGCCGACCGTGGTGCGAAGCAGGCAGGCGTTGCCCGCGTCGGCCGCGTACGGATACGACACCATGCGAACGGAAAGGGCGGGGCCCTCACAAGAACCCTTATGCCGCGCACGCCGGTCGAAAAGTGCGCATGGACACTCTCTGGATCGTGCTGGGGCTCCTGGCCGCCTGGGTCGTCGTGCTGTTCCTGCTCGCCACCACGGGCCGTCTGGCGAAGTGGAACCTGAGCCTCATGCTCGGCATCGTCCTGATGGTGCGCACGCAGAAGGGGAAGGGCATCATCGAGTGGGTGAGCAAGCCGCGCCGTTTTTGGAACCTCGTCGCCGACGCCGGCCTCGTGGTGACCTTGCTCGGCATGGTCGGCATGACCGCCCTGTTCCTGTGGAGCGCCACCCTGGCGTTGCGCCCTGACTCCGGCCTACAGCCACTTGGGGTCAGCGAGATCCTCGTCATCCCCGGCGTCAACCCGTTCGTGCCGCTCTGGTACGGCCTCGTCGCGCTCATCGTCACGCTCGTCGTCCACGAGGGCGGCCACGGCGTCCTCGCGCGCGCCAACGACATGCGCCTCAAGTCCCTCGGCCTCCTCGTCGCCGTCGTCCCCGTCGGCGCCTTCGTCGAGCCCGACGAAGACGACCTGAAGGCCGCCTCGCGCCGCAAGCGTCTGCGGGTCTTCGCCGCCGGCCCAGCCGTCAACCTCGGCGTCGCGGCGCTCTGCCTTCTTGCCTTCAGCGGCCTCGTCGGCGCGGCGAGCTTCACTCCGGGCGTTCCTCTCGCAGGCGTGGTCGCCGGGGCTCCTGCCGCGAAGGCGGGCCTCGTCGGAGGCGATCTCCTCGTCGGCGTGGACAATCGCACCCTCGACGACTGGGGCCAGTTCCGCGCGTACCTCAACACGACGCATCCCGGTCAGCTCGTCCTGCTTTCCACCTCCAAGGGGGCGATGGTCCACGTCGCCCTCGAGAGCCGCTGGGACTCGTTCTCGCCGGCCGAGCAGCAGGCCATCTTCGCCTACAACAAGACCGCGCAGCGGTACTGCTCCGCGAGCGTCCCCGCGGCCGCAGCATCCGGTGGCGCGTGCGCCGAGGCCCTTCAGGCGCTGCCGTTCCTCGGCGTCCGCCCGCTCCTGCCGTCGGACGTCAGTTTCTTGTCGCACCCGTTCGAGCAGGGCGGCGTCGGGTTCCTGCGCCTCATCAGCCTCCCCATCGGCGAGGTCCGGGGCAGCCCCATCCTCAGCACGTACCTGCCCGCCTTCCACACGGCCCCGGGCGCGCCGACGGCGTACTGGATTGCCACGACGATGGCGTTCTGGCTCTTCTGGATCAACCTCATGGTGGGCCTCACCAACATCCTGCCGATGCTGCCGCTCGACGGTGGACACATCTTCCGCGACGTCGCGGGCGGCGTGGTGCAAAGGCTCCGGCCCGGGCTCCCCGAGGCGCGGCGCGAGCAGGTCGTGAAGCGGACCGCGACCGGCGTGAGCCTGTTCATCCTCGGCGCCTTCCTGCTACAGGTCGCCGGGCCTTACCTGGTGCGCGCGTTCGCCTGAGCCCCTTCTCTCCTGAGGCTCCCTGCGACACCCTCTTATGAGCGGGGGCCTGAAGCAGAGACGAAGATGGCCGTCAGCCTCGAGCGCGTCAACATCCCGGAGCGCATGCCGGAGGACCGCGTCAAGACGTACGACGAGGCCGTGCTCGGGTACACGCGCAAGCTCGCCATCGCCGAGGCCCAGCGCTGCATTGACTGCAAGACGAAGCCCTGCACGTACGCCTGCCCGGCCCTGACGAAGGCGCCTGAGTACATCCAGGCCATCGCGGCCGGCGACTTCGACAAGTCGCTTGGCATCTGCCTGGAGACCTACCCCATCCCCGGCACGCTCGGCCGCACCTGCTTCCACCCGTGCGAGGACTCCTGCGTCGTCGGCTTCAAGGGCGAGCCCGTCGCCATCTGCACCCTCAAGCGCGCGGCCTTTGACTACGGTCAGTGGCCCGAGATCGTCCGCCCTGCGGCGACGGGGAAGACGGTTGCCGTCGTCGGCTCGGGTCCCGCCGGCCTCCAGGTCGCCTACGACCTCGCACGCAAGGGCCACGCCGTCACCGTGTTCGAGGCGTTGCCCGTCCTCGGCGGCATGCTCACCGTCGGCATCCCGGAGTACCGCCTCCCCCGCGACGTCCTCGGGCATGAGCTCGACAAGCTGCGCGAGTGGGGCGTCACCTTCGAGGTCGGCTGGCGCCTCGGCGAGGCGGGCCGCACCCTGGAGTCCGTCGCGGCGTCCCACGACCTGGTTTTCCTCGGCGTCGGCTGCCACAGCCCCAAGGAGATCCGCGTCCCCGGCGAGAAGTCCAAGGGCGTCGCGCACGCCGTGGACTGGCTTCGCGAGCTGGAGCTCGGCGCCGCCTTCGACCTGAAGGACCGGAAGGTGGTCATCATCGGCGGCGGCTCCACCGCCATGGACGTCGCCCGCAACTCCGTCCGCCTCGGCGCCAAATCGGTCCACATCGTCTACCGCCGCGGACGCGGCGAGATGACCGCGAGCCCGGAAGAGGTCGTGCAGGCGCGCGACGAGCGCGTCAAGTTCCTCATGCTCGCCAACCCGCTGCAGATCCTCACCAAGGACGACGGCTCCGTGAAGGCCGTCGAGTGCGTCCAGATGGAGCTCGGCGCCCCCGACAAGTCCGGCCGCCGCGCCCCCGAGCCCGTCGAAGGCTCCGAGTTCCTGCTCGCCGCCGACCAGGTCGTCCTCGCCGTCGGCCAGAGCCCCAGCCCGCTCCATGAGGCCGTCAAGGGCCAGGTCGCCCTCAGCAAGTGGGGCGACATCGTCGTGGACGCCGACTGCCGCACCAGCCACCCCAAGGTGTTCGCCGCCGGCGACATCGCGCTCGGCCCCAGCAGCATCATCGAGGCGGTCGCCCAAGCCCGCAAGGCCGCGCAGGCGATGGACCGCGCCCTCGGCGGCACCGGGAGCGTGCCCTTGTGATGCCCGACGTCACCGACGTCGTCCCCGTGCGCCGCATGACGGTCGCGAAGGGCTCCGTCCACCTTGACCACGTCCCCTCCGAGCGCAAGATGGGCGCCGCCGCCGCGGCCGGGAGTCTCGCCGCCAAGCAGGCCGCCCACAACGTCGCGCACACGGTGCCGGCGCAGCTCACGCACATCGAGTGCGACCTCGACGTGGACGGCCACATCGTGACCGCGACGGTCACCGTGCAGGCCATCGCCCGCACGACGCTCTCGGCCTACGCGCTCGCCGGCGCCTCGGCCGCCCTCGTGGCGCTCGCCGGCGACGCCGGCCGAATCACCGACTTGCACGTCGTGCAGAACGTCGAAGGCTAGCACTCCCAACCGAACACAGATTCAGCAGATTCTTTTGATGCTGGGCGGGCGGGCCTCGACGGAACAATGCTGCACCGCCAAAATGCAGCAGATTGCTTTCACTCCTCTGAGCGGCCACCTTTCGTTGGGCCAGGGAATCCCGGGCCATGAATCTTGAACGTGATCCGCGGACGTTCGCGGTGATTGGCGCCGCCATGCGGGTTCACTCCGAGCTCGGCCCTGGGTTCATCGAACGCATCTATCAAGAGGCGCTCCACATCGAATTTGGCATGCGCGCCATTCCATCCCAACGGGAAGTTCCGATTCAGGTCGTCTACCGGGGCCAACCGCTTGGGGGCCCATTTCGGGCGGACTTCGTCTGCTTCGGCGAACTTCTCGTCGAGCTGAAGGCGATTCCATTCATCAGTCGGATGGAAATTGGGCAGTTGGCAAACTATCTTTCGGCCACGGGAAAACCACTAGGGCTTCTGCTGAATTTTGGCGGGCCTTCGCTGGAATTCCAGCGAGTCATCCCCAAACGCTTGGCGCCAACGGAATCTGCTGAATCTGTGTCCAGCTAGGCTTTCCCGGAGCCCGTCTCAAGAGCCCGCATCACGGTGACGGCCTGTTTCTTGAGGTCGGCCTTGACAACGTCGTAGACCTCGACGGGCATCTCGTTGGCCTGGCGGGCCAACTCGACTTCCTTGAGGGCGGCGAGGAGAGCGCGCTTCTTGCCCTCCAGTACCGGGGCCGAGTCCGTCGCGGCGGCCTCGACGTGGGCGGCGACGGAGGCTTCCTGCTTGCGCGTCTTCTTCTGGACGAGTCCGCGGGCGACGAGGAAGGCCCAGAGGACGGCGCCGGCCAGGAAGGCGACGCCGACGAGGATGTAGTTGGGGCCGGTGGCCGGGGCGGCCTGGATTTGGGTGGTGAGGACGAACCAGGCCTCACCGTGGTCGGGCTGCTGGAACTGCCAAATGCGGTAGCCCGGGTTCTCGGCGGTGGACTCGAGGTCCTTCACGAGAGGCTGGACGTTGGAGAGCACCGTGTAGCCGCCCGCGAGGTAGAAGTTGACCTTCGTGGCGCCGTCGCCGTTGGCGTAGCGGACGTTGAAGGCGTAGTCGGTGAGGGGGTGGTGGTGGCGGAAGGCGATGACGTAGTCGCCGGCCGGGACGCTGGCAGGGTAGTCCACTTGGTACTGGCCGCTCGGCGAGCGGCTGACCGTGACGTTGCCGCAGGTGCAGTCGGCGCCGTCGAACGTGTTGCCGGCGGGCAGGGCGAAGACGCCGGGCGCCCAGGATGTCGTGCCCGCGTCGTGGACGCGTTGGTACTCGACGACGTTCCACTGCCCCGCCGGCTCGGTGGCCGTGGTGCGAGGGATGTCGCCGACCGCGACGCGCATCATGCTGGTCTCCGGGAAGGTCTGGTCGTCGGTGAGGGCGGCGTGGGCGGCGGGCAGGGCCAACAGCAGGGCGGCGACCCCGATGAGGAGCTTCATGGGCGTCGCCAGGGGGTGGCCGACTTAAGCGGTGGCCTCGGGGGTTCAGGTCGTGACGTTGTACTTCGCGGCTGCCTCGGGCGGGAGGAACTTGCTAGAGCAGCCGGCCGTGTACGAGTCGACCTTCCAGACCAAGGTGCCGGCGGGGAGGGGCGTGCCGTCGGGGAGCGCCGTGAGGAGGTGGCCGGTGAACTGGCTCGGTTTGGGTTGCAGCGGATTCTCCGGGGCGCGGTCGTAATAGGCCCACACGACGGGGGCGGGCCCCGCGTCCTGCGCGAAGCCGACGACGGGGAATGCCTGGCCGGCGGTGCCGAGCCGGAACACGCTCGTGCGCGGCGCGACGACGGGGTCGGGGTCGCTGGGGAGGCGGCGCGTCTCGTTGCGCACGGTCCACACCAACCCGGAGGCATCCGACGCCACCGTCACGGTGGTCGTGGAGTAGAACGTCGTCACGCCGTCGGGGCTCCAGCGCACCGTCGTCCGCGTCGCTTCCACGCGGTCTGGATTGGCCGCGAGGAAGGTCCCGTTCGGGCCCGTGAGTGGGATGCGTTCGGGCTCGGGGACGCCGATGAGGGTGAAGGAGCCGGCGCGGTGTGCGGCGGGGTCGTCCAGAACAGCCTGGACCTGGCGGACCCCCGCCTCGCCCGTCGTCGCGGCGAGCCAGAACGTGGCCGCGCCAATCGCGATGAGCGCGACGGCGGCGAGCAGGGTGGTGCGGGTCCTCATGCCTGGTTCCCGCTGGGCGCGTCCTGGTTGTTGGCCTTTGCGGCGAGGGTGCGAAGGCGGGCCTCCAGGGCCTTGGCCTTGCGTTCCATCCAGACCATGTAGTACGCGATGCCGGCGAAGACGGAGCCGAAGGCGAGCAGGAAGGTGGTGGCGTCGTTCATGGGGTGTCGGTCTCCTGGGCCTCGAGCACAGCGGTCTCGTCCTCGAGGCGGAGGATGCGCAGACGCTGCAGCCAGAGGTGGACGAAGAGGGCGAGGAAGACAAGGAAGCCGACGAGCAGGATCATCCCCACGTCGCCGGAGACGGCCGCGTCGGGGTTGCTGCCGGGGCCAGCGATGTCGGGGTGGAGGCTGGTCGTGAGGAGGCGGCTCGTGAGGAAGCTCGCGGGCACCGCGATGAAACCGAGGACGCCGAAGACGGCGGCGAGGCGCGCCTGCCGTTCGGGGCCGTCCACGAAGCGCCGCAGCAGGAGGTAGGCGGCGAAGGTGAGCCAGAGCACGACGACGACGAGCACCTTCGGCTCCGAGTACACCGTGGCGAGCGCGTTCTGGCCGGCCTTCGCCCACTCCTGGATGCCCCACAGCGTGCCCGTGGCGAGCGCGATGCTGTTCATCATGAACCCGACCTCGGCGGCGGCGCGGGCGGCGCGGTCGTGGCGCAGGTCGCGCTCGTTGAGGTACGCGATGCCGAGGACGAAGACGACGGCGTATGCGATGAAGCTCGCCCACGCGGAGGGTGGGTGGAAGAAGAGGATCTTGCGCGTCAGCGGCGCCGTGACGTCCGGCTGGTAGCTCCAGTCGGGCGCCACGAACCACGTGAGGTAGAGCAGGACCGGGAACCCGACGAGGACGGCAGCGAGGCTGACCTGCCGCGCCTTGGCCTCGAAGCCCGCCTTCACGCTGGGCCTCCAAGCGGGCTGGGGCATAGCGGTTGTGGAGGGGCCGGCGCCCCGGCGCGGTTCATTCCCCCTCCAGGAGGATGGGCCACAGGACCAGCGACACGCCGAGGGCGACCAGGTCGTAGGCGGCGAGGACCAGGAGCGGTGCGCGGGCCTCGGAGAGCGGGAGCCCGGCGAGGGCGGAGAGCGTCGCGGCGATGCCGGCCTGCAGCAGCGGCGCGGCGAGCGGGACCAGGAGGATGGGCAGCAGCACGTCGCGGCTGCGCGCCTGTGCGGCGAGCGCGGCGGCGAGGCTCGCGAGAATCGAGAGCCCAACCGCGCCGAGGGCGAGCGGGAGGGCGACCTCCACGGTGACGGGGAGGGCAAAGAGGGCGCCGCCAGCGACGAAACCGACGAGGGCGAGGGCGAGCGTGATGACGAGGTTGACGACCCAGCGCGACAGGCCGTGCGACAGGAGCGGGACGGGCGCCGCGCGGAGCAGCTCGAGCGTGCCACGGTCCGCTTCGGCGGCCCAGGCGCGTCCTGCCAAGGCTCCCGCGGCGTAGAGGAGCGGCGTCCAGAGGACGGCGGCAGCCGTGCGCGGGGCGCCAGCCAGCGTCGGGAACGCGAAGAGGTCGAGCACGTAGAACAGCAGGACCAGGACGACGCCGGCGGCGATGGACTCCTTGCCCCGGAGCTCGCGGCGGGCATCCTTCCACAGGAGGGCGCGGAAGCGGCCGTCGCTCATGCGGGGTGCACCCCCGTGCGGTCGAGGCGCACAACGCGGTCGGCGACGCGGCGGGCCAAGGCCTCGTCATGGAGGGCCATCAAGGTCCCTTTGCGGCCGCGGCGGGCCGCGAGCAACGCCTCGACCTGGGTCGCGCCGGCGGCGTCGAGGGCGGTGAAAGGTTCGTCGAGGAGGAGAAGAGGCGGGTCGGGGAGGCTCGCGAGGGCGAGGGCGACGCGCTGGCGCTGGCCGCGGCTCAGGACCGCGGACGGGCGGTGCGCCGCCTGCGCGAGTCCGAATTGGACGAGGGTCGCGTCCGGGTCCACCGCGACGCCGTGCAGGCGGGCCCACCAGCGCAGGTGCTCATGCGGCGTCAATTCGGCGTAGAGCGGCGCGTCCTGCGGCTGCAGGCCGACGCGGGGGCGGGCCTGGTCGGGGCTGCGCACGGCGTCCACGCCATCCACGACGAGGGCGCCGGCGGTGGGGCGGCTCGCGGTGGCGGCGATGCGCAGGAGCGTGGACTTGCCGACTCCGTTGGCGCCCAGGAGGGCGACGGTCTCGCCCGCCTCGACGGTGAGGTCGAGGGGGGCCCACAGCTCGCGCGCGCCGAAGCGCTTGCGGAGCCCCGACATCCACAGCGCGGGCATCCGTCGCTCACATCCCCTGGAACTGGCCCCGGATGAGCGCGTTCTCCGCGGTCTGGAGGCGCTTGTGGACGGCGGCCTTGCTGACGCCGAACGCGGTGGCGAGCTCCTCCAGGGTCACGGCGCGGGGGTCGTTGTAGTAGCCCATCGCGATGGCCATCTTGACCACCTCCACTTGGCGCGGCGTCAAGGACTTGCCGCGCGAGCGCAGGCGCAGCTCCGGCTGGTACTCGCCGACGTGCAGGAGCTTGAAGTCGTCGGCGGGGACGACCTGGCGCATGTGGCGCGTGAACTCGTTGAACGCCGCGAGCCCGGCCGGGTTGGGGCTCATGACGCTGATGAGGATGTGGCCGCCCTCGACGACGACGGGGTGGAAGATGGTCTCGGGGCCGAGCATCCGCAAGGTGAGCTGGATGGGGTCGTGCTTGACGTAGTATTGCAGGATGGCCGTGCTGATCTCGACGCTCGCGTAGTCGTCGTTCTCGGACAGCATCTCGTAGGTGCCGTAGCGTTTCGCGAACTGGCCGGTGAGGAAGCGGGTGCGGGTCTGCTTGTCGGCGAGGATGGTGACGATGGCCTTCTCGACGGGGGCCCGCGACGAGGGGCGCAGGAGGTTCAGGATCAGGCGGACCTTAGGGTGCTCCTGCGTGAACTGGCAGAGCAGGTTGTCGTCCGAGCGGATCTTGAAGACGTACTCGGTCAGCCCCTGCACGCGGGCTCAAGTCCGGATGGGCTCAAAAGTGGACCGCTCATGGCAAATCGTTTCCATGTCAATGGACAGGCCTTGGCCTGGAGAGCCGGTCGTTGACCGCTCCACCCGTGCGACGACAAGCGTTATGACCCGGATTTTGTGGGGCCTAAATCATGCGAGCGGAATGGGGGGTCGGCCTGGCGGTCCTGCTCCTCGCGGGGTGCGCCGGTCCGGCGACCGACTCCGGATCCGGCTCCGCCGACGGGCACGCAACCGTCACCTCGGCCTCCGCGGAGACCCTCACCATCCACGGCATCGTCGTGGACGCCGGCTTGCAGCCTCTCGCCGACGCCAACGTCACCCTCGCGGAGGATCACGCCACGCTCCGCACCGGGCCTGCCGGCACGTTCAGCTTCCCGGCGCGCCCCGCCAGAATCTACACCCTCGTGGCGGAGGCGAAAGGATACCATGCACAGACCCTCGTCGCCCGCCCTGGCCAGGAGGAGCTCAAGTTCGTCCTGGAGGTGGACCGCGCCTCCGTCGCCCCCTACAACCGCCAACTCCACTTCCGCGGCCACGCCGACTGCGCCTTCGACACTCTCATCATCCCCGCTCCGTGCGACCTCGGCATGGGCGTCCTGTCCAACACGACGACGTTCTTCTTCACCACCGAGCCCGACTGGCGCACCATGGTGCTCGACATGGTGTTCGACAACCCCGCGCCCAGCACCTACGACGGATACCACCTCACGCTGCGCGGCCCCAAGGACGCCGAGAGCCTGGGCACCTACGTTCAGTACGGCATCTTCGCGGGCAGCCGGAGCTTCACCCAGGCCATCGAGCCCGGCAAGTCCTACTCCGACGGCAAGGGCGGCCCCGTGCCGGGCAACGTCACCCAGTTCGAGCTGGACGCCTACATGGACGGGTATGGCTACCACGCTACCTGCGCGGTCTTCTGCACGACGGGGGTGGGCGCGGGCGTCAACTTGGACTTCGAGGTCATCGTGACCCTGTTCTACGTCGCCCCGGCCCCCGAAGGATACACCGCCCGGGCCTGAGAGACTCACCTTCCAGAAACACTATGCGGGGGCGCTCGGCTCGTTGCCTTGTGAGCGCCTTGCCGCCCTTGCCCCTCCTCGCCTTGGCGGGGCTGCTCCTGGCAGGCTGCGGCGCCCCAGCGGCACTGGACCCCAGCACCGACCCGCTCGCCGAGGGCAACCGCATGGTCATTGGTGGTTTTGTCGAGTCCGAGACGCTGGTCGGCCTCCCCGGCGCCACCGTCCTGCTCGGCGGCACCAACTTGACCCAGACCACCGATTGGCAGGGCAACTTCCGCTTCCCCCCGCTCGAGCCCCGCGCCTATCCCGTCGAGGTGCGCCTCGCCGGGTACCGTACACAAACCCTCGTCGCCCAGCCGGGCACCAACGAGGGCTCGCTTGACTTCGTGATGGTCCGCGACGTCCCCCGCGACCCGTACCAGCGCGCCGAGCACGCCCGCGGCATCCTTGAGTGCGCCGCCCAGGCCGTCGCCGTGAGCGGATCCTGCGACGACCCGGCAGGCACGCCGGTCCTGCAGAACCTGACCACGTTCCCCTTCGCGCAGGCGGCCAACTGGCGCACGCTCGTGCTGGACCTTGCCTTTGACCCCCAGTCGAACCCCGGCCTCGACGGCCTCGTCATGATCGTGCGCGGCCGCGACGGGTCCACGGGCATCGCCTCCACCGTGGGCCGGTTCAGCGGCTCCACCTCCTTCACGACCCGGTTGGAGCCGGGCGCATTGTACCCCGGCGGCGACGCCCCCATCACCGCCAACACGACCGCGTTGCAGGTCACGGTGGAGCCGCGCGGCTACCTCGCGGACGCGTCCTGCGCGGCGGGCCAGGCGGTCGGCCAGTGCCCGGGCGGGGTCGGCGTCGGGCTCAACGTCCAGTTCGACCTCTACGTCACGAGCTTCTACGTGACGCCCGCCCCGGACGGGTTCACGCTGCGGCCGACCGGCTAGCTGCCGGCCTAGTGGACGCCGCCGACGGGGTGATGAACACCCTTGCCGGCGCGCACCTCGCCGACGACCTTGACCTCGTAGGCGACCTGCGAGCGCAGGAACGCGAGCGCCTTCTTGGCGGCCGCGGCCGGCACGACGACGACGAAGCCCATGCCCATGTTGAAGGTCTTGTACATCTCGGCGTCGGCGATGGCGCCAAGTTCCTGGACGCGCGCGAAGACCGGGTGGACCGGCAACGGCTTCGTGACGTGGTAGGCGACGCCTTGGTTGATGCGGCGCAGCTTGCGCAATCCGGAGCCGGTGATGTGGGAGAGACCGTGCACGGGGATGCCGGACTTGAGCAGGGCGAGGACCTCGCGGACGTAGATGCGGGTCGGCTCCAGAAGGACATCACCGACGCGTTGGCCCTTGTAGGCGGCGTCCTCGGCCCACGGCCACGGTGCCGTGTAGGCGTGATTCGCGCGCTCGAAGCACTTGCGCGCCAGCGAGTAGCCGTTGGAGTGGATGCCCGTCGAGGCAAGGCCGATGAGGATGTCGCCGGGAGCGATCTTGGAGCCGTCCACGATGGCGGACTTCTTGACGTACGCCAAGCAGGTTCCCGCGAGGTCGAAGCCTTTGACGATGCCGGGCAGGCTCGCGGTCTCGCCGCCAATCAGGCTGCAGTTGGATTGGCGGGCGCCCTCGTTGAGGCCCACGCCCACCTGACGGGTTAGTTCCGGGTCCGGGTCCTCGACGGCGAGGTAGTCCACGAAGGCCAGCGGCTCCGCGCCGACGCAGAGGGCGTCGTTGACGTTCATGGCCATGCAGTCGATGCCCACGGTGTCCCACTTGCGGAGCGCGTTGGCGATCTCGATCTTGCTGCCGACCCCGTCGGTGCAGAGGACGAGCGCGTGCTCGGGCCCGAAGTCCACCAGGCCGGCGAAGTGGCCGATGCGGCCCATCGGAGCGCCAAATCCGGCGCGGCTGAAGTTGACCATGCCGGCGAGCGCCTCGATGGCCTTGTCCTCGCGCTGGATGTCCACGCCCGTCTGGGCGTACGTGAGGCCTGTCGCGGCCAGCGCCGGAGCCGATGACGCCTGCACCGTGGCGACCTTGGCGGCCACGGCCATGGGCGACGCGGCGGCGACGGCGGAGCTGGAGGCCATGCGGACCTCGAACTCGGGGAGCCCGAGCGCGTCCTCGGCCGGCTTGTGCACGGCGGGGCGCCGCACCTTGACGCCCTTCGGGGCGGGCGAGGCACGCTTCGCGGGCGCCTTGGAGGCCTTCGCCTTGCGGGCCGACTTGCGCGCCGGCTTCGCCTTGGTGGGGGCGCGCTTGGGGGCGCGGGCCGCCTTCGCGGCGCGGCGCGCGGCCGGCTTGCCTTTGCGCTCAGCCTTGGACGGGCGCTTGGGGGCGGAGGGCCTCTTGGCGGGGCGGGCGCGCGGGGCCTTGCGGCGGGGCACGGCCTTGCCAGCGACGGGCCGCTTAAGTCTGTTTCAGGCGCCGCCCCTCTTGGTCGCGTAGAGCTTCTCGATGGCGGGGCGGAACTTCTCGGCGATGACGCGCCGCTTGATCTTGAGCGACGGGGTGAGCTCGCCAGACTCCACGGTCCAGTCCGCCGAGAGGACCCAGAAGGTCTTGATCTGCTCGTAGCGGCTGAGGCCGGCGTTCACGGCCTCGACCTCGCGCTCGAAGAGGCTCACGACGCGGGGGTCGGAGACGAGGCGCTCGCGGTCGGCGGCGGCGATGCCGTTGGCGAGCGCGAACTTCTCCAGCGCGTCCCAGTCGGGAACCAGGAGTGTCGCGATGTAGTTGCGCTGCTCGCCGAGCAGGCACGCCTGCGCGATGTGCGGTTGCAGCTTGAGGGCGCCCTCGATGGACTGCGGCGGAACCTTCTTGCCGTTCGACATCACGATGATCTCCTTCTTGCGGTCCGTGATGAAGAGGTAGCCGTCGGCGTCCACGTAGCCGATGTCGCCGGTGTGGAACCAGCCCTCGCGGTCGAACACCTCGCGCGTGGCCTTGTCGTTGCGCCAGTAGCCCTGCATGACGTTGGGGCCGCGGTAGCACACCTCGCCTTCGGGGAACGGGCGTGGGGCGGCGGGCACCCAGTCGGCGGTGTCGAGGCGCAGCTCGACGCGGGGGATGGTGAGGCCGACGGAACCGAAGCGGACCGCGCCGGGGCGGTTAACGTTCGTGACCGGGCTTGTCTCGGTCAGGCCGTAGCCCTGGAGCACAGGAATCCCTGCGGCCCAGAAGAAGGTCTCGATCTCCTTGGAGAGCGGGGCGCCCCCGGAGACGAAGTAGCGCAGCCTGCCTCCGACGCGGGCCTGCAGTTTGTGCAGGACGAGCTTGGTCGCGAAGTTGAGGCGGCGCTGCAGTTTGGGCGGCAACGGCTCGTTGCGCTCCGTGAAGGCGATGGCCTGCCGGCCTACGCCGATCGCCCATGCGAACAGTTTCCGCTTCAGGCCCGACTCACCCGCCATCTTGTCCTGCACCTTGGCGTAGATCTTCTCGTAGAGGCGCGGCACGGCCATCATGAGGGTCGGGTGGGCGTACGCCATGTCGTCCGTGAGGGTGTCGATGCTGCGCGCGAAGACCACCTTGGCGCCGGCCGCGTACGGGGCGAAGTGTCCGCCGGTGCGCTCGAAGACGTGCGAAAGCGGCAGGAAGCTGAGGAAGACGTCCTCCGGCGTGATGCGGACGAGCGAGAGCGCCGTGCAGGCGTTCGAGGCGAAGTTCCCGTGCGTCAGCATGACGCCCTTCGGGTCGCCCGTGGTGCCCGACGTGTACACGAGGCTCGACAGGTCATCGGGGTCCACCTCCGCCACACGGTGCGCGAGCCAGCCTGGGTTCTGGGCGCGGTGGGCGCGGCCTTTCGCGGCGAAGGCGTCGTAGTCCATCGTCTTGGGAAGCGCCTTGGAGCCGGACAGGAGCACGACGAGCTGGAGGTGGCGCAGGCCGTCGCGGTGGGCGCCCAGCCGCTCGAGGATGGCGGGGTCCTGGACGAAGAGGACCTTCGCCTCGGAGTCCTTGAGGATGTAGGCCGCCTTCTCGCCCGTCAGCGTGTCGTACACTGGGACGGTGACGAAGCCGGCGCCGACGGCGGCGAAGTCCACCTCGCTCCAGCGCGGCGAGTTCTTGCTCCACACCGCGACGCGGTCGCCTTTCTCCAGTCCCTGCGCGGCCAGGCCGTACGACAGGTCCGCCACCGCGTCGCCGAACTGGGCGTAGGTGCGTGTCGTCCAGCCGCCGTCGCGGTTCCATTCCTGGGCGGTGCGTGGGCCATGGGTCGCCACGGAGTCCCAGAACAGGCGGCTGAGGGTCGGTGCGTCCGGTGCCAAGGGGGCTCACCACGGAACGCCGCCGCTCCGTTGAAAGGCTTCCGGGGCCGGGGGCCGGCTGGCGCAGGCCGCGACGTCCTTCAACCACCGCGTGCTCGCCCCCGCGTGGAGGCCGACCCGGCGACGCGCGACACGCGCGCCAACTACCATTTCCTGACCAGCGCGGTGGCCCCGCGTCCCGTCGCGTGGGTGACGACGAAGGACCCCGCCACGGGGGTGGTCAACGCGGCGCCGTTCAGCTGGTTCCAGGCGGTCTGCGCGGACCCCCCGATGGTCATGCTCGCCATCATCGACCGCGCCCCCGGCCACCCGAAGGACACCGCCCGCAACATTCGCGCCTCCGGCGAGTTCGTGGTCAACATCAGCACGCGCTCCATGCTCGACCCCATGGTGCAGTCGAGCGGCGACTATCCCCCCGAGATCTCCGAGGTGCGGGAGATCGGACTCCGCACGACCCCCAGCCGCAAGGTCGCGCCGCCCCGCCTCGCCGACAGCCCCGTCCACCTGGAATGCCGACTCGACCGCATCGTGGAGCTCGGGCGCGGCCAGCGCGTCAACCTCGTCCTCGGGGAAGTCGTCCACTTCGCGGCGGACGACGCCGTGCTCGACGCGCGCGGCAACGTGGACCCGAGCAAGGTCACCTTCGTCGCCCGCATGGGCGGCCAGGAGTACGTGGACACGGCGGCCTTCTTCACCAAACCGCGGCCGCCACCGGGCGACCCCAAGAAGCAGTAGGGCGCTTTCGACAGGTTCGAGTGGTCCCGCCGGGATTTGAACCCGGGTCGATGCCGTGAGAGGGCATCATGATTGGCCGCTACACTACAGGACCGGCGGATGCCCGCGCTGCGGGCTCCCGTTGCGCTTCCCCAGGAGGCGCAAGCGCGGCGACTTGGGGGGCTCTCTTAAGCCGTTCGATGGCCGGTTCAGGCGCGGGCCCAAGGAGGCCGGGACGCGGCGACGGGAGCGCCCCGGTTGAAGGCCTCGATGATGGGGGCGGCGCGCGCCATGTCGTTGGCGAGGATGCAGATGCGGTTGGTGGAGCCGACCGCGACGCCGAAGGCGCTCACGATGTCGATGTTGGCGTCCGCCAGGCGCTGGCATACTTGGGCGAGCGCGCCGGGGCGGTCGGTGAGGGAGAACTCAAGGACGGGCGACATCATGGTGACGATGCCCGCCTCGTCGAACGCGCGGCGCGCGGCGTCGGCGTCCTCGGTCAGGAGCTGCATGCCGGCGGGGTCCACGACGAACCCCTTGAGGTCCACGTGCCAGTTGGCGAGGTAGCGCGTGACGCGGGCGAGAGCGCCTGGTTCGTTGCGGACGGCAATCCGGAAGAGCGTCAGCGACATACCCGCACCGCCCCTGGATTGAGGTCAACGGATATCATGCTTTCCTGGCCTTCCGGGGCGTTGCCTTCGAGAGGGCGGGGGTGGAGGGGGCGGCCGCGAGCAGCTGGGCGAGGAACTGGCCGGTCGCGGACTCCTTGACGGAGGCGACCTCCTCGGGGGTGCCTTCGGCGATGACGAGGCCGCCGGCGGCGCCGCCTTCGGGGCCGAGGTCGATGACCCAGTCGGCGCACTTGATGACGTCGAGGTTGTGCTCGATGACGACGACGGAGTTGCCCGCGTCCACGAGGCGCTGCAGGACGCCGAGAAGGTGCTTGATGTCGTGGACGTGCAGGCCCGTCGTGGGTTCGTCGAGGATGTAGAGCGTCTTGCCGGTGCCGCGTTTGGCGAGCTCGGTGGCGAGCTTGACGCGCTGCGCCTCGCCACCGGAGAGCTGGGTCGCGGGCTGGCCGAGGCGGATGTAGCCGAGGCCGACGTCGGCGATGGTGGCGAGCTTGCCGCGGATGGCGGGGTGGTTCTCGAAGAACGTGAGCCCCTCCTCGACCGACAGCTCCAGCACTTCCTGGATGTTCTTGCCCTTGAACTGGACCTGCAGTGTCTCCTTGTTGTAGCGCGCCCCGCGGCACACCTCGCACGGGACGAAGACGTCGGGGAGGAAGTGCATCTCGATCTTGACGACGCCGTCGCCTTCGCAGGATTCGCAGCGGCCGCCCTTGACGTTGAAGCTGAAACGGCCGGGGCCGTAGCCACGGGCCTTGGCGTCCGACGTCATCGCGAAAAGGTCGCGAATCGGCGTCCAGGTGCCTGTGTAGGTCGCCGGGTTCGAGCGCGGCGTGCGGCCGATGGGGGACTGGTCGATGTCGATGACCTTGTCCACGTTCTGCAGGCCGAGGATGGTCTGGTGCTTGCCCGGCGGCTCGCCGCCCATGGAGCCGAGGCTGCGGACGGCGGCCTTGTAGAGGGTCTCGTTGATGAGAGTGGACTTGCCGGAGCCTGACACGCCCGTGACGGCGACGAGTCGGCCGAGCGGGACGTCCACGCTGATCTTCTGGAGGTTGTTCTCCTCGGCGCCGACGATGCGGATGGTCTTGCCGTTGCCGAGGCGCCGGCTCGCGGGGACCTCGACCTTGAGCTTGCCCGAGAGGTATTGCCCCGTCAGGGAGTCCTTGGACTTCGCGACCTCGGCGGGAGTCCCGGCGGCCATGAGGCGGCCCCCATGCTCGCCCGCGCCGGGTCCGAGGTCAATGAGGTAGTCGGCGGCGCGCATCGTGTCCTCGTCGTGCTCGACCACGAGGACGGTGTTCTCCAGGTCGCGCAGGCGGCGCAACGTGGCCAGGAGGCGGTGGTTGTCGCGCTGGTGCAAGCCGATGCTGGGCTCGTCGAGGACGTAGAGGACGCCCTGCAAGCCAGAGCCGATCTGGCTCGCGAGGCGGATGCGCTGCGACTCACCGCCCGAGAGGGTGGCTGAGCCGCGATCGAGGCTGAGGTAGCCGAGGCCGACGTCGTCGAGGAACCGGAGGCGCTCGTTGATCTCCTTGAGGACCTCCTTGGCGACCTTGTTCTCGCGCTCCGACAGCTGCTCCGGAAGGGCACGGAACCAACCGACGGCGTCGGTGACGCTGAGCCGGGTCGCTCCGATGATGGATTTGTTGTGGATGCGGACGGCGAGCACCTCGGGCTTGAGGCGCCAGCCTTTGCAGGCACCGCAGGGCCGCTCGGTCATGAACTCGAGGATGCGCTCCTTGACCTTCTCGGACTCGGATTCGCGCATGAGCCGGAGCATGCGGGTCGCGAGGCCTTCCCACTTCGACTCGCCGCCCCAGCGCGTCGGGATCGTGTCGGGCGCGCCGAACAGCAAGACCTCCTTCTGGGCGTCGGGGAGCGACTTCCACGGGACGTCCATGTTGATGTCGAGCGTGTCGCAGACATAGGCCAGCCAGCGGCCCATCCACGACTTCATGATGAAGACGTCCGAGTGGAACGCGCCCTGGCGGACGCTCTTCGTCTTGTCCTTGATGAACTTCCCTTCGTCCGGCTGCATCGAGTAGCCGAGGCCCGAGCAGGTCGGGCAGGCGCCGTGCGGCGCGTTGAAGCTGAACATGCGCGGCGTGAGCTCGCTCAGGATGGAGCCATGATCCGGGCAGCCGAAGGCTTCCGAGTAGAGCTCCTCCTTCTCCTTCCCGCCCTCTTCCCACCAGACGATGACGAGGCCCTCGGCCGCCTTGAGCGACGTCTCGATGGCGTCGGTGAGGCGGCCGCCAAACTCCTCGTCGCCCTTCACGACGAGGCGGTCCACCACGATGGAGATGGAGTGCTTGTGCGTCTTCTCGAGCTTCCACTCTTGGTCCACCTCGCCGAACTCGCCGTCCACGCGGACGCGGCTGTAGCCCTCAGCCTGGAGGTCCTTGAAGAGGCGGCCGTACTCGCCCTTGCGGTCGCGGATGATCGGGGAGAGCACCTGGATCTTCGTGCCTTCCCGGAGCTTGCGGACCTCGCCGACGATCTGGTCCACCGACATCTTGCCGATCTTGCGGTCGCACTTCGGGCAGTGCGGCGTCCCGACGTGGGCCCACAACAGGCGGAGGTAGTCGTAGATCTCCGTCGTCGTGCCGACGGTGGAGCGGGGATTCTTGCTCGTCGTGCGCTGGTCAATGGAGATGGCGGGCGACAGGCCTTCGATGTGCTCGACCTCGGGCTTCTTCATCTGGCCAAGGAACTGCCGGGCGTAGGACGACAACGATTCGACGTAGCGGCGCTGGCCCTCGGCATAGATGGTGTCGAACGCCAGGCTGGACTTGCCGGAGCCCGACAGACCGGTCACGACGACGAGCTTGTTGCGGGGAATCTTGACGTCGATGCCCTTGAGGTTGTGCTCGCGGGCTCCCTTGACGACGATGTGGCCGCTCATCTTGACGGTCGTTCGACTCCAAGAAAGGGTTTAGGGATTTGGGAGGGGGTGCGTGAAATTACGCGGCCTGCTTCCGCCTGAGACGGCGCCGCCAAATGCGTACGAGGCCTCCGAGGGCGTCCCCGACAAGGCCGGCCGGGACCAGGGCATAGAGGCCGACGACGATGGCGAGGACGATGGTCGGTCCGCGCTCGCAGAAGACTCCGGGGTCGCAAGGTGGAGGCGGCGGGTTGCCTGCGTAGAGAAGCGCGGCCCCGACCAGGAGGCCGACGGCATGGCCCGCCAAGACACCCTCGGGTCGCGGCGAGAAGACGACAAGCGCCGCATGGGCCAGGACGTAAAGTGGCAGCGTCACTGCGGGCGTGAGATGCATTCCATGAGTAACGTCCAGCCAGAACGTAAGGAAACCAAGGAGGAGAGTATTCAGGGTCAACGCGGGGAGGACGGACAGCCACCACGATGCCGTCGCGCGCATGCTGGCCCAGCCCGCGTGCGCGGCATTAGGCTTGCGCACTTCCGCTTGCTGCGTTTTATCGTCGCAAGGCCATCCAGCCTTCGTGGCCGGCGACAGTCATGCGCCGCCTCGACCGGCCTCCCCCTTGGACGCGGTGCGCATGGCACGGTTCTTCAAGGATCGGCCGGCCGCGCACGTGACGTTCGAAGAGCTGCGCCGGGAAGCCGCCACCTGGGGCCCCTGCGAGCTGGCCGCGACTCCGAGCCGCGTCGCCTTCTTGGCCCGGACTCGATTCCTATGGTGCCACGGCGCCCACGCCGATGGCACGATCACGGTCGGGTTCCTGCTGCCGTATCCTGTCGAGTCGCCGCGTCTTCGCAAAGGCGACCTGGGCAGCCGCTGGTCGCACCACGTCAAGTTCGCCGCTCTGGACGACGAACTGCGCGCGTGGTTCCGCGCCGCCTACGAATGGGACCGCAAGAAACAGGAGTAGGCGGACTAGACCTTGTCCAGCAGATGACCCATCTTGTCCTTCTTCGTCTCCAAGTAGGCCCGGTTCGTGCGGTTTGGGGCAATCTCCAACGGGACGCGCGCGAGACAGTTGAAGCCCAATTTCTGCAGCGCCTCGATCTTCGTCGGGTTGTTCGTGAGGAGCCGGACGCAGTGCACGCCGAGGTCGTTGAGGATGTCGCGCGCGGCGTCGTAGGTGCGGGCATCGGACGGGTGGCCGAGCTGAAGGTTCGCCTCCACGGTGTCCAAGCCCTGCTCTTGCAGCTCGTAGGCAAGGATCTTGCTCGTGAGGCCGATGTCGCGGCCCTCCTGGCGCAAGTAGAGGACGACGCCGCGGCCTTCCTTGGCGATGCGGCGCAGGGACTCCTGGAGCTGCGGGCCGCAGTCGCACTTGAGCGAGCCGAAGATGTCGCCGGTCAGGCACTCGGAGTGGATGCGCACGAGGACCGGGTCCGGGCAGTCCTTCTCGGTGACGTCGCCCATGACCAGGGCCGCGTGCTCCTTGCCGGTCGGGATATCGCGGTACACCAGGATGCGGAAGTCGCCCCACGCCGTCGGCAGGTTCGCCCCCGCGGCCCGGATGGCGACGCGCTTGGACCCCATGACGGGCAGCCCACCCCGCTCCAGCACAAAACCATGAAGGTCCCGGATGGAGGAGCAACGGGAATCTCCAGGTCGGCTCCAGGAGGGAGGCTTTTCAGGCCGGCGCGGCTGGTGGGGGCGTGGGACGTCTCGACGGCCTGAAGGACCGCGCTCCGGGCCTGCACAAGTTCCTGACGCGCCGGGACCGCCCGTGGCCCCTCGTGCGCGAAGCCCTCGGTGGCGCCCTCGTCATCCTCCTCCTGGTCGGCGCGCTCTACGGGTTTACGGGCCAGCCCCTCTCGGGCGGCTACCCGGTCGTCGTGGTGACCTCGGGCAGCATGATGCACTGTGCCAACGCCAACCTCGAAGGCGTAGGCCCCGGCCTCGGCAAGGACTGTGATGCCTCTTCGTTCGGCCGCGTCGGCACCATCGATCCCGGCGACCTGGTGTTCGTGCGTGCCCTTGGCAATGTCTCCGACGTCGCCACCCTGGCCGGCCATGGCGGCTCGACCTACGGCAAGGCCGGCGACGTCGTGGTCTATCGCCCCTACGGTTCCACGGCGACGACGCCAATCATCCACCGCGCCCTCTTCTGGCTCCAGGTCAACGGCGACGGCACCTTCACCGTCTCCGACCTCGGTCTCTCCCGCGTCCGCACCCTGGACCAGCCGAACCTCACGGCCTTCACGAAGTGCGCGCTCTCCACGTCCGGCGTGCACGGCCCGCTCACGGCGGCGGACTCCGGATTCATCACGAAGGGCGACAACAACCCCGGCGCCGACCAGTGCCCCGCGGGCGCGCTCTCCGCCCCGGTCCGCCTAGAGTGGGTGCTCGGCAAGGCGCGCGGCGAACTGCCTTGGATTGGCCTCGTCAAGCTGTTCGTGGACAGCCTGGGCGGCTCCCAGAACTTCGGCAACGCATCCGCCGACACCAAGGTCATGATGACCGTCGTCCTCGTCGTCCTGCTCGCGGGTCCCTGGACGGTCGAGCGCATCGTGCGCGCGCGCCGTCGCAAGGACGAGCCTCCGGTCGAGTAGCAACGCGCCGGACGGGCGCCTAAGACACAGATTCAGCAGATGCCTGTGGCGTTGTCCAGGTTGGCAATCGCGCGCGGTCCTCCGACGTCCGCCAGAATAACACAGAGTCGTTGCTTCGTCCACACCCTATCTGCTTCATTCTCGCCAGCTTCGCGGAAGAACCTACCCTGTTGACTCCCGGATTGCGGTTGAAAACTCTGCGAAATCTGTGTCCCGTGGAACGGGTTCTGGCGGCGGCGCTTCGCGCCGCCCCGCATCCAGTCTTCTGGCATCCAGTCGTTCAGCGCGACGACGCCGTGGTCGGACGAAGGGATGCCTCGGAACGGTTGGCGAATCGACGCATCGCAAGATGAAGCCGTGGCGATGCCAGTGGCCCACGATCCGGCGAATCGAACGGAGCTCCGTCGAATCAAACCAAGCGGTTCTGCTTCTTCGGCTTGAACGTCACGACACCGCGGATGAGCTCGTCCTCCTCCAGCACGCGCTTGGTGCTGTCGATGGGGCAGCTCATCTGGATCTCGCGGGTGCGGCCGTAGCGGCCCTTGCTGATGACGCGGGCCGTGAAGATGCCGAGCATGTCGAGCTCGCTGATGAGGTCGGTGATGCGGCGCTGCGTGAGGATGTCGCTGCCGGTGCTCTTGCACAGCTCCTTGTAGACGTCGAACACCTCGCCGGTGGTGAGCGTGTGGACGCCCTGGTCCTTGTTCGATTCCTCGCCGAGGATGGTCGCGAGCAGGACGAGCTTGCTCTGCGTCGGCAGGGTGCGCACGACCTCGCTGATGCGGTCGAGCTCGATCTTGTTCTGCGACATGCGGACGTACGTGTCCGAGACCTTGTTGTTGCGGTCGCGCTCGGCGAGCTCGGCGGCGACGCGCAGGAGGTCGAGGGCGCGGCGGGCGTCGCCGTGCTCGCGGGCCGCCAGGGCGGCGCAGAGGGGGATGACGCCGTCCTGCAGGACGCCTTCCTTGAGGGCCATGCCGGCGCGCTGCGTGAGGATGTCCTCAAGCTGCTTGGCGTCATAGGGCGCGAAGATCATGGATTCCTCGCCCAGGCTCGACTTGACGCGGGGGTCGAGGAACTCGGTGAACTTGAGGTCGTTGCTGATGCCGATGACGCTGACCTTGTTGTACTGCAGGTCGCCGTTGATGCGCGTGAGGTTGTAGAGGACCTCGTCGCCCTTCAGCTTGTCCACCTCGTCGAGGACGATGATGGTGACCTCGCCCGCGATGCGGGCCGGGTCGCGGGACCATTGCTGGTCGTCGGCCTTCTTGAAGCCGTCCACGTAGCGGCGCAGCGCTTCGTAGACCTCGTCCGTGGGCCAGCCGGTGAAGGGGATGCGCTGGGCCCAGTTCTCGGCGGAGACGAAGTGGTTGGCGATGTTCTGCAAGACGCGGTACTGCGTGTCGACGATCTCGCAGTTGATGTAGATCAGGTTGACGCGCTTGCCGATCTCTTGGCCCTTCGTCGAGAGCTCCTTGCCGACGTACTTGACGCAGGCGGTCTTGCCGGTGCCGGTCTTGCCGTAGATGAAGACGTTCGACGGGGTCTCGCCGCGCAGGGCGGGGACCAGCAGCGAGCCGAGGCCGCGGATCTCGGCGTCACGGTGGGGCAGGTCGTCCGGAGTGTACGAGGCCCGCATGACTTCCTTGTTCGAGAACAAGGGCTCGACTTGCAGGAGTTGCCCAAAAAGATCGTTGACAGCCACGCGTGAACCTCCCATCCCATGGGTTCGAGACCACGCGCATCGAGACCGCCTCCCAGCGGCTCCATGCGCTTCATAGGTTTCGACCGAAGCGGGGTTTCCAGCGAAGCGGGGAGGGGAAATAAAGGTCGCCCCAAGCGGGCCGAGTCTTCTGGAGACCCCTTCATTGCGCGTGGAGCTGGCGACAGGAAGCAGCACCCTTCGCAGGGGTTCCGGTGAGCCGTTTGTGGGTGGCAGAGCAAGGACGGCGCGCGGCACTGAGTCGGGCTCTGCGCGACAACGGGGCCGCGCAGGCGCGGGATTCTCTTGCGGAACCGGAGAATCCTGGAATGACCCGAAAGGCAAGGGCCATGCGTGCGCACCCGAGGTCTTCGCGTGGAGACTGGTTGCTCATGGGGAAAGCGCGCTAGACGGGAATCCCTTCGCGCACCCTGACTGCCATTCCTTTCTTGAAATCGTGGACCTCGTCGGGGGCGAGAAGGAGCTGGCCGACGGCGATGAGCGTGTCCTGTTCGTCGACCACCAGGCACTCGTCGCCCGGGCGCAGGCCTTCGTCCATCGTCTTGACGAACTGGGCGAAGACGGATTTCCCGGCGCGGTTGAAGGGGACGGAGTCGGCGGCCACGACGACCCGGTTGGCGGGAGACGGGAGCGCCTTGTGGACGAGTCTCGCCCCGGCGATCTTGAGCGTCCAGAATCCGTCATGGGCGCGCAGGCTGAGAATGTGCTCGTCGCCGAGGTGGACGGTGCGCAGCTTGCCGGTGGCGCGGCTGGTCTCGAGACGCAGGTCGCCGGCGATGAGGGCCGCCCCCGCGCCGGCGCCGAACTGCCAATCTGCTGTTCGAAGGACCTGGAGCTTGCCGAACTGGACGCCGCCGTCCTTGCCGCCGGGGCCCGGGATAGCGGGGACGAAGCCGTGCGCAGCGAGGAAGAGATCCTTTGTTTCGCCGACCCAGCCCATGTGGCCGCGGTCGAGGCCCTCGAGGCGCGGCAGGACGGACTGCGCGAAGGGGTACGCCTCGTCGAGGCCTGCGGGGACGGGGCCGAGCGCGCAGACGACGGCGTGGTCCATCGCGGCATCCAGGCTGCCGCGGCCGGCGAAGTAGGGTTTGCCGCCGGGCTCTTTGTGCATTCCCAGCTCGCGGCGCATGTCGCCCTTGTTGGCGAAGCCGGTGTCCATCTCCATCTCGACCGGCTCGCCTTGCGGGACGAAGCGGGTCTGGAGGCGTTCGCGGATGCGGCGGAAGATGGGGCGCTGGTGCGTGAGGCTTCCCGTGTAGCGCAGGGCCCGGGTGTGGCTCACCGGTTCGCGCTGCTCAAGCCACGCCTGGTAGGTGGGGTCGCCCAGCTTGCGGGTCGCGGCGGCGAGCATCGGGTGGCAGGCGCTGCGCTGCTCGACGAGCTCCCACAGGCTGCCTTCCTGGATGGCGGTGCGGATGCGGCGCAGGTCCGCGAACGAGACGTGGAGGTTGTGCTCCGCGAGCGCCGTCTCCTTCTCCTTGCCGGGCAGCGCCTTGAGGCCATCCGCGCCGTGCTTGGAGCAGACGGGGCAGGCGCAGGGAAGCTCGGCCAGTTCGGCGAGGTGCGCCGTGCCCCACTCGAACATCATGCGGCCGTCCTTGGCGTACTTGGCGTACGCGGAGGAGTCGAAGAGGTCGCAGCCCAGCGCGACGGCGAGCGGGAAGATGAGCGGGTGGCCCGCGCCAAAGAGGTGAACGGGGCGGTCCTTGCGCAGGCCGGCCTGGCTCCACAGGATCATCTCCGCGAGCTCGGGGTACATCTGCTGCTCCATGACGGGCACGACACCGCCGATGGTGTGGTAGTCGACGTCGAGGTCGCGGTACGCCTCGGCGCAGAGTTTGCGCAGGTCGTAGTGGACGCCGCCCTGGACCGTGGCGTTGAGGAGGGAGTTGCCCTTGTGCGGGACGGCCTCCTTGGTGCGCGCGATGGTCGCGGCGACGGCGGCCTCTGCTTCGGCGCGACCCATGTCGGGGGTGACGAAGATGTCGAAGCAGGTCGCGACGTCCACGCCGATGTCGCGCTGGAAGCCGACGATGGTGTCGTTCTGGAGCTGCACGTCGCCGTACACGTACATCTGGAACGTGCCGGAGTCTGTCATCGTGGGCCCGTCCCAGTCGAGGACCTTGTGGACGCCCTCGGCGAGCGCCTTCGTCCGCAGCGCCTCGTGCTTGTTGAGGACGTAGGAGTTGGTGATGACCATCTGCGTGCCGAACTGGTCGCGCATCTGGCGCGGCGTGAGCAGGCTGATGTTGGGGTTGACGACCGGCATGAGCGTCGGCGTCGTCACTTTCCCATGAGCCGTCGTGAAGCGGCCGAGACGGCCCGCGGCTGCGCGCTCCAGGATCTCGAAGGTCATGCCGGCAACGCGCCGACACGGCTCTTCCTGATGAGGCTGTCCCCGCCGCCCTGGCCACCCTACCCCCGGTCCCAACCGTTATCTGGAGGACCCACCTGAAACAGGATTGCCAGCATGGCCGCTTCGTCCATCCCCATGTCGCTGCCCCGCCCGAGCCCGCCGTCGGCGCCCTCGCACCTCGCGGGCCTCTTCTCGCGCGCCGAGCTGGAGGCCGAGGCCAAGCGACTCGAATCCCGCATTCGTCAACCCGAACGTTGGGGCCTCGAGATGTGCCGCATGATTGCGCCGATGACGCTGCGCATCAACCAGCTCAAGCGCCAGCAGGACGTGATCATCCTGGCGCACAGCTACCAGACGCCCGACATCGTGTACGGCGTCGCCGACGAGGTGGGCGACTCCTACGGCCTGAGCAAAAAGGCCATGGCCGCCCCGCAGAAGGGCATCTTGTTCAGCAGCGTCCGCTTCATGGCGGAGACTGCGAAGATCCTCAACCCGACCAAGCGGGTCCTGCTCCCGGAGCCGACCGCCGGCTGCAGTCTTGCCGACGGCGTCACGGTGGAGGATGTTCGCCGTCTGCGCCGCGAGCACCCCGGCGTGCCCGTGATGGGCTACGTCAACACCTCCGCCGCCGTCAAGGCCGAGATCGACGTCTGCTGCACGAGCGCCAACTACCTGGACATCGCCCGGCGCATGCCGGGGAACGAGCTCATCTTCGTGCCCGACCGCTTCATGGGCGCCCACCTTGCGTCGTCCCTGGCGGGTCAGAAGAAGGTCCACATCCACAGCGGCGAGTGCGAGGTGCACGTCCAGTTCGACGCCGCCTCCGCGCGGGCGTGGCGCAAGCAGGCTTCCGACGCGGGCCGCAAGCTCGTCATCCTCGCTCACCCTGAATGCGACCCCAAGGTCCTCGTCGAGGCGGACTACATCGGCTCCACCGAGAAGATGATGGACTATGCCCGCAAGCTCGAGGCCGAGGGCAAAGTGGACGTCATGCCCATCACCGAGTGCGGCACCGCGGACCGCATGCGGGCCGAGATGCCGGGCCTCACCATCTACGGCGCCTGCGTCCAGTGCCCGCACATGAAGAAATCCACGCTGGCGAGCATCCTCTCGGCGCTGGAGTCGCCGACGGCGGAGCAGGTCGTCGAGCTGCCGGCCAAGGTCATCGAGGGCGCCAAGCGCAGCCTCGATGCGATGTTCGCCTTCGCCGAAACGAAGTGAGACGAACGCGTCGATTTCGGCCGTCGTGACGGCGGGACGAGCAATTACGCTGAAGGAAAGAAAGTCCGAGCGCGCACGCGGTCGGCGAGGCGGCCGTTGGAAAAACAGGGGGAGAAAGAAGGGAGAAGGAACCCGAGGCCATCTCAGTCGCGGCGGCGGGCCGCGATGAGGGCGGCGCCCGCGAGGGCGAGGAAAGGCAACGGGAGCGGTGACGCCTTGGACGTGGTGCCCTGCGGGGCCTCCCCGCCACCGTTCGTGAAGGTCCAGGTCGTGGGCTTCGCGTCCGTGAAGCTGCCCGCGCGCTGGTCCAGCAGAAGGAAGTGCCCGTAGCTGGTGAAGGTCACCTTCTGCTCCGTCCAAGGGCCGAGGGGGGCCTTGTAGGTCACGGTGAACTTCTTCGTCTCGGGGCTGTTGTAGGGGACCGACCCAAGGCCGCTGATCTTGCCGCCGGTCTCTTTGACGTCCTCGATCATGACCATGCTGCGGGCGTTGGAGTTCTGCGTGATCGTGACATGGAACGTCGCGGTGCCGTTCATGACCTTGAGCGGGAACGTGACGTCGGGCAGGACCGTGTAGTTGGAGTGGTAGGCCACCGTGAAGGGGACCACGAACTCGCCGGCGTCGCTCTCCGCGTCCCCGAAGTGGGCCAGCAGGGTGACGTTCTGGGTGACGACGCCGGCCGCCGAGGCGTCTACCATGAAGGTGACCTTGTCGTTCTTCGTGATGAACCCGGAACCGGTCGCGCAAGGGCTCGGGTCGCTGAACGTGAGGGTCGCCTCCTTGACCGTCAGGCCCCGGGGCGCCTCGTCGGCGTGGACCGTTAGCTTGGGCGTGGGGCTCTGGGACCCAAGGCCGTGCTGGACCAGCGTGCTGCAGCCGACCTTGACGCTGAAGGGGACCTCGATGGAGCCCATGTAGGCGATGGTCTCGGTCGGCGGCGTCGCTGTGAGCGTGATGCCTGCGAAAGGCCCCTGCGCCGAGACGTTGGGGGCCACCAGGGCGGTGGCGAGCAGGAGAAGGGCAACCATGCGCATGGTCATCGTTTGAACCACCACTCGCGCTGATATTTCAGGATTCTGGACAATTGCCCGCACCGAAAGTCTGGCCAGGTCGGCTACGCTCCAATCTCGATCGGGCTCACCACCCGGCCCTTGCGGGCCGGATGGATTCCTCGCCTTGCTTCGGGACCCCGACCGAGCTTGTCGCTATGCTCCAATCTCGATCGGGCTCACCACCCGGCCCTTGCGGGCCGGATGGATTCCTCGCCTTGCTTCGGGACCCCGACCGAGCTTGTCGCTATGCTCCAATCTCGATCGGGCTCACAATGCGGCGCAGCAACGCGATGGCCGACAGGGAGGCCAAATAGCTGGTCGCCGGGTTGGTGGGCGAGGGCAGGTTCTCGACTTCGATGCGGGCGCGGCCGAAGCCGCCCTCAATGATGACCTTGTGCGAGTTGCGCGTCGCGAGCGGGTCAATGGCGACCTGGACGTGCGTTTGGTCGAAGCCGAGGCCGGCAAGGCTCAGGGTGGCTGCGACGTTGACGTTCTTCGGGAATTTCTGGACGGCCTCGCGGGCGGGGCCGCTGAACAACAGGGTCCAGCGGTCGGTCTTCTTGTCGAGGCCCGCGGGCGGCTTGGTGGTGACGAGCGTGACGGACTTCAGGTCCGCCTCGGCCGCGGCCTTGACGCCGTCGACGCCCATGACGGCGCCGCTGGGGAGGTACATCTTGCCGCCCGTCTTCTTGGCGAGCCCGACAAGCTCCTCCCGGAGGGCGTCGTCGGCGAGGGCGCCGATGGTCATGAGCATCGTCTTCTTGCCGGCGGCGAGCGCGTCGCGAATGACGGTCTGGACGACGCCCTTGTTGGCGGCCTCGATGACGAGGTCCGCCTTCGCGACCAGCTCGCCGGCGGTCTTGGCGACGTGGGCGCGCGGCAGGTGACGCAGGTGCGCGGCGGCGTCCGGGTCGATGTCGAAGAGCCACACCGCCTCGATGCCGTCCATCGCGCTCGCCGCCTTCGCGACCTCGGAGCCGATGGCGCCGCAGCCCACAATGCCGACCTTCATGGCGGCGCCGACGAGGCCGCCGGTGAAAAGGCCGACCCTAGGCCCGCGCGCGGCGCCGCGCGAGGGCGGCCAGGCCGAGCGTCGCGACCGCGAAGAGCATCGGCGCGGGAAGCGGGCTGGACTTGGGCGCGGCGGTGCCGTCGGCGCCTAGGAGGACCGTGCCCGTGAGCGCGACCTCGGGGCCGTGCCGGGTGCGGTCCTGGCTCGCCGAGACAAGGAGGCGAAGCGGCACCGGCGTCGAGGACGCGGCGGCGCCGGAGATGGTCAGGAGGACAGGGACCGTCGCGGTGTCGGAGCCCGACCCGGGCATCCCCAGCGTGGACTCCCCGGGCAGTTGCACGACGATGCCCTTGAGAGGCGGGTCGGGGCCGAGGACGCTCACGGCGGTGGCGGCGTTGCCAAGGTTCCGCAGCCGCAGGACGAAGTGCGCCTGGGCGTGGTCGGTCGCGACGGTCTGGTTCACGAGCATGGCCTCGACTTTGCCGATGAAGTCGGTCTTGACCTGGCCCGTCGCCGTCGCGGAGGCTGCCAGCGCGCTCCCGGAGGCCGGGAGATCGAAGGTGAGCGTGATGACGTTGGTGCGCAGGCCGGGCACCTTCGGGTCGGCCTTGAGGGTGAAGACCAGGTCTTTCGTCCACGTCTGGGAGGCGGGGCCCGCGCAGGCGCTCGCCGGCACCTCTGTCGTGGACGGTCCTTCGAGCGTGAAGTCGGGCGGCAGCATGAGGCCCCCGAGGGTCAGGGGGTGGCTCGCGTCGGTCGGGCCCCAGAACTCCGAGCCACTGCACTGGAACGTCGCCGTCGTCGTCGCCTTGCTACCAGCGCCGCCGGGGAGGAGGAAATCCACGGGGTCGAACTGGAGCGGCGTCACCGTGAGCCCGGCGTCGGCCGCGGGGAGGAGGCCGACCAGAAGGCCGAGCGAAAGAAGGACGAGGCGGGCGCGTCGCATCATCCCACCAGCCGGCGAGCCCGTTCAAATCCCTTCTGGCGAGCTTGTTGGAGTCGCGGTGAGGCTCAAGAGCGGGGCGCGGCTGGCGACGGCCGTGCCCGGGACCGACTGGCTTGCCCTCTACCTGGAGGAGGACCTCGGCCCTGGCGACGCCACCGCGGCGTCCATCCCCCACGGCGTGAGGGGCAAGGCCCGCATGGTCGCCCGCGAGCGCCTTGTCGTCGCCGGCCTGCCGCACGCCGTCGAGCTGTTCCGCCGCCTCGGCGCGACCGCGAAACCGCTCCTGGCAGAGGGCAAATGGGCCGAGAAAGGCGCCATCCTCCTCGAGGTGTCCGGCCCCGCCGCCGCCATTCTCGCCGGCGAGCGCGTCACCCTCAATCTCACCAGCCGCATGAGCGGCATCGCCAGCCTGACCCGGACATTGATGGAGGATCTCGCGCGCTCCGACTGCGGCGCCATCGTGGCTGCGACCCGCAAGACGACCCCGGGATTCCGCATCTTCGAGAAGGAGGCGGTCCGCATCGGCGGCGGCGACCCCCACCGCGCCGGCCTGTGGGACGCGGCGATGGTGAAGGACAACCACATCGCGGCCTGCGGCGGCGACGTCGCGGCCGCGGTCCAGCGCGTCAAGAAGGCGCACCCTAAGCTGACGATCACCTGCGAGGTCGAGTCGCTCCCCGACGCCCTCGCCGCCGCCGGCGCAGGAGCCGACTGGCTCCTCATCGACAACCAGACTTCTCCTGTGGGCAAGGCGTGGGCGACGGCGGTGTGGGACAAGTTCCCCGGAGTCAAGATCGAGGCCTCGGGCGGCATCACGCCCGAGACGGTCGCGGCCTACGGGTGGGCGGACCGCATCAGCCTCGGCTGGCTCACGCAGAAGGCGCCCGCCAAGGACATCGGGCTCGACTGGGACTGAGGAGACGAGAGAAGGAGGAGAGGAGAGAAGGAGGAAGGGGCGGAAAGAGGAAACGTGACGACGTGACGACCAACATCCCCGACGACCACCCACGCGCCGCCTCGCTTCGCACCCGCGAGGCGATGAAGGACGCCGTCGCCGCCGGCCTCGTCCACCCGACCGGCCTCATCGCGCACGGCCGCGGCGAGGCGTTCGACTACCTTCTCGGCGAGCGCACGCCACCCGAGGCGAGGGAGGCCGTCGCGGAGGCCGCACGGCTTCTGCGCGCAGCCAAACAGCCCGTGCTCAGCCTGAACGGCAACGTCGTCGCGCTCGCCGCGCGTCAGGCGGTCGCCGTGCAGAAGGCGTTCCCGCGGCTTGTCCTGGAGGTCAACCTGTTCCACCGCACGCCCGAACGCGTTGAGGCCTTGGTGGCCGTCGTCGAGGCCGCCGGCGCCACGAAGGGCTCCGTCCTTGGGCGCGCGCCCGACTTCCGCATCCCCAACCTGTCGAGCGACCGCGCGCTCTGCTCGAAGGCCGGCCTAGGGGGCTCCGACGTCGTCGTCGTCCCGCTGGAGGATGGCGATCGCTGCCAAGCCCTCGTCGCGATGGGGAAGACCGTCATCGCCATTGACCTCAACCCGCTCTCCCGCACCGCCGTCGCCGCCCACGTCACTATCGTGGACGAATTGACGCGAGCCCTCCCAGCCCTCGCCGCCGCCCTCAAGACTTCGTCACCCGGGGCGGTCGGCGGCACTTACGACAACGCGGACGTGCTCCGCCGCGTCAAGGCCCGGATGGCCGCCGGGCTGGGCGCGTAAGGCCGGTTTCCCTGCATCATTCAAGGATGGAACCGGAAGCATTTTGGTCAAGCATGGGGAGTCCGGTGCCATGTCCACCGTGAGGACCGTCCTGCTCGTGGCGCTTCTGGCCCTGCCACTCGTCGCCGCCCAGACGAACCCGAACCCCCGCTCCCCCGACCTCAGCCCCGGGTCTGCCATCACCGCCTTCGACCTCGCGCGCAGCGCCACCTGGGTGGCCGCCGGGCGCGCCGACCCCGGCGGCGGCGTCGGCACCAGCGACCCCAACGCCAACGTCTGGAACGTGTGGAACGAGGCGGGAGACGCCGTGCGCACCGGGGCCGCCGACGCGAGCGCCAACTGCATCGCCCTCACCGACCCCGGCAACTGCAAGGCGGACGTCATCGCCATCGCACTCTCCGCCAGCGGCACCCGCATCGCCATCGCAGCCCAGGACAACGGAAAGCAGACGGGCCGCCTGCTCTTCGCCACCACCGATCAGGGCATCATCACGGCCTCGACGCAGTCCTTCAGCAACGAGGTGGTCACCAGCCTCGCCATGAGCCCGGACGGCTCTCGCATCGCGCTCGGCTCCAGCGTCCCCAACGGCGTCAACCCCGCCAAAG
Organism: Thermoplasmata archaeon; assembly: GCA_023269235.1. Classification (GTDB taxonomy): domain Archaea; phylum Thermoplasmatota; class E2; order JACPAO01; family JAHFTW01; genus JAHFTW01. The sequence goes on from JAHFTW010000001.1 coordinate 259,157, forward strand.
GAATGGTCCGCCTCTACTCGTGGAGCGCGGGCTCGGGCGCCAACCCGGGCAGCGTCGCGACCGTGTGGGCCACGGCCACCGACGAGGCCGTTACGCGCGTCGCCCTCGGCGAGTCCGGCACCTCCACGCAGGTCGCGGCCGCCGCGACCGGGCTGCACTATCGCTTCAAGACGAGCGGCGCCGCCGTGAAGAACGACCTCCCGGGCAATGCGGTCGCCGTCGCCTTCGCCGAGTCCAGCACCGACAAGTGGTCCGTCGTCGGCAGCTCGGACGGGACCCTCCAGATCTACTCGAAGGACTCCGAGGCGTCGCCGTTTGCCCCCGCGCTCGACTTGCGGCCCGACACCGCCGCCGAGCAGGCCGTCGCCATCGCCAAGGCGGGCAACTTCTTCCTTGCAGGCGACGCGGCGGGCAAGCTCCGCCTGTACCGCAACCCCAGCGTCACCGGCCTCGCCGCCGGCCCGGTCGTCACGACGCCCGCCCTCGCCGGAGCCGTCGCGGACATCGCGCTCTCCGCCGACGACCGCTACCTCGCCGTCGCCGCGGGCAAGACCGTCGCCCTCTACCGCTCCGGCCAGGAGCGGCTTGACCCCCTCTGGACCAGCACCCTCGCCAACACCGTCACCGCGGTCGGCATCAGCGAGGACGGCGGCGTCGTCGCGGCCGCCTCCGGGACCGGCGTCACCGTGTTCACCACGCTGCGCTCCGTCTCCGTCACCCCGCCGGCCGCGCCGCTCGTGCAACCGGGTAAGACCTCCAACGTGACCCTTCAGGTCGCCAACCTTGGCAACCGGGAGGAGTCGCCCACGTTCGAGGGCAGCTTCCCGGCCGACTGGACCGGGTCCGTCTCCCCAGCGTTCCTCACCCTCTTGCCGGGGGCGACCGGCGCCGTCACCCTGCGCGTCACGCCGCCCGCCGCCCAGCCCGCTGGTGCAGCGCAGGCGCAGGTCATCACGCGCCTCGGCGGCATCCCGAGCACGACGAACGTGCCTCTCACGGTGGACCAGCAGCACCTCTGGACCCTCCTCACGGACGACGCGACCAACCAGGCCATCCAGCCCGGCGCCAGCGTGCGCTTCACCCTGGACCTCAAGAACCTCGGCAACGGCCAGGACACGACCCAGATCGTGGCCAGCGTGGACGACTCTTCCTGGACCGTGACCGTCCAGCCCGCATCCTTCACGCTCGCCGCGGGCGCCAGCGGGACCACGGTCCTGACGCTCACCGCGCCCGCCGGGGCCCACCAACTGGACAGCGCGCACGCCACGGTCCGCCTCAGCGCCGACAGCTCGGCGGCGCTTCGCCTCGGCGCCACCGTGGGCGGCCGCTTCGGCCTCTCCGTCGCCCCTCCCGCCGCGGTCCAGGTCCGGCCGGGCCAGTCCGAGGTCATCCAGCTCCAGGTCACCAACACCGGGAACACCGTGGACTCCTACACGGTCCAGGCGACCGGCCTGCCCGCAGGGTGGACACTGGCCTTCCCGGGCGACCTGGCCCGCATCGAGGTGCTCGGCTCCGGGGCATCCACGGGGTTCCCCGTCACTGTCTCCGTGCCGGCTGACGCTGGGGCGGGGACGCGCACGGTGACGTTCCAGATCACGTCGCTTGGCGACGCCAACCAGCGCGCCACCGTGCCGGTGTCCATCGTCGTCCTCGGGGCCGCCAACCCGTCCGGAAACGCGCCCACGACGTCGGAGGGCAAGGGTTCGCCGGGCCTGCCGCTCGTTCTCGTCTTGGCCGCGATCGGGGTCGCCGGCCTGCTCGCCACCAGAAAGAGATAGCAAAGCTGATAAGGATGGAAACGAAGCCCAGCGGCGCAAGCCAGGCTGGGCCATGCCCCGCCAGGCATCGAGGCAGGCAATGTCCCGCACCCACAACGTCATCCACTTGGCCCTGGCGACCGTCCTCATCATCAGCGGCCTCGCCGGAGTCGTCGCCGACTCCGTCCCGGCCACCGCGACGCAGGAAACCGCCATCCGCGGGGCCATCGCGGCCTCCGGCGGCAACTCGGGACCCAACGGTGTGAATGCCATCCAGGCTCCCTGGCAGACGCGCAACGAGGTCAACACCCTCTATCTCCTGAGCGACAAGACGGCGGCCTACAACGTGGGTGGGTCCTGGACCAATCATCTCCTCAACGATCCTAGCCTCCTCGTCACGGACAACATTCCCACGGTCACCCCGAACACGCCCCCCGCGCCCCCGACGGTTGGGTTCCCCGCCGCGACCGACCAGGACTCTGTCTTCGCCCTCGGCCCCGCCGTGGCGGACACCGAGGTCTACTCGATGGGCGCCTCCCTGTCGCTTGCGTTCAACCAGCCCTGGGACGTGGACGTTCGCCTTGAGCTCAATGGTGTTACGGCAAAGACTACGGCCGGCAACGACGCCGTCACGCGCGTCTCCTTCTCCGCGACCGGGGTTGACGCGGTTGACCCCGTCATCCCTGGCTTTGGCTCCCCAATCGACCAGGTCCTTTCCTGCGCAGCCCTTTACGGAGGGGCCAGCATTTTCTCCGCCCCGGTGGCCATCAAGGCCGGCCAGAATGTCAGCATCCGGGTCCATGCCCTTCCCAGCCTGACCAACCAGCTCGACACGTTGGACTTCCAGTATGGGGACGACTGCTCGCCCAGTACCGTCACGCTCATCGCCGACACGGCCCGCGTCAGTGGGTGGACGGAGGATCTTTCGGGCAAGGTCAGCGATGCCTTCCCAGTCCCTGCGGCGTCCTCCACGACGGACCGGACCATCCAGTTCCGCCTGGCCCACATCGAGAGCCTCGGCTCCAACGCCCTCGACGTCAACACCCAACGCCACTTTATCCGGGTCGTTGGCCCGGACCAAAAGGTGTACTACGACAACTCGGGCGCGAGCGCCGGCAACCCAAACCTCATCGGCAGTCTGAACGTGGCCGCCGACCAGAAGTGGGGCGCCATCCAGGACGACCTTGCGCGCAGCGGCAATCTCGTCACTAGCACTAAGGGCCTTCGCGTCGTCGAGTACCGGTTCCTTTACCCCGCGACGCTGGCCCTCCAGGGCGTCTACACCATTGAGGTCGGCGCCCTCGGCGAGTCGTGGAAGGTCGCCCACAAGATCACCATTGGCGGCGTCGGCGCCGCGCTCACGCTCTCGCCTCTTGAGCAGAGCCCCACAAAGGAGATTCTCATCGGCCAGCGCACCACGTTCCGCGTCACCGCCACCAACCAGGGCGGCGGCCGCGACACGCTGGCCATCATCGCCTCCCCCGCGTCGGTCCCGATTGGCTGGTCCACCACCGTCAGTCCCGCAAGCCTCGCCCTTGACCCCGGCGCCAGCAATGAAGCGCTCGTCACCATCACGCCCCCCGCGAGCGGCGCCAACGGCGAGACGAACGTCGTCAAGGTCGTCGCCACATCGCTCACGAACGGCGTCTCGAGCGCCGCCCTGAACCTCACCGTGAAACTGACGAACGTCCGGGTTGATGGCGTCCGCGTCCTCACCGACACCTCCACGGCGCGCGTCGCCCCCGGAGGCACCCGCAACTTCCCCTTCGTCGTCGAGAACTCGGGCAACGCCCGGGCGCGCTTCGTCACGGGCCTCAGCGGCGTCCCCCTCGGATGGACTGCCTCCACGACGCCCGCAAGCTTCGAGCTTGACGGCAAGAGCCAGGCCGCGGCGGTCATGACCCTCACGGCCCCCGCCGACGCGGTGCGCGGCCAGACCTTCTCGGTCTTCATCCGCGCCTCGGGCCTCGACAACGCGGCGGTGCTCGCGACGAAGAGCGTCCCCGTCGAGGTGTTCCTCGCGGACAAGTTCAGCTTCCTCCTCTTCGACGGCGTCAACGCCGACGGCACCGTGAAGACCCGGGCGACCACGAGCGTGGATGCGCCCCAAGTCCATTCCCTGCGCGATGAGGGGCCGGACGCCATTGTCGGCCCCAAGATCTTCAACGGCGTCGTCGTTCCGGACCAGTCTCCAGTCGGCACCGCAGGAACGTTGTGGGATGACCGCGCGGGTGAGGACGGCGACAAGGACTACGACCAGTCCACCTTGTTCCGCCTCATGCTCGTCAACGACGGCGACCGTGCAGACACCATCCGCCTACTGCCCAAGCTGATCACGGACGGCGACGCCAAAGCCACGGCGCTTGCCAGCCCAGCCCAGAAAATCGCGCTTGGTTACCAGGACCTCACGGGCTGCGAAGAGGCCGACACCAGCAACAACAACGGCGACACCCACAACGACGGCTGGCGCTTCCGTTTGTTCGACCCGACCAACACCACTCAGACGCCCCTGCCAGGCCGCGGAAGGGCGACAGTTCAGACCTACGATGCGGTGGCCGCATTCACCCGTCTTGTCCCGGTCCCTGCCCACTCCACCCGGTACGTCTACGTCGAGATGGGCACGTACGATGGTGACCCCGATTCGGGCTCGTCCGACCCCTGCGCTACGACCGCGACAAACCGGATTCAGGGCGGCGGGTCGGGCGCTCGGGCCGGCGATGCAGCCCCAGGCCACGCGGTCGCCATCGAGGCCATCAGCCAGAATGACCCCAGCCAGCGCGGGACCCACGTCCTCAACGCGAAGGTGCTTGGCGCGGGCCCAGCAAGTTCGATCTCTGCCGGAACGGCTGGCACCCCCTCCACGCGCATCAGCAGCCAACGCTACAGCGACCAGCTGAACGGCGTCTCCATCCAGGCCGACGCCAACCAGCCGACGACGGCCATCGTGCAGTCCACGGGCACCCTGGCCCAGCGCACGGCGAGCTACGCGCTGCGCGCCGTGAACACGGGCGACGAGATGGACACTCTCCGCATCAGCGTGCCCCAGTCCGAGGGCGGCTTCGACCGGACCCTGTCCGGCTTCAACACGAAACTGATGTTCCCGAACCTTGTGCAGGGCAACACCGAGACGCCCCGCGCGGCCGTCTGCACGGCGCCCACAGTCGTGGCCTCCAACATCGTGGTCGATTGCACGATGGGCGCCTACGACGAGGTCTCGTTCGTCCTCAACAGCACGGCCGCGAGCGGCACCCCCATTGGGACCCTCGACACGGCCACCGTCACGGCCACCAGCACGGATTCCCTGGCGGGCAGCTCCGCCCTCGCGGGCCAGGTCAAGCTCACCACGAAGGCCCTCGGCGCCTTCGCGTTCAACCTCCTGCCCGACGTCACCAGCATCCCCGTGACGCTCTACGCGGGCGGCCCGGCCTCGGTCTCGTTCACCATCGACAACCGCGGCACCCAGTCCGACCACTTCGTGGCCGACCTCGTCACCGCCCCCGCCACCTCGAGCGGGTGGAGCTCGGCCCTCAGCCAGGCCAACCCCATCTTCGTCGCCGCTGGCAAGCAGTTCAACGGCGTGCTGTCGATTACCGCGCCCGCCAACGCGGTGGTCGGGACCCAGGAGCGGTTCCGCCTCCGCGTCACGAGCCAGGACTCCCCCGGCGCGAGCAAGCCGTTCGACTTCATCGACGTCCTCGCCACCGTGGCCGCCAAGCCCACCGCCTTCACGCTCGCCGGCACCCCGTCGAACGTCGGCGGCCTCCCGGGACAGACGGTCAGCCTGACCGCCACCGCGACCCGCGCCGTAGGCAACACCGCGACCGGCGTGACGTTCAAGCTCGACCCGGCCAGCCTGCCCGCAGGCTGGAGCATCGTCGGCATCACCAGCCAGTCGGCAAGCTACGCAGGAAACACCTCCGCGGCGACCTTCCAGGTCAAGAGCCCTGCCGACGCGCTCGCCACGAGCCGCGCCGCCGTCCGCATCGTCGCCGACGACAGCAACAGCGTCGAGCTCTTCACCGAGATCGGCGTCGCGCTCTCCAGCCCCAACCTCGGCATCTTGCTGAGCGCACCGGCCGGATCGTCGTTCCCCATCGCCGCCAGCTCCACGGCTGAGGTGCCCATCGCGGTCGCCAACCGCGGCATCGGCGTGGACGGCGTGATCCTGCAGTCCATCGCGACCCCGACCGGCTGGGGCGTCACCTTCAACCCGTCGACGGTCGGCCTCCAGCCCCTGGAGAACCGCACCGTGCAGGTCTCCGTGACGGCCCCCTCCACCGTGGCCCCCGGCACCAGCCGCCTCATCACCATCAAGGCGACGCCAGGCGACGCGAGCCAGTCCCAGACGATGCAGCTGCTGTTCACGGTCGGGACGTCCGTCCTCACCGTGACGCCCAAGGTCAACGGCACGCTCTTGGTCGCCCCGGAGGAGACCATCCGCTTCGCCGCCACCGTGGCCAACAACGGCTCGCTCGGCGACGAGGTCAAGTTCTCCATCGAGGCGCCCCAGGCCTTCAAGGACCTGGTCACCGCGACCTTCACGCCGAGCACCCTCTCGTTGGCCCCCGGGCATGCCGCTGAGGTCCTCGTCGAGGCCAAGCTGCCTGCCAGCTTCGTGCCCGGCCTCACCGTGCCCATCTCAGTCCGCGCGACCTCCGTCGGCCCCATCCTGTCGTCCATCGGCGACGGCCCGGTCAAGCTGAAGGTGCTGCCTTTCGTCGCCTTCGACGTCGATGGCGACAAGGGCCTGGAGTACGCCGTGGACCGCGACCAGAACGCGACCAACGGCTTCGAGTCGTTCTTCGACCCCTCCACGACGCTCACTGGAAGCCTGCTGTGGAACCTCGACGGCCTCATCGGCAATGCCACCCGCGTGCGCCTGGGACTCCCGGCCACGGGCACCGCCATCCCGTTCGTTGACGGCGACCGCGACGGCAAGGCCGACTTCTTCGTGGACCGCGACGCCGACGGCCAGCCGGACTCCTACTGGGACCCGGACAACCGCGTCCTCACCCCGACCACGCTGCGCACCGACCTCGTCGGCACCTCCGCCCGCGACATCGTCACCGACCTGAACGGGGACGGCAAGCCCGACGCCGTGTACGACCCCGAGCAGGCCGCCTTCGTGGCCCTCCTGCCGGTGGACATCAACGGCGACGGCGTCATGGACTACGCGGTGGACGCGAACGGCAACCACCGCGTGGACGCAGGCGAGCCCGTCCTCTTCGGCGGCGCCGGCGACCGGATCGTGAAGATCCAGCGCACCCTCGACGTGGACGGCGACGGCATCCTCGACGCCGTCATCGACGACAACGCCGACGGCGACCCCGATTTCTTCCTGCCCCAGGGCAACGGGACCGCCATCGCCATCGTCCTCCAGGACGTCAACGGCGACGGCGTCAAGGATTGGACCTTCGACTCGAACGGCGACGGGCACCCCGACAAGTACTACGACCCCGTCACCGGCAAGACCAGCTCGTTCACCCAGGACCAGGCGTTCCTCAGCGGCCTCGGCCGGTACTGGTATGTCGGCGCGCTCCTGCTCGTGGCGGCCGCGCTCTTCGCGGTCCTGCTCGTCACCACGCGCAAGAAGAAATGAGCCTGGCCGCAGTCGGCCCCTTTATCCCTCTCTCCCCGGTCCCCGAAGCGTGACCTGGACCGGACGGTTCCTCGGGGCCGCGGAAGACATCGGGCGCCTCGGCTTCGTGCTCGACTCAGCGGGGAGCAAGTTCCTCTTCGACTACGGCATGGAGCCCGACAAGCCACCGCAGTACCCGCTGCCGGCGCCTCCGATTGACCGCGTCTTCCTCACGCACGCTCACCTCGACCATTCGGGCATGATCCCCTGGCTGAGCGCCCGCTACGACGCGAGCGTCCTGACGACGCCCCCGACGGCGGAGGTCGCGACGCTCATGCACCGCGACTCCCTCAAGATCGCCCGCAGCGAGGGCTTCCCGGAGCCGTACTCGGACGCCGACATCGAGGCGACGCGCGGCCTCTACGAGCTCATGGACTTCAAGCACCCGAAGCAGTTGGGGCTGCACTCCGTCCGGCTGCACAGCGCCGGCCACATCCCGGGCGCCGCCCAGATGGAGCTCAAGGGCCCCAACGGGACGCTCATCTTCACCGGCGACCTCTACACGAAGCCCCAGCGCGTCGTCATGGGCGCCACGCAGACCAAGGCCGACGTCCTGTTCATGGAGTCCACCTACGCCGGCCGCGAGCACCCGCCCCGCGACGAGGTCGAGCGGGAGTTCCGCGCCTTCTGCCACGAGGTCAAGGCGCGCGGCGGCATTACGCTCTGCGCCGCCTTCGCCGTCGGCCGCGCCCAGGAGCTCGCGATGGTCCTCGCTGGCGAGGGCCTCAACGTCTGGATGGACGGCATGGCCCGCACCGTCGCCACCATCTTCACGCAGCACCCGACGTACCTCAACAACTTCAGCCAGTACCAGCGCGCCATGGGCGGCGTCAAGATGGTGCGCAACCACCGCGGCCGCAGCACCGCCCTTGACGAGGCGGACGTCATCATCACGACGGGCGGCATGATGGATGGCGGCCCGATCCTGTTCTACCTCGACCACCTGCGCAACGACCCCAAGTCCGCCGTCGCCCTCACCGGCTATCAGGTCGTGGGCTCGAACGGCCGCAAGCTGCGTGAGGAGGGCATGGTGGACTTCGACACCCGCGAGCCCGGCAAGAGCATCCACAAGGTCCACTGCGAGGTGCGCACCTTCGATTTCAGCGCACACGCCGGCCACAAGGACCTCGTCGACTTCGCCCGCAAGACCGGCGCCAAAGACATCGTGCTGTTCCACGGCGACCAGCGCGAGAAGCTCGTCGGGGACTTGAGCGACTTCGCCACCGTGCACCTCCCGGTGCGCGACCAAGAGTTCACCATCAAGTGAAGACGCGACGCGGTTTGGCCCGTCCAGATGTGGAGCCGGAGCGCATTCGCGCTCTGGCTTGAGCGAGCGAAGCGATGCGACAAATCTGGGCCGACGCTACGCCAAAGACGGAGCGATTGCGAAGCCATCGCTCTATGAGTGGGCCCGTCCAGATTTGGAACCAGAGCGCAGCAGCGTTCTGGTTTGAGCGAGGGAAGCGATGCGGCAAATCCGGGCGGGCTCCGCGCGAACCAGCGAAGCGAGTGAGAGTGGGCCCGTCCGGATTTGAACCGGAGGCTACTGCACCCCAAGCAGCAAGGTTACCAAACTACCCCACGGGCCCTCGGCGCACGAAGCGCTGCAGCGGCCTTCATCGCGTTGGACCCTGCAACGAGGCAGGACGCTTGGCCGCCGGGGTGACTCCGGGCCGGCCATCAGCATCGAGGCTGATGGTTCAAGCGCGCCGACTTGGGCGCGGTATAAGGCCCCTTCGGGGTGGCCTAGACCTCGGCGTCGAAGGAGGCCTTGATGCGGTCGAGGGACTTCGCGATGGCGGCAAGGGGAAAGTCGCCCTTCCGGTTGAACTGGAGGCAGCCGACCATGACCTTGAATCCGGCTTCCTCGAACTCCGCGCGGTGGTCCTGCAGGCCGCCGGGCTGGATGGGGTTCCAGAGGTAGACCACGAGTCCCTGCTTGCGTTCCGCCACGAAGAGGCAGACGAAATTGGGGTCCATGGTGCCCGTCGTCCACGGCACCGCACGGGGGCGTTTGACGCGCCAACCGTGGACGTTCCAGGCGAACATCGGCTCGACCTTGCCAAAGCGGGCCTGCAGGAGCCCTTCGAGCGCCTTGCGCGTCGCCTGGAGCCGGGGACTGAAGGTGCTGGTGGTGCGGGGCGTCGCCGACGGGTCCGCCGCGCCGCGGGCGGAGCGGACCGGGGGCGCCGCGAGCGCCCTGGCTTTCGTCTTCGACATGCCGCGGGCCGGCTTGCGTGGCTCCGCCTTGCGCGGTTTGGCGGAGGCGGCGACCTTGCGTGCGGCCATGGGGAGGGATGGTTCGGGCCGGTTCAGTCTTTTCGTGGCCTGGCGCGGGGCGCGAGCGGAAGCCTTGAGCCGGCCTTCCCGCTGGTCCGTTCGTGCCCGAGCCGGTGACCTTGCACGGCCGCCACGTCGTGTTGGAGCCTCTCCAGGTCGCGCACGCCGAAGCCCTCTGGGCCGCGGCCGACGAGCCGGACCTGTGGCGCTACATGCTCGTCGACGTCGCCAGCATCGAGGATCTGCGCGCCTGGATTCGTGCTCGGTTGGAGCCCGTTGCCGCCGGGACGGCCCTCGCGTTCCTCCAGCGCGATGCCCGCACGGGGGCCGCGTTCGGCTCGACGAGCATCTTCGACCTCACGCCGTTTCGCACGATGGAGGTCGGCCACACCTGGATCGGCGCGAGCCACCGGCGGACGGCGGCGAACACGGAGGCGAAGCTCCTCGTGCTCGGCCACTGCTTCGGGGCGCTGGGCGCCATCCGCGTGCAGATCAAGTGCGACGCCCGCAACGAGCGCAGCCGCCGCGCCATCGAGCGGCTAGGGGCTCAGTTCGAAGGCATCCTGCGCAACCAGCGCGTCCTGCCGGATGGACACAAGCGCAACGCCGCCATCTACTCCATCCTTGACTCCGAGTGGCCCACCGTGAAGGCGGGTCTTGAGGCCAAGCTGGCGCACTAGGCGAGTTTCAGAACGTCCATGCCGCGCCCAATGTCCCCGGTGAAGACGTAGCCATTCTCGACGCGGGCGCTCCAGGTATCGCGGCCGTCGCCCTGGTACTGGTCCAGGATGACCGGGTTGGCGGGGTCGCTGAAGTCAATGAGAAGGACGCCGGCGTTGTACCAGGCGATGACGATCTGCTGCGTCCCCGGGATGACCTGGCCGAAGTGGGCGGTGCAGCCGGCGCCGTCGGTGCCGAAGGCCCCGGTCGGGTCGACGGGAGGGGCGACGGGCGGGGACAGCGGGGTCATTGTGGGTGGCGTGATCCAACCTTTGAGGACCGGGCTGCGCTCATTGCTCACGTCGTAGAACCAGAGGGCGCCTAGCGGAGTGGAGACCGTGCGGCCCATCGCGTCCACGGAAGCGAAGCAGGCGCCTGGTTGGCCGCCGCCGGCGAATTCGTCGCCGATGATGAGGATGGAGGCGTCGTCGTTCGTGGTGGCGAGGTGGTGGAGCCCGCCGGCGCCGATGAGGGGGTTGTCCGTCTGCGCGACGGTGGCGAGGACCGTGATGCCGAGGTTGGGCTTGCCGGCGTCGAAGCCAGTCATGTCCCAGATCTCAGTGGCGTCCACGCCGGCGCAGTAGCCGCGGAACTTGGCGTCCCCGAGGCGGCCGTGGAATGTGACGCCGTGGCACCCGTAGCCGCCGAACGTGCCGACAATGACGGGGGCCGTGGGGTCGTGGACGTTGACGAATGCGTTGGTGCCGCCCGCGCCGCTCGACGGGCTGGAGACGGCGACCTCCGTGCCGGGCACCTGGGCGACGTAGTGGTTGCGCGTGACGTCCACGGTGGCGCCGAAGGTCGGGTGGTACGGGTCGGTGACGTTCCAGGTCTGGATGGTCTTCCCCCCGTTGGCGATGACGAGCGTCAGGCGCCCGTCGGGGTGGGAGACGACCTCCGCCTTGCGCCCGTACGAGGTCTCGCCGTTCTTGGTGTCGGCGCGGTAGGCGAGCACGGGGTGGGCGGGGTCCTTGACGTCGGCGATGAAGAAGCCGTTGCCGAGCGCGGAGCCGTACACGAAGTCGCCAAGGACGAAGTTGCCCGAGCCGGTCGGGAAGGGCGCGCCGTCGGCCTGGAGCTGGGCGACGAACTGGAGCTTCGAGTAGGGCCCGGCGGAGCCGTTGAAGCTCGCCGCATGGCGGCGGTCCGCCAACGAGGTGGGCTGGCCCACGAGCGGGGCGCTGCCGTAAGGTCCCTCGGACGCGGTGGGCGCCGAGGACGTGGCGCAGCCGGCGAGGGCGCCGGAGACGAGCAGGAGGGCCACCAGGAAGGTGCGCATCGGCGAAGCAGAGCCAGGCGTCCGCTTAGGGGTTTGCCTGCGAGAGAAACGGAGGGGAGAAGGAAGGGAGAGGAAGGGGAAAAGGGGAGGCGCGGATCCTTACTCGAAGGGCGCCGCTTCCTTGATCAGGTCGACGTGGCTGATGATCATGCGGCGGCAGCAGAAGCGCGTCAGGCCGGTGGCGTCGAGGGCGTCCTTGGACTTCTTGCCCTTCGCCATGCTGGCCTTGTACGCCTCGTAGGCGGAGCCGACGACCTTGCCGCAGGTGAAGCAGCGGACCGGGATGATCAATCAGATCACCTGTAGGACTTCTGGCGCTTCTTGCGGGCACCGCGGCCGAGGGGCTTCTTCGACTCCTTCTGGCGGATGTCGTTGACGAGCAGCGTGCGGTCGTAGGCCACGAACTGCTCCTTGAGCTCGGCGTCCTCGGTGTAGTCGAGGATGGCGCGGGCGATGGCGGTGCGGACCGCGTCGGCCTGCCCGTACACGCCGCCGCCGGAGACGGAGACGGTGATGTCGAGCTTGTCGGCGCGCTTGCCGGCGATGGCGAGAGGCTCCATCATCTTCATGCGGGCCAGCGAGGGCTCGACGATTTCGAGGGGGACCTTGTTGACGCGGACCTTGCCATCGCCCTTCATGGCGGCGGCGCGGGCCACGGCGGTCTTGCGCTTGCCCGAGGTGTTCACGACTTTCTTGGCGGCCATACGTTAGACCCCCTTGCCGACGGAGGTCGGGGTCGGGCGGCCAAGCCAGCTGGAGAGCTCGGCGACGGTGAGGAAGGCGTGGGCCTCGCGCTTGGCGGCCTCCACGGTGACGGCCTTGGCGGAGGCGAGCTCCTTCGGGACGCCCAGGTGGGCCTTGATGCGCTTGTAGGCGGCGCGTCCGGACGAGGACGTGTAGTTGATCATGCCGCGGCAGGTGCGCTTGACGAGCATGTGCGGCTCACGCGGGAAGAACGGGCCCTTGCGGGACGTTCCGACCTGGCGCTTGAACAGGTAGTGCTCCTGGATGGCGCGCCGGCTCGAGCCGACGATGATGGCCTTCTCGGCGTTGATGATGTGGACCTCGGCGCCCTCGATGGCCTGCTTGGCGACGAAGGTGGCCATGCGGCCGACGACGAGCCCGGAGGCGTCGACGACGATGACGGGCCGCTTGCCGGAGTATTCGAGCGTGTCCTTGCTGTTGTAGTGTTTGGCACCGGACATAGAATCACCCGATGATCCTGCAGTTCTGGCCCTTGGGGTAGGCCTTGATGGCCTCCTGCAGGGTCAGGACCTTCCCGCCGGCCTTGGCGATCTTCGCCTTGGCGGAGGCGCTGGCGGAGAAGGCGATGACCGTGACGGCCTTCGCGAGCTCGCCGTCGCCGAGGAGCTTGCCCGCGATGACCGCGTGCTCCCCCGACTGGAGGTTCTCGTTCAGTTTGCTGACGTTGACCTGTGCCCAGGAGCGGGACGGCTTCTCCAAACGGGAAGCGATGTCTCGCCACAGGGGAGCCTGGTTCGTGCGGCCCGCGTTCTTGAGGGCGCCGATCAGCTCCACGAGCACAGGGTTCGATTTGCGTTCGACACCTGTAACCATGTGACTCACTCTCGACATTTCCAGGTCCCTCTGGTTTCCCAGGAGGACCGGCCTGGCGGGCGACGAAGGGGGGGTATAAGAACGCGAGAGGTGGCCGCGCCGTCGCCGGCCGGGGAGGCCGGACCGAAGGAAGTAAGGGGGAGCGGCCTTATACAAGGTCCAAGTCGCGCCAACCCCAGGGCGCCGCTTTGGGAGTTTCCATGCGCTTCGACGAGCTTCCCCTGCAACCCTCGACCAAGATGGCCCTCGAGGCCATGGGCTTCGAGGAGACGACCCCCGTGCAGGAGGCGACCATCCCGGCGCTTCTCGAGGGCAAGGACCTGATCGCGCAGGCGCAGACCGGCACCGGCAAGACGGCGGCCTTCGGCGTTCCCCTCATCGAGGCGGCCATCAAGGGCAAGCGCGGCATCGTCCTCACGCCGACCCGTGAGCTCGCCAAGCAGGTCCAGCGCGAACTGCAGGCCATCGCGCACGGCTCCAAGGTGGACGTCGTCTGCCTGATCGGCGGCGCGCACTTCGGCGACCAGGTCAAGCAGCTCCAGCGCCACCCTGGCGCCATCCTCGTCGCCACGCCCGGCCGCGTCGTCGACCACATCGGCCGTCAGACCCTGAACCTCGGCAGCATGGGCATCCTGGTCCTCGACGAGGCCGACGAGATGCTCTCCATGGGCTTCGCCGACGAGCTCGCCCAGGTCGTCGCGGCCCTTCCGAAGGAGCGCCAGACCATGCTCTTCACGGCGACGATGGCGCCGCCCATCGAGAATCTCGCCAAGAAGACGCTCAGCAACCCCGTCACCGTCCGCCTCGCCGCGGGCAAGGGTGGCGCGGCCGCAAGCGTCCAGCAATGCTTCGCTCTCGTCGCCGGCCGCGACCGGCCCGCCGCCATTCGCCGCATCCTCGAGGCCGAGGAGCCGGATGCGGCCCTCCTGTTCGCCCGCACCCGCGAGCGCGTGGAGGAATTGACCGGCGAGCTCAAGGACCTCGGTGCCGAGGCGTTGCACGGCGGCATGGAGCAGCGCGCCCGCGACTCCGTGATGGAGCGCTTCCGCAACGGCCGCACCCACCTGCTCGTCGCCACCGATGTCGCCTCGCGCGGCCTCGACGTGGAAGAGATCGGTCTCGTCCTCCACGATGAGGCGGCCACCGACCCGGAGACCTACATTCACCGCATCGGCCGCACCGGCCGCGCCGGACGCACGGGCAAGTCCATCGTTTTCCTTGCGCCGGGCCGCATGCATCACCTCAACGCCATCCAGCGCCTGGCCGGCCAACTGCAGCGCTACGAGATCCCCGACGCCGCCGCCGTCGCCAAGATGCGCACGGGTCGCCTCGTCCTCGAACTGCAGGCCGCGACCCCCGGCGAAGCCGCCATGTCCGCGCTTGTGCGGGCCCGCGCGGATGGCCTCAGCGACGGCGACGTCGCTCTGCGCGCCCTCGAGATGCTGCTTGCCACGGAGCAGGCCGCCGAGACCGTCACCGAAAGCGCTCCGTCGGGAGGCCCGATGGCGCTCTGCCTCAAGGTCGGCGCCATGGACCAGGTCAACCCCGGCAACATCGTGGGAACGCTCGCCAACGCGGGCGGCCTGCGCGGCGACCAGATCGGCCGCATCAACATCCTTCCCCAGATCTCCTTCGTCGAGATCCCCTCGGAGGAGATGGAGCGCGTCTGCAACGCCCTCAACAACGCCACGCTGGGCGGCCGCCGCCTCATGCCGCGCCCTGCGCCGGACTGGCAGTTCAAGCAGCAGCGCCGCTAAGCGACGCCGACCACTGGAACGGAGAACGACGGTCTAGCCGACGACCTTCTCCCACTTTTTGAGCGACAGCACCGAGCTTAGCGTCTTGCCGCGCTTGATCTCCTCGCGCAGGCGGTTCTCGCGCTCGTGCACCTCGACGCTGCGGTTGGCGATCTCCTGCGCCTCCTCCTGCGGGACGACGACGACCCCCATGTCGTCGGCGATGACCCAGTCGCCGGTGCGCACGGTCTGGCCGCCACAGCGCACTTCGGCGCCGATCTCGCCGAAACCCTTCGGCTCGCCAGCGTTGGGGACGACCCAGCGCGACCAGGCTGGGAACTTCATGGCGCGGATGTCGTCGATGTCGCGGATGGCGCCGTCGATGACGACGCCGGCCAGGCCGCGCAGCTGGCTGGAGTGGCTCGCGAGTTCGCCCCACATCGCGGTCTGGGACCCGCGTTGGTCAATGACGAGGACCTCGTTGGCCTTCGCGACCTCGATGGCCTCGACTGGCTTGGCCCAGTCGCCGTCGGCGGTGAACACGGTGACGGCCCGGCCGGCGATGCGGGCTCCCTGCTGACGCGCGACGATGCCGCCATCCATGCAGCCCTTGCGGTGCATCGCATCCGAAATGTTGCTGGTGCTGCACTGGAGGAACGCCTCGCGCAGTTCGTCCTGGCTGTATTTTCGAAACAGGTCCGTGGGGATGACCTTGCGGTCTCGAATGGCCGACTTGAGTTTCCGCGTCTCGCTGGCGATGTCGGCGGCCTTGGTGAGCGCACCGCCCACGATGGCGACGCTGGCTCCGGCCTTGATGGCCTCGCCGACCGTGGCGGTGTTGAGGCCGCCTGCGACCATGACGGGAATCCGGACCGCGGCGGCGACGCGGGCCAAAACCTCGAGAGGCTTTGCCCCTTTCATCTGCTCGTCCACGCCCATGTGGAGGCACACGTAGTCCACCCCGAGCGCCTCGGCCTCCTTCGCGCGTTTGACTTTGTCGGGGACGCTAATCAGGTCCATGTAAATCTTGGCGCCGTACTTGCGCGCCGCCTTCACGGCCTCCCTGAACGTGCCATCGCTCGCGGCTCCGAGGATGCCGACGAGGCCGGCGCCCGCCTTGACCGCGATCTCGGTCTCGAACGCGCCCGTGTCCATCGTCTTCATGTCGGCGACGATGAGCTTGTCCGGGAACTCCTTCTTGAGGACGCGGACGGCGTCGAGGCCGCATGCCTTGATGAGCGGGGTGCCCGCCTCGATCCAGTCCACGCCGCCGGCGACGGCCTCGCGGGCGTACTGCACGGCGCGGTCGAGGTTGACCTCGTCGAGCGCGATCTGGAGTACCGGCCATTGGGGCGCAGGGGCCGCCGCCTTCGCCGAGGGCGCGGGCGCCTTGGAGGGTTTGGCCTTGCCGGCCTTGGTCGCGGTCTTGGGCATGACCTGCGCGACCGCTTCGGGCGTATCAAGGTTGGTGCCCACCTGCCTTGACGCGGATTGCGCGGATGCCGCCGAGGGAACGGGGGCTGCATCCGCGTCATCGGTGGCATCCGCCTTTCGTCAGGCGTCTTGCCGAGCGACATGCCCTTCAAGCCGACGGACCCTCCACGTCCGTGCAGGCCCCCGCCGCCAAGACCCTCCCCGAACTGCAGTCGGAGCACCCGCCGGCGCCGCGCGGCCACCTCGACCCCCGCACGGGGGAGCCGCAGGAGCAGTCGGGCGTGCGCAACTACGTCCGCGACCTGGTGCTCGGGCTCAACGACGGCATCGTCTCCGTGTACGCCCTCGTGGCCGGCATCGCGGGCTCGGGTTTCTCCGCGCACAATGTCGGCCTCGCCGGCGTCGCGGCCCTGCTCGCGGGGGCGCTCTCGATGGGCCTGGGCGAGTACGTCTCCACGAAGAGCCAGGCGCAGTATTACGCCGCCGAGGCGCGCCGCGAGCGCGAGCACATCCGCTCCTACCCCGACCTGGAGCGCAAGGAGCTGGAGGAGATGCTCCTGGAGAAGGGCTACCCGCCGGCGCTCATCTCCGACATGGTGCAGTACCTCGTGGCCTCGGAGGACCGCTTCGTGGAGTTCATGATGCGCGAGGAGTTCGGCGTCGGCAAGGAGTCCGACCGCTCGCCGTTCCTGGCGATGCTCCTCATCATGGGCGCCTTCGTGGCGGGCGCGCTCCTGCCGGTCCTGCCGTTCTTCATCGCCCAGCAAAACGCCTTGCCGCTCGCGAGCGGCGCGGCCATCGGCGGGCTTTTCCTCGCCGGCGCGGCGAAGGGCAGGGCCTCCGGCCTCTCCGCGGCCCGCTCCGGCCTCGAGATGGCGGTCCTCGGCGCGCTTGCCGCTGGCGTCACCTTCCTCGTCGGCCGGTTCATCGGGGTGGCCGCGTGAAGACCCGCGCCTTCGGCTCCACGGGGACGGAGGTCTCCGTCATCGGGCAGGGGACCTGGCAGGTGCGCGACGCGGAGGCGACGGCCACGGCGCTCCAGGAGGGCATCCGGCTCGGGATGACCCACATCGACACGGCGGAGCTCTACGAGTGGCGCGGCGGCTCCGAGACCATGCTGGGCGGCCTGCTCTCCAAGCCGGCCCGCGCCGGCGGCACGCTGCGGGACCACGTCTTTCTCGCGAGCAAAGTGTGGCCGACGAACGGGGCGGCGAAGAAGGTTGCCGCGTCCTGCAAGGATTCGCTCGTGCGGCTGCAGACGGACCATCTCGACCTCTACTACCATCACTGGCGCGACGGGCCGGCGCCGCTGGCCGAGACCCTCGGCGCCCTCGCCGACTTGAAGAAAGCGGGCTGGGTCAAGCACGTCGGGGTCAGCAACTACGACGTCGCCGACCTGGACGAGGCCAAGAGCATCCTCGGCCCCGGCAACCTGGCCGCCAACCAGGTCCTCTACCATCTCCAGGACCGCGGCTGCGAGTCGGACGTGAGGCCATGGTGCCGCAAGAACGGGGTCGCCCTCGTCGCCTACAGCCCCTTCGGGCAGACGGCGTGGATCAAGGACCGCAAGCGGCTCGCCGTCCTGGAGGCCGTCGCGAAGGACGCGGGCATCACCGCGCGGCAGGCGGCCCTGGCGTTCCTGGCCCGCGACCCCCTCGTGTTCCCCATCCCGAAGGCCGAGTCCATCCCCCACGTCCAGGACAACGCAGGCGGCGACGCGAGCCTCACCGACGAGCAGGCGGACCGCATCGACGAGGCTTTTCCCGTGAAAGCCGGCCTACGCACGGTGTAGCCGCCACTTTCACCCCACCCGACGCCAGCACCAAGCAGGCCAGGGGCATCCTGGGGGCTGTGCCTGTCTCCCCCGCCGCCCACGAGGTGCTCGGCTGCCTCGCCGCCTTCGACCACTCCGGGCCCCACCGGGCCCCGCCTCTGCGCCGCCTTACCCACCTCACCGAGGAGGCGTATCGGTCAGCCCTCCACGAACTGGCGACCAACGGCCTCGTCCGCCTGGAGAACGACGACCTTTGGGTCACGACGCTGGGCGCCGACGTCGCCGACGCCGCGTTCGCATAATCTCAACTAGGAACGGACCATTTCGCGCCCGTGGGGGACGACCAACAGGTGCGGCCGCTTGGCGCCCCGAGCCTCTTTGACCTCGCTTCCCCGGTTGAGGCCTCCTCGGACCGCCCGCCAACAGCCCGGCTCCCCGGGCGACGAACGTCGCACGTCATCCTGCTGTCGATTGTCACGTTCGGGCTGTACCTTCTCTACTATTGGTGGAAGGTCTTCCGCGAAGTCGATGCGGCGTCCGCGAGGCGCCACTACGCCAAGGTCTACCTGGCCCACCTCTTACTTCTTGCATTGTCGGTCGGGTTGATCTTGGCAGGGGCCTTCCCAAAGGCGACGGCGCAAGAGGGGACTTCCCCCGCGAGCCAGCAACCGTCCTCCATCCCGGCCCTCGGAGGTTTTGGCGAAGGAATTTCGTTTTTCCGCCTGGAGCCGGCCACGCTCGTCGGAGGACTTGCTGTTCTAGTCTTGGCCGCCTACCAGATCCTCGAGCTTCGCGGCCTGGCGCTCGACCGAGAAGCCATGGGCCTCCCCCACATGTCGTTCGGGTCGTTGCCCCTCTTGACTTGCTTGAATGGAGGCGCGGTGCTGGTAAGTTTTCCAGGGGATGTGCTGGTGCGGCTGCTCCTGGGCGGGTTAGCGCTCTTGGTGCTGGCCGAGTTCAACAAACAGCTCAATGCCCTATGGGTGGCCCGCGTCGCCTCGAGGAGTGCATTGGGTGGACCTTAAGCCCCTGACTGGGGTGCCCTAAACGATGCTCAAGGTCGCCCCCTCCATCCTCAGCGCCGACTTCTCCCGCCTGCGCGACGAGGTCGCCGCCGTCGAGAAGGCCGGCGCCGACTGGCTCCACGTGGACGTCATGGACGGCCGTTTCGTCCCCAACATCACCCTCGGCCCCCCCATCGTGAAGGCCATCCGCCCGCACACGAAGCTCCTCCTCGACTGCCACCTCATGATCGTCGAGCCCGAGAAGTTCATCCCCGACTTCGCCGCCGCCGGCGCCGACAGCATCACCGTCCACGCCGAGGCGTGCCCGCACCTGCACCGCACCATCCAGCAGATCAAGGCGCTCGGCAAGAAGGCCGGCGTCAGCCTCAACCCCGCCACGAACGAGTCCATCCTGGAGTACGTCATCAAGGACGTGGACCTCGTCCTCGTCATGTCGGTGAACCCAGGATTTGGCGGCCAGTCCTTCATCGAGGCCGTCCTCCCCAAGATCGAGCGCATCGCCAAGATGGCCAAGGCCGCCGGCCGTGGCAAGGACAATCCGCTTGAGATCCAGGTGGACGGCGGCATCAACGGCGAGACCGCCCGCCTCGTCGAGAAGGCCGGCGCCACCGTCGCCGTCGCCGGCTCGTTCGTGTACGGCGCCAAGGACATCCGCAAGGCCATCGCCGCCGTGCGCGGCACCCAGAAGCGGCTGGCCTGACGGCGCCCGCCCAGGAGGACCGCGACGGGCACGCTTATCTGGGGCGCTTTTGTCGGCGCCCACGTTGCCTTCGCATAGGTGAGCCTCATTCTGGGCCCGTGCCACCGGGATCCCTGAGGCGACGCGCGAAAGAACAAGACCATGGCCCGGTTAGTGTAGCCTGGTTAACATTGGGGATTGTGGCTCCCCAGTGCGGGGTTCAAATCCCCGACCGGGCCCCTTCATGTCCTCCCCGATCGCGCCTCGCGCTCGGCCCCCAAGCCACGTCTGGCGCAAGCTTCTGGCCCTCGTCCTCGTGCTGACCTCGGTGACGCTAGGAATCGTCGGCCTCGGACTCGCCACGGACGGGCGCCCGTGGGGTCTCGGCCTCATCGCGCTGACCCCGTTCGGCATCTGGCTCGCGAGCCGCGTGACCCCCGAGGCGGGCACGACCGGCTACTTCGACAAGAATATCTGAGCCCGGGCCAGAGGAGCGAAGCGACGGTTGGTCCGGGCGCGGGAGCGTCCGAGCGAAGCGAGGCAGCGCGGCCGGAGGACCTGCAGACGGCGTCGCGTTGAAGTGGGACGCCCCCATCGTCGCGCGTGGCGGACCTGACGATTGGGCCTTGGAGCCTGGTCTCGGCTCGCCTGCTCGCCGTCGGGACGGCCGCCTACGCGGTCGCCGCCGGGTTCTACGCAAGCCGCGGGTTCCGCCTCCGCCTCCCGGACCGCCTCTCCAGCATCGGCACCACCGTCGCCCTCGGATGCCTCGCGGTCCTGCTCTGGGTCGTCGGCCCCGCCGCCCTTCCGTCGCCGTTCGGCCCCTCGCTGCTCGTCGTCCTCGTCGCCTCGGCCGTGTTCGCGCTCGTCTACACCGCCCTCCAGCTCCAGCGCCTTGTGGACCGGTTGCGCGATGCCCTGCCCCCGATCCGCCCCATCGCCGACGCGGAGGCCCGTCGCAAGATGCCGCACCTCGTCATGGGCCTCATGATGCTGTACTATGTCGGCGTCGGCCACGTCCTCGTCCTCGGCATCGCCCTGCTCAGCGTCGGAACGCCCGGGGAGGCCTTCAGCAACCTCATCGCCGTCCGCGACGCCCCCGTCTGGTACGCCGGCCACGTCATCGGGTTGTGGTGGCTGCTGTTCCTGCTGTTCGCGCTCCTGCCTGTGGAGCTCATCCGCCTCCGCACGCCGGACGCACCGTTCCCGTTCAAGCGCACCATCCTGAGCCGCCTGCGCAGCCGCGAGGAGGGCCTCATGGGGGCGCACATCCACATGACGGTCGCCCTCGCCGCGGCCTGGCTCGTCGTCGCCCCCGACCCCGCGATGTGGGCGACAGGCGTCCCGTCCTGCCTCGCCATCCTCGCCGTCACCGTGTTTGCTGATTCTGCGAGCGCCCTCGCGGGCAAGCGCTGGGGCCGCCGCAAATGGTTCCACAACGCCGACAAGTCCTACCTCGGTTCCGCGGCCGGGACGGTCGTCGCGTTCCTGGTCTGCCTTCCGCTCGTCGGCCCGGCCGTCGCCATCCTCTGCGCCGCCGTTTTCTTGGTCGTGGACTTCGTCGGGCCGATTCCGTTGCCCGTCTCGGACAATCTCCTCAACCCCCTTGGCCTTGCTGCCCTCCTGGTGTCCGTCCAAGGCTCGGTCCACCCGCTCTTGCCGGGCTTCTGAACGGGCACCCTTTTGACGCCGAGGGCGGGTCGAGGAGCGTGAGCCGCAAGGTCGCCTTGGTGAGCGCCGGCATGAGCCGCTTTGGCAGCCGCCCCGAGACGCCCAAGGCCCTCTTCGACGAGGCGTGGCGCGAGATGGCCGGCCGCGCCCCCACGTGGAGCGGCAAGGCGGACGAGGCGTGGATCGGCACCGTCGGCTTCGGCGGCCACCAGCCCGGCAACTCCGCGGCGCTCTTTCTCCAAGGGACCCCAAGCCAAGGCGCGCCGGCGCACCGCGTCGAGAACGCGTGCGCCTCGAGCGGCTTCGCCCTTCGCAACGCATTCCTGGCGCTTCGCAGCGGCGCCGTGGACACGGCGGTGGTCGCCGGCGTGGAGAGCATGACGCCCTTCACCAAAGGCCACCGCGGCTACTGGCTCGGGGTCTCCGGCGACACCGAGGTCGAGCGCGCGAGCGGGCTCACCTTCCCTGGCGTGTACGCCATGATGGCGCGCGCCCACATGGAGAAGTTCGGCACCACGCGCGATCAGCTTGCCGCCGTCGCCGTCAAGAACCACGCCTTCGGCGCGCACAACCCGCACGCGCAATTCCAGAAGGCGACGACGCTCGAGAAGGCGCTCGCCGCCCCGATGGTGGCGGACCCGCTCGGTCTCTTCGACTGCTGCAGCACCACCGATGGCGCCGCGACCCTCCTGCTCGTCGGCGAGGAGCGCGTCCCGGAGTTCACGGACAAGCCCATCTGGCTCACCGGTTCCGGGGCCGCCACCGACACGCTGGCGCTCCACGACCGCAAGGATTTCACCACGGTCGCCGCCGCGACGCAGGCCGGCGCGCAGGCGTTCAAGGGCACCGGCAAGTCCGTCGCGGACCTGGACTTCGCCGAGGTCCATGACTGCTTCACCATCGCGGAGCTGCTGGCCATCGAGTCCCTCGGCCTCGTCAAGCCAGGGCAGGGTGGACCGGCCGCGGCGGCCGGCCGCACGAACGTGGGCGGAGACCTGGCGACCATCAACCCCAGCGGCGGCCTCAAGGCGAAGGGCCACCCGCTCGGCGCCTCCGGGGCGGGCCAGGCCGTCGAGGTGTTCGAACAGTTCCACGGCCTCGCCGGCGGCCGCGCCCTCGCCGACGCCAAGCTCGCCCTCACGCACAACGTGGGCGGTTCCGGCGCGACCTGCGCCGTCCACCTCTGGCAGAAGGGGTGGGCGTGATGCTCGCCCTTGCGTTGCCCCGCGTCAAGCGTGGCATGAAGGCGCAGTTCAGCTTCGACGAGGACGAGCTGAGCCTCGCCTGGGACGCGGTGCGCAAGGCCAAGCTGCCAGCGGGCACGAAGGTCGCCGCGCACGGCTTCGAGAAGCCCGTCCCCCCCTGGTTCTGGACCGGCCTTGGCCTCGTGGCGGCCGGCGACGCGCGGCTCCATCTTCGCTTCATCCCGACGACGGTCGGTCCCAGCGTCGCCGTCCATGACGCGGGCCCCGCTCCCGACGTGGAGGCCGAGGCGCGCAAACTCTACGAGGCCGCCGCCAGCGGGCGCGAGGACGCGTGGCAGAAACACCGCAACGCCCGCGATGCGCCAGACACCGAGGCCGACTACCCCCTTGGTGCCTACATCCTGCAGTCGCGCCACGACGAGGTCGTCGCCGCGCGGATGCGCCTGCCCGCAGGCGCCATCGCGTCGTGGACCCAGGTCGGCGCAGGCGCGGCGCCCACCGAGTTCGCGCGCTGGCAGGAGGCGTTCGGCGCCTACTGGACCGTGATGGTCGCGTTCCCCGACGGCACGCGCACGGTCGGATTGTGGGGGGGCGCCGACGCGCCTCGCACCGGACAAACGGCCACGCCCGCGCTGCGGCGGCTCTACAAAACCCAGGGTGCTTGGCGCCACGGGGTCGCGTTCGTCCCGGCGTAGTCGTTCGGGGGGCGGCCCGTGGACCCTCGAAACCCTTTAACGGGCCATCCTGCCATCGCGCGTCATGCCCCAGAAAGCGCCGAGCGACGTCCTCGTGGAGAACTTCCACGTCAAGGGCTCGCCCAAGCGCAACTGGCCCAAGAAGATCGTGTGGTGGGATGAGACGCTGCGCGACGGCGAGCAGACGCCGGGAGTGTACTACACGCACGAGGAGAAGGTGGAGCTCGCGCGCCTCATCTCGGAGACGGGCGTGGACGTCATGAACGTCGGCATCCCCGCGATATCCCCCAACGAGCTGAAGGCCGTGAAGGCCATCGCCAACTCCGGCCTCGACGCCGCCGTCCTCGGCGCCGCGCGCACGGTCCGCAGCGACATCGACGCGGTCATCGCCTCGGATGCGCCCGAGATCGCGACCTTCATCGCGGCCTCGGACGTCCACCTGAAGCACAAGCTCAACATCACGCGCGAGACATGCATCGAGATCGCGGTGGACTCCGTCCAGTACGCGAAGGACCACGGCCTCAAGGTCACCTTCGTCACCGAGGACACCGTGCGCGCCGACATGGGCTTCGTGACGGAGCTCTACCAGGCCGCCATCGAGGCCGGCGCCAAGCGCGTCCTGTTTTGCGACACCGTCGGCGTCATGACGCCGAGCACCATCGGCTGGTGGCTCGACGAGATGGTCGCGCGCGTGGACCGCAAGGTCGAGTACGGCGTCCATCTGCACAACGACTTCGGCTTCGCCGCCGCCAACACGCTCACCGCGCTCGAACACGGCATCCCGTGCGTCAACACGACCGTGAACGGCATCGGCGAGCGCGCAGGCAACGCCAGCTTCGAGGAGGTCGTCATGGCTCTCGAGGACCTCTACCAGCGGCCGTCTGGCATCGACAAATCGAAACTCTACGCCCTGAGCCGTCGCGTCGAGGAGTGCACCGGGGTCCCCGTCGCGTTCAACAAGGCGGTCGTCGGCTACAACGCCTTCACGCACGAGTCCGGCATCCACACGGACGGTGTCATCAAGAAGGCCGCAACCTACGAGCCGATGAAGGTCGAGGAGCTCGGCCGCCGCCGCCGCTTCGTCTTCGGAAAGCACACCGGCACCCGCGCCGTCGAGACCCGCCTCACGGAGGCCGGCCTCAGGGCCACGAAGGAGCAGCTCGTTGCCATCACGAACGACATCAAGGTCCAAACCGAGAACCACACGAAGGAGTACGTGCGCGACTTCATCGCAGCGTATCGGACGTGGGATCGCGACAACAAGGGCGTCTCGCCTGAGGTCTTCTGGGCCATCGCGAAAAAGCACGGCATCGCGGTGCCGAGCAAGATCCCGATGACGGTCTAGCCAGACCTGCCAGCGTGCCTTGAGCACCGCCAGAGCGCGTCAAACGGCTCCAGCAGGAAGGGCCTGTTTCCCCCTAGCGGTGCGTCCTCTTGGCCTCCGACGGCGGCGAGCACAACCAAATGCCATCCTTCCCGTCACGGTCGGAGCCGCTTGGGCTCCATCGAGCAGGTTGGCGAACCGAGGCATCAGTTGAATGGACGCGATGCCCAAGGCACGCGCTCGGGACCAAAAAAAAGGGAGGGGAAGGGGAAGAGGAACGCGGGTCGGGCTAGCGGAACGTCAGGACGTCCATGCCGCGCGCGAGGTCGCCCGTGAAGAGGTAGCCGTTGTTGTAGGCGGTCTCCCACGTGTTCGAGTCCTGGGCAAAGGAATCGACGACGACGGGCTGCGTGCCCAAGGCGATGTGGCTGAAGTCGATGAGGATGACGCCGTCACCGTAGTAGCTCATCGCCAGCAGGTCGCGGCCCTCGCGGTCGGGGACCATGCGGCCGTGGTGGGTCGTGCAGCTCGTCGAGTGGGCGCCGACCGGGTTCTCGCCGCCAGGCAAGGTGGTGAAGGTATTGGGGCCGATGGACGGGCTGAACCAGCCGAGAACCTTCGGGTTCGTCTCGTCCGCGATGTTGTAGAACCAGGTCGCGCCCACGGGGGTGGAGACGGCGCCGACGCCAGGCACATTGACCTCCACGACGCACCCCGGGGGGGCACCGCCGCCGCCGGACTCGTCGCCGACGTAGAGGATGTCGCCCTTGATGTTGATGCCGGCAGTGTGGCTGAACGCCTCGATGGAGGCCATCGCGCTGGGCGTTCCCGCCACGCCACTGTGCACGGGGAGGCTGACGATGACCTTGGGGTCGAGCGGGTTGGCCGTGTCCCACAGCTGGGTGTACTGGATGCCGGCGCAGATGGCGCGCTGCTTCGAGCCGTCCAGGGCGTTCCAGAAGAAGATGTGGTGGCACGACAGGCCGTTGTGGAAGATCTCGGCGAGGACCGGGTGCTCCGGGTCGGTGAGGTTGTAGACCTCCGTCGTCCCGACACATTGGCTGATGTCCACGTTGCAGAGGCCAGGGCCGTAGAGGGGGTGGGGGACATTCACCGGGCCGGCGTGGACGCCGGGGTCTCCGCCGTTGCTGCCGGCGTTGTAGACGATGGGCGTGCCGGGGACGACGCCGAGCTTGTGGCTGCCGGTGGGGGCGTCGGTGTGGTTGACGATGACGGGGTGGACCGGGTCGGTGATCTCGACGACGTCGAAGCCACCGCCGGCCGAGGAGACGGCGACGAGGCGACCGTTGGGGTAGGCGATCATGCCTGCGCCACGGCCGGCCGAGTCCACGGCGCCAAGCGGGAAGGGGTGCATGGGGTCGCGGATGTCGACGGTCCAGGAGCCCGCGCCCTCGGCGGGGTCGAAGGCGAGGCCGCCGAAGAGGGTGATGCCCGCGCCCGAGGTGACGTTGCCGCCGACCTTCGTCACGTGCTTCAGGCCGCTGATGTGCGCGGGGAGCTCGGCGCCTTGGATGGGTTTCCACCACATCGGGACGTTCGGGCCGACGGCCGGGTTGCTGAGCGTGGCCCAGCCGAATGCAGGGTGGGGCGCGTTCTGGGGGTCAGGCCACAGGGCCGGACCGGCAAGAAGCGGAGGCCCGCCGCCGGGGCCGACCAGGAGGTCCGCGCCCACCGGCAGGTTGTCGCCGCTCACGTCGGCGAAAGTGGTCCCGTTCGAGGTCGTGGAGGGTTTGGCGCAGCCGGCGAGCAGGAAAGCTGCGGCGACGGCCAACGCGAAGAAGCGCAAGCGCATGGGTTTGCCGACCCCGGACCGGGCTAAAGCCTTGTGATGGCGGGTCCGCGCACGCGGCCTAGCGGAACGTGAGGACGTCCATGCCACGAGCCAGGTCGCCGGTGAACAGGTAGCCACCGGCGTACCAGGTCTCCCAGGTGTCCGAGCCCATCGCGAACTGATCCACCTGCTTGGGCAGGGTCCCCGCGGAGATGCCGGTGAAGTCGACGAGGATGACGCCGTCCTGGTAGTAGCTCATGGCGAGCAGGTCACGCCCCTCGACGGGGACCAGGCGGCCGTGATGGGTGGTGCAGCTGCGGCTCGGGTTGACGCCCGGCGTGCGGGGCGGCGAGAAATAGCCAAGCAAGGCCGGGCTCTTCTCGCTGGAGACATCGTAGAACCAGGTCGCGCCGATGGGGGTGCCGGCGTTGCCGGCCACGGGGGCGTTGACGCCCGCCACGCAGCCCGGTGGCAGCCCGCCGCCGCCGTTCTCGTCGCCGACGTAGAGGACGGTGCCGTCCAAGTTCAGGCCTGCCGAGTGGCTGAAGGCCTCGATGCTCGCGGCGGCGCTCGGGGTGCCGGCGATGCCGTGGTGGACGGGGATGCTGACGATGACTGTCGGGTGCTCGGGGTCCATCGTGTCCCACAATTGGGTGTACTCAATGCCAGCGCAGATGGCGCGCTGCTTCGAGCCGTCGGGCGCGTTCCAGAAGAAGATGTGGTGGCAGGAGTACCCGTTGGGGAAGTTCTGCACCAGCACCGGGTTGGCGGGGTCGGTGAGGTTGTAGATCTCGGTGACGCCGGTGCCCATGCCGGGGAGGTTGCTTCCGCCGCCGTTCGAGGCGGCGTTGTAGAGGATGGGCGTGCCGGGGACGACGCCGAGCTTGTGGCCTCCCTGGACCGGCTCGACTTGGGCCACCGTCTCGGGATGGATAGGGTCGGTGATGTCGATGACGTCGAAGCCGGGGGACGTGGAGATGGCCGTCACGAGGCGTCCGTTGGGGTAGGCGATGATGGCGGCGCCGCGGCCACCGGTCTCGAACGTCGAGAGCGCGACCGGGTTGGTGGGGTCGCGGATGTCCACCATGTGGCCCACCTTGGCGTCCTCCGGGACGACGACGAGGCTTCCGAACACCGCGATGCCGGCGCCGGCGCTGACGTTGCCGCCGACCTGCTTCACGAGCTTCATGCCCACGAGGGAGCTAGGAAGTGGGGCGGGGGCGAATGGCTTCCACCACATCGGGACGTTGGCGCCGACGGGCGGGTTGCTGAGCGTGGGCCAGTTCCACTTCGGGTGGGGCGTGTTCTGCGGGTCGTTCCAGAGCGCCGGGCCGGCGAGCAAGGGCGCGCCGCCGCCCGGGCCGATGACAAGGGTCTCGCCAAGGGGCAGGTTGTCGCCCCTCGCGAGGGTGTCCGAGCTGGACGCGGTCGTCTTGACTTGAGCGCAGCCGGCGAGGAACAGGGCCGCGGTGGCGGCGATGGCGAAAAGGAGGGTCCGCATCACCGTTCCCGACCCTTGCGAGGGCTAAAGGGTTGCGTCCGGGCGCGCCGGGCTCAGATGACGGTGCCGTGCCCTTTCTTCGGCAGGGGAAGACGCTTGTCGGCGTAGGTGGCAAGGCGCGCGACAAGCTCGACGCGCAACTGGCTGGGCGGCACGATGTGGTCCACGATGAGGTCGTTGGCGGTGACGTGCATGTCGATGTCGCGCTTGTACTCGGTTCGCTTGTCCGCGATGAACTTCTCGCGCTCTGGCCCCGCGGGGACCTTCGCGATGTGGTTGGCGTACACGGCGTTGATGGCGGCTTCAGCGCCCATGACGGCGATCTCGGCGCCGGGGAGGGCGAGGGTGGCGTCGGGCTCGAAGGCGGGCCCGCACATGGCGTAGATGCCGGCGCCGTAGGCCTTGCGGACGACGACGCAGAACTTGGGGACCGTGGCCGTGCTCGTGGCGTAGATGAACTTCTTGCCGCGCTTGAGGATGCCCGCGGCTTCGACTTCGCTGCCGACCATGAAGCCGGGCGTGTCGCACAAGTACACGAGCGGGACGTTGAACGCGTCGCACGTGGTGATGAACTCGGCGGCCTTGTCCGCGGAGTGGGGGAAGATGGCGCCGGCGCGCACCGCGGAGTTGTTGGCGACGATGCCGACGACGTGGCCGCCGATGCGCGCGAAGCCGGTGAGAAGCTCCTGCGCGTGGCCCGCCTTGATCTCGAACCAGCTCTCGGCGTCCACAAGGCGCGCGATAAGGTCGCGCATGTCGAACGCCTTGTTCGGGTCCTCGGGGATGAGGGCGCCCAGGCCCGACGTCGGGGAGGCGGGCTCGCGCGATTCGTAGAGCGGCGGGCGCTGGTCGCAATTGTCCGGAAGATAGGTCATCAGCTTCCAGACCGCGAGGGCGGCTTCCTGTTCCGTGTCCACGACGACGTGGCACTGGCCGGACTCCTCCATGTGGAAGTCGGCTCCGCCCAACTCTTGCATCCCAATCTTCTCGCCCGTCACCATTTCGACCATGCGGGGGCTTGCGATGCAGAGCGCGCTCATGCCGCGCACCATGACCATGAAGTCGCAGAAGATGGGCGTGTAGGCCGCGCCGGCGACGCAAGGACCGTAGAGGACGGACACCTGCGGGACCTTCCCAGACAGAAGGCTGTGGTTGTAGAAGTACTTCCCAATCCCGCGGATGTTGGCGAAGAATCCGGCCTGGTCCGTGATGCGGGCGCCGGAGGAGTCGATGAGGTAGAGGATGGGTTTCTGCGCGCGCAGGGCGCGGTCCTGGACGCGCAGGAACTTCTCGACGCCGCGCTCGGCCATGCTGCCGGCTTTCACGGTGTAGTCGTTGGCGATGACGAAGAGCGTGCGGTCCGCCATGCGGGCGGCGCCGGTGACCATGCCGTCGGCCGCCAGGCCCTCCTCGGCGCGCAGATTGTTGGCGAACAGGCCGTCCTCGAACGACAGGCCTTCGGGGAAAAACAGCTTCAGGCGGTCGCGGACGAACAGCTTGCCCTCGTCGGCGAGCTTGTCCTTGTACTTCTGCGGTCCACCCTGCTGGAGCCGTTGGATGTCGGCCTGGAGGGCGGCCTCGCGGCCCGTCGCCTGTGCGCTCACGGGGTCTGGACCGCGGGGGCGGTTCTTCAAGGCGCTGGAGCCGTCAAGGCGCCAGCTCGAGGACGACCTGGTTCGTCTCCAAGGTGGCGCCGGGCTTGAGGTGGATGGCGGTGATGGTGCCGGCGGCGGGGGCGCGCACCTCGTTTTGCATCTTCATCGCCTCGAGGACGAACAGCACGTCGCCCTTGGCGACGGACTGGCCGACGGTGACGCGCAGGGCCTCCAGCTTGCCTGTCATGGGTGGCTTGACGCGCATCGGGCCGGACGCGGCGACGCCGCCTTCGCCCGCGAGCAGGTCGAGCTCTTGGATGGAATAGGCGACCTCGCGGCCGGCCACGACGGCGCGGCCGGGAACAAGAAGGCGGACGTTGTCGGCGCGGAGTGGGAACGATTCGCCATCCACGGTGACGGTGCGCGCCTTGTGGTCCACGACCGCCTCGTAGGCGGCGCCGTCCACGGTGAGCGTGACCTTCATGTGTCGCCCTCCCGGGCCCACGACCGGCTCGCTCCGGCCGCGACGACCTTCGGGAATGTGGAGCGCAAGTGCTGACCCGCGAGCCCTCCGCCCGGTGCCGCGTCGAGGGCGGACACCAACGCCGCTACGCCAGCGCGGCCGGCCTTGCGGCGCGCCTCGACATCCTTCGCGATGCGGCCCGCGATGTCCTGTTCCTCGAGGAAACCGGTGCTGATGCGGCTGGCCCGGAACTCGGGGTGGGCGAAGAGCGCCTGATGGAACGGGACGTTCGTGGCGAAGCCCTCCAGCTCCAGCTCCCTGAGCGCGCGAAGCATGCGGTCGCAGGCCGCCTCGCGGGTGCCGGCGTGGACCAGGAGCTTGGCGACCATCGAGTCGTAGTGGCTCGGCACGGTCCAGCCCTCGACGAGGCCAGAGTCCACGCGCACACCGGGACCCGACGGGGCGCGCCAGCGGCGCACCGGGCCAGGACACGGCGCGAAGCCGCGGGCGGGGTCCTCGGCGTTGATGCGCGCCTCGAACGCGTGGCCGCGCAAGACGATGTCGGACTGCTGGAGCGCCAGTGTTTCCCCGGCGGCGATGCGAAGCTGCCACTGCACCAGGTCCACGCCCGTCACGAGCTCCGTGACCGGATGCTCGACCTGGAGACGCGTGTTCATCTCGTTGAAGAAGAATTGTCCCTCGTTCTTTTGGCCGGGGGACGCTTGGTAGAGGAACTCCATCGTGCCCGCGTTTTGGTAGCCGACGCGCTTGGCGAGAGCGACCGCCTTGGCGCCGATGTCAGCCCGTTGGGCCGGGGAGAGCGCCGGGCTGGGGGCCTCCTCGACGAGCTTCTGGTGGCGCCGCTGGATGCTGCACTCGCGCTCGCCGAGATGAATGAGGTTTCCGTGCGCATCGCCAAGGACCTGGACCTCGATGTGGCGCGGCTTCTCGATGAACTTCTCCAGGAAGACGTCCGGGACGCCGAACGCGGACTTGGCCTGCGCCGTCGCGCTCGCGAACTCGCCCGCGAGGTCCGCGGCCTTGCGCACGATGCGCATGCCGATGCCGCCGCCGCCTGCGGCCGCCTTGAGCATGACGGGGTAACCGACGCGCTCGGCCTCGCTCGCCGCGTGGGCCGCGTCGCGCAGCGTCGGCGAGCCGGGTGCGGTCGGAACGCCTGCGGCGGCGGCCTCGGCCCGGGCCCGGGTCTTGTCGCCCATGCGGTCCATGGCCGACGGGGGCGGGCCAATCCAGACGAGGCCGGCCTTCTGCACGGCGCGAGCGAAGTCGGCGCGCTCGCTCAGGAAACCGTAGCCGGGGTGGATCGCGTCGCAGCCGGTCGCGAGGGCGGCCTGGATGATGCGGTCGCCGATGAGGTAGGACTCACGGCTTGGGGCCGGGCCGATGTTCACGGCCTGGTCGGCCATGCGGGTCCACAGACCGCCGGCATCCGCGTCGGAGTGGACGGCGACGGCGCCGATGCCCAGCTCCCGGCAGGCCCGGATGACGCGCACCGCGATCTCGGAGCGGTTGGCCACCAGGACCCGTTTCAGCACACGCTTGCCACCCCGTGGGGGTTGAAAACCTGGTGTCGCGGCGGCCGGGCGCGCAGGAGCGCTAGTCGTGCTTGACCCGGCGGCGCAGGGCGTTCTGGACCTGCACCTTCCGCTTGGAGGCGCCGGCGCCGAGGGCGAGGTCGAGCGCCTCGGCCAGGTCGTGCGCGAAGAGGACGTCGATGCGGCTACGGTACGAGTGCTCCAGCAGGACGTCGTCCTTGTTGCTGTGCGGCACGACGGCGCGAGTGTAGCCGAGGTCGGCGGCGCCTTCCACCATCTGCGTGATGCCCTCGACGGAGCGCAGGCGGCCGGTGACGGCGAGGCTGCCGAGGAGGACGGTGTCCTGGCGGACGGGGAGGTCCTCCAGGGCGCTGATGCAGGCGATGGCGGACGCCGCGCTCAAGGCCTGCACGTCGGCGCCGGCTTGCTGGAGGAGCGACTGGACGTGGAGGTCGATGCCGGCCATGTCGGAGCCGCGCAGGCGCTTGACGACGGCGCTCACCGTGTCGGCGACCGTGGCGTCGCGCTCCAGGCCGCCACCGAAGAACAGGGAACCCTTCTGGCGGTCGCTGGAGATGGTGGCGTCGGCCTCGACGGGGACGACGATGCCGGCGGGCTCGCCGGTCTCGCCCGTGCCCATGAAGGCGCAGCCGATGGCCGTGCCGACCTTCTCGCCGCCGACCGTGAGGGCCTCCTTCGCGGTGGTGACCTCGATGCCGCGGCGCGTGACTTGGTACTCGAGGCTCTGGCTCATGCGCTTCGCGGAGAGGACATGGTCCACGGTGACGGCGGGGGCCTGGGCGTCGAGGGCGATGTCGCCCGCGGTGCGCACGAGGCCGCCCAGCTCGCGCAGGCGGAGGGTGAGCTTGCCGGTGTGGCCGCTGCGGCGCTGCGCCTCGCGCAGGACCTCGGCGACGGCGGAGCCGTCGAAGTGCGGGATGTGGCCGTCGCGGCGGACCTCCTGGGCCACGAAGCGCACCAGCTTGCGGCGGTTGGCGTCGGTGTCCTCCATGACGGAGCGCACGTACACTTCGTAGCCGTAGCCGCGGATGCGGCTGCGCAGGGCGGGGTGCAGGCCCTGGAAGCGGGAGTCGCTCGGGTTGAGGACGTCCATGTTGCCGGCCGCGACGAGGATGAAGTCGCACGGGACCGGCTCGGTCTTGGCCTGGGCGCCCGAGGACTTCTCAGACTGGCCCGTGATGCTGTACTTGCGGTCCTGCATTGCTGTCAGCAAGGCCTGCTGGGAATCGAGGCGGAGGACGTTGATCTCGTCGATGAACAGGAGGCCCTTGTTGGCGCGGTGGATGGCGCCGGGCTCGACGCGCAGGTGCGTGGGGGTCTCGAGGCCGCCCGACTGGAACGGGTCGTGGCGCACGTCGCCCAGCAGCGCGCCCGCGTGGGCGCCGGTGCCGTCCACGTAGGGCGCGGGCGAGGTGCCAGGCAGCCGCTCGATGAGCAGGTTGGGCACGAGCTTGCCCGGCTTGGCGCCAAACTGGCGGCTCACGAAGAGGAAGAACAAGCAGACCAGGATGCAGAGCACGAGAGCCGTGAGGCCCGCGGTGCCGCCGAAGGCGACGAGGGCGTAGAATCCGGCGCCGAGGATGGCGGCCGCGATGACGGCCTCGATGGCGATGAAGACGCGCGTCAGACGCTTGGCGCGCTTCTGGGACGCGGAGGCGGCCTCGCGGCCCTTGCCGCCGGGCAGGACCTTGACGTGCGGGACGTTCTGGTCCTTCAAGTTGGGCAGGCAGAGCACGTCGTCGAGCTCGGACGAGGGCAGGATCTGCGCCATCGCCTTCGCGATCATGGACTTGCCCGTGCCCGGGTCGCCAAGCAGCAGGAGGTGGCGGCGCTGGCGGGCCGCCTTCTTCGCGACCTCGACGGCCTCCTCCTGGCCGATGACCTCGTCGATGAGCAGTTCGGGGAGCGGCAGGTCGCCGGTGTTGGCGAGCCCCTCGGCTTTGACCCAGGCGTGGGGGTCGGCGTGGTGCAGGCCGCCGGGCGGCGTCGCGGGCGTCGTCTTGGACGTGGGTTTGCTGGGCATGACTAGGCCTCCGCGAGGGCGAAGTGCGCCACGCGGCGCTTGACGGTGAGCAGGTAGGTGACCATCGCGGCCGCGCCGACGCCGACGATGCTGCCCGTGATGAGGACGGCCGGGTTCGGCAGGGCGAGCGCGGAGGCGAGCGCCGGGGGCGGCAAGTTGGCGGGCGGGATCGGCAGCTGGCACGGGATGCTCGCGGCGGCCGCGACGACGCTGCCGACCTGCATCGCGCCGTAGTCGTTCACCGCGAAGGTGAAGACGTCCTCGCCGTTGGGCTCGTGGATGGCGACGAGGCCATCCTGGGAGTCGTCGAAGATGCGGGGGCTCGTCTGGTACGCATCGAGGTTCTGCGGGTCCACGCCGCTGCCGAGCTGCATCACGGAGGCGGCGATGGGCTGCGGGAAGCTGCACTCGTTGATGGTCACGATGAACTTCTGGTAATCGGTGAGGTGCGGCGTCGCGGAGGCGGGAACCGGGTTCTGCGGGTCCACGGGCTGCGCGGGCTGGCTTGGGTCGGGGGCGGCCGCCGTGCGGTTGCGCTGCCACTCCATGTACACCAGGCCGATGGTCTTCTCGCGCTGCGTGATGGCGAGGGCGTTGACGTTCACGTCGAAGGTGTCGCGGTCGCCGGCGAGGTGGTGCAGGGCGGGGCCGAGGTCGGACTGAGGCGTGAACCACTGCGTGCCGTACCAGCCGAAGGCGCCCTCGATGTGGGACACCGCGCGGCCGACCGCCTTCGTCGTCGAGAGGAGCGCGAAGTAGCCGTCGGACGTCACCGCGAGGATGGGGTGGCCGCCCTGCAGGCCCGTGTTCGCGACGAACGTGGTGTTGCCGGTGAGGGGGTCGATGGACCACAAGTCGAGGTCGCCGACGCGGGCGCGGGTGCGGTGGGCGTAGCCGTTGTCCACTTCGCAGACGACGTACACGAGGCCGTTCCAGGCGACGGGGTTGCTCGCGTCCATGCACGGGCCGATGAGCTTGGTCCGGTTGCGCTGGCTCTCCAGGCGCGCCCAGTCGTTGCGGCCGCTGACCTTCGTCACCGCGGCGTCGATCCAGCCCGCGAAGCCGGTCGTGCTGTTGCGGTAGTCCATGGCCTTCTCGAACCAGACCACGGCGACGCGCTCGAGGGAGCGGTTGACGGGGGCGGCCTCCTGGCCGATCTGGTCCTGCGTCGCGGGCGGCGGCACGGTGCCGTTCGCGGTGAGCGTGTAGTTCAGGAGCGGGGGCTCGGGGACGCGGGGAAGGACGTCCACGAGGTACGCGTTGGCGATGATGTCGGTCGGGCCGCGGCTGCGGATGTAGTGGCCCGTCGTGTACTGCTGGCTCAGCGAGGCGCCGTCGTGCGTCGTGGCCGCCTTGTACAGGCCGATGATGCCCGGGTAGCCGCTCTCGGCGTCGCCCCCAGGTTGGCTCCACAGGAACATCGCGTAGAGGTTGCCGGCGGAGTCCATGGCGCCGCTCGCGGACTCGCCGAGGTAACCGGCCCCAGAGCCGCCGTAGGCGGTAGGCTGGTCGAGCCAGGTCAGGCCCTGGTCGCTCGTCGTGAACGCCGTGTGCGTCAGGTTGGCGCGGCTGCGGGGCGTGGGACCGTTGCTCGCCGGGTCGCCGTGCAGCGCGAAGAACGCCATCTCGCGCTCGTCGAGGGGGTTCACGGCGATCTGGGGGTTGCCAAAGTGGTACATCGCGTCATAGACGCGGAACGGGCAGCCGTACACGGTGCGGTCCTGGCTCGTGCCCTGCTGGACCGTCTGCGTGATGAACTGCGTGTTGGCCGTCGGCGGGCAGCGGAACTGCAGCGGCGCGGGCGCCGCGGCGGCGTCAGAGCCCGACGCGCCGGCCGGGAGGGGTGCGGGCGCGCCGGTGACGAGCACGCGGCCATGCGTGAAGGTGAATGCGTCCATCGTCGGCGCGGCGACGGCGCGGGAAAGTGTCTCGACCGCGGCCGGCGCGGCGGGAACCAAAGGAATCTCGGCGACGGTCATGCCGGACGGGGCCGCGACGGAGGGGATGGTGGGCAGGCCGACGGCAGGGACCGCCGCCGGGCCGACGTGGGCCGAGGCCGGGGTCGCAAGAAGGGCGACGAGGGCGGTTGCCAAGAAGAAACGGGCCCGGGCCGGGTCCAGCATTGCGCGTCCACGAAAGGCCTGGCGGATAAGCGTTCCCGTCGCCGTGACGAAAGAGGAGACCCTGATGGACCTCCCAAGCCTGTCCACGGGCCCACAACGCGCGCGGCGTATGCAGCCCGGTTGATGGCGTGAATCGCCTTGCCAGCGTCCTGCAGTCCGGTCGATCAACAAGGGTGGGGCGCGCTTCGCGCTGCCCCACGCCGGCTTTGCCGTGCGCTCAGGTGCGGTTGACCGCATGGATTGCGCGGCCATGCAGCGCCTCCGCGGCCTCCATGAGCCCCTCGGAGAGCGTCGGATGCGGGTGGACCGTCATCGCGAGGTCCTCGACGGTGGCCCCCATCTCCAAGGCCAGCACCGCCTCGGTGATGAGGTCGGAGGCACCGGGGCCGAGGATGTGGACGCCCAGCAGGCGGTCGGACTTCTTGTCGCCGATGACCTTGTAGAAGCCGTCCGTCTCGCCGGACGCGAGCGCGCGGCCCAGGCCGCCGACGTTGAAGGTGCCGACCTTGACGTCGAAGCCCGCGGCCTTCGCGGCGGCCTCCGTCAGGCCAGCGGTGGCGATCTCGGGGTCCGTGAAGATGACGCCCGGGATGGTCGCGAAGTCCGCGGCGGCGCCGTTCTTCTCGCCCTTCAAGGATGCCGAGATGGTCTCCGCCGCGACGATGCCTTCCTTGCTGGCCTTGTGGGCGAGCATGGGGCCGTGCGTGATGTCGCCGATGGCGAAAATGGAGGGGACGTTGCTGCGCTTCTGCAGGTCGGTGGGGACGAAGCCGCGCTCGTCGACCTTGACGCCGACCTTCTCCAGGCCGAGGCCCTTCGTGTTGGGGCGGCGGCCGACGGAGACGAGGACGACGTCGGCGTCCAGCGTCTGCTCGGCGCCCTTGACCTCGAAGGTGACCTTGACGCCGGTCGGGCTGACCTTGGCCTCCTTGGCGCGAGCACCCAGGTGGAGGTCGAATTTGCGGCGCTTCAGGATGCGCTCCAGGCCCTTGGCGACCTCGGCGTCCACGCCGGGGACGAGCTGGTCCATCATCTCGACGACGGTGACCTTGCTGCCCAGGTTGGCGTAGGCGCAGCCGAGCTCGAGGCCGATGACGCCGCCGCCGATGACGACGAGGTGCTTCGGGACCTCCTGGAGCTCAAGGGCGCCCGTGCTGCTGACGACGCGCTTCTCGTCGAACCTGAAGCCGGGAATCTCGATGGTGCTGCTGCCAGTGGCTAGCAGGATGTGCTTGGCGGAGATGGTTCGCTTGCCGCCGGGGCCGACGACGTCGAGCGTGGTGGCGCCGGTGACGGTGGCGCGGCCCTGGACGACCTCGACTTTGTTCGCCTTCAGGAGGCCCGCGACGCCGGAGGTGAGCTTCTCCACGACGGATTGCTTCCACTTCACGAGCTTCGGCATCTCGATGATGGGGTCCGCGAACGTGAGCCCCTTCTCGGCGCCGTGCAGAGCGTGCTTGTAGTCCTTCGCGGCCGAGATGATGGCCTTGCTGGGAATGCAGCCGACGTTCAGGCAGACGCCACCGAGCTTGCCCTCCTCGATGACGATGGTGCGCAGGCCGAGCTGGCCGGCGCGGATGGCGGCGACGTAGCCGCCGGGGCCGGCCCCGACGACGGCGAGGTCGTA
Source organism: Thermoplasmata archaeon (assembly GCA_023269235.1). Taxonomy (GTDB): domain Archaea; phylum Thermoplasmatota; class E2; order JACPAO01; family JAHFTW01; genus JAHFTW01. Next base: position 296,653 of record JAHFTW010000001.1, read on the forward strand.
CGGGCCGCCCGGCGCGGCCGGGGTCTTGGCCTGGGCTTGCTGCGGTGGCATCTGCTCCATGAGTCCCATCCCCATGCCTCCTAGAGCGCCTCGAGGAGCAGGAGTTGCGGGTTCTCCAGGTACTGCACGAGCGTGTTGGCGAACAGGGCGCCGTTGTAGCCGTCCACGATGCGGTGGTCGAACGAGAACGAGAGGTTCATGCGCCAGCCGATGGCGACCTTGCCGTCCTTGACGACGGGCACCTGACGCAGCTCGTGGACGCCCATGATGGCGACCTCGGGATAGTTCAGGATGGGAGTCGCGAGGAGGCCGCCCATCTTGCCGAGGCTGGTGATCGTGAACGTCGAGCCCTGCAGCTCGTCGAGCTTCGCCTTGCCCGCCTTCGTGCGCTCCGACAGGTCGGCGATCTCGCGCGCGATGTCGAGCATGGACTTCTTGTCCGCTTCCTTGACGACGGGCACGATGAGGCCGGCGTCGGTGGCGGTCGCGATGCCCAAGTGGATGTAGCGCTTCTTGACGATCTCGGAGGTCGTCTCGTCGAAGGCGACGTTCACGTCGGGGTGCTTCTTCAGCGCCGCGACGGCGGCCTTCGCGATGAAGGGCAGGAACGTCAGCTTGACGCCCTTCTCCTCGGCAAGGGGCTTGGCCTGCTCGCGCAGGGCGACGAGGTTGTCGCAGTCCACTTCGGCGACGTACGTGAAGTGCGTCGCGGTGAACTTGCTGCGCTCCATCGCCTTGCTGATGGTGCGGCGGAGGCCACGCAGCGGGACGCGCTCCTCGCGGCTCGGGTCCGTGCTGTACTTGACGTCCGTGTAGCTGAAACGCGCTCCGCCCTCGACCATCGGGCCGGGGACGGACTGCGCGGGCGAGCCGCCAGAGGGGCCTTTCTGCAGGTCGTCCAGCGTCACGCGGCCGTTCTGGCCCGTGCCGAGAATCTGGTTGATGTCGATTCCAAGCTCGCGTGCCTTCTTGCGAATCGCGGGCGCGGCGGTGGCCTTGTAGCCCGACGGAACGGAGGCGCGGGCCGGCGCAGAAGCTGTGGACGTCGGCGCCGAGCCGACGCCCTTGCGCTCGATGACCTTTGTCGCCGCGGCGATCTCCTTGGGAAGCTCGAAGAGCGTCTTCTCCTCTTTGGCCTCGGCCTTCGCGGGCGCCTTCTCCGGCTTAGCAGGGGGCGCGGCCGGAGCGGCTGCGGGCGCAGGCGTGGATGGGGTGTTGCTTGCCTCGCCAGACTCCAGGATCTCAACGATGACTTGGCCGACCTTGGCCATCTGGCCCTCGGCGACGTGCTGCTTCGCGATGGTGCCCTTGCGCGGGCTCGTCAGCTCGACGGTCGCCTTGTCCGTCATGACCTCGACGAAGGGCTCGTCCTCCTTGACGGACTCGCCCTCCTTCTTGATCCAGCGGACGATCTCGCCTTCCTGGATGCCTTCGCCGATGTCGGGCAGCTTGAACTTGAACGTCATTTTCTTCGCTCCAAGGACCGAGGCAAGGGCCTCAGAAGTTGATGGTCTCCTCGATGGCGGCCAGCACCTTGTTGGCGTTGGGCATGTAGAGGTTCTCCAGCGTGTACGGGAACGGGGTGTCGTAGCCGGTGACGCGCTTGACGGGGGCGAGCAGGTGCTCGATGGCGTGCTCGGCGATGGTGGCGCTCACCTCGCTCGCGAAGCCGCCGGTAAGCGGGGCCTCGTTGACGATGACGGCGCGGCCGGTCTTGCGCACGGAGGCGAGGACGGTGGCGCGGTCCCACGGGTTGATGGTGCGCAAGTCGATGACCTCGCAACTGATGCGTGCTTTGTCGGCGGCCTCGGCGGCGGCGGTGCAGAGCGGGAGCATGGCTCCGTAGGAGACGAGCGTGACGTCGTCGCCCTCGCGCACGACGCTGGCCTTGCCGATGGGTGTGGTGTAGTACTCCTCGTTGACGTCGGCCTTGACGGCGCGGTAGATCTTCTTCGGCTCCATGAAGATGACCGGGTCGTTCGAGGCGATGCTCGCGTGGAGGAGGCCCTTGGCGTCCACGGGGTTGGAGGGGATGACGACCTGGAGGCCGGGCGTGTGGGCGAAGTAGGCCTCGCCGGACTGGCTGTGGTAGTGGCCGCCGCGGATGCCGCCCCCGTAGGGGGTGCGGATGACCATGGGGACCGAGTACTGGCCGCCGCTGCGGTAGCGGATCTTCGCGGCTTCGGACACGATCTGGTCGAAGGCGGGGAAGATGAAGTCCTGGAACTGGATCTCGGGGACGGGGCGCAGGCCGTAGAGGGCCATGCCGATGGCTCCGCCGACGATGAGGGACTCGTTGAGCGGCGTGTCGAGGACGCGGGCGTCGCCGTACTTGGCCCAGAGTCCGTCGGTGGCGCGGAAGACGCCGCCGTTCTTGCCGACGTCCTCGCCGAGGATGACGACGTTGGAGTCGCGGCCCATGGCTTGGTCGAGCGTGTGCGTGACGGCTTGGATGAGAGTCATGACGGTCATGTTAGAAGCACCCCGTGCACTTGAGGAAAAGAACGCAGCCGCCCGCAGCAAGAGCGAGTTTGGCCAAAAGAGCGACCGCCAGCATTAGGCGCTGGCCCCCTGGGTGCCCATCCGCGTGGCCATGTAGTCCCAGATGGCAAGAGGCGCGCCAAGCAGGACGTAAATCTCGTAACCGAGCGTGATGGGCCAGTGTCCGGTGTTAATCCAGTCCACCACGTTGACGAAGGCAATACCAAAGATGCCGCCTGTGGCCAAGCGGGCGACGTCGCGGCGCCATTGTGCGGCCGTGCGAGGGGCCCGTGCCATCAATGCGCCCCCGGGAGTCCGTGCTCCCTGTAGTCCTTCATCATCGCGGCCTGCTGGTCCTTCAAGATGTCGGGGATGTTTTCGTAGACGTCCTCGAACATCGTCTCCGGCGGCGGCATGGGGCCGTTCTTCTCGGCCTCCCGGACGGCGGAGTCCACTTCGATGACCGCGGCCTTGGCGACGGCGTCCATCTCGGCCTGGGTCAGAACCTTGTTGCGCAGGAGGTACGCCTCGAAGCGCTTGAGCGGGTCCTTGGCGGCCCATTTCGTGAACTCCTCGGGCGGGCAGTAGCGGCTCGGGTCGTCCGAGGTGCTGTGCGCGCTCATGCGGAAGGTGACGAGCTCGATGAGCGTCGGACCCTCCCCGTTGCGGGCGCGCTCGACGGCGTCCGCGGTGACCTTGTAGACGGCTAGGATGTCGTTGCCGTCCACCTGGATGCCGGGCATGCCGTAGGCGGCCGCCTTGATGGCGTAGGACTCGCTGGCCGACTGCTTGGCGGTCGGGACCGAGATGGCCCACTGGTTGTTCTCCAGCATGAAGATGCAGGGCGACTTGGTGACGGCCGCCATGTTGAGGCCGCTGTGGAAGTCGATCTCCGAGCTGGAGCCGTCGCCGAAACTGGTCATGGCGACCTGCTTCGTGCCCCTGAGCTTCATCGCGTACGCGGCGCCGGCGGCCTGGACGATCTGCGTGCCGAGCGGCGAGCTGATGGAGAAGAAGTTGATGTCCTTGAAGGAGTAGTGGACGGGCATCTGGCGGCCCTTGATCTCGTCGGCGACGTTGCCGAAGCACTGGTTGACCATGCGCAGCATCGAGACGCCGCGCAGGAGCGGGGTGCCGGGGTTGCGGTAGTGCGGGAAGAGCCAGTCGTCCTCGTTGAGGGCGTACGCGGCGCCGATGTGGCACGCTTCCTGGCCGAGGCAGCTGAGGTAGAAGCCGATGCGGCCCTGGCGCTGGAGCAGGATGAGCTTCTCGTCCATCTTGCGGATGCGCACCATCGTGGTGTGCAGGCGCTTGAGGTCGGTGTCGGAGAGGTCGAGACCGAGGTCCTTCTTCTTGCTCTCGAGCAGGGTCAGGGGCTCCGCCATGCGCTTCGGGCCCTGCGACACGCGCTTCCGGTTTAAGGGTAGCCCAGGACGCATGAAAATAAAATCACGCGTAGTGTTCCAATGCTGGAAAAGGTTCATGCCGTCCTTCGCACCCGTGCAAGGCCCCAACGCGCAACGGCCTTGACCCGGCACCCGCCTGCCGGTCCTGTGCGCATCCTGGCACTCCTCGCCCTCGTCACGCTCGCCGGCTGCATGGCCGAGACCCCTGTCGCCCTCACGCTTGACGCGACGACCTACACAATCACGACCACTGGGGTCCCCACGGCCGCCGTCGCCCCCGGCTCGACGTTCCAGGTCATCGTCAAGGTTGCCGGGTCGGTCGAGAGCATGACGGACCACGCAGGCGCCCACTTCGGCAAGAACAGCACCGCGACGCCGTCGACGAGCGTCTACACCTCCACCTGCACGCATTCGGGCGGCAAACTCCCTCAAACCTTCACGGCGACCTGCAAGGCCCCGCAGACGGCTGGCGTCTACCACCTGCGCGGCCACGCCCGCGTCACCAAGGACAACGTCACCACCAACTGGTGGGGCGCCGACGAGACTTTCACGGTCGGTTGAGGCGGGCCCTGGGACGCCATCGACGGTGTTCAAAGAACGACAAAGTTCAAGGCTTGACAAAACTGGCGGGCCGCATGCGCAAGTCCCTGCTCGCCGTCGCCACGCTGCTGGCCCTCGCCGCCTCCGCGTCCGCCCATGTCACCGCCACCGTCGATCCCCTCGCGGCCCCGCTTGTCGTCGGCGTCCCCACGACCGTCACCGTCCACTTGAGTGAGCCCTGCGCCGAGGTCGTGCCCCAGGAACTCCAAGGTCAGGACACGGTCGCCGTCGGCCTCATGCCCGACTCCTCGACCACCATCACCGGGTTGGGCGAGACGGTCCCCTTCGCCTCGGCGCAGTGCGACCCGACCGCCGTCCCGCTTGCGTTGGTGCGCGCCGACGCCAAGCTCACCCTCACCGCCGGCCCGAACGCGCCCGGACTGACCAACCTCACCCTGCTCGTCACCTCCTACCTTGGCGGCGGGGCGACGCCGGGGGCGAGCGTCGGCCTGGCGGCCACGGTCGCTTACTTCGCCAACGCCACGCTCGTCGTCGGCCCGACTATGACTGTCGGCAACCTCACCACCGTCCCGGTTCGCCTCACCTACGCCGCCAACGCCGCGACCCGGCTGACCCTCGCGGCCACCGCCAGCACCGGCAAGGTCTCCGGCCTCCCCGCGGGCGAGACCCTGTTCTCCCCGGCTGCGTCGAATAAGACGACGCTCACGCGGAGCTGGAACGCGACGTTCACGCGGGACGGCGCCAAGACCGCGGACCTCACGTTCATCGCCACCCTTGCCCCGAAGGCGGGCGGCGCCGCGGCGGCCACGGTGACCAAGATCCTGACCATCCCGGGCCTCGTCGGGGCTTCCGCGTCGACAAGTCCGGCCGTCTCGTCGAAGACCTCGCCGCTCCCGCTGCCGTTCCTGGCTCTCGTCGGCGCGGCGCTCGTCGCGAGCCGCCGCCGCTTCGCCTGAATCAGGCGAGCTTGCGGCTCCGCGCGTCCGCGGACACTGGTGCCTGGTGCTTGTCCACTTGCCACTGGATGATGGCTATGGCGTGGTTGCCGTGGTACCAGTGCGGCCCGAGGCTGACGCGCTGGGCGCCGATGCCGTCGAGCTGCGCGTACTCGGCCTTCGTGAACGGGACATGGTCCGAGAGTAGGAAGATGGGGTCCACCGGCGGCGTCCACGACTCGACCGGCTCGCCTTTCGGGTCGAGGAGGACGAGCGTGCCCTTGCCTTTGAGGTCGGCGAGCAGCTCCTCGAGTCCGAAGGCCGCGACGGAGAGCCCCTTCTGCACGTCCTTCCAGTCGGGAACCGACCACGACGCGACGAGCGCCTGCTGCAGCCGCGCCGCCGTGGAGCGCTCGTCCGGGTGGAGCATCTGGATGGCGGAGCCCTGGATGCGGACGGTCTTCTGGCGCACGGGTGAGGCCGCGAACACTGCATAGAACTCGACGTCCTCGCGCAGGCCGTGGCTGAGGAAGAACGCGGACTGGATGTTGCGGCACAGCAGGTCCACGCGGCCGGCGCCGGCGGCGAGGTCGTTGAGCGTCCAGTTGCCGGAAGAGTCGCCCGTGTGGGAGACGGTGATGAAGCGGCGCACGGCGTTCAGCGTCCGCCGGCCATGCCGCCGCCGCGTTGCCCGGGCATGCCGCGCATCATCTGCCTCTGCAGCTTGCGGTTGCTGCCGAAGCCCTTCATCATGCCCTTCGTGGTCTCGTAGTACTTCAGCAGCTCGCGCACCTCGTTCGTGGTGCGGCCAGAGCCGCGCGCGATGCGGCCGATGCGAGGCGCCTTGATCAGGTTCGGCTCCTCGCGCTCTTGCGGCGTCATGGAGTCAAGGATGACGCGGTAGGTCCGCATCTTGACTTGCGTGCCCTCCATGTCCCGGCCCTGGAGCATCTGGCCCATCTGGCCGGGGAGCATCGAGGCGACCTTGCCGAGCGGGCCCATCTTGGCGACCATGTCCATCTGTTGGCGCATGTCGTCGAGGGTGAAGCGGCCGCTGAGCATCTTGCGCGCCATCTTGTCGGCGTCGGTGCCCTCGGTCGCGGCCTTGGCCTTCTCGAGGAGGGCCTCCAGGTCGCCCATCCCGAGCAGGCGGCCGATGAAACGCTTCGGGTCAAGGGCCTCCAGCTCGTCCACGTGCTCGCCCGTCCCGATGAAGACGACCGGGGCCTGCGTGGCGGCGACCGCGGAGAGGGCGCCGCCGCCCTTCGCGGTGCCGTCGAGCTTGGTGATGATGACGCCGGTGACCTGGACGGCGTCGTGGAACGCCTTCGCCTGCGATTCGGCTTGCTGGCCGACGGCGGCGTCCATAACGAGGAACTTCTCGTCCGGCTTGGCGGCCGTGAAGATCTGCTTCATCTCCTCGATGAGCGAGTCCTCCAGCTTGTCGCGGCCGGCGGTGTCCACGATGACGATGTCGGTCTTCTTCTTCAGCTCGGCCAGGCCGCGCGTGACGATTCCGGCGGCGTCCGTTTCGCCCTTCTCACCGTAGAAGCCGACCTGGACCTTGTCGGCCAACTGCTTGAGCTGGTCGTGCGCGGCGGGGCGGTGGACGTCCGCGGCGATGACGGCGACGCGCATGCCCTTCTTCTTGAAGTGGAGCGCGAGCTTGCCCGTGGTCGTCGTCTTGCCCTGGCCGTACAGGCCGACCATCATGATGGTCTGCTTCTTGAGCGGAATCTGGCGCGGGGCGCCGAGGATCTTGACGAGCTCGTCGTGGACAATCTGGATGACGTGCTCGCGGTTCGACATACCCGCGAGTGGCTTCTCTTCCAGGGCGCGCTTTTCGATGACCTTGCTGAGCGCGAGGACCTGCCGCACGTTCATGTCGGCCGAGATGAGCGCGCGCTGGATGTCGCGGGCGACCTCCTTGATGAGCGCCGCGTCGATGTGGCCGGCGTTGGCGAGCTTCTTCAGGGTGGACCTGAGGGAGTCGCCGAGGCCTTCCATGACCATGGCGCCTTCGACTGCCTCTTGGTATTTAGGCGGTGTTGGCGGGCCTGAAAGCCTCCTGGATCATCCCTTGAGCGTGGAAGAAACCGGGGGAGGCGCCCCGACGGACCGCACAGGGGCCGCGAAGCCGGCCGACCGGACGTGGTCGTCCGTCGCCATTCCGCACCACTTCCAGGAGACCGAATACACGTGCGGAGCCGCCTCCCTTCGCATGGTCCTCGAGGCGGTCGCCGGCGTGGCCCTCGAGGAAAACGACCTCGCCCAGGCGTTGCGCTCGAACGAACAGATCGGCACCCGGCAGCGGCGGCTGCGGCAGTTCATGACCGACCTCGGGCTCAATGTGCAGGAGTTTGACACGGACACGCGCCTGGACACGATCCGAAACTGCATGGCCTCCGGTCGGGTCGTGTTGATCCTTTACCATTTGCAGGTCGAGGCCACCGACCACTACGCGGTCGTCCTTCGCATCGGCCCACGACGCATCCTGCTCCAAGACCCATGGACGGGTCCCGCGACGGAGATGGACCTGGACGCCTTCGACGCCGCCTGGCGCACGAAGGATGGCGTGGCCGGCCGACGGAGCCGGTGGATGCTCGCGGTTGCGGCCCAAGCGCCCTTGCCCTGAGGAATGCTGAGGGTCAGCCGAGGATGAGATCGAGCGCGACGCCCATCCCTTTCGGCTCGTCGCGCAAGCCAGGCAGTGCCTTGCGGGCGCGCTTGACGAGGGCGCGCGCAGCGCGGCCGCCCATGCCGTCGGCGCGGAGCTGGAAGTAGAGCCGGCGCAAGCGGCGGCGTGGGCCCAGCAGGTTCAGGCGCCGCATCGCCAGGATTTCGAGCAAGGCGTCCTTGACCTGGGCGCGCGGGGTCAACCTACTCCTCCAGGATGCGCTGCAGCACGATGCGCAGGCCGGCCGCGGTGGGGCCCTTGGCGAAGTAGTCCACGCCCGCCGTCCACGCCTTGCTGGCGATGTCAAGGTGGGCCCACTTCGTGTCCTTGGCGAAGTGCTTGATGAACGAGCCGCCGATGCTGCTGCCGGCGCGGTTGGTGAGACTGATGTTCTGCAAGTCTGCATAGGCGCCCTTGTTGGCCTCGTCGAACTCCTCGCCTTGTGGCAAGTGCCAGCCTTTGTCGCCGGCGGCGCGGGAGTCCGCCACGAGCTGCTGCGCGAACTTGTCCTGGTTGCCCATGATGGCGACGTGGGTGGGGCCGACGGCGACCTCGCAGGCGCCGGTGAGGGTCGCCATGTCAATGATCCAGTCCGGCTCGAACGTGCGCGCGTGCGCCATGGCGTCGGCGAGGATAAGGCGCCCCTCGGCGTCGGTGTTGAGGACCTCGATCGTGGTGCCGTCCTTCGCGGTGACGATGTCGCCGGGGCGCTGCGCGGCGCCGCTGGGGAGGTTCTCGACGAGCGGCGTGATGCCGACGACGCGGTGCTTGACGCCCAGGCGCTTCAGGACGCCCATTAGGGCGATGGTGTTGCAGGCGCCAATCTTGTCGTACTTCATCTCCCACATCTTGTCGCCCGGCTTCAGGCTGATGCCGCCGGAGTCGAAGCAGACGCCCTTGCCAACGACGACGAGCGTCTTCTTGGCGCCCTTCGGGTGGTAGTCCATCGTGACGAGCTTCTCCTCGTTGAGGGACCCCTGCGCGACGCCGCAGAGGGCGCCGAAGCCTTCGCGGCGCAGCTCGGCGCGGCCCTTGACGGCGACCGCGAAGCCGTGCTTGGTGCCGCGCGCCTTGGCCTGCTCCGCCATCCACGCGGGGGTGGCGACGTTTGCGGGCGTGTTGGAGAGCAGACGCGAGTCGTTCACGGCCTCGGCGGCAAGGAGGGCGCGCTCGACGGCCTTGCGCGCCGCGGTCCCGGCGGCGCCGGCGGGCAGGAGGACCTGGAGCGTCTGGAGCTTTCCGGCATCGGGGTCCTTCTTCGCGGCCGTCGGGTCGGCGGCGGTCTCGGGTTTCTTGGATTTCCACTGGTCGAAGTCGAGGGCTCCGATGAGGGCGCCTTGCGTGACGGCCTGCGTCGCGGCGGCGTCCTTCCAGGTGTCGAGGACCAGGCTCGTAGCGGCGACCTTGCATCCAAGCGCCCCGGCGGCGCGCGCGCCGAGGTTGGCAAGCGTGCCGATCTTCTCCTGGGTCAGTTTCTTCGGGTCGCCGAGCCCGACGAGGAGAAGCCAGCCTTTGCCGTGTGGGAAGGAGCGGACCGCTTTGAAGGCGAGGGGCACGTTGGCGTCGGCGAGGGCGGCCGCAGCGGCGTCGTTTTGGATTCCGAACGCCTTGAGTCCAGGCGCCTTGCGCTTGTCGTCCACGCCGACGAGGAGGCAGTCGGCCTTGTCGGGCGCGGTCACGGGAAGGACCTGGAGCATCAGGGGCGCCACAGGCAAAGCAGGAATAAACCTGGGCCCTGGTGCGACCGCATGGACTTGGCGGCGCGGACGCGGGAGCTCCTGGCCTGCGGCGATGCGGACGGCTTCCTCGCCCCTGTGTGCGCCGGACGCCGCGACGGCCAGCCGGCGAGCGCGCACGCTCTGGCGCGCCTCCTGCAGGGCGCCGCCGTCGAGGATCTCGCGGTGAAGCGCAACCTAGTGTTCCTGCAGTGGCGCACCTCTGCCGCGCACGGGGCCGCCGTGCTGGCGTGGGACCAGGATGGCCGCGTCACGGCCCTCGATGTCTGGGCCTAGCGGGCCGTGCCAAGGACGAGCGGGAGGATTTGGTCCAACGGTCCGTCCTCGAGCGTCCACGTCGCATGGTCGCGCGTGTAGTTGTCCTCGGGGTGGAAGGCGATGCTGCGGCCGGCGACCTCGAACATGCTGACGTCAGGCAGGGAGTTGCCTACGCAAAGGACGCGCTCGAGAGGGACGCCCAGCTCACGCGCGAAGCGGACGACCGGGAGCGCCTTGTCGTTGAGCGGCGTGCGCACGACTCCTTCGCCCGTGATGTGGCCGCTCGCGTCGTACACGAAGCCGTTGGCGGCCACGCGCGGGATGCCGAGGCGCCTCGCGACGGCCTCGGCCATGACGTCCACACCGCCGGAGACGATGGCGACCTCGACGCCCTCCGCCTTGAGGGTCTCGATGGTGCGCTCGACGCCGGCCATGAAGGGCGGCGTGCGGAAGATGTGCTCCAGGTCCCCGCGCGTGAGCTTGGGCTTCAGCTTGAGCCAGAGCGCCGCGTCGCGCCGGATGAACTCCTTGTCGTCGAACTCGCCGTTCAGGTAGGCCACCAGGCTCGCCTCGTTCTGGACGCCGAAATGCTTGTGGACCATGACCCAGCTGGAGCCGACGTCGATGAGGACGCCGTCCATGTCAAAGCAGACAAGCTCGACGGGGACCTCGGGGCCGGGCGCCGCGGTCGTGGGGCGCAACACGCGGTGCTTGTGGTAGAAGTTGGCTAGCGCTTCCTTCATGTTCCGGGTTCCTTGAGGCCGGAGAATGTGACGCGGCTGTCGAACGCGGTGGTGCCGCTGAGGACGACGACGGAGTTGTTCGGCGTCGGGCTGGTGCCCGTGCGCGCGAGCTGCAGGCGCAGAACATCGCCGGGCGCGACGCCGGTGCCGGAGTTCGGGGCGTCGGCGTGGAAGACCAGCTCGTAGTCGCCGGGCTGGATGGTCGGCCCGGCGGGGCCGCTGCAGGCCGCCGTGTATTGGACCTTGGACGATCCTTGGTTATTGCCGGCCCCCGCGGCGCGGACGCTGATGCCGAGGCTCCAAGCGCAGCCGAACGGGGAGTCGGGCGCGGCGACAAGCTGGTCGGTGACCCTGACCCAGATGTGCGCCTCGTAGCCAGCGAAGGTCTCGTCCGCGGCGAGCGGATGCTCCCAGCGACCGTTCGTGCCGCCCCCTTGCCCGCCTCCGCCGCCGGGGCCGAAGCCGGAGGCCGCGAGGGCGGTCTGGTTCGGATCGCCGTTGGACTTGGGTGCCTTGGCCGTCAGGTTGGCGTTGGCGAGGAAGTGCAGCGTGTCCGTGGGCGGGACCACGACGACCGGCTTGATCGAAGCCGACGAGGAGGCCCCAGAAGCGGACGTGGAGGAGGTGGACGAGGGACTGCTGCTCGAGGCGCAGCCGGCGAGCAGGAGGACGACCACGACCAGGGGAAGGATGCGCATGGGCCGCCCAATGACGGTCCCGCAAAGGCGTTTGGGTGCGCCGGTTGGCTCAAGAAGGAGGTCGGTCCTGGTAGTCTTGACCCCCTCGCCCCAGAGCGGCCGACGGTACCCGCAAGGGAGCTGAGGAAGGTCCCCACATCTCCGACAAGGAAACAGGGCTCGAGAACGGGTGGACTGGAGACGGTCCGTCGGGGCGCAGAAACGACACAGCCGGCCGCATGGGATGAGAGGGGTCTGCCCTCGACGTCGCGGCCGGAGTTGCTGAAACGTGCCACCGGCCCTGGGATGCAAGTCCGTCAGGACGCGTAGTCGGATGCCGCTTGCCGGCCGCCCGCGAGGGCGTCCGGGAAACAGAATGGGGCCTATTCGGGGCTGGGGGGTCACCCGTCGGCGTTCTCGCGCGGCATGGCGCGGGCGCCGGTCGGGGCGGGGAGGGCGACGGCGATGAGGCCGCCTCCGACGAACGTGAAGAGGGCGGCGAACGCCTCGCCAACCTGGCGGTCGATGGCGGCCAGCCCGAGAAGGCCGATGGCGATGCCGAGCGCGACCCAGACGACGATGCGGACGCGCTCGTTGGCGACCTTCGCGGCGTAGGTCCCGCCTGCGATGGCGAAGCCGACCAGGCCCCAGAACGCCCAGGTCCCCACGTGGATGCCCTCGGAAGGGCGCACGAACAGGAGGACGTAGAGCCAGACGCTGATGAAGATGCCACCGACGATGAACGAGCTGGCGCGCAGCGGGGCGTTTTCCACGCGGTGCGATGGGTGCGGGGGCCATGAAGGTTTGGCGACCCGAAGCCCTTAGCCGCCCGCGGCGTCGCGGAGACGTGGCCGGGAAGCCTGTCGGGTTCGCGCTCGCCCTCGTCGCCGTCTTCATGGGCGCCGTCGTGCTGGGGCGTCTCCTCATCGCGGGCGGGGCGCTGTGGGGCCTCTTGCTGCTGGCCGGTCCGCTCGTGGTCGTGCTTCTGGCCCGCGCGGTCGGGCTCCCGGCGGCCCTCGTGGTGCTGGTTGGATTCCTTCTCGTGGTGCTCGCGAGCCGGAGCCTGCTCGCGGAGCCCAAGGCCGGCTGGATTGTCTTCGTGCTCGTTCCGGTAGCGGCTGCCACGACGGGGCTTGCCGCGTCGGTGGTGAAGGCTCTCGCGTCGAAACGAGGAAAACCTGAAGAAAAGAACGAGAAGGAAGGGGAAGAGGGAAGTCGCTGAGGCTTACTTGTTCGCGAGGAACGGCAGGCCGGTGCGCTGGTTGATGCCGACCTTCTTGCCGGCCGGCATCTCGGACCACTTGCAGCCAGGCTTCAGCTTGGCGCCGATCTTGCAGAAGAAGTAGATCTGCTGCTTGCGGCCACCCTTCAGCTCGACGCTGCGGGTCGCGAGGTGGTAGACTCCCTTCTTGGTCTTGTGTTCGTAGGGCATAGTGGCATCCCGCCAGGGGTGCAACGGTGATGCCGTCTCTATAACCCTACCGAATCGCAACAGGAGGGGTCCAGGAGGGGAATCCGACCCCCCGCGCAGGGGCCTCCAGGAGGCCTCTCCTGGGGCGGCCATCGAGGTGCAAACAACGCGCCCCAACAGGAGGCGGACGGCGTCACCAAGCGGCACGGACAAAGGCGGTCCATGGGGGCCCGACCTGGCCTTCGCTTGGGGATTCCAAAGAAGGGGCGGTGGATGCCGCACGGGCCCGGGGGCCTTCCAGTCGGGACTGCCGGATTTGAACCGGCCTACTCCAGATTTACAGTCTGGCGCCTAACCGAGCTAGACTAAGTCCCGATCCGGTCGGATTGGGGCGCCAGTAGGCATCCGCCTACAGGGCGCGCGACTTGGAGGGGGTTCTTGGCCCTTTCGTGGCGCGCGCAGACCGTGGCGAGGGCGCGGGCCTGGAGATGAAAGCGCTGAAATGGCGCGGCCCGGTCGCACGCGCCATGAGCAACACGCCCGCCGACCTGCTGTACTCCAAGAGCCACGAGTGGGTCAAGGTCACGGGCGGCGAGGCCCTCATCGGCATCACGGACCACGCGCAGGAGGCGCTCAACGACATCGTGTACGTCGAGCTGCCCAAGAAGGGCGAGACGTTCGAGGTGGACGCGGAGTTCGGCGTCGTCGAGTCCGTCAAGTCGGTGAGCGACCTCTATATGCCCATCGCCGGCACCGTCCTCGACGTGAATGGCAGCCTGGACGAGTCCCCCGAGACCCTCAACGAGGACCCCTACGGCAAGGGCTGGCTCATCCGGGTCAAGCTGAAGGACCCGGCCCAGGCGAAGGCGCTGCTGTCCGCCGCGCAGTATACGGCCACCCTCCACTAGGCACGACGGGTCCCGCCGGCGTCCGGGTCCGCGCTGGCCTTAAGGTGGCCTCCAGGCTCGGCGCGCCGTGCATCTGATCCCCAACGACTCCTTGGAAGCCGAGATGGCGGCCACGGTGGGCGTGCGCTCCGCTAAGGACCTCTTCTTGGAGATCCCCGCCGCCCTGCGCATCCAGGGGCTCAAGCTACCCCCGGCCGAGCCGGAGCGGCACATGGCGCGCCGCCTGCGAACGCTGCTCGCGAAGAACAAGTCGTACGAGCAGATGCCAAACTTCCTCGGCGGCGGCCTCAAGCCGCAGCTGGTCCCCGCCGCGGTGCGCGCCGTGGCGCACCGGCAGGAGTTCATCACCAGCTACACGCCGTACCAGCCCGAGGTCAGCCAGGGCCTCCTGCAGGTCATTTTCGAGTACCAGTCGTTGATGTGCGACATCACGCGCATGGACGTCAGCAACGCGGGGATGTACGACCAGCCGACGGCGCTCGGCGAGGCCGCCCTCATGGCGACGCGCGTCAACGACCGCATGCGCTTCCTCGTGCCCGAGCACCTGAGCTGGGAGAAGCGCAGCATCCTCCACAACTACACGAGGGGGCCCGGCATCGTCGTCGAGACGTACGGCTACGACGCCAAGACCGGCCGCAGCGACCTCGCCAGCCTCCAGTCCAAGCTCGGCCCCGACGTCTCCGGCGTCTACTTGGAGAACCCGAACCACTTCGGCGTCTTCGAGGAGGAAGCCAAACGGGTCGGCGAGCTTGCCCACGCGGCGGGCGCCCTCTTCGTCATGGGCGTGGACCTGACGAGCCTCGGCGTCGTCGCCCCGCCCGGCACGCTCGGCGCGGACATCGTCGTCGCGGAGGGCTCCTGCTTCGGCGGCGCCCCCGCCCTCGGTGGCCCGCTGCTTGGAACGCTTTGCGCGACGGAGGCCATCGTGCGCAAGATGCCGGGCCGCATCATCGGTGCCACCAAGGACGAGTCCGGCAAGCGCGGCTTCGTCATGACGCTCCAGGCGCGCGAGCAGCACATCCGCCGTGCCAAGGCGACCTCGAACATCTGCTCCAATGAGGCGCTGATTGCCAACCAGGCCGCCATCCACCTGACCATGCTCGGCCGCACCGGCCTGCGCGCCATGGGCCTGCAGAACCTGGAAGCCGGCGTCAAATTGGAGTCTGCGCTCGCGGCCGCCGGCTTCAGCCGCCGTTTCACGGGCGCCTTCTACAACGAGTTCGTTACCCACACGGCCGACCCGAAGGCGCTCCATGAGCAGGCCCTCAAGGCGGGCGTCCACGCCGGCCACCCGCTCGAGGCCGACGTCTTCGCGCTCAAGAACTGCCTCCTGTGGGGCAGCACGCCCATCCACAACGACGAGGACTACGCGCGCCTCGCCGAGGCCGTCAAGCCCCAGCTCAAGGCGGTGAGGGCATGATGACCAAGCCCCACGCCGCGCCCGTCCTCC
Source organism: Thermoplasmata archaeon (assembly GCA_023269235.1). Classification (GTDB taxonomy): domain Archaea; phylum Thermoplasmatota; class E2; order JACPAO01; family JAHFTW01; genus JAHFTW01. The sequence goes on from JAHFTW010000001.1 coordinate 311,896, forward strand.
GCACGCCGACCGCCGGCGTCAGCCTGATGGTCATCCCGCACGAGGTCCCCCTGGTCGTCGAGGAGGCCCGCCCCGGCCAGACCGGCACCTGGCAAGGCCCCGCCGACGAGCGCCTCGCCGCGAGCCGCATCCCCGCCGCGCTACGCTGGAACCCCGGCACCGACGGCGACTTCGGCCTCAGCGAGCCGCAGACGGTCGCCCACTTCACCAAGCTCAGCCAGAAGAACTTCGGCAACGACACCGCGCTCTACCCGCTCGGCTCCTGCACGATGAAGCACAACCCCAAGGCGTGCGACGAGATGGGCACCCTCTCCAGTGTCAACCTCGTCCACCCGAGCCAGGACCCGCGCACCCTCCAGGGCAGCCTCGAGATTTTCTGGGAGCTTGAGCGCTGGCTCGCCGAAATCACCGGCATGGACGCCGTGTCTCTCCAGCCCGCGGCCGGCGCCCACGGCGAGTTCCTCGGCCTCCTCGTGATGCGCGCCTACCACGAGGCTCGCGGCGAAGGCCACCGCGACGAGATCGTCCTCCCTGACACCGCCCACGGCACGAATCCGGCCACAGCGAGCATGGCGGGCTACAAGGTCGTCGAGATTCCCTCGGGCCCCGACGGCCTCGTGGACCTCAACGCCCTCAAGGCCGCCGTCGGCCCCAAGACGGCCGGCTTCATGCTGACCAACCCGAACACGGTCGGCATCTTCGAGAAGAACATCCAGACGATCCAGAAGATCATCCATGAGGCGGGCGGCCTGCTGTACTACGACGGCGCCAACCTCAACGCCATCACGGGCCAGGCGCGCCCCGGCGACATGGGTTTCGACATCGTCCACATCAACTTGCACAAGACGTTCGCAGTCCCCCACGGCGGCGGCGGCCCCGGCGCGGGCCCCATCGGCGTGAAGAAGCGCCTGGAGCCGTTCCTTCCCGTGCCCCGCATCGTCAAGCGCACCGCCGGCGACTTCACGACGGAAGGCATGGAGAGGCACCCGCAGTCGGTCGGCAAGATCAAGGCTGGTTACGGGCAGGGCGCCGCCCTCGTGCGCGCCTACAGCTACATGTGCATGCTCGGCGGCGACGGCATCACCCGCGCGGCCGAGATTGCCTGCCTGAACGCGAGCTACGTCAAGGAGCGTCTCAAGGGCATCCTCGACTTCCCGCACCCCGGCCGCTCCATGCATGAGTTCGTCGCCTCCGCGTCCGGCCTCAAGAAGCGCACCGGCATCACCGCCGGCGACGTCGGCAAGCGCCTCCTCGACTACGGCCTGCACGCCCCGACGGTCTACTTCCCGCTCCTCGTGCCCGAGGCCATCATGTTCGAGCCCACGGAGTCCGCGACGAAGGACGAGCTGGACCGCTTCATCGCGGCCGTCCAAGCCATCGCCGCCGAGGACCCCGCCCTCGTCCACGCCGCGCCGCACACGACGCCCGTGAAACGCCTCGACGAGGCCACCGCCGCGAAGAAACTGGTGCTGCGCTGGCACACCTTGGCCCGCCTCGAGGCATGACGGCCCCGCCTGGAAACGGTCATCTCCCCCGCCGCAATCGTCGGCCGTCGAGCGTGCGATGACCAAGTTGCGTGTTGGGCTGCTTGTCAACCCGGTTGCCGGCCTTGGGGGCCCCGCCGCCCTCAAGGGTTCGGACGGCCACTGGCGCGAGGCGCTCGCCGCCGGCTACGCCCCGACCGCCCCCGAGCGGGCGCGCAAGTTCGTCGAGCTCGTGGGCGACGCCGTCGAGTGGGTCACGGTCCCCGGCGCGATGGGCGGCGACCACATCCGCTCCGCCCGCCTGGTTCTGGGCGACGCCAAGCTCGTGATGGGCGACACGACGCGCGACGACACGGTGCGCGCCGCCACCGCCTTGCGCGACGCCAAGGTGGACCTTCTGTGCTTCCTGGGCGGCGACGGCACCGCGACCGACGTCAGCAAGGCGGTCGGTACCGGGACGCCCTGCCTCGGCGTCCCCGCCGGCGTCAAGATTACCAGCCCCGTGTACACGCACGACGTCGCCGAGGCGGCCTGGCTCGTGGCGCAGCTCCGGCCCGGGTTCGAGACCATCCTGCGCGACACCACTGACCTCGACGAGGAGGCGTACCGCGCCGGCGACGTGGACATCACCCTCACCGGGAACCTCAAGGTCCCGCTCAGCCCCGCCATCCAGGACGGCAAGGTCGCCACCTCGCACGAGACGCCGATGGGCCCCCTCGTCGAGCAGGTCCTGCGCGAATGGGACACCGACGCGCTCACCTTCGTCGGCGCCGGCTCCGTCTGCCAGGCCGTGAAGGCGCAGTTCTGGGGCAAGCCCACGCTCCTGGGGGTGGACGGCATCACCGGCTCCCGCATCGTGCAGGCCGACCTGGACGCCCACCGCATCGAGGCGCTCGTGGCGGAGCAGCAGACGAAGGGCGGCGCCGTCCGCATCGTGCTCTCCACCATCGGCGGCCAGGGCATGCTCCTGGGACGCGGCACGCAGATGTTCACGCCCGCCATCCTGCGCAAAGTCGGGTGGGAAAACATCCGCGTCGTCGCCCCGCCGGAGAAGCTCCTGGGGCTCAAAGGGCTCCACATCGACACCGGCGACGCCGAGCTGGACGCCTCCGCCCCCAAGCACATCCGCGTCACGACGGGATGGAACGAGACGCGCCTGATGCGCTTGCTCGCGGGTGCCCGCGCTCCGCCCGACGCCAACGGCGAGCATGGCAAGACCGCGGCCGCGCCCACCCCTTAGGAACGCCTTTTCACTCGCCCTGGGCTCAGCGCCGCATGGACTTGGAGCTCGCCACCGCCACCCCCACCAGCCCCGTCGCCGTGACGGTGAAGGCGCGCCGCCACACGATCGTCCAGGACAAGCCCGAGGCCTCCGGCGGCAAGGACACCGGCCCGATGGCCTCCGAGCTGCTGCTCGCGGGTCTGCTCGCCTGCCAGAACAGCACGTTCGTCAAGGTCGCGGCCAAGCGCCGCGTCGAGGCCCGCGTCGTCTCCCTCGAGGGCGAGCTCGGCTTCCTGGACGGCGACATCGCGGCCATCCGCGTCCGATTCCGCCTCGCCGCGCCGGCGTCGGTCGCGGATGATGCCCTCGCCACGCTGCTCCGGCTCACGGACAAGAGCTGCACCATCAGCAAGGTGCTCAAGGTCCCGGTCGAGGGGACCTACACCCGCGTCTGAGCGGCGAGAAGGATCTCGAGGTAGCTGCGCCGCTCCGGGCGGACGCCGTCCAAGCCGAGCCGCCGGACCGCCTCCGCCATGCGCCGCCGCGCCTCTTCGGCGTCGGTCCCCATTGCCTCGACCTCGACGTAGGAGCCGACGCCGTCCACCTGGTCGAGGGCCACCTCCACGCCCAGGCCGTCGAGCCGATGGGACTCGCGCCGCTTGCGGACGCGGTGAACGGCCTGGAACCCGAGCGAGGCGAGCAAGGCCGACGGGTCCTCGACGACGGCCACGGTCTGCTCCAGCCGCGCCTTGGCGGCGCCGGCCTGCTTGGGGCCCTTGTAAGTGAGCTCCAACGTCCCCGCGGCACTGCGCAGCCGGAGCGCCTCGTCCGTGGCGGCGAAGTCGCGTTGGGGATGCCGGAAGAACGTGTCCTCCTGGTCCGAGACCCCGAGCGGGGCCGCGCCCAGCGCGCGCAGGGCGTCGCGGACCGGTCCAAAGTCGGCGAGCGGGAGCTTCACCTCGACCTCGAGCATGACCCTGCGAGCATCCAAGCGCCTATCAGGTTGACGCGCGTCGCTCCAGCGTGAAGATGGCGACCGTGGGGCTCCTGGTGGCGGCGTTGCTGCTGCCCGGTTGCCTGGACCCCTACCGCGTCCACGTGGACGAGGGGGCGGTCGCGCGCGGCGGCGTCGCCTGGGTCCGCAGCGACCTGGGCGGCCAATCGGGCGGCTTCCTTGGCTCCAACACGGTGGAGACGGACTACACGTTCTCGCCCTCCAGCCAGCCGCCCTACCCGGGCGTGCTGCAGCTCTTCGGCCTGCGGGAGAGCTCGCGCCGTTCCACGACGGAGCTTCTGGCCCTCGCGCGCACCGCCGTGGACAACGCAACGGCGGCGCAGCACATCGAGGTGGAGGGCAAAGGGACGAGCGGCACCCGCACGCTGCGCAACGGCCTCTCGACCCAGTGGTTCGCCCTCGAAGGCACCGTCGCCGGCAACGGCGGGCTCTTCTCGGCGAGCACGCGGGTGCGCATCCTCGGCGAGGCGGGCTACGACGGCCAGAGCAGCACGCACCTCATCGCGGTCGGCATTGCCCAGGTGGAGTCCACTACCTGCCCGCCCGTCAACATCGCAGGCGCCTGCCAGATTCGCAGCGACATGCGCACCTGGACCTCGCTCGCCGGCGACACCAAGGGCAGCGTGGACGGCGCCGTGAGCCAAAACGGCCTTCTCGACAACGTGGTGACCCATGACTGAACCGGACTTCCCCGTCGCGCGCTTCGCCGCCGGCCCCAAGATTCGCGAGTGGAGCCGCAAGCACGGATTTAGCGACTGGATGGTCGCCCGCATCCTCCAGCTCACCGACCGGCCCGCCGACGTCCTGGAAGGGCTCCTCCACCGGCCGCCGCGCTACTTGCGCGCCAACCCGTTGCGCGCCAGCGTCGAGGAGGTCCTGTCGCGCCTTGAGGCGAAGAACTTCAGCCTCGCCCGCAACGAGCTGGACCCGAACATCCTCAAGCTCCGCCAGGCCCCCATCAGCCCGGGCGCCACCATCGAGCACATGCAGGGCCTCACGACGCCGCAGGACCTCGCCTCCGCGAGCGCCCCGCTCGCGCTCGGGGCCCAGCCCGGCGACATCGTGGCCGACCTCGCCGCGGCCCCCGGCGTCAAGACGCTCCACGTCGCCGGCGACCTCGCGGGCGGCGGCCTGCGCGAGCGCGGCGCCATCATCGCCGTCGAGCCCGACGCCGACCGCATGCGCGCCCTCCGCTTCAACCTCGAGCGCTGCGGCGCCACAAGCGTCGTGATGCGCAACCACACGGCGCAGGAGCTGCCCGGCAAGGCCTGGGCCGACCGCGTCCTCCTCGACGCCCCCTGCACCGGCGAGGGCACCATCCCGAAGGACAAGAACCGCCGGCACGGCAAGCCCGAGGAGGTCACCGCGATGGCGGCCTTGCAGCGCGAGCTGGTGGACGCGGCCGACCGCATCCTCAAGCCGGGCGGCACGCTTGTGTACGCGACCTGCACGTTCGCGCCCGAGGAAAACGAGGCCCAGGTCAGCCGCCTCGTCGGCAAGGGCTACCGCGTCGAGCCGCTCGGCTTCGACCGCGTCGCCTCGGTGCCTCTCGTCCCCGGCGTCACGCAGTGGCCCGGCCTGGAGCTGGACCCCTCCGTGGCCCGCGCCCGCCACTTCCTGCCGGGTGTCCACCCGACCCTCGGCTTCTTCGTCGCCAAGCTCACCAAGCGGGAGCGCGCGATATGACGCAGCAGCGGCATGGCGCAGCCGAAGGCGGACCCTCCGGTTCGCGCAGCGGGACGGAGGGGGCCCTATGAGGCAGGCCAACCTGGAGGAGGAGACCGCCGTCCTCGGTTTCCTCGAGGCCATGGAGAAAGGCCTCTCCATGAAGGTCCTCTCGGGGGGCGCCCTCGGCGTCGTGGAGCGCGACGGCATCCAGTTCGCTGTCCTCACCAGCCAGGCGCTCCTTAGCCTGCCGCAAGACCTTCTCGCGGGCGCCGAGGCGGCGGGCCTTCCCCTGGGCGTCCTCGAAGGCGACGGGTTCCATCTTGACCTGCAGGGCGCCGCCCTTGTCGCCGTCCACACCAAGGCGCAGACCTGCCGCGTCACCGAGCAGGCCGCCAAGCTGTTCCTCTACGGCCGCAACGTCCTGGGCGACTCCGTGGTCTGGCACGAGCCCGGCCTCAAGCGCGGCGACGCCTGCATCGTCTGCAACGGCCGCGGCGAATCCCTCGGCCTCGGCGTCGTCGTCGGCCCCTTCAAGGGGATGCGCGAGGCCGTAAAGCCGGTGCAGGATCTCGGGACGTACTTGCGCGACCAGGACGAATGACTCATGATGATTGAACCCCCCGCGCCGCATGCCAAGGAGTACACGGTCATCGTCGCCGTCCGCTCCAGCGCCGCGGGAAACGAGTTCCTCATGGTGCGCCACATCAAGCGTGGCTGGGAGTTGCCGGGCGGCAAGCTTGAGGCCAACGAGGGCCCCGTCCATTGCGCCTTGCGCGAGTTCCGCGAGGAGACCGGCCACCTGCTCTCGTCGCCGCATTACGTCGTCAAGCTGCGCAAGCCCAACGGCATCTGCCACGTCTTCACGGGCGGACTTGGCGCGGCCGTCGAGGGCACCAAACCCGACCCCAAGGAGGCCGTCGTGGAGTACCGGTGGTTCAGCCGCCTGCCGCGCGCGGAGGGCCTCGCCTTCCCAGATGATCCCTACGACGAGATCGGCGCCAAGCTGGGCATCACGTTCGGCTGAGACGCCGGCCCGTCAGCCGTACAGGCTGGCCCACAGGTCCGCGAACTCGGTGCGCATGTCCGGCGTCGGCTGGTACGCAAGCAGGAGGGCCAGGAGGCGCGCGCGGTCCGCCGGTTCGAAGCGGCCGTCCGCGCTCTTGCGCACGACGCCGGCCGCCTCCAGCTTGCGCAGGTGGAAGCTGAGTTTGCTCTTGCCGAGGCCCAGGTCGTCGCAGATGCGCTTGTGCTGCACGGCCTCCTCCTGGTCAAGGAGATAGAGTGTGATCTGGAGCGGCAGCTTGGCGCGCAGGGCCCCCAGCGCGTCGCGTTCGCGGGCGGAGGGGGCCGCCGCGTCGCCCTTCGCAAAGAGGCGGGCGTAGCGCTCGTCCCGTTCGACGCGCACGAGGCCATTCTGGCCGAGGATGGCGAGGTGGTACTCGACGAGGGCGACGGAGGTCTCGAGCTGGCGTGCAAGCTCCCTCACATGGAGGCCGGGGTAGGCCTGGATGGTCGCGTAGATGCGGCGGCGGATGTCGAGGTCGAGGGGGCCGCCCATGCGGACGTCTCAGCTCCGGCGCAGGAAGGGCGCGACGAGCAGGAGGACGATGCCGAGGTCGAACGCGCTGTTGAGGAACTCCAGATGGCCGTGGCCGAGCGGGAAGTCGGCCGGGACCTCCGCGCTCTGGGAGGGGTCCTGCAGGAGGGCGTATCCAGTGACGAGGCTCTTGACGCAGAACAGGGCAAAGGCCCACTTCACGTAGCCGAGCTTCGCGTTGCCGGACTTCTCCTGCGCGCGTGCGGCGAGGATGGCGAGCGCGAGGCTGACGATCGCGACGCCGCCGACGAGGACGACAGCGATTCCTTCATGGAACAGGACCATGCGTTCCTGCGAGGCCGGCGCAGGGGCAAAGGCTTGGCGGTCCGGCTCAGGCGGCGCGGCGGCGCGCGAGGGCGGCGAGGCCGACGAGGAGCAGGCCGGTGGGCGGCCCGATGGCCGAGGAGGATGCGGTGCCTTCCGGGGCCGGCGGGGGGGTCGTCTGGTCGCCGACATGCAGCGTGCCGTCGGGGTCGAGCGCGACTGGCGTGCGGCCGCCGACGTCGGTGAAGATGTCCAGATCCAATGGCGCGGAGCCAACGTGGTCCACGACCAGGCCGAAGGTCAGGTTGCCCGACGGGCCCAGCGGAGCGGTCGTGGTGCCGGCGAGACGGTAGCCCCAACCGGTGTCGCTGCGCGGCAGGACGTAGACGTGCTGGCCGCCCTTCGCAAGGACGCTCTGGACGTGGAAGGTGATGTTGCCTGCGCCGGGCTGCTCCGTCGTCACGGCGACGTAGCCGGTGGGGGCCGCCGCCACGACCTCCTTTACCAGGAGGCCCTTGCCAGGGATGGCGGTGGGGTCGTCGTAGAACAGGAGGCCGTTCGTGCCCGGAACGGGGATGCCTCCAGGGGCGACGTCGCGCAGGTCCCCTGCGACGCGGGACTCCACCAAGGTGACGCCGACGACATCGCCCGGGGCGACGCCTGCGTGCTGGAAGGAGACGAACGCGCGCTGGACGTGGAGGGCCCGCTCGGCCGCGTCGGTCGCGGTCAAGAGGGTGTCGAAGTCGCTCGTGAAGGTCTGGCCGTCCGTGGTGCTGAGGGTGCGCACGAGCGGGCCCTTCGGGGTCTGGAAGGTGAAGGAGACGGTCCACAGCTGGCCCGGGACGGGGACGCTGTTGGCGCGGTCGCCGTACAGCTCCGCGCGAAGGTAGAGGCCGTCGCCCGCCGCGCCAGGGCCGACTGTGTTGTCATGGGCGAAGCCGAGGAAGACCTCGTTGATGTCGTAACCGCCGTAGGGCTCGATGGCGTCGGAGCCCTCGTCGTTGAGGAGGTGGACCTCGAGCTCGCTGGCCTCGAAGACGCCGTGGGCGGCCCCCGTTGGCACCAGCGCGACGAGCAGGAACGGAATCAGGGCCCAGGGACGCATCGCGCTGCCGAGGCAACGCGGGCTTGAAGGGGTTTGTCGTGGCGACGCGAACAGAGCCCTGAGTCGGGCGTCTAGTTCAAAGAACGACAAAGTTTATGGCTCGGCCATTTTTAGTCAATTTGTGAACAAACGGTTGCTGTTTTCCTGGGCGGCGCTTGCGCTCTGCTCGCTCCCCATCGTCGCCGCCCACGGCGCGGCCCCGACGCGCGAGATTGACACCCGCGTGCTCCAAGATGACGACGGCACGGCAGGCTACACGCCTGACACCTGCGCCCCTGTGCCAGGCTGCCCCTTCGCCTCCGGAGCGCCTGACCTCCTGGCCCTGGACCTCCGCGAGGCCAGCACCGCGGACGGCCAGCCTGTGCTGTGGTTCCGCGCCGCGTACCAGACCGAGGTCCCGGCAGGCCCGAAGGCCATCCACATCACCCTGACGGCCGCCGGCAAAGCGCACGAGCTGGACTTCACCAGCGCCGACGGCGTCGCGTTCACCAGCGGGACGTTCGCCAAGGTCGTCGGCCCCACCCCCATCGGCGACGGCCACCCGAAGGCCCTCGATGGCATGCTGTTCCCGAGCGCCCTCGGCCTTGGCCCCGGCGACACCCTCACGGGCATCTCCGTCGAAAGCCACGGCGCCGGCAATGCCGGCGACCTGATGCCGGGCGGCTGGAGCCCGTCGGAGGGAGTCGAGGTGGCCCCCATCCCGAACCCCGCGGAGTCGGAACGGTCCTTCCCCGGCGCCTACACGCTGTCCGGTCCAGCCCCACTGCTGCGCATGATGGCGATGGGGGCGCTCGACTTGACCGCCGCGAAGGGCCTCGTGATGGTCCACGTCGAGAACGCGCTCTCCGCGACGCAGCAGTTCGCCAACCTCTCCGTGACCGCGCCGGCCGGCGTCGTCGCCACCTTCGACCCGGCCTCCGTCGCCCTCGATGGCGGCGCCGCCAAGATGGCGACCCTCCGGCTTGTCAAGGCGACCGGCGATGGAGTCCTCAACGTCACCGTGCGCAGCGACCTCGGCGCCTACGCCGTCCTCTCCATCCCCTACCAGGGGGCGCCGGCCCACCACGACTCCAACACGACGGCCCTCCCGGGTTCCGGCACGGGCGACGCGACGAGCCGCCTCCCAGGACCGTCGTCCAGCCACGCCACGCCGTTGCCGCTGCCGTTCCTGGCCATGGCCGTCTCCCTCCTGGTGGCCCGGCGACGCCGCTAGGACGCGACAACAACCCTTTTTCCTTCGTCCCAGTCTCGACAAAACAGGTTGTCCATGCGTCTGACCGCTCTCCTCGTCGCTTTCCTGGCCGCCGTGGCCGTCCTGGCCCCCGCGGCAAGCGCCCACGGCGCCCCGGTGCCGGCGGACTACCAGGCGAGGACGCTGGCCGACGACAACGACGACTGCGCCGGCGACGGGGCCGTGACCCCGACCGGCAACTGCCGCGGCTCGCACGACCTCATCGCCCTCGACTTGCAGGAGAAGGATGACGGAGGTGGCATCGTCCTCGTGTTTCGGCTGTCGTTGAACAAGGCCGCCACCTACCCCGTCACGGACACCATCACGTTCCAGGCCGGCTCGGGCAAGACCTTGGCCATCCGCACGACAGACGACAAGAGCTTCTCGGTCGCCTCCGGATTCGACTCGGTCGGGGCCCCGCAGAGCCTCAACGACGGGACCCGGTTCACCGTGGACGCCTTCGTCATGGCGTCGTCCCTTGGCCTCAACCCGGGCGACCAGCTCACCAGCTTCCACGTCGAGTCCAAGGCCGGGAACAACCTCGGCGACTACATGCCTGGCGGCTGCAAGACCAACCTCGGGACCGAGTGCTCCGGCACGGACACCTCCACGCGCCGCGACGTCCCCTACACGATGCGCGGCACCGGGTACTACGCCAAGGTCGAGGCCCCCTCGGACACCATCCAGGTCCCCGCTGGCGGCGACTCCGCCATCACCCAGCTCACCCTCACCAACAGCCTCTCCCACAGCGCGCAGACGCTGAGCCTCTCCCTCGACGGCCTGAACGGGGTCTCGGGCGGCTTCCATGCCGGCGAGGCGGTCGAGGGCGCCGAGTACACGCCCACCAAGGAGATCGCGTTGCAAGGCAAGCAGGAGACCGTGCTCCATCTGCGCCTCCACGGCAACCAGGAAGGCGCCTCCGGGACCGTCACCATCACCATGACCACCAACCTGGGCGGTCGCGTCCAGGCCCAAATCCCGTACCAGGTCGTCCCCTCCGGCAGCGTCTCCTCCACGCCGGACGGGGCCACCCCGTCCACGTCCGCCTCCAAGGGGTCCCCCTTGCCGGCGGCCCCGCTCGTCGGCGCCCTCCTGCTGGGCCTTGCCCTGCGCCGGCGGTCCTGAATGCGGCGGTGGGCGGTCCTCGCCCTCCTGCTGGCCCTGGCGGCCCCCGTCGCGGGCCACGCTGGCCTCGTCTCCAGCGACCCCGCCTCGGGGGCCCGCCTTGACACGGTCCCGTTCGCGGTCCACGTTTCCTTGAGCGAGGCCATCGAGCCTGGCGGCACCACGATGAAGGTCACCGATGCGGCCGGGCTCCAAGTGGACGATGGCCGCCTCGACATCCAGAACGCCGACAGCCGCCCGGTCCTCACGCTTGGGCTCAAGACCGGCCTGCCGGATGGCATCTACACCATCAGCTGGCGCGTCCTGTCGAAGGACACGCACACCGTCGCGCAAAGCGTGTCGTTCGCGGTCGGCGGCTTCACGGCCCCGACGGGCAGCAATGTGAGCGGTGGCGGAATCAACCCCGAGGCCGGCGTCGCCCGCTTCCTGGCCTATCTTGGCCTCACCTTGGCCCTTGGCGCTGCCGCGTTCTCCACCTGGGTCCTCCCTGGCCGTGCCGACCTGCCGAAACGCCTCCTGGCCCAAGTCGTCGCCGCCGGGACCGCCGCCCACCTGGCGGGGACGCTCATGCTCCTGCAGGTCACCTCGGCCGCGAGCCAGCTCGGCTACGCGGACTTGTACCACACCAGCGTCGGCGAGACCCTGTTCCTGCGCACTGCGCTCGCCGCGGCCGCTGTCATCCTCGCCCTGGGCGGCGTGGGGGGCAAGGCGCGCGGTGGCTCGACGATGGCGGTCCTCTTGCTGTGCGGCAACCTCGTCCTCACCGCGATGGCGAGCCACTCCTTCAAGGACGGCCCGGTCACGGTCGCGCTCGATGCTCTGCACCTCGTCGCGGCGACCCTCTGGGCGGGCGGGCTCCTCCTGTTCTTGCTCCTCGTCGTCCGCGGCGGGGCCGGCCAGGACGTCGCCGCGCTGCGCCGCGTCGGCTCCCGTTTCGGCACGCTCGCGTTCGTCTCCGTCGTGGCGCTCGCCGCCACTGGGACCATCACCGGCCTCGCCATCATCGGCCGCGACGCCGTCCTCACTGCCGGCTTCGCCTTGAGCCCGTACGGCCTCTTCTTGCTCGCGAAGATCAGCGTGTGGGGAGTCATGGTCCTGCTCGCCGCCGTGAACCGCTACATCCTGCTCGCCGAACCTGGGGAACGCGGCCTCGCGCGCGGCCTGCAGCGGTTGGCGGCACCGCTGAGCGGCGGCCGCCTCAAACCCCTCACGGTCGGCACGCGCCCCTTCGCCCGCGTGCTCGCGGTCGAGGCCATCCTTGGCGTCATCGTCCTCGTGCTCGCCGGGTTCCTCACCTCTCTCTCGCCTCCGGCGGCTGCCTCCTCCGAGACGCCCACCACGCTCACCCTGCGCGCCGACGGCGACGTCCACGTGGCGCAGCTGCGGCTCGACCCCGCGCCCCGCGCCGGCCAGGCCTCGACGCTCCACTTCGCCATCCTCGAGACCGAGTCGGGGCGGGCCGTCACCAACAACACCTGCGGCCGCGACTCGTGCGTCACAATCCAAATCACGGCGCCGGGCAACGCCACGCCGGAGAAGCGCATCGCGCAGCCGGACGGCCACGGCGACTGGGTCGTCCCCAACGCGCTCTGGACCCGCTCCGGCAACTGGACCGTGCAACTCACGGTCTCGACGGCCGCCGTCTTCGCCGACACCATCGCCTTCGCCGTGCCGGTCGCCTAAGCCCGCAAACCCCGCGGTTCAAATACGGGCGCTGAGTCGCGCGAGTACTCCCTGGGGTGGTAACTCAGCTGGGAGAGTGCCAGCCTGAAGAGCTGGATGTCGCCGGTTCGATCCCGGTCCACCCCACTAGACGGGCCATAGCGCGCCCGACGGGCCGCGCGGCCGCGTCGAGGGCGGACGGGTCGGACCGGCTTGAGCGAGTCGCCGCGAAGCGGCGACTGGCGAGCACGGTTCGATCCCGGTCCACGCCATCAGGCAAGCCCGGCCGAAGGCCGGGCGCGACGAGATGCGGGCAGGGATGGCCGAGCGCCGCAGGCGCGAGGAATCCCTCAGGCCTGAGAAAGTCCGAGGGTCGATCCCGGTCCATCCTATTTTTTCCTATTCGCTTCCGGCGTCGCCGGGGGCGTAGTAGTATTCGCCGGCCAGGCGTTGTTCGCGGTCGAGGCGGCTGTCCTGCTTGTTGATGCGAGGGCGCTTCGTCTCGTTGTCGCGGCGGAACGTGACGCCGACGTCCTTGAGGAAGCGGTTCATGCCCTCGCGCAGCGTGTGCGGGCCGGTGGCGTGGCCGGAGACGGCGGGCGTGCCGCCGAAGACCATCATGGAGTCGCTGACGAGGTCGAGGAAGTAGACGTCGTGGTCCACGATGAGGGCGCTCTTCGCCTTCTTCTCCATGACGCGGCGGATGGTCTTGGCCGCGTTGATGCGCTGGTTGACGTCGAGGTACGCGGACGGCTCGTCGAGGAGGTAGATGTCGGCATCACGATGGAGCGCGAGAGAGACCGCCACGCGCTGGAGCTCGCCTCCGGAGAGGGCGCTGACTTGCTTCTCGAAGAGCGCCTTCAAGGTCATGGGGCGCGCGACCTCGGACTGGTAGAAGCCGGGCTGGAGGAGTTCGGGCGCCTGCGCGGCCAGGAGCTCCTTGACGGTGCCGTCGAACTCGCCGGCGGTGACGTACTGCGGCTTGTAGCTCACCTTGATGTCGCCGAGCTTGACGTCGCCGTCGGGCGGGATGACCTTGGCGAGCATCTTGACGAACGTCGTCTTGCCGGTGCCGTTGGGGCCGACGACGCCGACGACCTCGCCGTGGTGGATGGTGCCGGACTCCGCCTTGAGCTTGAAGTTCCCCAGATCCTTGGAGAGGGCGGGGAAGTCCAGCAGCTCGATCAGCTCGGCCTTGGCGCGCGGCGGGCGGGCCTCGAAGCGGATGGCGTCGTCGCGGACACGGATGTTCTCTTCGTGCAGGAAGCCGCCGAGGTAGGTGTTGATGCCGTGGCGTACGGTGCGGGGGGCCGTGATGACGCCGTAGGTGCCCTCCTCGCCGTAGACGAGGTGGACCTGCTCGGTGAGGAAGTCGAGGACGGCGAGGTCGTGCTCGATGACGAGGACGCGGCGCTTCTGCGCGAGGTCCTGGATGACCTGGGCGACGCGCAGGCGCTCGTGGATGTCGAGGTAGCTGCTCGGCTCGTCGAAGAAGTAGACGTCGGCGTCCTTGAGCAGCGTCGCGGCGATGGCGGTGCGCTGCAGTTCGCCGCCGGAGACCTGCGCCATGTCGCGGTCGAGGACGTGGTCGATGTTGAGGCGCGGCACGACGAGGTCCCAGCGGCCGTCGGTGTCGGTCTTGCGCAGGAGCTCGCGGACCTTGCCCTTGAACGCCTTCGGGAGCTGGTCCACGTACTGCGGCTTGCGCGCGGTGCGGACACCTTTGTCGACGACCTGCTTGAGGTAGTCGCCCATCTCGGTTCCCTTGTACTTGGCGAGGATGGGCTCCCACGACGGGGTGCCCTCCCAGTTCCCCATGTTGGGGATCTCCTCGCCGGCGAGGATCTTGATGGCCGTGGTCTTGCCCATGCCGTTGGGGCCGAGGATGCCGGTGGCGGCGCCGAGCTTCGGAACGGGGAGCTTGAACAGGCGGAAGCCGTTCTTGCCGTATTGGTGCACGAGGTCCCGCTCCAGCTCCTGGGGCAATCCGATGATGCGGATGGCGTCGAAGGGGCACTTGTTGACGCAGATGCCGCAGCCGATGCAGAGCTCCTCGGAGATGATGGGCTTGCGGTCGGGCCCTTCCTTGATGGTGTCGATGACGCCGCTGCGCACAGGCGGGCAGTACTTGATGCACTCGTGCTGGCACTTCTTCGGTTGACACCGGTCGGCCAGGAGCACCGCGATTCGCATGGGGAGGGGGTTGCCCACCGGTTCTTTGTTATGAAGGGTTTGGACGAGCCCTGGTTGCCTCTTCCTGTCGCGGGGGCGCCTCAGAAACGCAGGCAAGCCTCCAACCGAGAGGTCAGTTCCTTTCCGAAAGGTGCGTCCAAGGGCCTCCGACGGCGGCGTGGTCTTGCTAGAGGATTCGGCGTCGGGCTGAACCGCCGATTGCGCCGAACGACTCCGACCGGGCACAGATTTAGCAGACTCTTTCTTGGGCTTTTGTTGGGCAAGCACGGGGTGTTCGGCCGATAGCCAAAATGATGCAGATTCCGGCCGGTGGCGAATCTACTTCATTGTCGCCAACCCCGCGACAGCCCAAGTTGGTTTCGGTGCCCCGTTGTGTTTGACCGGTCTGTGAAATCTGTGTCTGCAGGAGGAAGCGAAATTTGGCCCCGCGCCGCCCAATGAGAATGGTTCTGGCATCCAGCCGCCGAACAGAACGCCGCCGTCGGAGTCGTCATGGATGCGTCGGAAGGGTTGGCGAACCGACGCATCGCGGGGACCCTCCTGGCGATGGCCGTGGATGCACGATGCGGCCTGTCCGTTCGACACCCTCACCGCATTCTCTATAGCCTCCTGGGCAAGCAACCAAGGTCTGCGCACAGCCAATGGGGTTACCAATGGAACCGAACGTCTTCGCAGCACCCCAGAACGGGTTCGTCCCGGGAGCGCCGGCCAAGGGCTGGGCCCACCGGGTCACCTACCCTGCCCCCAGTCTCTTGACCTCCCTCAAGGAGGCCGCCTGGTTTTGGGGCCACCATGGGCCTTGGGCGCCCCTCCTGCGCCGCCCGAAGGAGCACGCCCCGCTCCGCCCGCAGACGACGCTGCGCAAGGCCCGCCCCGGCGAGGTGCGCGTCACCTGGGTCGGCCACGCCAGCTTCATCCTCCAAGTCGGCGGCCGCACCCTCCTCACCGACCCCGTGTGGTCGAAGAGCCTAGCCGGCGGCATCAAGCGCCTCGTCGACCCCGGCGTCCCCTTCGAAGCCCTGCCCGCCATCGACGGGGTGCTCATCAGCCACAACCACTACGACCACATGGACAAGCGCACCCTCCTGCGCCTGCCCCGCGACACCCCGATGTTCGTGCCCGTCGGCAACGGCGGCTGGTTCCGCCGCCACGGCTTCCTCGACGTCACCGAGCTCGACTGGTGGCTGGACGCCGCCCTCGGCAACCTCCGCATCGAGCTGGTCCCCGCCCACCACTGGAGCCGCCGCGGCCTCCTGGACGCCAACCATGGCCTGTGGGGCGGCTGGGTCGTCACCGACGGCAACGGCCGCAAGGTGTACTTCGCCGGCGACACCGCCTACGGCACCGCGTTCCAAGAGATCGGCAAGCGCCACCGCACCATCGACGTGGCCCTCCTCCCGGTCGGCGCGTACGCGCCCCGCGAGCACAACGGTGGCGTCCACTGCGACCCCGAGGAGGCCGTGCAGGCCTTCAAGGACCTCGGCGCCAAGGCCATGGTCCCGATGCACTGGGGCACCTTCCGCCTCAGCCCCGAGCCCGTCCTGGAGCCCATCGAGTGGACCCGCAGGGCCTGGGCCGAGGCCAAGCTGCCCGAGTCTGCCCTGTGGGAGCTCCCCATTGGCGGCTCGCGCGCCGTCCCCCCGCCCGCCCGCGCGCGCCGCGAAGGGCCCGTTCCCGAGCCAGTTCGCCAGCCCGTCGCCGACAAGCCACTTGCCCAGGTCCCGAAGGTGCGCGTCTTCTGAGGCACCGCCGGCCCGCGCCGCAAACGCTTGAATCCACGAGCCGCTCGGACGACCCGTGGGACGCTTCGACGACCGCTTGACCTCGCCCCAGCCGGGACTCAAGGAGATCTGGAAGATTCTCCGCGAAGGCGGGTTCCGCGGCAAGGGCATCGACCGCGACGCCGAGGCCGCCAAGGTGCCCGTCAAGCGGGGCCCTCTCCCTGCGGTCCCGGCCGGCAAGGCGAGCTTGACATGGGTCGGCCACGCCACTTATCTCATCCGCGTCAACGGGCAGGCCATCCTCACCGACCCGGTCATGGGCCCTGGCATCCCCGGTCGCATCAAACGCCGCGTCCCGCTCGGCCTGCGCTGGGATGAATTGCCACCCATTGACGCCGTCGTGCTGAGCCACGACCACTACGACCACCTCGACGCCAAGACGGTGAAGCGGCTCGGCCCGACGGTGCGCTACTTCGTCCCGCTCGGCACCGCCGCGTGGTTCCGCAAGCGCGGCCTGAAGGACGTCACCGAGCTGGACTGGTGGCAGTCCGCGGACCTGGGCTCGACCAAGCTCACGTTCGTCCCCGCCCATCACTGGTGCCGTCGGACGCCGTGGGACACCAACCAGCGTCTCTGGGGCGGCTGGGTCATCGCCCCGAAAGGCGGCCCGAAGCTCTACTTCGCCGGCGACACCGGGTACGGCCACTGGTTCAGTGCCATCGGCAAGACCCACCCGGACATTGACACCGCCATCTTGCCCATCGGGGCCTACGCGCCACGCTGGTTCATGGGCCCCGTCCACCTCGACCCTGACGAGGCGGTCCGCGCCGCGGCCGACGTGGGGGCGAAGCGGCTCGCGAGCATGCACTGGGGCACGTTCGTCCTCACGCAGGAGCCGATGCTGGAACCGTTGGAGCTCATCCGCGCCGCCTGGACGAAGGCAGAGCGCCCGCGCGCCGACCTCCTGGACCTGGCCATCGGCGAGTCGAGACTCGTCGGTTGACTGGCGGGCCAACCCTTTTCCGGGCCTGGGAAGTCGAAGCCTCCGTGACGGGTCTCCCGCTCCTGCCAGTCGCCGGCGCGGCAACAGGAAGCGGGCGCCCGCGGTTGCCCGAGTGGTTCAAGGTTCGGCCCCCGAGCGGCGAGCAGTACGGCGCCATCAAGCAGGCTCTTCGCGAGCGTGGCCTGAGCACCGTCTGCGAGGAGGCGCGCTGCCCCAACTTGAGCGAGTGCTGGAGCGGCGGCAAATCGGGGCGCGGCACGGCGACGCTCATGGTGATGGGCGGCGTCTGCACGCGCGGCTGCCGGTTCTGCTCCGTCCCGACCGGCAAGCCCGGCCCCCTCGACCCCGAGGAGCCCCGCAAGGCCAGTGAGACAATTGGCATCATGGGCGTCGGCTACGTCGTCATCACGAGCGTGGATCGCGACGACCTTCCGGACCGTGGCGCGGCGCACTTCGCAGCCGTCATCGCCCAATGCAAGCAGGACCACCCCGACCTCCTGGTCGAGGTCCTCACCCCGGACTTCGCCGGCAACCCCGGCGCGACCGCGACCATCCTGGCCGCCAAGCCCGACGTCGTCGCGCACAACATCGAGTCGGTCCGCCGCCTCACGCCGCTCGTGCGCGACCGCCGCGCCGCGTACGACCAGAGCCTCGACGTCTTGCGCAACTACAAACGCGACGGCGCAAAGCACACCAAGACGAGCATCATGGTCGGCTTCGGCGAGCGCGAGGAGGAGGTCGAGGAGACCCTGCGCGACCTGCGCGAGGCGGGCGTGGACATCGTCACCATCGGCCAGTACCTCCGCCCCACGCAGGAGGCCCGCCACCTTCCCGTCACCGAGTTCGTCCACCCGACGCAGTTCGCGAAGTACCAGGCGATGGCGCAGCGCATGGGCTTCCTCTACGTCGCGAGCGGCCCGCTCGTGCGCTCCAGCTACAAGGCCGGCGAACTGTTCCTGGAAGGACTCATCCGAGGCGCCAACCCGGTGGCCCCGTAGGCCGTCGCCGCAACCTGTAAATCAAAGTCCAGCCGATGGCTTGGCATGGCTGGCAAAGACCCTTCCGACGGCGCGTCCGCGTTCCTGGCGGCGTTTCTCGCGCGCGACTTCGACGCCGTCCGCGCCACCCTGGCCCCGGACGTCGAGTTCCGCTTCGTCACCCCGAACAAGGTGAAGGACCTGGTCGGGCCCGACGAGGTGCTGAATCACCTCAAGCTCTGGTTCGGCTCCGGCGAGCGCCGCGCCGTCCAGAGCGGCGTCGAGGCGACGCCCCCCGGCCGCAGCCGCGTCTGGTACAACCTTGAGGTCCGCCCGCAGCCGGTGACGAAGGACCCGCGCTGGCACCGCATCGAGCAGCAGGTGTACGTCTCCGCCGGCCCGGGGCCCATCAAGTCGTTGGGCCTGCTGTGCACCGGGTTCATGCCCGTGGCGTAGAAACGCCATCCATGCAAACTCAAGCTAGAAAGCGGGCAACGTGGTGGCCGGGGCGATGACGGGCGCGACGCGGGCGGTCTCCTGATGCCCGTCCAGGACTATCTTCCCTACTTCCAGCTCGCGGCGCAAATCGGCATCGTCGTCGGCACGCTGTTCGCAGGTTACCAGATCATCATGGCGGAGCGCGGGCGCCGCGAGCAGGCCGCCATCCAGACGGTGACAGCCTTCAACACGCAGGAGTTCCGCGACGCGTTCGCGAAAATCTACACGCTCCCGCTTGGGGCTTCGGCGCAGCACGTCCGCGACGCGGGCGCCGACATGGAGGACGCGGCGACGACCATTATGATGACGTTCGAGATGATGGGCGTCCTCGTGCACAGCCGCATGGTCCCCATCGAGACCGTGGACCAGGCCATTGGCGGCTTCTTGCGCGAGTCCTGGCGCCGCCTCGAGAAGTACGTCGCCTGGAAGCGCGCCGAGGTCCAGTCGGTGCGCTGGGGCGAGTGGTACCAGTGGCTCTTCGAGCACCTCGCCGTCAACCCGCGTCGGGCCATTGGGGCCTACGAGGCGTTCCGCTCCTGGCAGCCCGAGCCGTACGGCCAGTGGCTGAGCCACCGCTTGTTCAAGCGCTGACGCCGCCCGCTGGACACAGATTCAGCAGATGCCTTCTGCATGGCCTCGGCAAGACCTGGAAAAGGTCGGCGAAAGTCGACGAGAATGCAGCAGATGCCGGCGGGGACGTCGGACGAATCTGCGCCATTCTGACGGTTTGATGACGCCGTGCTTGCGGGCCCTTAGCGCCAAAAATCTGCGAAATCTGTGTCTCGGCGAGGCCGGTAGCGCCATCAAGCAGGACCTCCTGGGCGGCTTGCCATGGGAACGAACAGCCACGGGACCGTCACGGTCGGCGGCAAGAAGGTCAACTGCGAGGCGGACTTCGCGAGCGATCATGTCGTCTTCTCCGGCGGCCGCCGCGGCGAGGTCAAGTACAGCAAGATCAAGGTCCTCGGCACCGCCGGGGGCAAACTGCGCATCGAGGTGGACGGCGCCGTCATGGAGTTCCCGCTCGGCGACAAGGTGGACCGCATCGCCAACAAGATCCGCAAGCCGCCGACGCTGCTGGACAAGCTGGGCATCAAGGAGGGCGCCGTCGGCAACTTCGCCGGCACGCCTGCGTGGTTCGCCAAGCCCGCCGAGGCCGCCGGCCTCAAGGAAGGCTTCCCCCGCACCCCGGTCCCGCTCCTCATCGTCTCCGTCGGCAGCCCCGACGAGCTGGCCTTCGAGGAGTGGACGCGCCGCATCACGCCCGACGGCGCGGTCTGGGTCGTGTACCGCAAAGGGGGCCACGGCATGCGCGAGCTCGACGTCATCCAGATCGGCCGCGAGTCCGGCCTCAAGGACATCAAGGTGGCGCGCTTCGACGACTCGCACAGCGCCCTGAAGTTCGTCCTCCCGCTCGCGGACCGCCCATGACGACGCGGCCGACCTTCCTCGGCATGCCCGTGGATCCGCAGTCGCGCTGCGTCCACTGGAGCGGCCCCACCGACATCGTGGCGTTCCGTTTCTCCTGCTGCGACGGCTGGTGGCCGTGCGCCCAGTGCCACGTGGCGACCGCCGACCATGATGCCATCCCTTGGCCGATGTCCCGCTTTTCCGAGCCGTCCGTGCTGTGCGGCGCCTGCGGCCATTCGATGGCGGTCCCCGACTACACGGGCTCTCGCTCGCGTTGCCCGTCCTGCGCAGCGGTGTTCAACCCGCGCTGCAAGGCGCACTGGCCGCTCTACTTCGAGCAGCCCGGCTGCTGCTGAGCGCTCACCAAGCGCCGGCCGGCCCGTTGATCCGACGGCGGACGCCCGGCTGGAGGAGGAGGGCGACCACAAGACCGTTCGCCAGGATGGTGAGGAGGATGACGAGCGCCGCGAGCGGGGGCAGGAGGTCCGTCCCGGACAGCCCGAAGCGCGAGGCTGGGATGAGGGCCGCGGCGGCGGTGGGCAGGCCGCACGGAAACATCGCCGCGACGGCGGCGCGGTCGTAGCGCGACGGAAGGCGGCGCCGGCCCAGGAGGCCGATGGCCCAGACGCGCGCCACGATGACGGCCAGCGCCAGGAGGGCCGCGGCGCCCAGGAACGCGGGCCGCGCGAGAAGCCCCACGTCGAGCGTGACGCCGAGGCCGAGGAACACGAAAGAGCGGATGGCGAGCATGGCGTGCCGGTGGAACGTCGAGGGGTCGCCGGCGGCGCGGGGCGCGGCCGTGGGGAGCCCTTCCGGGTGCTCGGCGGCGACCAGGGCCGTGGCGCGCGAGCTGTTGCCGAGGACGAGCGCGAACGTGAGGACCGCGAGCGGGCCGGAGCCGTGCAGGACCTCGGTGGCCGCGTAGACGAGGAAGACGGCGCCCACGGTGACGATGGAGGCGTGGCCGCCCGTCCAGCGCTGGCCGAGGACGTGCGACCATCCCCATCCGGCCGCGAGCCCCGCCGCCACGGCCACCGCGAAGCTCAGCACGAGACCGAGCGCGAAGGAGGCCGGGCCGCTTCCGGGCACGGCGAGCGAGGAGGCGAAACTGAAGACGCCGACGACGACGAGGACGTCGCCGGCCGCGGCCTGGAGGCTGACGAGCGCGACGGCCTCGCGACTGACGCGCATGATGCGGATGAGCGGGATGACGATGGCGACGCCGGCGCCGCCGAAGCACATGCCGAGGAGAATGGCCGTGGAGGCGGGAAGGTCAAGGACGGCGATGCCGACGCCCGCGCCCAGCACGGCGGTTGCCCCCCATGCGGCGGCGGCGAGCAGCAGGGCGGGGCCGGCCCCGCTGCGCAGGTCACGAAGCTGGATGTCCAGGCCCCCATCGAACAGGATGAGCAGGATCGCGGCGATGCCCGCCAGCGGCGCGATGGCGGAGAAGAGACCTGCATCGAGCAGGTGAAGGAGCGGGCCGACCACGACCCCCAGGAGGATGAGCTGCAGGACGTCGGGGATGTGCGTGCGTTGGAAGAGGTGCGACGCCGCCACCGACGCGACGGCGACGAAGCCGGCCGTGGCGAGCAGGTGCAGGACGTCGAGGGCCATGCCGGGATCTCAGTACACTTCGAACAGGACGGCGTAGCCTTGGCCGCCGCCGACGCACATCGTTTCAATGGCGAGCCCGCCGCCCTTTCGGCCAAGCGAGTTGAGGATGTGGGCCGCGATGCGCGTCCCCGTGGCGCCGAGCGGGTGGCCGAGAGCGATGGCCCCGCCTTCCGGGTTGACGATGTCCTCGGGGACGCCGAGCGCCCGGACGCTGGCGAGGACCTGGGAGCCGAACGCCTCGTTGATCTCGAAATGGTCGAGGTCCGACACCTTGGTGTTGGTCTGCTTGAGGAGCTTCGTGACCGCGGGGATGGGGCCGACGCCCATGATCTCGGCTTCGACGCCGGCGACGGCGGCGCCCAGGATGCGCGCCTTGGGCTTGAGGCCGTGCTGCTCGGCGAACTTGGCGCTCGTGAGGAGGCTCATCGCGGCGCCGTCGGACATCTGGCTGGCGTTGCCGGCCGTGACGACGCCGTCGGCCTTGAACGCGGGCTTGAGCGAGGCGGTGGCCTCGTAGGTGGAGCCGTAGCGAATGCCTTCGTCCCTGGTGACCGTGAGGGGCTGGCCGTCGGGGCCGGGGACGGTGATGGGGACGATCTCGGCGTCGAAGAGGCCGGCCTTCTGCGCGGCCTCGGCCCTGTTGTGCGAGCGGACGCCCCAGCGGTCCATCTCCTCGCGGTTGACCTTGTAGCGTAGGGCGACCTCCTCGGCGGTGATGCCCATGGCGTTGTAGTAGGTCTGGCGCGCCTTCCACATCCGGGGGTTGACGTAGAGCTCCGGGGTCATGCCGACCATCGGGATCATGCTCATCGTCTCGGCGCCGCCCGCGATGATGCAGTCGTTCCAGCCGGACTCGATGGTGGCGTGCGCCATCGCCATCGCGTAGAGCGAGCTGGAGCAGAAGCGGTTGATGGTCGCTGCGCCCGAGGAATCCGGGAGGCCGGCCAGCAGTCCGACTTGGCGCGCCATGTTGTAGCCCTGCGGGCCCTCGGTCATCGCACAGCCGACGAGGAGGTCTTCCACGAGTTTGGCGTCGAGCTTGGTGCGGGCAAGGAGGCCCTGGATGCACCAGGCGCCAAGGTCGTCGCTGCGGGTCTTGGCGAACGCTCCCTTGAACGCGCGGCCAATGGGGGTGCGGCAGGCGTCGACGAGGACGGCCTCAGGCTTCATCGCGTGCGGGACGACCTGGACGGTTATACGCTTGCGTCTTGGCCTGACCCCACCACGGATTCAACGGATTTCGCGGACCCTGAAGGTTCCGTGCGTTCCGTGCAATCCGTGGTTCGTCGACGAAACGGCCGCCCTCAAATGCCCGGATGGGGTCCAATCCGCGTGGCCGATTCCAAGCCCGCGTTCCCGCCCGGTCTGGGCGTCGCGGTGGCGGTGGCGTCGGTCTCGTTCGCGGCCCCGCTCTTCCGGCTCGCCGATGCCCCCGCGCTGACGGCGTCGTTCTGGCGCCTCGCGTTCGCGGTCCTCATCCTCCTGCCGTTCTGCGGCAAGGCGACGGTGGCGTGGGTCCAGTACAAGCGCGCCGACTGGGCCATCACGGCCGCCTCCGGCGTCGCGCTCGCGTTCCACTTCGGCCTGTGGGTCACCAGCCTCTTCCTCACCAGCGTCGCGGCCGCGACCTGCCTTGTCACCCTGCAGGCCGTCTTCGTCGCGCTCGGCGGGCACTTCCTTCTCGGCGACCGCCTGACGCGCCGCTCCTGGGCCGGCGTCGTGGTCGCCATCGCGGGCGGCCTCGCCATCGCGTTCGCCGACGGCCAGCTCGCGCCAGACTCCGCCAAGGCCCTTCTCGGTGACATCCTCGCGCTCGTCGCGGGACTCGGCTCTGCCGCCTACATGCTCATCGGCCGGCGCCTGCGGCAAGGCCGCGGCCTGCTCGAGTATGCGGTCCCCGTGTACGCCATCGCGGCCCTCGCCCTGCTCGTCGCCCTGCCTTTCGTCCACCAACCGCTCACGGCAGGCCTCGGCTCCTCCAACTTCCTCGCCTTCGTCCTCCTCGCCGCGGTCCCGATGATTGGGGGCCACACCGTCTCCAACTGGGTGCTCAAGCACCTGCCCGCGCACACCATCGCGACATGGATTCTTCTCGAGCCGGTCGGAGCCGCCCTCCTTGCCTGGCCGCTTGTCGGCGAGGTCCCTCAAGTCGCCGTCCTCGGCGGCGGGGCTCTCGTCTTGTTGGGGGCATTCATGACGATTCCGCGCAAGGCGAGCGCCGTTGTCGCGGCGGAGCCGCCCGGATAGCGGTTCACCCGGCTTGCCGGCAGCCTCAAATGGGTCGCGTTCCAAGTCTTCGCCCCGGTGACATGATGCCCCGCTCCATCCCGCGTTCCACCTCTGCCAAGCCCCGCGCCAAGGCGGCCTCCAAGCCTGCCCCCAAACCGGCCTCGAAGGCCCGCGTCGCGCCGAAGGCCCCGCAGGCCAAGATTGCCTTGCCCGCCGCGCCGCGTCTGCGCGCGGAGCCCACGGTCCAGCTTGCTGACGCCCTCGACAGCATGGCCGTGGCGCTCCACAAGGGCAAGAAAGTCCTCAAGGCCGACATCGAGGCCGCCGGCCTAGCCGCTCACCATCTCCGCCCCCGCCATGCTCCCGAGGAGTCCGCCAACGCGGTCCGGTTCGAGTCCGCCCGCGCCGTCCTCCTCATCAACGCCTCCGGCGCCGCCGCGGGCAAGAGCCCCGCGACGTGGGACGCCGAGGACGCCGCCCGTCGCCTGGCGGTGGACCTGCGCGGCTACGCCACGCACACGGTCCCCGAGCCGGTCGAGGCCGGAAGCCGCGCCCGCCCCGGCGAGGTCGCGGCCCGCCTCAAGCGCCGCTACGCTCGTCTTGGCAAGTAGGCGGGTCGCCTCCGCCGACGCTCAGGCGTGGCAGGGGATTTCGCCCAGGACCTCGGTCACGGTCTCGAGCGCGCCCATGTAACGCAGTGCGAGCAGGCGCGATCCCTTGACGTGCAGGCTTCCCGACAGGATGGCCTTGCGCTCGGAAAGCTCGCCTTTCTGCACGGCGGCGAAGACGGCGTAGGGACCTTCGATGGTGAGGGTCGGCTCCGGCAGCGTCGCAAGAACGCCGTCCGTGTCGTGGCCCATGCGCCCGTCCGCGAGCCCTTTGCCGTCGAAGTGGGCGTAGAGGTAGTGGTAGCGGTCCGCCGGCGGGTCCTTGATGTGGATGAGAAGGCGGATGTTGATGCCCTTGACTGCTTCGGCGATGCGCGGGTCGCCCCGCATCACCTCGAGCGCCTTCGTCCCCCAGCCATGGCCCAAGTAGGGGACCGTCAACAGACCTAGCCAGCGGGGCCAGGATGATGAAGCGCGCGTTTCGCTCCCCCACCGCACCCGCTAAATGGGCGCGGCGAGTCCGACGACCCCATGAGCGGTTCCGTCGCCACCGTCACCGATGCCAGCTTCCAGCAGTTCACCACGCAGGGCGGCGTCGTCCTCGTGGATTTCTGGGCGCCCTGGTGCGGCCCCTGCCGCCGCGTCGGGCCCGTCATCGAGCAGCTCTCCGGAGAGATGCCCAACGTCCACTTCGGCAAGCTCAACACCGACGAGAACCAGATGACCTCGGTCCAGAACGGCGTCATGAGCATCCCCACCATCATGGTGTACAAGGACGGCCAGAAGGTGGACCAGATCGTCGGCGCCTACCCGAAGGAACACTTCGTGGCCGCGCTCAAGAAGCACCTCTGAGCGCCCTCCCTGGCCACGCTGCCCCGCCCTGCGGTGGTTCGCGAACGCGTCGGCAAAGACGATAAACCCGGAGAGGGTCAATCCGCTCTGTGGCACAGGAGAAAACGCCGGGACCGAAGGCAAGCCCTGACGCGCCCCGCCCCGTGACCGTGCTGCGCGTAGGCCCGCCCCCCAAGGGCCGCGTGGTGAACCCGGTCATGGGCGCCGTCGGCCTTCTCCTCCTGATCGGCACAGTCGCCCTCGGCGCGGTCCTGCCCGTCGTCGAGCACCTCCCCAACCAGTTCCGCGTCAGCTACCTTCCCGTGGAAGCACCACAAGGCTCGCAGAAGGCGTACCTCACCCCCGCGGCGCGCGAAGTCTCCTTCGCGTACGAGGTGAAGACGGACGACGTGTACCAGATTCGCGTGGACCTGAACGCCGCCGACGACCTCCCGTCCACGGACCCGGACAGCTTCGTGATTTCGCTCCAGTCCCCGGACGGCAACATCGTGGACCAGAAGGTGCTTGCCAAGACGCCGCCGCCCCAGGCGCAGGACAGCGGCTCCGCCGTCGTCACCGCCTACAAGCGGGACCTCTACTACTATGACCCGCACGTCTTCAACGTCAACGCCCGCCCGGCCGACGAGGTGGTGGAGAGCGCGGACCTCGCCGTGACGGAGGAGCAGCTCTCGCACCAGCTCCAGGAGAAGCACCACCAGGCGACGAAGGGCGTCTGGCACGTCATCGTCTCCCTCGACAACGCCGGCGGCTGTCCGAAGCCTCCCTCTGGGGTCCCCAGCCAGGAGCTGCTCAACCGCATCGCGGTCTGTGAGCAGGAGACCAGCGCCGGCGACCCCAGCAAGGCGGGCACGGACCCCGGGAACGAGTTCATCGTGGGGTCTTTTACCTCCATCTCGTTCGAAGCCGTGGCCAAGAAGCTTGGCGGATGATTTTGGAAGGGACCGCATGGCTGGAACTGACACCGTCGTAGGCATCGTGGGCGCCGCCCTCCTTCTCGCCGTCATGGTGGGCGTCTTCGTATACGAGTACAACAACGCGCCCGCCTCGGCGTCCCCCGACGCGCAGAAGCTCGCTGACTTCGGCTCCAAGCACCCCGCGATGGACCCGATGGGCGACGTGGACCAGGATGGCATCCTCAACTACAATGAGACCGACTTGAGCGCGCACGTCAAGCTCGACGGTAGCCTCAGCCAGACCACGAACGGCCCGCTCACCAAGGACATCGCCCTCCACGTCGAGCGCGGCATCACGTCCGTGACCGCCACCATCCACTTCACCAGCAACACCCCGAACCCGCTTCCGCCCAACCCCAACTTCCAGGTGGCGCTCCTGGACAGCTCGGGAACCACGGTCGTGGCTGGCACGACGACGTTCGGGGGCGCTGGCAGCTCCGCGGGCACGGCGACGTTCACCGTGGACGGCGCCGAGCTCGAGCCCGGAACCTACCAGGTGCGCATCACTGAGAGCAGCCCCAGCGCCGGCGGCTCCTGGACCGGCATGGCCGACCTGGCCTACGCCTGAGCCCCCCCCCCCCCCCCCCCCCCCCTTCGTTCCGGCGGGCGATTAGAGCGCGAAGCGCAGCAGCGCCGCCGCTCCGCCCAAGCCGGCGAGCCGCGTCCCCGCCTCGTGCCCGGTGCTGACGATGACGAGGCGCGCGCGCCCCTGCTCCGCCGCCTTCAGGTCGGGGTCCCACGCGCCCGAGCGCGCGACCTGGTCGGTGACAAGCAGCGTCTCGATGGCGCCCGCGGCGATGGCGGAACGCACGGCGTCGGGGCCATAGGCGACCGGCTTCCCCCCGGCGATGCGCTCGTACGCCTCGTCCACGAGACGGGTCTCGACGGCGACGCGATGGTCGGCGGCGACGCGCTCCGCCACGCCGCGCCGGATGGCCTCCTGGAGGCCGACGCGGCCGCCCTGCGAGGTCCCCTCGGAGATCGCGCCCGCCGCGAGGGCAGGCTCGCGGGCGCGGGCGTGCTCCAGGAACTCGTCGCGCCACCAGCCGGGGCCGACGACGATGAGCGGCAGGGCGGGCGGGGCGCGGAACAGCTTGAGGCTGCGCAGGGTCTCGTCGTAGAAGCGGACCTTCGCCTCGGCGCCGCCCGCGTGGCGCTTGCCAGGGATGTTGGCGGGCAGGGCCCCAAGGATGCGCAGGCCGCGCGGCGAGAGGACGGCGAACTGCGCCTCCGCGTCGTCGAGGGCGAGGAGCAGGACCTGCGGCGCGGTGGAGCCGGCGACGGCCTCCTCGACGAGGCGGAGGTGCCAGCCCTGGAGCGGGCCGCGCTTCTGGAGCTGGACCTCCATGCCGTCGGGGCGCAGGACGAGCGTGTGGTGGCGGCCCATGTCGGTGCCGGCCTCGATGGGGCCGAGCACGCGCAGGTGGTCGTCGAAGTCGTGCCACTCCACCGACTCGGCCCGGACGCCGAGCCGCATCGGCTTCTTCTCGGCCTTCCCCTCCCGCACCTTGTCGGTCGCGGCCTCGACGGTGCGGATGGTGTCGGCGGTGACGCGGTCGTTGGGCGCGATGAGCGTGCGCAGCGTCCAGAGGTCCTCGAGCGCGTCGAGCTTGAGGGTCAGCACGCCGGCGCCGATGTCCTGGCTGACGAGCTTCACGCACCGGCCTCCGTGATCTGGACGGGGCCTGCGGGGATGACGGCAAGGGCTTCTTCGATGAGGACCCCGAAGCGCTCGGCGAACTGGGCGGCGACGTCGTTCGGGTCCACCGTGCCCGGGGTGAGCTCCAGGATGGTCGTCGTCCAAGGGCGCAACGCCTCCCGCGTGGCGCCAACCAGCTTCGCGACGGTGCGCGGCGCGTTGGCCTCCTTCGCGGCCTCTTCGAGGATGGGCTTGCCGTCCATCGTGAAGTGGACGAGGCCGACCCACCAGCGCATCGGAAGGTCCGTCTCGACGTTGCGCTTGCCGTGCACCATCCATGCGCCGCGCGGCACGAACTCGCCGCTGCGCGGGGTCTTGCTGACCTGGCTCGCATTGACCCAATAGGCGGCGGCAGGACCGAACTGACGCCATGCCCGGCTCGAGACGGCGGCGAAATGGCAGGCTGCGCGCAGGTCCTCAGGGGGGATCTCTACGGGGGCGCCGTCCACGGGGCGGACCACGATGCTGGGGGCGCCGTGGATCTCGGCGTGCACGTAGCGGTCGCCGTCGCGCAGGTACTTCTTGACGACCGCGTCGTTCTGCCCTGCGTTGCGGCCGCCCACGGCGAGGAACCCGTGCGGCGTGAGGCTCCAACGGTACGCCTCGAACCAGAAGTGGCGGCTGACGCGCTCGACGCGCACCGGAGCGGCCCCGAACCCGTCGAGGCCTTTCGCCTCCAGCGCGGCGAGCTTCGCCTGCGCGTCGCGCAGCGCGCCGGTCGCGCCGTCGCGGCGGCTGCGGGCCTTCTTGACCGCGTCGTAGTAGGCCGTGGCGTTGTCCTGCACGGAGAGGCGGAGGTCCACCTCGACGCGGCGGCGCTTGCCGTCGTCGTCCAACTGGAGGAGAGCGGTGCCGTTGTGGGGCCGCAACTCCGGGACCTGGAGCGCCTGCGGGTTGCCGGCGGCGCGCGCGGCGTCGAGCTTGGCGGCCACCTGGGCCCACGACTGGGTGTCGCGCGCCTTGGCGAGGTCGGCGAGGAGGGCGGCGACCTGCGGGAAGCTGGCGTAGAGCGCGTCGCCGTCGGCCTGCGCCTCGTCCTCCTCGGCGCGGAACTTGGCGATGGCCTCCTCGACCTGGCGCACTTGGTAGAGGATCTTGCCCTTCGCCTCCTCGAAGCGCGGGCGGCGCGGGTCGTCCGGCTCCTCGGTGTCCTCGCCGTCGGGGCCGACGCCGCCGATGAAGAAGGAGTCCAGCGCCTCGCGGAAACTGGGCGCCTGCTCGTGGCTGAAGGCTGGCTCCGGGTAGCGCCGCAGGACGAACGGCACGGCGTCGACGAGCTCGGCCTTGCCCTCGCCGGGTTTCTTCTCGTACACGAGCGCGGGGGCGAGGTCGTTGCGGCGCACGTCGTCCCGCAGCGAAGCAACGGCCGTGAAGAGGGCGGCGCGGTCCGCGTCCGTGAGCGTGGCCGTCGTGGTGTTCTTGGCGACGCCGGCGCGCAGGCACATCTCCTCCGCCCAGAGCGGGCCGAAGCCGAGCTCGCCAGCGAGGACGCGCACGAGGTCGCGCTTGCCG
The DNA here is from genome assembly GCA_023269235.1 of Thermoplasmata archaeon. Classification (GTDB taxonomy): domain Archaea; phylum Thermoplasmatota; class E2; order JACPAO01; family JAHFTW01; genus JAHFTW01. The sequence continues at coordinate 341,541 of JAHFTW010000001.1, forward strand.
GCCGCGAGGGCCGCGTCGAAGGAGGCGCGGTCGAGGGAGAACGGGTCGGGGCCGGCGGGCGGCGGCTTGTACGGCTCGCCCTTCTTGAGGCGCCGGACGCCGTGCTCCTCGCCGCGCATCGGGAGCAGGATGACGTCGTCGCCGTCGAGGAGCAGCATGTTGCCGTCGCCGAAGAGCTCGAAGACCAGGCTGCGCTTGCCGTCGCCGCGCTCGAAGTCGAGGCGGAGGAGGCGGTCGAAGGCGAGCTGCCGGACGCCGGTGACGCGGCTGTTCTCGAGCTGGACGCGCAGGGTCTGCGCGAGCATGCTGGGCTTGTCCGGGTTCTCCGGCGGGCGCCGCGTGATGGTGATGAACCGCCCCGGCTCGGCGAGCAGGTCGAGCTTGCCGGTGCCCTTGCGGCGCAGGCGCAGGAGGATGGCCTCCTTCGTCGGCTGGTACACGCGATCGACGCGCGAGCCCACCAGCAGGGGGGATAGCTCGGCGGCCAACGCCGCCACGTCCACATTGGAGACGCCCTGCTTCAACGCCGCCTCCCAGAACCCGGTTCTTTAAAGGGGCCCCTCCTCGGCGCAACGTGGCCGACGAGAAGAAGGACGAGTACGAGTTCTCCGCCCCGGATTTCGACGAGCACGCCTTCATCCACCGCGAGATGGTCTCCTTCCGCACCACCGTCATCCTGTTCGTGTGGGGCATCGTCGCCGCCCTCGTCAGCTGGGGCCTCTTCCTGGCCCAGCCCAAGCTCGGCTGGGTCCTCGGCCTTGGCGTCTGCGCCGTCTTCGGCTTCAGCCTCAAGTTCCTCTATCCCCGCCTGGGCGCAGACATCGCCCACTTCAAGCGTCGCGAGTGGATGGGCACCGGCTTCCTGTTCTTCTTCACCTGGCTGAGCTTCTTCATGCTCGCCATCAACCCGCCCATCACCGACATCGCCCCGCCCGAGCTGTTCCTCGACGCCATGCCGGTCCAGCAGGTCGGCAGCAACATCACGTTCGACGCCCTCGCCACCGACAACGCCCACCTAGCCGCCCACACGCTCAAGGTCGAGCGCGTCGGCACGGGGGTCGTCGCGGCTACCGTCGTGGACCTCGGCGGCGGTCACCTGCGCGCCACCGTCCCCGCCGCCCCCGCCGGGACCTACCGCGCCACCGCCACCGCCTCCGACGGCCGCAACGGCGACGCCACCCTCTCCAACACGACCCAGGTCACGAACGCCGTCCACCTGCGCCTTCCCCCGAGCGGCGTCCTCGACGAGACCACGTTCGTCTCCGTCACCGTGGACGGCCAGCACGCCTGCACCGCCGACGACGTCAAGGTCGCCGCCGTCTGCGTCCGCTCCGTCGCCCTCAAGCCCACCGACGGCTCCGCGGCCATCCAGCTCGAGGCCAAGGACGTCGGCGTCTGGAAGGCCGAATCCACCTACAAGGGCTGGAAGGCGGGCAACAACACCTTCACCGTCGCCATCGAGTTCCAGGAACGCTTCCTCGGCCAACAGCGCGTCCCGGGCGGATCGCTCATCCTTGGCGCGGTCTCCTCCGTGCGGGTCCCCGACCCGGCCGGCACCCACGAGGTCGTCCTCACCGCCCAGCCGCCGCACCGCGCCATCCAGATCCCCGGGCCCGAGCTTGGCCTCCTCGCCGTCGCCGTCCTGGGCGCCGCCCTGCTCGCCCGCCGCTCGAAGTCCTGAAATAGCGGCCCCAAGTCGCGCGAACGCTAGCCCGATCGGAATCGGAACGGGGCTGTGGGCTAGCTTGGTATACTTGTAGGTTCGGGACCTATAGACCGCGGTTCAAATCCGCGCAGCCCCACTGATGGCCGCATGGCGCCTCAGGCGCCATGCGGCAGCCATGGTGGGACGGCTGCGCGGATTTGCCGCATGGGCCTTCGGCCTCGCTGGACAGAGCGCTGCTGCGCTCTGTCCACAAATCCGCGCAGCCAGTGCGCTGCCTTTAGTGCAGCTTGCGCGCGACGGACCAGGTGCCCTTCGTGTGGGTGTGGCCGTGGCGGGCGGCGTCGAACTCGTCGTGGATCTCGCCGACCAATTCCTCGACCAGGTCGTCGGCGGTGAGGATGCCGATGTTGTGGCCGTGCGCGTCGGTGACGACGGCGACGCTGCGGTGCTCGCGTTGCATCTGGGTCAGGAGGGAGCTCGCCATGAGGTCGTGCGGGGCGCTCATCGTCGTGCGGAGGCTGAGCGTCACGGGAAGGCGCTCCAGCTCCTGGTCGGTGTAGTGCAGGAGGTCCTTGATGTGGACGAACCCAAGGACGTGGTCGAAGTCGCCATCGGCGACGAGGATCCGGGTGCGTTTCTCCTTCGCGGCGACGCGGGTGGCCTCCGCCAGGGTGGCGTCGCGGGGGAGGAAGTGGACCTTGGCGGCCGGCGTCATGATGGAGGAGACGGGCGTCTCGGTGAAGTCGAAGACCTCCTGGATGACCTTCTGCTCGAAGCGGTCCACCTCGCCCTGCTCGACCCCGACGCGCACCAGCATCTCGATCTCCTCGGCGGTGATGTAGGACGCCTTGCGCGCTGGCTTGAGGCCGAAGAGGCGGACGATGCCGCGCGTCACGGCGCCCGCGGTCGCGATGACGGGCTTCATGATGGACTCGACGACGTGGAGCGGACGCGCCAGCCGGATGGCGAAGCGGAGTGGGTTCTGCACGGCGAGGGTCTTGGGGACAAGCTCGCACGCGATGAGCACGACGATGGTGACCAGGATTGTCGCGGTGAGGGTGGCCCACGACACGAGAAGCTGCTCGGCGATGTGGGTCGCGAGGCCGGCGCTCGCGATGTTGACGATGGTGTTGCCGACGAGGACGGTGCTGAGGATGCGCTCGGGGTCGTCGAGCATCTTGTCCACGCGTTGCGCGCGCTTGTCGCCGGCCTCGGCTTTCCGGCGCACGTCGAGGCGGCGCACGCCGATGAAGGCGGTCTCGCTCATGCTGAAGAAGGCCGCCGCCGCGAAGAGGCAGAGGAGGACGGCGAGCTCCACGAGGACGACGAGGGGAAGCACGGGGAGAGCGCCCAGGACGTCGTCGGCTTAAGGGTGCGCCAAGCGGCCGCCGGCGGGGTCAGGAGGGCGGCATGCCGACGACGGCGCGCTCGAGGACGGTCTTGAGGACGACCATGGTGTTCGTGCGCTGGATGTGCGCCAGCGACAGGGTGGTCTTGACGAGGTCGTCGAGGTCGTCGCGGTCGCGCAGGCGCACGAGGACGAGTCCGTCCCACTCGCCGGTGACGTCGTAGACGCCGAAGATGCGCGGGTCCTTCGCGATGGCCTCGTGGACCGCCCGCACGAACCCCTTCTCGATGCGCAGGCCGATGACGGCGGTGAGGGTCCACCCGAGGCGGCCCGGGTCGGCGAGGACGGCGTAGCCGCGAATGGTGCCGTCGGACTCCATGGCGCGCATGCGGCGGTTCACGGTGGCGAGGCTGAGACCGGTCCTTGTGGCGAGCTCGCGGTGGCTCAGGCGACCGTCGCGGGCGAGCTCGCGCAGGAGAAGCCGCGCCGCCTTGTCGAGGGGAGCTTGTGGAACGGGCGTCTCTTTGGCCACGAAGGACCTGATATTTTTGGAACATTTGGATTCTTTGGATGGAGAAACGCATCCATTTGAAGCGACTTGACCATGATTTCAGATGCGAGTGAATCCTTATCTTCGCCGCCGGATGGACGGAGCCAGCCCGGGAGGGCATCACCCATGGTCGTGTTCGCTGAGTACATCTGGATGGACGGGACGCAGCCGACGCAGAAGCTGCGCAGCAAGACGAAGGTCCTCGAAGTGGACGACGTCAAGAAGGTCGAGGACCTGCCGAAGTGGGGCTTCGACGGCTCCAGCACGAACCAGGCCACCGGCGACAAGTCGGACTGCGCCCTGCACCCGGTCTCGTACTACACGGACCCCATCCGCGGCTGGCCCCACGTTCTCGTCATGTGCGAGGTCTTCCTCGCCGACGGCAAGACGCCCCACCCGACCAACACACGCGCCGCCTTGCGCGCCGCCGCCAAGAAGTCCGAGGCCCAGGACCCCTGGTTCGGCATCGAGCAGGAGTACACCCTCTTCAAGGGCAGCCGCCCGCTCGGCTTCCCCGACAACGGCGGCTTCCCCGCCCCGCAGGGCCCATACTACTGCGGCGTCGGCGCCGACGAAGTGCACGGCCGCGAGCTCGTGGAGGCCCACATGGAGGCCTGCGCCGCCGCCGGCATGCGCATCTCGGGCATCAACGCCGAGGTCATGCCTGGCCAGTGGGAGTTCCAGATCGGCCCCCTGGGGCCCCTCCAGGCCGCCGACCAGATCTGGCTCGCGCGCTGGCTCCTCTACCGCCTCGGCGAGGAGTTCGGCATCAACGCCACGCTCTACCCCAAGCCGATGCGCGGCGACTGGAACGGCGCCGGCGCGCACACCAACTTCAGCACGAAGGCGATGCGCAACAAGGGCGGCATGAAGGTCATCGAGGCGGCCTGCAAGGCGCTCGGGACCCGCCACTACGACCACATCCAGGAGTACGGCGCGAACAACACGGAGCGCCTCACCGGCCGCCACGAGACCTGCAGCATTGACCAGTTCCGCTACGGCGTCTCCGACCGCGGCGCGAGCATCCGCATCCCGCTCCAGACCGCGCAGGATGACAAGGGCTACCTCGAGGACCGCCGCCCGGCCGCCAACATGGACCCCTACCGCGTCTGCCGCGTCATCCTGGAGACCGTCTGCCTCAACGCCAAGCCGGTCCTCGGCGGCGTCGCCAACGGCACGACCGGCAAGGCCGCGCAGGTCCTGGCCGCTGTGACGCACGGCTCGCACTGAGTCGGCGCCTCGCGCTCCGCCGCCCTTCTTCCCTCTGTCCTTTTTTCCTTGTTTCCGTTTTCCATCGCTTGACAGCATCCCGCCCTGGCTCGCGCCGGCCCTAAGCGACCCTGCCGACGCCCTCCTGCTGTCCCCCTGTCGGGACGCGAACTCTTATGTGGTGAACCGTGGGTCGGCTCCTGTGGTTGGCATGCGCCTGATCCTCATCTCCCTGACCCTTGTCGCGTCCTTGGCCTTCGCGGGCTGCGCGACGAGCTCCAGCAGCTCCTCGAACGACGGCGCCCAGCTGGCGCAGCCCGACGAGGTCCAGGCCACGGAAACAACTGGCGGCATCCACGGCATCGTCGTGGACCAGGCCATCCGCCCCATCGCCAAGGCCGTCATCTCGGTCGGCGGGCCGACGAAGAAGAACACGACGACCGACGACCAAGGCACCTTCGTCATCAACGGCCTCCTCCCCGGCACGTACCTTCTCAAGGCGAGCAAGCCGCTGTATGACAACACACAGCAGACCGTCGAGGTCGTCGCCGGCGTCAGGGACCCGAAGGATGTCAAGGTCCAGCTCAACCAGGTCGTCTTCTCCAAACCGTACCTGGAGACGGTCAAGTTCATCGGATTCATCGCCTGCAGCCAGGACTTCAACGGACAGCTTTTCTCCGAGGAGTGCGGCGAGGGCGTCGGCGTCCCCGGCGTCGGCCGCGTGGGGGGCCAGGCCGACAACAAGGTCCTGTACAACTTCTTCCCGTCGGTCAACGCCCCGCAATCCATGATTGTGGAGGACGTCTGGACCCCCACCATCGGCGCCGCGACCACGGGCGCCCTGTGGACCATCGTGGCGAAGGATTTCGTCTGCGACCCCTTCTGCGGGGGCACCGAGGTCATGAACTACCAAGGCGCCAGCTTCGGCAACTGCGCCACCTCGCCGTCCTACATCCGCAACGACGCGAACGTCCAGAAGCTCAACCTCACCTCTGCCACCCAGATCTCCACGTTCACGTGGGCCTGCGGGAAGGGCGGCGTCCTCCCGTACGACCTGGAGTTCCAGCAGAAGTTCGAGGAGTTCGTCACGATGTCGTACGTCCTGCCCCTGCCGGCCGACTGGAGCTTCGTGCGCGCCAGCCCCAACCCCTTCAAGTGACGGGCGACGCAAGCCGTTGAAAAGAAACTGGACCTCAAGCACGAGCGACGACGCTAGGCGTCGTCCTCATCCTCGTCTTCGTCGCCCGCGAGCGTCGCGGGGACGACACCTTTCATCGCGCGGCGTGCCGCGCGCTCCAGATGCTCCTCCTCGGTCTTGTGCGCGCCGAGGAAGTAGGCGGGGCCGAGCTTCCGGTACCACTTGTACGCCGCGCCTTCCTTGCGGGTGCGGCTGCCGAAGTAGAGGTGGCGGCGCGTGACCTCGCCCAGCCAGTCGTCGGGGACGACGAGATAACGGTTCGGGTCCTTGTTGAGGTCCACGATGACGCGCTTCACCGCCACCATCGCCTCGGGCTCCGTGAGCCCCACGGGAGCCGTGCCGGCCGCGCCCGCCTTCTCAGAGACCGCCTCCTCGATGACCTCGAGCAGGCTGTAGAAGAGCTGGCCGCGTTTCTGGGTCTTGACGGGGCGGAAGTGCCGCAGCAGCAGCTTGTCGTCGGCGACGAGGCGCTGCATGACGCCGGCGTGCGCGAAGAAGAGCGTCTTGGTGAGCTCGGGCGGGTCCGGGTTGCCGCCGCGGCGGTGGGCCGTGAGGAAACGCTCGGCCAGGACCATGGGGTCAGGGGAGTTCTGCAGCGCCTCAGCGACCTCGGGGGCGAGGCGGGCGCCCGAGAGGCCCGCACGTAGGGCGCGCTGGGCGGTCTCGAAGGGGAACCCTTCTTGGCGCTGGCCGGGCGCGGGCGGAGCGGCCTCCGCGGCCGAGCCCTCCACCGGGGCCATGCCGGCGACTTGCGGGGCGGCAAGGGCCTCCGCGGGGTCCAGCGCGGCGGCGCCGGCCTCCATGACCAGCTCGCCGGGAATCTCGACGGTGGCGAGGCGCTCGAGCCAGCCGTTGCGGGCGGCGGCCTCCATGGCCTCGCCGGGGCCGCGCCGCGCGAGCTGGACGGAGCCGGGCGGCAGGCGCAGGAGACGCTCGTCCAGGTCGTCCTTCCGGCGGCTGCGAATCAACTGAGCCACCTCCAGGTAGGCCTTCGGGGTGAGGTTGCGGTTCGCGACGGCGACGAGGCGGGTCTTGTCGAGCGAGCCTTCGCTCCACAGGTCGTGGTACACGGGCGGCAGGAAGACGAGGTTGCGCGCCGCCGCGGCTGCCGCGCCGCCCTCCCAGGACTTTTGCGCCTGGGTGTGGCTCATGCCGGTGCGCTGGCAGTAGAGGTTGAAGCTGATGGCCGCGACGAACGGGTCCTCGACGTAGGGGACGAGGCGGATGGGAAGCTGCGCGATGGGGAAGCGCACCGCAGTGCTCGCCTCCTGGTCCACGCGCGCCGCCTCCGCCTGGAGCGCCTTCACCATGCGGTCCACGGCGTCGGAGGCGGCCCCGCGCAGGAGGCGGTCGCCCTCCCGGAGCGTCTCGATGGCGCGCTCGACGTGGCGCATCCAGAGACGGTGTTGCGCGGGGTTGAGGCGGGGCAACGGCCACCCGTATGCCTTCGGATACAAAAACGGGTGGGTGGGACGGGACGCTAGGGGGCAGATTCATGACGCTGTCAAGGGTCGGCGGCCCCATGCGTGCCCTTCCCTTCGCCGTCCTGGCCAGCCTCCTGGTCGCCGGCTGCTTCGGCTCCAGCCACTCCTCGTCCTCCTCCTCCACCGCGGCCCCGACCTCGTCCAGCCTGGACGAGGCGCTTGGCGGCTCCTCGGGTTCCCATCCGGCGCGCGAACTTCCGACCACCCTGGAAGCGCCCACCGTGCGCCCCGAGCTGAAGCTCGGTCCCGGTTCGGGCGAGCCGAGCATCGCAGTGGCCCCGGACGGCACCATCTACGTGAGCGCCATCGAGCAGCTCTACCGCAGCCGCGACGGCGGCGCCAGCTTCGTCAGCGTCGGCGCGCCCGGCTGCACGTTCCCCTTCGGCATCCAAGGCACGCCCTGCCCGCCCGGCCAGGAGACGGTCACGGCCACGACGGACGGGCACGGCGACGGCGACGTCGTCGTGGACGGCGCGGGGCGCCTGCACTGGCTCGGCCTCGGCACCGGCATCCCCTACCAGGTCTCCGACGACGGCGGCGCGACCTGGAGCAAGGCCGCCGACGTCTCGAACGGCACGGGCTCCGACCGCGAATGGATGGACCTGACGCCGGCCGGTCACCTTGCCACCGCGTGGCGCGACGCCAACGGCTACGCTTTCAACGGAAGCTTCGACGCGGGCGCGACCTGGAACGGGAAGGTCAAGGTCTCCGACGACTTCCTCGGCGGCCCGATCATCCACGACCCGGTCCACCCGGCGACGCTCTACATCCCTGGCGTGACGTTCCCGCCCGGCCCCAGTGTCCCGCCCTCCAACGAGCCCGGCTCCGGCGCGGGCCTGTACCTCTTCAAGTCCGAGAACGATGGGCGCAACTGGACCTCCATCCGCATCCTCGACTTGCGCGTGAGCGCGGCGGACCTCTTCTTCGTCACGCAGATCTTCCCCGTCGTGGCCGCCGACCAGGCTGGCAACCTCTACATGGTCCTCAGCACCAAGCTTGACCTGGTCCCCAACCAGGCGCCCAAGCCGGCGAGCATCTTCGGCGTGTACCTCTTCACCTCCACCGACGGCGGCTCGACCTGGGGAACCCCCCGGCTGCTCTCCACGCCGCTCAAGGCCGCCGTCCTGCCCTTCGTCGTCGCGGGCGCGCAGGGCCGCATCGCCGTGGTGTGGTACGAGGGCACGGTCGGCCTCCCCAACGACGTGCTCCCCGACCTGTGGAACGTCAAGCTGTACGAGGGCCTCGGGCAAGACCAGGGCGCCGGCACCTCCGTGGTGGTGCAGCTGAACCGTCTCCCCAACCACATCGGCTCGCTCTGCACGAACGGAACGCTCTGCCTGGCGGGCGGCGACCGGTGCCTGCTCGACTTCTTCGAGGTCGCCCTCGATAACGGTGGCCTTCCGGTCGTGACGTGGGCCAACTGCTCCGGCGGCACCGGCGTCGGCGTCGCCGCCGTCCCCACCACGATCTACTTCGGCGGCGTCGCCAAGGGCACCCCTCTTTGGTAGGCGCGCCGCGGCAAGCCTGAAAAGCGGCGCCCCGCGTGGGCGGCGCCATGCGTGTCCTCGGATGCCTTGCGATCCTGGCCTTCCTGCTCGTCGCCGGCTGCGCGAAGCCGTCCGCGACTTCCGGCGCCAGCTCGTCCACCGAGGCCGCGGCCTCCGGCGTGCCTGAACCCGGGACGCCGGCTGCGCAATCGCTGGCCCAGAACCAGGCGAACGAACCTCGCCCCGCTCTCGTCGCCCCCAAGATTCTGACGCCGGTCCTGGTCGGCTCGCCCGGCGCCGCCGAGCCCAACATCGCCATCGCCCCCGACGGCACCCTGTACGCCTCCAACCCGTGCGCCATCTGGCGCAGCGAGGACCATGGCGTCTCCTGGAGGGAGACCAAGCACACAGGCCAGACCGGCTGCGGAGACGGCGACATCGCCGTGGACGGGGCAGGGAACCTCTACTGGCTTGGCCTCGGCACAGGCATCCCGTTCCAGGTCTCCACCGACCGCGGCGAGAGCTTCAGCAAGGCCGTGGACCTCTCGGACGGCACCGGCAACGACCGTGAATGGATTGACAGCACGCCCGCAGGCAAGATCTACACGGCGTGGCGCGGCGCCGGCGGCATCGAGTTCAACGCCAGCCCCGACGGCGGCGCCACCTGGAGCGGCAAGGTCGTGGCGGGCCCCGACGGCGACGGCGGCCCCGTCGTCCACGACCCCGTGTCCGGCATGCTGTACCTCCCCGTCGTGGACCTCGGCCCCGCCCTCGGAACCACGACGGCGACCGTGCACGTCCACACCTCGACGGACCAGGGCGCGACCTGGAGTCACCACGACACGGCCACGCTGCCCACCTTCCCCGTCGAGCCGAACGCGTACAACTCCGACTTCCCTGTCATCGCGGTGGACTCCGCGGGCACCGCCTTCCTGGTCTATTCGGCCCCGCTCGCGTGGCCCAGGGTGCCCGTCGCCGCGACGCCCCCCGAGGAGGCGAACCTCTTCGGCATCTACCTGCAGACCTCGACGGACCACGGCGCCACCTGGAGCGCGCCTCGCCTGGTCTCGGCACCCGACAAGGACGCCCGCATGCCGTGGATCGCGGCGGGCAAGGCCGGCCGCGTCGCCGTCGTCTGGTACGAGAACGTCAACGGCGTCCCCGGCGAGGTCCTCCCCGACCAGTGGAACGTCATGCTGTGGGAGTCCGTCACCGCCGACCAGGAAACCCCCGTGGGCCAGACCGTGAAGCTCACGCCGACGCCCAACCACGTCGGCTCGCTTTGCACGTCCGGCACCGGCTGCGCGGCGGCCGACCGTAGCCTCCTCGACTACTTTGAGGTCGCCATCACGGCCGAAGGGCAACCGGTCGCGGTCTGGTCCTCCAGCATCCTCGGCACGGGCGTCGGCGTCGCAGTGCAGGGCACGGACGTCTACTTCGGCGGCCTCGCCGATGGAACCCCCCTGCGCTGACGCGACGGCAACCTGAAGCACCGCGTCGCCTCTGCCCCGGCATGCAGGACGTCCTCCGCCCCGGTCTCTTCGCTGGCAAGTCCGTCGTGGTCACCGGCGGCTCCACGGGCATCGGCCTCGCCATCGCGCACGCCTTCAAGCGCTTCGAGGCCGACGTCCACATCCTGAGCCGCAAGCCAGAGCACCTCGCGGCCGCCGCCAAGCATCTCGCGGGCGCCGGCCTCGGCCGCGTGACGACGCACTCCGTGGACGTGCGCCAGGCCGACGCCGTCGCCGCGGCCACGAAAGCCATCGGCCCCGTGGACGTGCTGGTGAACGCCGCGGCCGGCAACTTCCCCGGCCCCTTCGACGCGCTCAGCGCCAATGCGTGGGGTACCGTCGTGGACATCGTGCTCAACGGCACTGCCAACGTCTGCCGCGCCGTCCGACCTAACCTGCGGTCTGGCGCTTCCATCCTCAACATCGTCGCGGGCTACGCCTGGACGGGGGCGCCGGGCGTCGCGCACTCGGGCGCCGCGAAGGCGGGTGTGCTGAACCTCACGAAGTCGCTCGCCGTGGAGTGGGCGCCCATCCGCGTCAATGCGGTCAGCCCGGGCCCAATTGAGGGCACCGAGGGGATGAAGCGGCTCGCCGACGATTTGGGCCTGCGCCCCGCCATCGAGAAGGCGGTGCCGCAACGCCGGCTCGGCGACCCCGACGAAATCGCTCAGGCCTGTCTCTGGCTCGCGTCCCCGGGGGCCTCCTACGTGACGGGGACCTGCCTCGTCGTGGACGGCGGCATGGATGCGAAGGGCCCGTTCGGCGACTTGCTGACGGGCGGCTGACGGATTCAGGCACACCCGCACAGCGCCAGCAAACCACGGAGCTCGCGGAACGCACGGGCAATCTTCTGGGGCCTCCTCGCAATCGCGGTTCGGACGGGGAGGATTCGCTCAGCCCTGCGTCGGCGTGAACTTGCCCAGCATGTCATCCGCGATGAGGCGGACGCCGCCGGTCTGGCGCACGAACTGGGGGTGGCTGATGACGTCGGCGGGGCGCTCGTCGGTGTTCGCCCAGGTGCCGCGCAGGTAGCCGTCGGTGCCGATGGTCGTCTCGAAGAAGTCGCCCAGGCGGCGGTCGCCGGACGGGTCGGACTGGACGCTCGAGACCTGGCAGGTGGTGCCGGACTGGCAGATGGGGCCGACGTGCATGGGCTTGGGGGTGAGCTGGCTCAGCACCACCGTCGGGGTGCCGGTGTTGGCGCCGAGGACGAAGGCCGTGAAGACGTACCAGGGGCCGGAGTACTGGGTGCTCGGCTTGTCGCCGAAGCTGCCGATCCAGCTCACGGCGACGCGGCCGTCGGAGCCGGCGGAGACCCAAGGCCAGACGTAGGTGCCGTTCGTGGCAACGGCGTTGGAGACCGTCGTGGAGTTGGTGAGCGCCACGAGGTTGCCGGAGAAGAAGCGGAAGTGCGGCGTGAGGTCGAGCATCCAGGGCCAGGTCTTGCCCTCGTCGGGGCTGCCGGCCAGGTGGAGGGTCCGCTCGCCGTCGGCATACGAGATCCAGACGTTGCCGGCGGAGTCGAGGGCGGGCTCGTTGAGGCTCAGGCCCGAGTCGGCTGCGGAGTCGGCGGCGCGGACATCGCTCCAGGTGCGGCCGCCATCGTCGCTGACCGTGATGCCGGTGCCGCAGGACTGGAAGAGGTGGCCGTCGCTGGGGCGGGCCACGACGTCGCCGTTGCACGGCGTGGAGCCGCGCGAGGTCCAGGTGAGGCCGAAGTCGGTGCTGGCGCGGAAGTCGGCCCCGGTGCCCGAGCCGTCGTCGCCGGCGAGGTAGTTGCCGGTGAAGTAGAACTCGTTCTTGTAGGACGCGAGCCACTGGCGGTCGATGGGCGCGCCGGAGGCGATGGGGTTGCCGGGGAGCCAGGTGACGCCGTCGTCGCGGGAGCACTCGGTGCTGGCGAGGACGAGGGATTCGAGGTCGGTGTGGCAGATGGAGCCGTCCGCCATGACGGTGAAGTCAGGGTCGGAGACGCCGAGGCCGGTGCTGCGAGGGCCAAGGCCCATCGGGGCGTTGGGGGCGCCGATGTGCGTCCAGGTGGCGCCGTCGTCGGTGCTGCGCCACATGTAGGTCTGCCCGGCGAAGTCCTGCGCGATCTCGGTGGGGAGATGCGTCGGGTCGGCGCTCGGGTGGTAGTGGGTGAAACCGGGGTGCGAGGAGACGAGCAGGGTGCCTTTGGGGGTGATGGCCATCACGGGCTCGCCGCCGGCGCGGACGTTGTCGAGCAGGATGGGGGCCGTGAAGGTGGGACGGTCGGCGCGCGCCAGGCCGCCGAAGCCCTCGAGGGTGGGAAGGACGGCGACCGCGGCGCCCGAGCCGGTGTGGGTCGTGGTGGAGGGGGACTGCGAGCAGCCGGCGAGGGCGAGGGCGCAGAGGGCGAAGGCCGCGAGGAGGGGGCGGAGCATGGTTCCCCCGGTGGCGGACGGGGCGATAATGCTTCCGAGCGCCGGGGTTTATTCCGCGCCGGGCATCGCGAGGACCATGGGGGACACCATCGTCGGCGCCATCCGAACGGTGGCGCTGCTGGTGCTCGTGGCGCTCCCCCTCACGGCCGGGGCCGCGAATTTGCTGTTCCTGCCGCGCGGCGGTCCTTGGTGGACCCTCGCCCACGCGAAGGCGGTCCTGCGCCGGCACGGCCTCGCCCTCGTCGCCCTCGTCGCGATGCTCATCCCCGAGAACCTGGAGAGCGCCATCGACCCCTGGGTGACGGAGCGCTTGCCGTGGCGCGACGCGCCGACGGCGTTCATTCGCGGCTACGAAGACGGCCTGCACCAGGCCATCCAGGCCCTGCCCGGCCGTGAGCTGCTGCAGCCGTTCCTGTCCATCGTGTACCTCGTCGGGTTCCCCGTCATCATCATCGCCACCACGAGCCTCTCCGTCTGGCGCGACGACGGGATGCGGGCCCGCCGCGCCGCTGGCGCCTACGCGCTCTGTTTCGCCTTCGCGCTGCCCTTCTACCTGCTCCTGCCCGTCAACGAGGTGTGGTTCGCGCACGACCCCGCCAACCATGGCGCCGTCCAGCAGCTCGCGCTCCACTACCCGATTGTGCGGGACAACCTGTACGCCTTCAACGAAGTCAACAACTGCCTGCCGAGCCTCCACACCGCCATCTCGGTCGCCATGGCCCTCGTCGCGCGCGGCGTCCCCCGCTACGGCCGCTTCGCCGCCGTCCTCGCGTCCCTCATCGTCGCGAGCACGCTCTACCTGGGCATCCACTGGGCGACCGACGTCGTCGCGGGCCTCCTGCTCGCCGTCGTCGTGGACCGTCTCGTGCGGCGCGCCTGGCCCGACTTGCCGGCCCAAGCGACTCCCGCGACCGTCGCCGTGGAGGCGTGACGGTGCGCATCGTCCAGCTCAACCCGTTCTACTTCCCCTACGCGGGCGGCATCGAGCGGCGCATCCGCGCCATCTCCGAGCGGCTCGCCGCGCGCGGCCACGAGGTCCACATCGTCACCGCCCAGCAGCCCGGCAGCGTCGCCGGCGTCGTCGAGGAGAACGGCGTGCACGTCCACCGCCTCCCGTCCCGCTTCCCGCTGCGCCGCTTCTACAACCCGCCGCCGGTCCTCACCCGAGGCGTCCGCGACTATGTGGACGCCCTGCGGCCCGACGTCGTGGACTACCATTTCCGCTGGTCGCCGTCGTGGAACCGCGCCTTCCGCGCCATGGCCTGCCCCGGCAAGGTCGCCACCATCCACAACACGTACGGCGAGGGCACCGGCCTCCTGGCCGCGGCGAGCCGGCTCAACGACAAGCTCTACCTGCGCACGTTGCGCCACGCCGTCCGGGTCCTCTGCGTCAGCGACTTCGTGCGCCAGCAGTTCGCCTCGCACGGAGCCCCGCTCGACAAGATGCGCGTCAGCTACAATGCCGTGGACCTCCCGTCCGCTCCGCCTCAGCCGGTCGCGTCGGCCGTCCCCTACGCGGTCACGGTCTCCCGGCTGGTCCCGCTCAAGGGCCTTGATGTCCTCGTCGAGGCGTGGCGTCGGGTTCCGGCACCCCTCGACCTGGTGCTCGTGGGCGATGGGCCGGACCGCGCGCGGCTCGCCAAGCTCGCCAAGCGGCGCGGCGTCGCAAACCGCATCCGGTTCACGGGTTGGGTCTCCGAGACCGAGAAGCACGGTCTCCTCGCGGGCGCGGTCGCCTACTTGCACCCGTCCCGCTTCGAGGCGTTCGGGCTCAGCATCGTCGAGGCGATGGCAGAGGGCGCGCCCGTCGTCTGCTCCCGCGCCGGGGGCATCCCAGAGGCGGTCGGCGACGCCGGCCCGCTTCTCCCGCATGAACCCAAGGCGTGGGCGGAAGCCGTCACGCGCCTGGCCCGTGACCCTGCGGAGGCCCGCGCGGCCCGCGCGCGCAGCCTGGCGCAGGCGCGTCGCTTCTCCTGGGACGCCATCGCGGACGGGCTCGAAGCGGCCTATGCCGAGGCCTGCCAGGCCGGCGCCATCTCGCCGCCCATGGCCTCTTCGTAGATGCGCTCGAGCTGGTCGGCGGAGCGCTCCAGGCTGAGCGTCTCGGCGTGCGAGCGGCACCGCGCGCGCAGGGCGGGCCCGGCGCGGACGGCGCGCACCAGGGCGGTTGCCGCGCCGGCGCGGTCCCACGGCTCGAAAAGGTAGCCGGTCTGGCGGTGGTGCACGAAATCGGCGAGGCCGCGCGCGCGCACGGCGGCGACGGGAGTGCCGCACGCCATCGCCTCGACCGCGGTCATGCCCTGCGTCTCGAACTGGCTCGCGGAGGCGAAGGCGTCCGCGCTCGCGTAGGTGGCGGCGAGCTCCTCGTCGGGGACGAAGCCGAGGAACTGGACGGCGCCCTCGAGGCCGTGCTTGGCGACGGTGCGCTGGATGCGCTCCATCTCGGGGCCGCGGCCGCCGATGGCGAGGGTGAGGTCGGGGACCTGGCGGCGCGCCCACGCGAGGGCATCGACGAGGAACGGGAGGTCCTTCTCGCGGGCGAGGCGGCCGAGGCTCAGCACGACGGGGCCGCCGTTCGGGCTCAGCCGCTCGCGGGCCTCCTTCGTGCGGGCGCCGGGGTGGAAACGCACCGTGTCCACGCCGTTCGGATGGACTTGGAGGTTGGGGATCTTGTGGCCGGGGACATGGCGGGCCAGCTCCGACGCGCAGCTTGGGCTCGGGGCGAGCACGATGTCGCAGCGGCGGAAGAACGAGCCCGTCTGCCGCCACACGACGGCGCGCGAGATGGCACGCCCGCCCCAGGGGACGACGTAGGGCACCAGGTCGGGGATGAACGTGTGGTAGCTCGTGACGACGGGGAGACCGACCTTGTTGGCGGCGCGCAGGCCCCACATGCCGACCAGGAACGGGCTCTGGATGTGCACCAGCTCGAAGCCCTCCTCCTTGAGGATCTTGGCCGTGTCATGCTCCTTCTCCCGGAGGCTCATGTGGAAGTCGGGGTAGCCCCAGAACGGGCGGCCCTTGTAGCGCGTGACGTCGGCGCTGCGCTCAGAGACGGGGCCGGGGCAGAACACGTGGAAGGTGTGGCCGCGCTGCTCCAGGGAACCGATGATGTTCCGGACGCTCGTCGTCAAGCCGTCGATGCGGGGGAACCAACTGTCGGTGAAGATGGCGACCCGCATGGCTCCAACGACCCACCGGACTCCCCCACTTCAGGCTTCTCAGGCGGCCAAAACGGCCTTTTCCAGGGTTTATGGGCCCGTTGGTGAGAGTGCTTGATTGACAGGTCCGCTCCTCCTGGGGCAACCCTTAGAACCCGGGCGGCGTCGGCGCGAGCGTGAACGGGAAGATGGTGGGCTGGGGGCTGTCGTTCTGGCTGCTCGCCGTCGTCATCGCCTTCGTGCCGGGCGCCCTCTCCGCCGGTGGGGGGCCCCGCATCGCCTTCGTCACGCTCCTTGCCCTGTTCGGCCTCATCCTCGTGGGCTCCGCCCTCGTCGGCCCTTGGATGCTCCGCCGCAGCGCGAAGGCCTCCGGCACAGGCGTCTGCCCCGTCGGCGCCCGCTGCACATGCGGCGCATGGAATTGGAAGCCGCGCCGCGCCTGCTCGGAATGCGGCCTGAAGACCGCCTACACCCTGTAGTGGGACCTGCTGGATTCGAACCAGCGACCAACTGGTTATGAGCCGGCTGCTCTGACCAGGCTGAGCTAAGGTCCCGCACCGAAACCGACGGCTGTCTTTCTGAAAAGGCTTTCAGGAGACCCAGAGTCGCGCCGCCAGCAGCCGGGCCTAGCAGCCCGGCGCAAACCCCGAGGGCACCCGCCTTCGGCCAACGCTCCGTTAGTCTAGTGGCCAAGGATTTAGGCCTTTCAAGCCTGCGGCACGGGTTCGAATCCCGTACGGAGCACTTCGCGCAACGCAAGCGGCAAGCGTTTTTCCTAGCGGGAGGGTAGAGTGAACGTGGAAAACGCCTTGGAACGGTGGTGGGCCCTCGTCGAGCGGATGCGGGCAAGCAAGCCGCTGTTCTGGCTCATGCTCTTGCCGAACCTGGCTGGAATCGTGGGCGGCTACTACTATTACTGGGACGTCGGCCAGTTCACCAACCCGGCGCGCCCCGAGTACGCGCGGGCCCTCGCCTGGTGGCCGTTCATCCCCGACAGCCCCAACGCGGTCCTGCTCTGCGTCATCGCCCTCGCGGCCTTCACGTTCTGGGGCAAGCGCAGCCGCCTCTTCGACGGCATCGCGTTCACGGCCATGCTCTACGTCGGCGTCTGGACGACGTTCCTGTTCCTCGCCTACCCGGAGCAACTAGGAACCTTCCACTGGGGTGGAACAAACAACTTGCTCTTTGTCAGCCACATGGGCATGCCCCTGGAGGCCCTACTGCTCGTCCCCGCGCTGCGGAAGGACAAGACGCCGCTCTGGGTCGGGGGCGCCGTCGTCGGATGGAACCTGCTGAACTTGTGGTTGGATTACGGTCCAGTGCACCTGCACCCCGCGCCGTTCCTGCACGACCAAGCCAACCTGCCCCCGATGACCTCGGCGAGCGATGCGCTGCTGCACACCGGAAGCCTATGGATCATGGCTGCCGTATGCGGCGGATACCTCTGGGTCTCGGCGCGCGCCAGAATGCGCAATCGTCCCAATTAGGCGTAAGAATTTGTCTAGGATTTCTTTCTGAATTGGGTTACGCCAGGACGCATTACGCGATATCTCGCGAGGCTTCTGGACCGGGCGCCAGGCCCACTGGCTCCGCATCTGGAATTCCAAGGCGGCGGGATCTTAGTTCTGCAAGTCGTCGGGTCCCTTTTTCCGTCAATGAGAGCGCAATCGAGAGCGGCTCAAAATCTGTCTGGATAGTGATCAAATCTTTTCCAACGCAGCCCCGAAGAATTCCAATTGTTTCTTCTGGGCGCGCATGGACGGCTTCCGTAAGCGCACTCAAGGGCGGAAGTCGAATTTCGCCAGAAGCAAGCAGTTCCAGGATTTCGTGTACATGATGTTCAACATCCAACGCACTCACGCGATGAGTTACGAAGCCGGATTGCGCGGATCCAAAGCGAATTTCTGCAGTCAGATCGGACGCTCGGCGCACAATGAACTCAGGATCTATTAGCAAACGAAGCGCGGCTTCGTTCATCAATTCAAGGAACACTGGAGCCATTCGAAGCGCCTCCCCGATTTCGTTGGCTTTTTCGCGGAAGAAGCTGGGCCGGTCATTGTGAGCCGCCCGATCGCCGAGCGAAAACGCCAACGCGAAACTATCGCGCAATCGCTGTCTTTCAGGTGAGGCCTTTGAGTCTTTGAAAAGCCAATTTCCAATTGCACCATCGAATACGAGTTCCGTATACTCGCTCCTAGACAACAGGAAAAAGTAGTTGTCTTCGGGTTGCCGCCTTGCGCGTACATGCCCTCTCGGTTTCGCAACTTTTTCCTTGGTTTTCGGGCTAGTCAAGAATCTCGTTGCTTCGTGGCCAGCCATGCAACGGACAATCGGATACACTGTGTCCCGAACCTTGGCTTCCAGAATACCACACAACTCGTCGACGGAGTCTTGGTATTGGTGGGAAATGAATTCTATTCGCGCCGCGTGTAGTTGTCCCCGATCGCCGGCGCTTAGCTTCTTCTGGCTCAATCTGCACACGGCCTCACCTTGAACCAACTCGGACAATAGTTGGCTCAAGTCTGCAAGGTGTTGAGAATGCTGGAAAAGGACACCATAGCGGGAACCCAGGTCCTCGGGTAAGGGCTGCATTCGATTCGCAAATTGCAGCATGGACTCGGCATTTTCTGGTGCGTACCAGTGGTTGGGGAACCGTTTCGCGGCGGCTTCATACGCGGGCAATTCCTGGCCATCCGCGAGCTCCAAGGCGCGCATAAGGTCCGTTGTTGAGCGGCGAATCAAGTTCAGAATCTTTGCAGGGTCCGCAAGAGAATGGGGCTCAAGCCAGGCTTCCAGTTGTGTAAGAGTCTTGGCTGTGGAGTCCAGAAGAGTTGAAACTTCCGACCAGGAGGATCGCCAAGAGGCGGCCTGTGTGGCCAATCGAATACAAAGCGTTCCGTAAATGGATTCGGCGACAGCCGCCGCTGTACTCTGCGGTGTAGTAAACAGCGCCTCAAGAGCGACACTCGGTTCAATGCGATGCTGGCTACGAAGGCCTTCCAATAGACCCACGACAGGTTCGGATAGATGCCATGAGAGCTCTTTTGATTTTGAGTCCCGCCGGGCCACGATGAAGCCCTCGCTTCGAAGCAGGTAAAATGCTCCCGTGTTAGTCCTGAAGAGTTCGTTTCTCTCCGTCATTCCCCGGCCTTCGTAAATTGCAGGCAGAATTGCTCGCAGAGCATTTCGGAATGCCTCACTGTGCAGCAGGGGGTTAGCGAGATTCTCGTATCCCTCGGCAAGCGGAGACGCCTTCGCGAGAGTCTGCACCCGCTGGATAGTTTCATGATGTAGCGCGAGTGAAAGGCCGACCTCCGCATATGAGCGCGTGGTAAATCTGTCGCGTACGTGGTCCAGAAAATCACGAAAGGTCGAAGGCCGCATCAGACGTTTGTTTAGGACTCGAAAGGCCTGGGCCAAGGGCTCACGGATGATTGGAGGTGCAGTTCGCCCGGTCGGCATGAAAGAATGGATTCGCCGAATCACAGCCTCAACAGCTTGGTCTTCAGCCAACGGTGGAATGCGATCAATCCGGTAGAAACTGCCGGAAAGGACGGGGTTAAGTTCCAAATCTCGCTCCCAATGCATTGCACCCGCGATCAAGAGTCCGGATGAAACACCCTCTGCGGTAAGGCGCTCTTGGATGCTTTGAAGGTGCCCCATGAATTCTAGACTTTGACGATGATAGCTTGGCCCCTTGTGTAGGCCGTCCAACAGAATAAGGAAACCCTGGCAACCGGATCTCCGTGCAACTTCTGCCATCCACTCGCACATATCCCCAATTTCATCGGGCCCCGCAGTTCTGCTGAGCAAGAATGCATGCAATTCAGAGCTATACACTCGCGAAAGTTGGGTCTTCACCTGGCTAATCAATTGGTGTACCATTCTTGCAACGCTTGCTTCGGGGATAACTACGACGCTAATGGGTACAATTTTGGCCTTGGCAACACGGTGGCCAATCATTTGGAATAGAGTCGTTTTTCCCGAACCAAATTCGCCCAGAACCACCAACGATTTTCCCAAGAATTGCGTCGGCGATTGCTCCAATTTCATAAGAAACTGTTGGATGAACGGAGTTTGGACCACGACGTTTTCATATTTTGTAACTGGAATCCCAGTCAATCCCATGTTAGACGGGAATGGATCCATTTCTAGTCCAAGCTCTCGCCACCAAATTGCAGAGACGTTTTCCTGTGAGGGCGTAGCTTGCGCTCCAATCATTTCGTCCAGCTTGGCGCTTGGCGGAATAGAATCCAGTATTGACTTGTTTAGCGCCAGTTCTTGGCGCTCATCGTCAAGTTTTGTGCGAAGTTCCGCCAATGACTTTCGTTCGGCTTCAAGTTTTTCTGCTAGCTCGACCTCGGCTCTACCGCGAAACGCTGCTTCAATCTCTTCAATATAGTCCAGTTGATGCAGCTTGCGGACATCATCAGGGCGAAGAACGGATTGTTCTCCAAGACCGCCCGCAGCGACCAACAATTGGATAGCACCGTCGGTCAATTCTTCGCGAACGATTGGGATCGCTTTCAGAATTTCAATTTTTTCTTCAGATGTTGCAGACCGACGCGCTCTAATCACGTCTTTTGCAATTGATAGCGCAACTTCGCTGCCTGAGAATCGATTTCCAGCTGAGAGATGGTTGCGTTCAAAAAAAGTGCGCCTCAGCACCTTAACGGCTTCGCGAGAAGCCCTCAAATCAGAAAGCGCGGCCAGATTCTCTCGAACGAAACGGGCAAGTGCCTGTTCCTTGTCCACAACTGCCTAAGCAACGACGGGTTGAAGTGTATTGCCTGACCGGCATCGCTTCCGAACCCCGGCGACCAGTTTATTGCGTCAAAAAACTGGCCGGAGCGCGGGGGTCGCAGCACGACCCAGCACCGTCTCGCTCGTCTCAATCATGGTGGCTTGGTCTCGATCCGGCTCCAGGGGCGTTTGAAGTTCTACGCGGTCCGCGCCGTCGTAGGCGCCAAATCCCCTCTGTTAGGCCTCCAGGTCCAGCCGCTTCACCATACACCTTAAGTAGAAAGGATGACGGCTATCCTGGTGATGCGAGCCTTCCTCGTCGTCCTCATCGCGGTCGCAAGCCTGTCCTTCCTGGGCGTGGCCTGCGCCCAGACGAGCGCCGACCAGGCCATCTCCGACGCCACCGACGGCGTCGGCCAGGTCGTGGGCGGGGTCACCGGGGGCGTTCCCACGGACGCCCTGCCCTCCATCCCGAGCAAGGGGCCTGACCTAGGCGGCGCCCTGAGCGCCGTCGGCCAGTTCTTCGCGCAGGTCGCAGGCGCCATCGGCGATGGCGTCGTGGCTGGCGTCTCCGCTATTTCCAGCACCGCTCTCGCCGCCTCGGAGGCCGTCGCCACCGCCGTGATGGCCACCACGGACGCCCTCGTCTCCTCTTCGCAGCTGGTCGGGGCTGCCGCCAGCGTGGCCCTCTCCGCGTCCGGGAACGGATTGGCCGTCGCGGCCACCGCCATCGGGGACGCGGCCCTCACCGTCGCCGATTCTATCGGCTCTGCCGGCGCTTTCGTGGGCGCCCAGTTCGCCTTCCTCGGGGGCCTTTACGCCGACCTCGTCGGAGGCCTGCGCCCCTCCAAGATGCCCGAACCTGTCTTTGCTGGCATCGTCGCCACCGGGGCCGCCGCCAGCGCCACGGCGGCGGGCGTCGGGATCTTCGAGTTCGTGCGCCGCTTCGGCGCGCTGGCCGGCCTGCCCGCCGTCGGCGGCTTCAGCCGCATCGAGGACGACAAGCTCCTCAACCACCCTCTGCGCGCCCAGGTGTTCCAGGTCATCCAGGCCAACCCGGGCATCCACGCCAGCGAACTGGCCCGCCGGATCGCCGTCGGCTGGGGCACGATCGTGCACCACCTCGACAAACTGGAGAAGGGCGAGCTGGTCGCCATCCGCAAGGTGAACAACCAGAAGTGCTTCTTCGAGCTGGGCGGCAAGGTCAGTCGTGTGGACATGGCCATCGCGGGAGCCGTGCGCGGCGACTCCGCCAACCAGATTGCCTCCTTCGTGCAGGCGCACCCGATGACGAGCCAGAAGGCGATGGCCTCCGAGCTCGGCATCAGCCCTGCCCTCGCGAGCTTCCACGTCAAGAAGCTCGTCGGCCTCGGCGTCCTGGAGAAGGCGCGCCGGGGCAAGCAGACGCTCCT
The DNA here is from genome assembly GCA_023269235.1 of Thermoplasmata archaeon. Lineage (GTDB taxonomy): Archaea > Thermoplasmatota > E2 > JACPAO01 > JAHFTW01 > JAHFTW01. The sequence goes on from JAHFTW010000001.1 coordinate 363,715, forward strand.
CACGACCACCGAGTCGCTGCGGCGCGTGCTGGCCGGCGAGTCCGGCGCGGTGAGCCGTCCGCCTGTCTTGATGGCGCCCATGATGACCGTCTAGGCCGTGCAGAGCCCCATCGGCTAAACGCGCCCGTTGCCTGGTCCTTGCGTGGAGAGGTCCTGGGCCGTCCTGCTGTCGGGGGAGCACCCGGACCTGCCGCAGGCCGAGCTCAGGGCTCTCCTCGACGTCCACGCCCCGAAGTCCGTCGTCGCTCGGGAAGGCCCGGTGGCCCGCGTGAGCGGAGACGAAGGCATCCCGTTGGCCCTTGCCCGCATGGCGCTCGCGCACGCCTGGGGCGAATCATGGGGCGAGGCGCCCGACACGCCCGAAGGTCTTGCCCTGCTGGAGGCGCAGGTTCGCAAGCGTTGCGATGGTCGCGGCAGGCTCGCCGTCGTGTCCGAGCGCATGGGGAACAACAAGTCCGCCAATAGTCGCCTTCTGCAGCACCGGCTCGGCGCGGCAGCCGCAGCCGCAGGACACCGCATCGACCTGAAGGCACCCGAGCGGACACTGTTCGCGTGGCTCGTGGACGGCCGTGTCGTCGTCGGCGAGCAGGGCGGCCGCCCCGACCGGAGCCGGTTCGAGGCGCGCGTGAGCGACCGGCGCGCCCACTTCAGCCCCGTGGCCCTTCACCCGCGCCGAGCCGCGAGCCTGCTCCATCTTGTCCGCGTCGCGCCCGGAGGCCGCCTCTACGACCCGTTCTGCGGGACGGGAACGTTCGTCCTCGAGGCCGCGCTCGAGGGCTACGATGCGTGGGGCTCCGACCTGGACGCCTGGATGGTCCAAGGCACGCTCCAGACGCTGACCGACGTCCCGCCCGAGCCACTCCTGGGCAACGTCTTCGTCGCCGACGTCGCCGACACGCCCGCCATGATGGGCCAGGTGGACGGCATCGTCACCGACCTTCCGTACGGCCGCGCCTCGACGGGGCATGGGGAGGGACTGGAGGCGCTCTACGGCCGCGCCTTCGCGGCGTTCGCGACACTGCTGCCCAAGGGGGCGCACGCCGTCATCGGCCACCCCGACCCACGCCTCGTGGACCCCATCGAGGGACACGGGTTCCGCGTCGTCGAGCGGCACGAGGAGCGCGCCCACCGTTCGCTCACGCGCCACTTCGCGGTGTGCCGTCGCGTGTAAGCTCTTTACAAAACAGCCGCAGGAAATCGGCTTGCACACACCTCCTTTCGGCTTGGAGCACCTCAAGAAAGCGCCAAGCACACCAAGCGTTGAGTCGTTTTTTTTCTCTGCCAGGTGCCGTCCGTGGCCTGCGACGACGGCGACGAGCACAACAAAACGGAAAGAGGGTGGGGCCGCGCGGAGCGCGGCCTGCGGCGCTCCCGCGCCGCCCAAACAAAGCCAGTCTGGCATCCAGTCGTTCAACGCGCCGACGCCGCCGGAGCCGTCAGGGATGCGCCGGAATGGGTTGGCGAACCGTTGCATCGCTCGAAACAGCTACGTTGCGATGCCCGCGCGACACAATCCGTCGCATCGCGGCCAATCCTTCCAATCCCGTTGGCAAACGCCGCCGTTAAGAGCAGGCACAGGTTGGAGTCGGTGTCATGCGGGACCCGGGCGCCCAACTCTCGGTCACGTTCCTGGGCACGGGGGCGAGCTGGCCCACCGCCGAGCGCGGCCTCAGCGCCATCGCCGTGAAGCGCGGCGGCGAGATCCTGCTCTGGGACTGCGGCGAAGGCACGCAACGCCAGTTCCAGAAATCCGGCCTCTCCTACCAGCAGGTCTCGCAAATCTGGTTGACGCACTACCACGGCGACCACTGCTACGGCGTCCCGGGACTCCTGAAGACGATGGCGCTCAACGACCGCACCGAGCCCGTCTTCGTGTACGGCCCGCCCGGCCTGCACAAGATCGTGGAGGCGTGGAAGGTCCTGCGCGGCTGGCCCAAGGAGTTCCCCATCACGGTCACCGAGCTCAAGCCTGGCGACGTCGTCGAGAAGGCCGGCTACGCGGTCCATGTCTACCAAGGCGACCACGGAATCCAGAACCTTGCGTTCGCGCTCCAGGAGCCGGACCGTCCTGGCTTCTTTGACAAGCCCAAGGCCCTCGAGCTCGGCATCCCCGAGGGCCCGCTCTTCGGCAAGCTCCAGCGCGGCGAGACGGTCACCACGAAGGATGGCCGCACGTTCACGCCGGACCAGGTCGTCGGTCCGCCCCGCCCCGGCCGCCGCGTCGTCTACTCGGGCGACACGCAGCCCTGTCTCGGCGTGCTGGAGGCCGCCGTCGGCGCGGACCTGTTCATCTGCGAGTCCACGTTCACGCACGACCTCATCGAGAAGGCACGCGAGGTGCGTCACATGACCGCCCGCGAGGCGGCCGGCATCGCGCTCAAGGCGAAGGCCCGCAAGCTGGTCCTCACCCACATCAGCCCCCGCAACCGCGACACGAAGCCCGTGCTCGAGGAGGCGAAGGCGGTCTTCGCCGAGTCCGTCGTCGCGAACGACCTCGACACCGTCGAGGTCCCGGTGCGCGCATGAGCCCCGACCCGGAGCCGCAACCGGAAGAAGGCTCGACGGAGCGCGCGGCCCTCTCGTCCGAGGATGCCGCTCCGAAGCCCCCCTTGAAGGAGACGGCCCTCGAACGTGCCCGGCGTCTGCTTGCCGCCGCCATCCGCAAGGTCCCCGTAGTTGTTCCGGCCACCTCGATGGCCCCCGGCTCCACTCCGAAGGTGGACAAGTACTTCGGAGAGAAGCTTCCTCCGGTCTGCTCTCGGCTAGGGTGCTACGTCACCGACGACGGGAAGCGCTTCTACTGCATCAACCACGCCTGCCAGAAGCACCTCAAGCGCGAGACGAAGCACACGCGGCGCGGCAACCCCCTCAAGGCGGTCCAGTCGCCGGTCATCTACTTCCGCTGCCCGCGCTGCGACTCGCGCAACATCGAGATGCACGTCCTCGCCAACCGCTACGCCTGCCGGGCCTGCCTGCACTCCTGGCCGTAGCTGGACTCAGGCTGGCCCGACGATTTCGCCGTCCACGGTCTCGGGGCAAAGCCACCAGGCCCACTGTTCCGGTGTCCTCGCGTCCCCCGCCTCCGCCTCGACGGTCACCTCGATGTCGCCGAGGATATGCGGCCGTGGCGGGAACGCGACCTGGCGCGCCAGTGCGGCCTGCTTGCTGAGCCGGAACCGGATGGACTTCCCGTCGGCGGTCAGGCCGTGCAAGATTTGCCCACGAGCCGTGTCGATGATGCGCAGCTCCCAGATGCGAGACCGGAACGCGGCGACATCGAGGACATCGCCCGAGACTCGACCGGGGCCGTCGCCGAGGCTGACTCCGGGGAAGAGGCCGAGGATGGCCTGCCGCACGAGGACCGGGTCCTCCGTCGGCCGGATGGGGGTCACCACCGTCACCTTCACGCCTGCGCCAGCGGCCGTCCGCCCTTGAGGGTTGGGGATACGCTGATACGCGCCCCAAGAATGGAACCTGCGTGGCCGCCGACCGTCCAACCGTGGAGCAGTACTTCATGGACATGACCCACCTAGTCAAGGCGCGCGGCACGTGCCCCCGTCGCCAGGTGGGCGCGGTCATCGTCAAGGACAAGCGCGTCCTCACGACTGGCTACAATGGTGCGCCGCGCAACTTCCCGCACCCGCTTGATGTGGGCTGCCTGCGCGACGAGCTCAACGTGCCGCGCGGCATGGCGGCCGACATCTGCCCTTGCCTGCACGCGGAGCAGAACGCCATCATCCAGGCCGCGACGACGGGCGTCAGCATCGAAGGCGGCGACCTCTACTGCACGACGCAGCCCTGCACGCAGTGCAGCCGCATGGTGGCCAACTGCGGCATCAAGCGCGTCGTCTTCGAGGAGTCGTACCCCGACCCGCTCGCCGTGGGCATCCTCACCACCGCCGGTGTCGAACTGTGGAAATGGGACGGCAAGAGCAAAGCCGCCACCAAGGTCAAGGGCAACACGTTTGAACAGGCGCAGGACGAGCTGCGCCGCCAATGGCGCGAGGCGCCCCCGTCGCTGACGCCCAAGCTCCCGATGGCGGGCGAGAACCCGCTTGCTCTCACGCCGCGCCCGGCCGGGGCGTCGCGCGAGGCGACGCCGACGGGATCCTCACCGGCCTCGGGCGGCTACGCGGTGCGCGACCTCTCGTCGGCCCCCGACCGGGCCGAGGTCATCCGCCGCCTGGCGCAAGAGAAGGCCGAGAAGAAACGCCGCGAGCGCGAAGGTCGTTAGCGGCCCAACCGGTCCAGGAGCGCCACGACCTTTTGCCGGAAGGCGTCGAGCGTGGAGTCGTTCACGAGCATCTCGTCGGCCAGCGCGATGGTGCGGGAGATGCCCCAGTTGAGCTCGCGCTCGTCGCGGCCGGCCAGCACGGTGCGGTCGGCGGAGTCGTCGGCGCGAGCACGGCGCACCATGCGGTCGAAGCGGTGCGACTGGTCGGTGTGGATGGCGACGAGCGTGAAATCGGCGCCAAGTTCGCGGCGGAAGACGGCCACCTCATCGTTCGAGCGAATGCCATCGATCAGGACGAGACGACCGGCGGGGGAGGCGCGGATGCGCTCCACGGTGCGCAGCGCCCAGACGTCCTTGCCGTGCGTCTCGCGCAGGCCGTTGGCGATCTCGCCGACGTGCTTGGCGTCACGGGGAAGGCCGCGCCGCTCGACTTCTTCCCAGATCAGGTCGCCCATGCGAACAACGGTGGCGCCGCGCGCCTTGGCGACCTCCATGGCCTCCGACTTGCCCGAGCCGGGCATGCCCGTGAACCCAAGGACGCGCACGACCGGGCCACCGGTTGCGGCTACAAAACGTCGGTGTCGGCCCGCGCGGCCTTCCGGGCGTGCCAGGCATCGTCCATCAGGATGGCGAGCCCGATGAGGGCGGCGCCGAGGCCCCAGGAGCCCACGACGTCGCTCGCCCAGTGCGCGCGGACGACCACGCGGGCGACCCCCACGACGAGGGCGATGGCGACGGCCGTCCCGATGGCCCAACGGTCAAGGGGTCGGGCGCGCTGGACGGCGCGGGTCCCGAGGAGGATGGCGACGGCCCACGCGATGCCGCCCATGGTGTGGCCGCTCGGGTAGGCGCGGCCGGTCCGTCCCGTGGGGAACGTCGCGGGAATGGCGTCTGGGTTGGAGTCGTCCTGGCGGAACGTGGTGATGCGCGTCGCGTTCCCGTCGTTCGCCAACGTCATCGTGGCCGAGGAGGCCGTGCCGTTCGCGCCCACTTGCATGAAGGCGTGCCGCGGGTAGGGGCGATGATAGGCGTCCTTGAACATGTCCACAAGGAGTCCGCCCAGCATGGCGGCGACGACGAGGATGAGGGCGGTCGCGACGGCGCCACTGCGCCAGGCCAGGAAGCCAGCCATGGCGACTGCGGCGGCGGTGATGACGTCGGTGCCCGGCATGGAGCCCCAGCCGCCGTAGAACGACCGGTCCGCGGCGCTGACGTGGTGGAGGACCCACTGGTCGACGTCGAGGTCCGGTTGGTCAAGCCAGCCGGCGGAGACGGCGAGCGAGGTCACCAGGAACAGGGCGGAGCCGCCCCAGACAAGGAGCCTGGCGCCCTGCGTGCGGTTCATTTCTTCTGGCCGAAGATGAGGGGCTGGGCGCGTGGGCCTGCCGAAGCGGGGGAGCTCGCAGGCGTGGGTGCAGCTGGCGTCGTCGGAGGCGCAGGCGGGGTGCCGGCAGCGGCCTGGCCAAGGAGCTTATCGAGGTCCGGGGGGACGCCCATGATGCTGTAGCCGGCGTCCACGTAGAGGAGCTGGCCGGTGACGCCGCTCGCGAGGTCGCTGAGGAGGAAGTAGGCGGACTTGGCGACGTCCACCTGGTTGACGTTGCGGGCGAGCGGGGAGGCGTGCTTCATCCAGTCCAGGATGGTGCTGAAGCCGGGCACACCGGACCCGGCGAGCGTGCGGATGGGGCCGGCGCTGATGGTGTTGACGCGCACCTGTTTCTCGCGGCCGCACGTGTAGGCGAGCTCGCGGTTGAGCTCCTGGAGGGCGGCCTTCGCGGCGGACATGACACGGTAGCCGGGCACGAAGCGGTCGGCGCCGAGGTAGGTGAGGCTCAGGATGGCGCCGCCGGCGTTCATCACGGGCATCGTGTGGCGCGTGAGGCGCACGAGGCTGTACGAGGAGACGGTGAGGGCGGTGTTCCAGTCGGCCTCCGTCGTGCGGACTACTTCGTCCTGCAGCGCGGTGGCGGGGGCGAAGCCGATGGCGTGCACCATCATGTCGAAGTTGCCTGGGTGCTTCTGGGCGGCCTGCTGAAAGAAGCCGGCCACGGACTCCTCGGTGGCGACGTCGCACTCAAGGTAGCCCTCGATCCACGGCTTGTCCTTGAACAGCTGCAGGACGCGGCTGAGGAAACGCTTCTGGTAGCCCATGACACAGGTGGCGCCGTGGGCCGCCAGTTCCTGGGCGATGGCCCACGCGATGGAGTCGTCGGACGCGACGCCGAAGATGAGGGCGCGCTTGCCCTTCAGGCTGGAGCTCACGGGTCGGCCAACGGCTCCCGGCTTGAAGGTTTGCCGTTCGGCTACAGCCAGCCCCCGATGGTCGGGTGGTCGAGGAACGCGGAGTCGTAGAACCGTTCCGCCTCCGCCGGCACCTGGTCCCAGGGGATGCCGAGACGGTGGAGGATGTCGGCCCGCAACGCGAGGGCGGCGGCCATGTCGGCGAAGCGGATCTCGGCCGCGTCCCGGACGGCGATCTTGTAGGCGGTGTCGTCCACCATGTGGTAGATGGAGCCGGCGAGGAGATCGCGTGTGGCGAGCCGCGCGATGACGGAGAACAGACCCTCGCGGACTTTTTCAGGCAGTTCGGGCCACTCGTCGAATCGGTCAAGCTCCTGAAATGGGACGAGCGTGCCGTTCTCGCCAAGGTGTTGCGCGGTGACGCCGGCGGCGCCGCCCTGGAAACCCAGCCACTGGAGGTCGGCGGCGAGGTGGAAGGGGCGCGCCACGGCGTCGTCGAGGCCGAACGGGGCAAGCGCCACCTGCCACGCCTCGCCGGGGGAGCCGGCTTCGTCGTCGGCGCCGGTCGGGGTGGCGGGCCAGGTCGCGGGGTCGAACCAGGACGCACCGCGCTCCAGAAGGCGGGCAATCTCGACGTCCACGTCGCCCCACACGCCGGCCGCCCGCGCGTTGCGCTCGAACGTGGCACGCACCTTGTCGGCCTTCTCCTGCTCACGACGCAGACGGAAGGGAGAGGCGAGATCCTGCACCTGTGCCTTGAACTTCGCGGCCAGGTCGCCGCCGGGGGCCACCTCGACGCCGCGGCAGCAGCGGTTGACGTACACCTCCGTGCGGCGGCCGAAGTAGACGTGGAACGGGAAGTACCGGCAGTGCGCGGGTCGCTCCTCGTAGGCCGTGCATTTGCGCTCCTTGAGGAGCGTGCACGCCCCGCAGCCGCCTTGAAGCCCAAGGAGCGTCATCCCTTCGGACCGCGTGACGGGGAGTTTGGGGAACTTGGAGCGCAGGCGAAGGAGCTCGTGGTCGTTCGCCTCCGCCGTGAACGTGCAGCAGAACCCACAATCTTCCAGGCAGCGGTAGCGCAGCCCGTGCAGCTCCCTCGTGACCCATCCGTCCGGCGTCGTCACGCCACACCGAGGCGAAGGTGGAAGGAGCGGGCCGACTCCGGGCAGGCGCCGCCCAGCTCGGCGCTGGCGGAAAGCGCGGCGGGCAGCTCGTTGCGGGGGAGCTCGCGCCAGCCGGAGCGGGCGAGGAGGTCCGGGATGGTCGTCGTGAGGCCGTAGGCGTCGCGGACGCCAGCCTGCTGCATCGCGCTGACGCCGTGCGACAGAAGCTTGCGGCCGTTGCCGCGCCCGCGCAGCCGGTCGTCCACCACGAGCGAGCGGAGGAGGGCCGCTTCGCCGCGCGCCTCGAAGCCGATGGATCCCATGACGCGGCCGTTCTCACGCAGGACCCACAAGTTGGGGAGCGTGTCGGTGAGGCCTGCAGTCGGAAGGCCGGATTGCTTGAGCAGGCTGGTGATGGGGCTCAGGTCCATCGGGCGGGCAGGGGAGACGGTCGCCATCAGGCGTTGGAGCGGGACAGCCAGCTAAGGCCTTTCGCGCTCGCCGGTTCCTTGGCGTCGTGGTCCGGCTTGTAGCCGGCTTTGGGCGACTTCGCCGCGGGGCAGAGCCCTGCAAGGGGGCAGACGCCGCAACGGGGGCGGCGCGCGACGCAGACGAGGCGGCCGTGGTCGATGACGCGGTGCGTGTATGCGGGCCAGGACTCGGGGGGCAGGAGGCCCTCCAAGGCTCGCGCGATGGTCTCGGGGTTGGTGCCCCGGCTCAGGCCGAGGAGCGCGTTGATGCGCACCATGTGCGTGTCCACCGTGACGCCAGCGTGAATCCCAAACGCGGTGCCGAGCACGGCGGTGGCGGTCTTGCGGCCGACGCCCGGCAGTTCGGTCAGCGTCTCGAGGGTCCGGGGGAGCTCGCCGCCGTGCCGTGCGACGAGGAGGGCAGAGAGGGAGCGGATGTTCTTCGCCTTGGCCCGCCACAAGCCGATGCCACCCAGGATGCGTTCGACCTCTTTGGGCGGGGCCGCGCCGAGGGCGGCCGGGGTCGGGTAGCGGGCGAACAGCTCACGGGTCGCCTTGTTCACGGCGAGGTCCGTCGTCTGCGCGGAGAGTACGGTCGCGACGAGGAGCTGGAACGGAGAGCCGTGGTTGAGGGCGCAAGTGGACTTGGGGTAGGCCTTCGCGAGGGCGGCGGCAATCTGCTTGGCGCGTGCCGCCTTGGCCGCCTTCGTCTCCCGCGGCATCCTCACATCCAGTTCTTCTTGCGGGCCCAGAGGTAGAGCGGCAGCATCGCGAGCAGGGAGCCGGCGGTGAAGGTCCAGAAGGGGCCAAAGGTGCCGAGGCGAAGGGGGTCCCATTGCGGGACGGGCACGTTCATGCCCATCAGCGTCCCGATGAGCATCGGGATGGTGAGGATGATGGTCACGCCCGTGAGGAACTTCACGATGCGGTTGGTCTGGTTGGCGAGCGTCGCGTTGTAGGTCTCCTGGGCAAGGACGGCGACCTCCTTGACGTGCTCCAGACGCTCGGCGAGGCGCGTCATGTGGTCGGCGACGTCGCGGAGGTACAGGCACGTCTCGGCCGAGATGTTGGGGTGCTCGCCCTTCTCCAAGGCCGCCATCGCCTCGCGCATCGGGAAGATGGTCTTGCGGGTCTGGCTCACGATGTGCTTGAGGGACTGCACCTTCTGCAGCTCGGTGAACTCGGCGCCCGAGAGGATCTCGTCTTCCAGCGTCTCGATGCGGTCCTCGAGCTGGTCCATGATGGGGAAGTAGGCGTCCACGATGGCGTCCAGCACCTCGTAGAGGACGCGGTCGATCGTGGAGTTCTTGGGGCCGCCCCGCAGCGCAAGGAGGCGCTTCTCGACGGCGTCGAGCTCCGCCACGGGGTCCGTGCACGCCGTGATCAGGAAGTCGGGGCCGAGGAACAGGCCGATGGTGAGCCAGGACATCTGGTCGTTGGCGTGGTCCCAGCGCGGGGCGCGGGCGACGACGAAGGTGAGCTCCTGGTAGTCCTCGACCTTGGGGCGCTGGCGGTGGCTGCGCACGTCCTCGATGGCGAGCGGGTGCAGGTTGAACACGGCGCCCAGGCTGTCGAGCTTGTCCTGCGCGAGCCCCTCGAGGCGGATCCAGACGTGGGTCGGCCCGAACGCGAGATCGCGCGCGGCCTCCGGCTTGAGGCCCTTGGAGCGCTGCCAGCCCCCGTTCGCGAACTGCAGGACTTCCACGCGGCCCCCAGGGCTCGCCCGGTATTTCACCAGGGCGGAGAATGGTCCACGGGCCGCGGCCGCGGACTTGCCGTGGGGCGCGCGACGGGGGGCGGCGACAAGGTTCCGCCGAGTAGATACAGCCCCTCCGGCTCGCACGGGCATGGAAGGGGAGGAGCGGGAGCAGACCTTCGCCGGCACGAGGGCCTTCGCGGAGGCCGGTGACTGGGCTCGGGTCCGCGCCATCATGGCCAGCTGGGAGCTCCTCGACCAGATCGACTTCATGGAGGAGGCGCGCGACCTCGACGCGGTGGCTCTCCTGCGCGCCCTGCCGGAGGGCCGGATGGCTGAGGTGCTGTCCCGCCTCGACCCCGGCCACCAGGAGCGCATCCTGCAGGGCCTTGGCGACCCGGAGGCGAAGGCCATCATGGCGGGCCTGTCGCCGGACGAGCGGACCGCCGTGCTGGCCATGCTCCCGGCCCAGGCCGCGCGTCGTCTTCTTTCCCTCCTGACGCCCGAGCAGCAGGTGCAGGCAAAGGGCCTGCTCGCCTATCCTCCTGAGTCGGTCGGGCGACTGATGACGCCGAACTACGTCGCCATCCGGCCGGAGTGGACGTTGGCGCAGGTCCTCGCCTACGTGCGGCGGCACGGCCACGACTCGGAGACCATCAGCCGCGTCTACGTGGTGGACGCCCAGGGCGTCCTGCTCGACGACCTCCGCTTGCGCCAGGTCATCCTGGGGAACCCGGAGACGACGGTGGCGAGCCTGATGAACCACCAGTTCCCCTCGCTCTCGCCCAGCGACGACCGCGAGGCCGCCGTGCGCGAGATGCAGCGCCAGGAAGTGTACGCCCTCCCCGTCGTGGACGACGACGGCCGCATCCTTGGCATCGTCACGGCCGACGACGTCCTCGCCGTCGCGCAGAAGGAGGCGACCGAGGACATCCAGAAGATGGGCGGCCAGGAGGCGCTGGGCACGCCGTACCTCGAGACGCCGTTCGGGACGATGGTCCGCAAGCGCGCCGTCTGGCTCGCCGTCCTGTTCGTGGGCGAGATGCTGACCGCGAGCGCGCTGGCGCAGTACCAGGAGGAGATCGCGCGCTACGTCGTCCTGGCCCTGTTCATCCCGCTCATCATCTCGAGCGGCGGCAACTCCGGCTCGCAGGCGACGACGCTCATCATCCGCGCCCTCTCGCTGGGCGAGCTGCGGCTGCGCGACTGGTGGCGCGTCGTGCAGCGCGAGCTCGCCGCCGGCCTCGTCCTCGGTCTCGTCCTGGCCCTCATCGGCGTCCTGCGCATCGTGCTCTGGCACGGCCTCTTCGGGACGTACGGGGAGACCTTCGCCCTCATCGCGGTGGCCGTGGGCCTGAGCGTCGTCGGCGTCGTGGCATGGGGCACCCTCATCGGCTCGATGCTGCCGCTGCTGCTGCGCCGACTCGGCCTCGACCCCGCGACCGCGTCGGCCCCACTTGTCGCGACCCTTGTGGACGTCACCGGCCTGGTCATCTACTTCACCATCGCCCACCTGGTGCTCGCCGGCACCGTCGTGTAGCGGCCGTGGAGTGGCCAGCGCTCAGGTCGCAACCCTCATACGGCCCCACGCCTCGAAGGGCCCATGGGTCCCGCGTTGCGCAACCTGGGCATCCACGGCATCGAGTCCGTGGACTTCGTCGTCCGCGACCTGGCGCGCTCCGAGCAGTTCTACACGCAGAAGATGGACTTCGCGGTGACGGCGCGCTCCAGCGCCAAGCACGAAGCCGACACGGGGGAGCGCGCGACGATTTTCGACGCCGCCCGCGTCCGCGTCCAGTGCACGACTCCGCTCGACGCCACCAGCCGCGCGGGGAAGTTCCTCAAGGCTCACCCCGATGGCATTCGAGCCCTCACCTTCCGCGTCGCCGACGTCGAGCAAACCTGGAAGACCTTGGAGACGCGCGGCGCCAACTTCCTCGGAGGCATCCACGGCAAGCCGGGCTCGGGCCACCGCGTGTTCGCCATCGCCAGCCCGCTCGGCGACGTCGAGTACCGCTTCCTCGAGAAGGCTGGCCCGTGGGCTGCTGCCGACGAGGCGGGCAACCGCACGCAGGGCGCCGTGGAGCCCGGTCTCTCCCCCGTCGTCCACGCCGGCGCGCAACCGACGGGGAACAACCGGAACCAGTTCACCCACATGGACCACGTCACGAGCAACACGCGCGAGATGCGCAGCCTGACGACGTGGTACAAGGAGGTCCTCGGCTTCGAGCACTTCTGGGACATCCGCTTCCACACCCGCGACTCCAAGCCCGACATGGACGGCGGCTCCGGGCTGCAGTCCATTGTCATGTGGGACCCGAGCTGCAACGTCAAGTTCGCCACCAACGAGCCGCTGCGCCCGAACTACTACGCGAGCCAGATCGCGAAGTACGTCGAGGACAACAAGGGCCCCGGCGTCCAGCACATCGCGTTCAGCACGCGCGCCATCATGGACGTGATTCCCCAGATGAACGCGGCCGGCTTGAAATTCCTCGACACGCCGGACGCCTACTACGAGATGCTGCCCAAGCGTCTCGCGGAGCGCGCCGTCACGAACCTCAAGGAAGACATCGCGGAGCTGCAGAAGCGCAAGATCCTCGTGGACGGCCGCGACGCGCGCTACCTCCTCCAGATCTTCATGCAGGAGGCTGCCGTGCTCTACAACGAGGCCGCCGCGGGGCCGTTCTTCTATGAGGTCATCCAGCGCAAGGGCGACCAAGGATTCGGCGAGGGCAACTTCCGCGCGTTGTTCGAATCCATTGAACGGCACCAGACTGGCGACAAGCCCACGGGCAAGCGCACGGTCGAGAATCCTTACTTGATGGATTAGCCGGACGACTACGCGGCCGCTCGGTCCCGACGCGCCTTATGCGCCACGAGAAGTCCGGCGGCGAGCAAGCCGGCGGCCACTGCGTATAATGCCATGGCCGTGAGGAACAGAACGGCCTCGGCGTCCACGGCGCCAAGGCACCCCGACGGGGTGCCACAAGGTCGACTTGTCGCGCTGGACACGTTGCAGACGATGGCGGCCACCAAGGCGACGGCTGCGCCGATGAACAGGGCCCGACCAAACAAAGCACGCACGCGCAAGGATTTCTGCGCGCCCGGATAAGCGTGCCGAGCCCGCGTCTTCTTGAATCGTCACGGCTTGGCGTTGCCGTTGAAGCTCGCCACCTTCGCCCCGCCCGGCGCAGCACCCCGCACAGGCGTCGTCCGTGGCAACTGGCTTCTCGACTGCCACGCGGCGAACCCGCAGGTCCCGGCGACGAT
>JAHFTW010000010.1:0-374 GCA_023269235.1 Thermoplasmata archaeon
CCGCCCTTGCCGCCGACGGCCCGAGCACTCTCGACGGCGAGGAGACGGCCGCCGTGAGCTTCCCCGGGTTCCACGCGGCTCTCGCCGGGCTGGGGGCCCGCATCTTCAAGGACGGCCAGCGTCTGGAGGCGCTGCCGTGAACAGCTTCGGCCACCTTCTGCGGCTCAGCATCTGGGGCGAGTCGCACGGCCCCGCCATCGGCGGCGTGCTCGACGGTCTCCCGCCTGGCATGCCGCTCGACCTCGCCGTCGTGCAGCGCGACCTCGACGCGCGCCGGCCGGGAGGACCCCTCGTCTCCGCCCGTGACGAGCCGGACGGGCTCGAAATTCTCTCCGGGGTCCGCGATGGGCACTCCACCGGCGCCCCGCTTGCCT
>JAHFTW010000010.1:386-62589 GCA_023269235.1 Thermoplasmata archaeon
CCGCAGGATCAAGCCCCGGGCCTTCTTCGGCCTGGCCACGGCGACTGGCCGGCCTACGCCGCGACGGACGGCTGGGCGGACCTGAGCGGTGGCGGACACGGCTCCGGCCGCCTGAGCGCGGTCCTCGTCGCCGCCGGGGCCCTCGTCCGGCCCTTGCTCGCTTCGCACGGCATCACCGCCGCAGCCCACCTCGCCGCCGTCGGCGAGGTCATGGCGCCTGCCTTCCAAGGAGCGGCGGCCGGGATGGAGCGGGCCAGTCTCGCCTCCCCTCTCCGCACGGCAAGCGCCGAGGCCGAAGCAGCAATGACGGCCCGCGTCGAGGCGGCGCGACGCGACCGCGATTCCGTTGGCGGCCTCGTCGCGTTCCAGGCCGATGGCGTCCCGCCCGGCCTGGGGTCCCCGTTCTTCGCGTCGCTCGAGTCGAGCCTTGCGGCCTTGCTCTTCAGCGTCCCCGCCGTCGTCGGCGTCGAGTTCGGGGATGGGTTCGCGGCGGCCGCCTCGACGGGGTCCCGCAGCAACGACGCGTACGGGCTCGTGGACGGCCAACCGACCCCGCTCAGCAACCACGCCGGCGGCCTGCTGGGCGGCCGCAGCACCGGGGCGCCCCTCCTCGGCCGGGTGGCCCTGAAGCCGACCAGCAGCATCGCCCGCCCGCAGAAGACCGTGGACGTTCTCGCCCGCGCGGAGGCGACCCTCGAAGCAAAAGGCCGCAACGACCCCTGCGTCGCCCTCCGTGCCGCCCCCGTCGTGGCCGCCTGCCTCCGGCTCGTCCTCGCCGACCATCTCCTTCTGGCCCGCTCGACCGGGATCCTGCCGGCCAAGCCCTGGCCGCGGCCTCCGGCGACGCTCCCCAAGGCCCCCTAGGGCGTCGGGTCGGCGAGTCGAAGCCTTTTCTTCGGATGATGGGTGGGAGCGCCCGGCATGAGCAAGGCGCGCAAGGTCAAAGTGGCCTCGAAAGCGTCGAAGCCCGCCCGCCCGAGCCCCAAGCGCCCGGCCATCCACAAGGTCACCAAGAAGAAGGCCCCGGCCCGTCCGGAGCCGCGCCACGAGGCCGCCTCGCCTCCGCCCAAAGTCGCGCCGTCGCCGCCCGGTGGAGGGCGCCCCGGCATCGCGCGCCTCGCCGCCATGGCCGCAGCAGCCGCCGACGCGGACGAACCCGAGGTCCAGGTCCGCTCCAAGCCAACGGCCCCCGCGCCCAAGGGCGGCGTGCAGTGGGAAGACTACGAGGACGACGAGGATGAGGCCACCGCGCCGAAAACGCCGGCCGCGCCCTCTGCGCCTTTGCATCCCACGCCCGCGCCGGCCAAGACGCGCCAAGAGGTCGAGGACGGCGTCCAGCTCGTCGCCCGCACCGCGAGCAAGTTCAGCCTCGCCGACATCGAGGCGCTGCGCTCCGCCATCAAGGTCAAGGGCGCCGTCAACGTCGTGGACGGCGTCAACCTCGACGAGCTCAAGTTCGACGCCGAGGGGCTCATCCCCGTCATCGCGCAGGACCGCCGCACCGGCGCCGTCCTCACTCTCGGCTGGGGCAACAAGGAGACCCTCGGCGACACCCTGCGCAGCAAGCAGGTGAGCTACTTCGACCGCACGCGCCAGAAGGCCGTCGTCCACGGCGAGGGCACCAACCACCACCAGCGCTTCGTCAAGCTCCAGGCGGACTGCGACAAGGACTCCGTCCTCCTCACCGTCGAGCAGGAGGGGCCGGCCTGCCACCTCGACACCGGCACCTGCTTCGGCGACTCCCGCGCGCTCCCGCTTGCCGGCTACCTCGGCGAGCTGGACGCCACCCTCGCGGCCCGCGGCAAGGCCAAGGAAGGCCACGACGGCAAGCTCCTGGGCGAGCCCATCGAGGCGCTGCGGGCCTTCGTCGGGTCCGCCAACACCATCAGCAAGGCGCTCCAGGGCAAGGACGCGGCCGGCATCGAGACCGCCGCCGCCGACCTTCTGCGCACGCTCCTGGTCGCCTGCCGCGCGCGCGGAATCGGACTGGAGAAGATCGTGACGGACCTGTACGCCCGCGCGGCGGCGGAGCAGCTCAAGGGCCAGAAGTCCGGCTAAGGCTTCGGGCCGGCGCCCGGCTCGTCCTCTGCCTTGGTGGCCTCGAGGATCTGCTTGCCCACGACGAGGCCGAGCATGCCGAAGCCGATGGAGAGCAGGAAGCTGGCGATGGCCATGGCGCCGAGGTATCCCGCCGTCGGCGTCAGGAAGACGTTGCACGAAGGGATTGTGCCCTGGTCCGTCGCGTTCGCGCCGACGTGCGGGACCGTCGCGCAGCCGATGGCGCTGCTGAAGGAGCCCACGACGAGCCAGACGCCAAGCAGGACGAGGCTGCTGAAGAACAGCTTGTTCATCCAGATGGCGCCGGTGCGCGCGGCCCGGTAGGCGAGCCCCTCGCGGACGACGAACTTCTCGTCCTGCAGGATAGCCGGCTTGTCCCCGGCGGGCGGCGCCACGTCCTGGCTCATCGCGCGGCCGACCTTGTGGGGCGGTTTAGCCCTGATGGGTTGCCGGGGCCGGCGCGGTCCGGCTGGTTCAAGCCAGGCAGGACGCAATGGGGGTCGTGAAGCGGCCGCCGGTCCTCCTGGTCCACGGCATCCTCGGCCAGCGCCACCTCTACTGGAACCTCTTCGCGAGCCGCCTCAAGGGCGACGGGTTCCGTGTCCATGAGGTGCAGCTTCCCTACTCGATGCTTGGCGACATCCGCATTGCCGCCGGCCGCCTCAAGGAGAAGGTCGAGGCGACCTGCAAGGGCGACAAGGCGGAGCAGGTGGACATCGTGTGCCACAGCGCCGGCGGGCTCGTCGCGCGCTACTACATCAAGTTCCTCGAGGGCCACAAGCGCATCCACCACCTCATTCTGCTCGGGACGCCGCACAAGGGGACTTACTTCAGTTTCGTCCTGCCCTTGCTGCGCGTCGCCGGTCAGGCCAAGCCGGGCAGCAACCTCATTCGCGAGATCGACGAGGCGGACGCCCCCGACGTCCCGACGACGAACTTCTGGAGCCCCGTGGACGGCATCGTCATCCCGCCCGAGAACGCCAAGCTCGCCGGACCCAAGGTGCGCAACGTGCAAGTGGACTGGATGCACCACTGGGGGTTCCTGGTGAGCGGCTCCGTGTACAAGCGCGTCCACGACGCCCTCGTCGGCGAACTCCCCGCGGTCCCATCGGCCTAGAAGTAAGGGTTCCCGCGCTCCTTCTGCAGCGCGCGTAGCGCGACCTGGACGCGGGCCTGGACATCCTTGGCGATGGCATGGACGCGCTTCGCGTCGTCCGCGTCCTCGGGGTCGAACCCCGAGAAGTCGAGCGGCGGCAGGAAACGGATGCGCCACTTCACCGGCTTCGGCAGCAGGTTCGTCGGGATGATGAGCGGCATCTTGAGCAGCTGCTCGTACCCGGTGATGGTCTTGTCCACAGGGTTGGACTCCTCGCCGCCGAGGATGGCGACGGGCACGACCGGGACTCCGGTCTGGATGGCCACGCGCACGAAGCCGCGCGCGAACTCCAGAACCTCGTAGTTGCTGGCTGGCCGGAACGCGCCGTGCTCTCCCTCGGGGAACACCATGACGAGGTGGCCGCCCTTGGCCTGCTTCGCCATGGACTCCTTGCTGACCTTGGAGAGGCCGGCCTTGGCCGCGAACTGCGCCGTCGCAGGCGTCAGGAACCACGCCTCGTGGACCATGCCGCGTGGCGTGCGGTGCAGCTCGTCCTGGATGACGAGGGCCGTGAGCGCGTAGTCGAGGCCGAGCCAGCCGGTGTGGTTGGCGGCCAGGATGGCGGGGCCTTCCTTGGGGATGTGCTGGAGCCCATCCACCTTAAGCCGCGTGTAGCCGCGCAAGGCGCGCAAGTAGGGGAGGAACTTGGCGATGAACTCTGGGTCCAGCTCGTCCTTCTTCGCCGCCTTCTTGGCCGGGGCCTTGGGTTTTGGCTTGGCAGCCGTCTTCGCCGGCTTGCGGGCAGGAACTTTCGCCGCACTCTTCTTCGGGGCGGCGGCGGGCACGAGGGCGCGAGGACGGCGCGGCTTCTTGAAGGCGCCCTCTACCAGGCCGTGGGGCTCTTGAGAAGCCGCGAGAGCAGGGCCATCTGGGCCCACATGCGGTTCTCGGCCTCGTCGTAGATGACGCTCCGGCTGCCGTGGGCCAGCTCGTAGGTGGCCTCCTCGCCCCAGTGGCCGGGCAGGCAGTGAAGGAAGATGGCGTTCGGCGCGTGCGCCGCAAGCATTTCCTCGCTCAGGGTGTAGCCGGTGAACGCCTTCTGGCGTTGCACGGTCTCGGCCTCGTCACCCATGCTGATCCAGGTGTCGGTGGCGACGGCGTCGGCGCCGGCGATGGCCTCCTCCGGCTTGCGCACGACCTTGACCTTCGTGCCGTAGCGTTCTGCGAGCGCCTTGGCCTGCTCCAGGATGGCGGGGTCGGGGTCGTAGCCCTTGGGGCAGGCCACGCGGATGTCCATGCCGACCATGGGGGCGCCGAGCAGGTAGGAGTGGGCCATGTTGTTGCCGTCGCCGACGTAGGCGAAGGTCTTGCCCTTCAGGTCGCCCAGGTGCTCGCGCAGAGTAAGCCAATCGGCGAGGATTTGGCAGGGGTGCTCCAGGTCGGTGAGCGCGTTCACGACCGGAACGGTCGCGTAGCGGGCGAGCGCCTCCAGGTTCTCGTGCCGGTTGGCGCGGTAGACCAGAGCGTGGCCGTAGCGGCTCAGGACCTGGGCGGTGTCCTCGATGGATTCGCCGCGCGACAGCTGGCTCGTCTGGGAGTCCAGGTTGATGGCGATGCCGCCAAGACGCTGGACGCCGACCTCGAACGAGACGCGCGTGCGCGTCGAGTTCTTCTCGTAGATCATGAGGACCGCCTTGCCGGAGAGGCTCTGCGGCAGGGCGCCGGCCTTGTTCTGGGCCTTGAGGAGCTGGGCCTCGGCCAGGAGCTGATCGAGGTACGGCTCCATGTCGCGCATCCCGAGCACGCTACGGGCGCCGGGGGCGTCCGCCGACTTCGGGGTCGTTTTGCGGGCGGTCGTGGTCTTGCTGCTCATGCGTTCACCAGGGTCTCGAGGGGCTTGGAGAGAAGGAGGAAGGGCTGTTCGGCCGCCTTCTGCGCGGTGACGAGGAACGCGGAGAGGATTTTCTGGCGGCTGGCGAAGGTGGCGAGCGCCTCGACGACGCGCTCGGGCGCGGGGCCGCCGAGCGTCGCGCGGCGCGACGGGTCGGGCTGCAGCGCGCCGAGGGCGGCCTCAAGCTGGTTGGCGGGAAGCTTCTGGGACTCCAGCGCGGCCTGGAACGATTTGCCGGCCTCGACCTCGGCGAAGGCGGAGGCGACGATGCCATACGCGGTGCGGAAAGGCAGGCCGGCCTGGACGAGCGCCTCGGCGACGTCGGTGGCGACGATGCCGGGCTTGCTCCAGTCGGCGGCGGTGGCCTTCGGGTTGTACGCCATGCCCTCGACGAGCGGGGCCAGCAGCTCCACGGTCGAGCAGGCATCACCGAGGGCGGACGCGAGGTAGGGCTTCGTGAGCTGGAAGTCGCGCATGTAGCCGAGCCCGAGGCCGCCCAGGATGCCCTGGACGGAGGCGAGCGGGCCCACCAAGGCTTTGCCGCGGCCGCGGGCGAGCTCGAGGGCATCGGGGTTCCGCTTCTGCGGCATCAGGCTGGAGCCCGTCGTGTAGCCGGCCGGCAGCTTGAGGGCGCCCGAGCCGAAAGCGTCGATCAGGTCCTGCGCGAGGCTCGCGACGACGGTGCCGACGTGGCTGGCAAGGAGGCAGGCCTCGAGAACGACGTCGCGGGTGCCGGTGGCCAGCAGGGCGCTGCGCGGGGCGCGCAGGCCCATCATGCTTGCCGTGTAGGCCGGCTGGAGCGGCAACGTGGAGCCGGCGACGGCGCCGGATCCGAGCGGGGACTCGCCGATGCGCTCGAACGTCTCCAAAGCCTTCGCAGCGAGTTCCTGGATGCGCTGGGCGTGAGCCGCGAGCAGCCAGCCGAAGGTGGCCGGCTGCGCGGCCTGGCCGTGCGTGCGCGCGACCCAGGGCGACTGGGTGTGCGCCTTCGCCTGCGCCGCGAGGGCGCCGGCGAGGAGGTGCAGGCCTTGCGCGAGGCGGGCCGTGTTCTGGCGCGCGAACAGAACGATGCAGGTGGCGACCTGGTCGTTGCGGCTACGTCCCGAGTGGAGCTTGCGGCCCACGTCGCCGAGCTCGGCCGTGAGGCGGCTCTCGATGTTCATGTGGACGTCCTCGAGGTCCACCTGGAGCTCGAACGTGCCAGACTCGTGGGCCTTGAGGATAGCGCGTAGCCCGGTCAGAAGCTGCTTGGCCTCGGGCTTGGTCAGGAGGCCGGCCTTGACAAGGCCGAGGACGTGCGCGGAGCTGCCCGCAAGGTCGTGGACAACGAACGGCTTGTCCTCCTCGACGGTCTGCGAGTACGCAAGGAGGTCAGGGTGGAGGCCGCCGCCGGTGCGGGCCTGCCAGACGGGCGCCGCTTTCGGACGAACCACGGAATGCACGGATTTCTCGGAACGCTGTTCCGTGCGTTCCGTGGACTCCGTGGTTCGGCGGGTGGTCCGATCGGCTTTTGCGCCACCTTGGACGGGGCTCATTTCGCCTTGGCCTTCACGGTGACGAGGGGCTTCTTGGCCGCCTTGCCGCGCACCGCGTTGGCGGTCTCCGTCGGCAAGCTCCAGATCTGGATGAAGCCCTCCGAGGCGCCGTGGTTGAACGAGTCGCGCACCGAGTAGGTGGCGAGATTGTCCTTGAACAGGCTCAGGGGGCTGGTGCGGCCGAGCAGGCTGACGTTGCCCTTGTAGAGCTGGACGGTGACCGTGCCGGTGACGTGCTGCTGCATCGCGTCGATGCCGGCGCGGATGGCGGTCATGACGGGCGCGTACCAGAGGCCGTCGTAGACGTTCTCGCTGAACTTCTGCTCGAGGAAGGGCTTGAGCTTCATCTCCTCCTTCGTCAGCGTGAGCGCCTCAAGGGCCTTCTTGGCGAACAGGACGGTCACCGCGGCAGGTGCCTCGTAGATCTCGCGGCTCTTGATGCCGACGAGACGGTTCTCGACGTGGTCGATGCGGCCGACACCGTTGGCGCCGGCAATCTTGCCGACGTAGGCGACGAGGTCCCACAGCGCCATCTTCTTTCCGTCCACGGCGACCGGGAGGCCAGCCTCAAACGTGATGGACATGGAGCTGGGCTTGTCAGGAGCCTTCTGCGGGCTCGTGGTCCACAAGTAGGCGTCCTCGTGGACGGCGTGGGCGGGGTCCTCGGTGTCGCCGCCCTCGATGCTGCGGCCCCACAGGTTCTCGTCCGTGGAGTAGGTGCTGCGCTTGAGCTGGGGAATTTGCAATTTGTTCTTCTTGGCGTACTCGACCACGGCGTCGCGCGTCATCGGGTGGGAGCGCTGTGGGGCGAGGCATTCCAGGCCGGGGAGGAGCGCCTTGACGCCGGCCTCGATGCGGACCTGGTCGTTGCCCTTGCCGGTGCAGCCGTGCGCGACAGCGTCGCCGCCGACCTTCTGGACGGCCTCGACGAGCTTCTTCGCGATGAGCGGGCGGCCGATGGCGGTGGCGAGCGGGTACACGCCCTCGTAGATGGCGTTGGCGCGGATGCTGGGCGCGAGGAAGTCGTTGGCGAACTCCTCCTTCGCGGGCAGGACGACGAAGTTGGTGGCGCCGTTGGCAAGGGCGCGCTTGCCCGCGTCGTCGATGCTCTCCTTGCCCTGGCCCAGGTCGAGGAGGGCCGCGGTGACCTTGGCGCCGTGGTTCTGCTTGAGCCAGTGGACCATGACGGAGGTGTCGAGACCGCCGGAGTAGGCAAGGACGATGTGCTTTGGCACGGGGGGAATCCATCTGGACGCCAAGATAAGGCGCGCGGCGAAACCTCGCCACCGCTGGGCACGCATGACCCAAATAGGACATCTCCTCTGGACCTCCCGTGCCGAAGAAGAAGGAGCCGCGCCCCCAGACGACCAGCGTCGCCCAGGCCGTGCGCGGCTACATCGAGGCGCGCCCCACCGTCCGCGACGCGCTTGGCATGGGCATCGTGAACCTGAGCGCCCTCACGCGCCAGATCCGCACCGAGACCGGCCTCGGCTCCGAGGAGGCTGTCCTTGTGGCCTGCCGCCGCTACAAAGCGCCGCACGGCGCGGTCGCCTACCAAGCCGCCATTCGGCGCGTGCTCGACAAGAGCAAGCTGGAAGTGCGCACCAAGGTCGCGACGCTCACGGCGCGCAACTCGTGGAAACTCTCCTCCAAACTGGAGAAGGCGCTCGCCGCGCTCCAGGGCCTGAGCACGCCCATCCACGTCCTCCAGGGCGGCGAGTCCGTGACCATCATCACCGACGAGGCGCTCCTCAAAGGCATGGAGGAGACGCTCGGAGAGGACGTCATCAAGGTCCGCACCGGCCTGGTGGAGCTCAACATCCGCAGCCCCGAGTCCGTCGAGGACGTCGCGGGCATCGTCGCGTTCCTCGCCAGCAGCCTGTCCGCGCGCGGCATCAACTTCAACGAGGTCATCAGCTGCTACAAGGACAACATCTTCATCGTGGACGAGGCCGACTTGTTCGCCGCGTTCCAGGTCCTCAACGGACTGATCAAGAGCTGACGAGGAGCCCCGCAATCGCGAGGCCGTTGAGGAAGGCAAGGGAAGCGGGGCCGAAGGTCTTCATCGCGTCGCGAAGCCGCGCCCCGATGGCCGCGTCCAGCGCCTGGACCAACGTCATCGTCGTGGCCACCGCCAGGAGCCACGGCTGCGAGCCGTTGGCGAACGGAGCCACCGCGGCGGCGGCGACCGCAACACTGCGTGCGGCGCCGTAGAGGGCGATGGTGCGGCTCGAGCCGGTGGCCAGGCGGACCGCGTGGACGGAGAAGCCTGTGCTCACGAGGGCGCTGACAAGGGTGACGGTCGCGCACGCGAAGAACGGGAGGTCCATGCCAAGGCCAACGCCTCGGGGGCTTCAGGGTATGTTTTCCGGTCGCGCCAGGGCAACCGTGTCAGGCGTGGGTCGTCCCCGGGTTCGGCTGCAGCGTCGCAGCCTCTTCAACGATGATAGGGATGGCGCCGAGCAACTGCTCGTCGGAGACGATGAGGGGCGGCGCCACGCGCAGGACGGACTTGCCGGCTTGGCCAACAAGGATGCCCCGAGCGCGCAAAGCGGTGACCAATTCGGGTGCCTTGGACGCTGCGAGGGGGATGCCGACGAGGAGACCGCGGCCACGGGCGGGGAGCCCGATCGCGGAGCCTTGCTCGCGGACCGCGGCCATGAAGCGCTCGCCGAGGGCGGCGGCGCGGCCCATCAGGTTCTGCTCCTCCAGGACATCGAGGACCGCGTTGCCGGCGGCGGCCGCGACCGCGTTGCCGCCGAACGTGGTGCCGTGGCTTCCGGGCTCGAACAACTTGGCGGTCTCAGGGTGGATGAGCGTGGCGCCGATGGGCAGGCCGCCGCCAAGACCCTTCGCGAGCGTGATGACCTGCGGAGCGAGGCCATCGTGCTCGAAGCCGAAAAACTTGCCCGTGCGGCCAACCCCGGTCTGGATCTCGTCGGCGACGAGGAGAGACTTGTTGGCGGCGCAAAGACGCTTCAGCGCGGCCGCGGCGTCGGGGTGGAGCGGAAGGACGCCGCCTTCGCCTTGGACGGACTCGAAGAAGACGCCCGCGACGCGATTCTGCTGGAACACCTTCTCCAGGGCGCCGGGGTCGTTGAATGGGACGTGGACGATCTGGCCCACGAGCGGGTCGTAGCGCTCCTGATAGTGCTTCTGCCCGGTGAGGCTCATGCCGCCGTAACTGCGACCATGGAACGAATTGTCGAATGCGACCACGACGCCTTCGG
The DNA here is from genome assembly GCA_023269235.1 of Thermoplasmata archaeon. GTDB lineage: Archaea > Thermoplasmatota > E2 > JACPAO01 > JAHFTW01 > JAHFTW01. The sequence goes on from JAHFTW010000010.1 coordinate 10,197, forward strand.
GCATGCCTTGGGCGTGGGCGTGGCGGCGCACGAGCTTGAGCGCGCCCTCGTTCGCCTCCGTGCCGGAGTTCTGGAAGATGGTCTTGTAGCCGCCCGGGGCCAGGAACTCCGTGCGCTTCTGCAGCCGCTCGGCAAGCCGCAGGCTGGGGCCGTTGGCGTAGAGGTTGCTGGTGTGCGCGAGCAGGCCAATCTGCGTGGACACGGCGCGCACGATGGCGGGGTGCGCGTGGCCCAGGATGTTGACCGCGATGCCGGCCAGCAGGTCGAGGTACTCTTTGCCCTCGGAGTCCCACACCTTCGCGCCCTGGCCGCGCTGGAGCTGGAGAACGGGCGTGCCATAATTGGGGGCCATGGCGGACTCCCAGCGCGCGGCGGAGTAGCTCATTGGACGGCCTCGGCGACCAAGGTGCCACGGATGGCCTTGCCCGAGACGGCGTCCACGATGGTGCCGGGCTCGAGGCGCGTGATGAGCACGTTGCCGACGCCGGCCGCGAGCGCGTCCACGGCGTTCTGCAGCTTCGGGATCATGCCGCCCTTCGCGGCGCCGCCGATGAGCGACTTCGCGGACTGCGGCGTCAGGCTGGCGAGCGACTCCCCAGAGTCCCCGCGCACGGCGGAGACGTCGGTGGCGAGGATGAGCCAGTGCGCCTTCCACCAGGCGGCGACGGCGGCGGCGCCTTCGTCGGCATTGAGGTTGAGCGGCCCGCTGCCATCGTACGCGACCGGTGTCACGACGTTGAGGTGGCCACGCCAGGTGTCCGGGCTGGTGGCGAACCCCGTGACGGTGCCGACACGGCCGAGGCGCGCCTCCTTGACCTTGCCCGAGAAGCAGCGCTCGCCGACATCGAGGTGGCGCGCGGGCAGGCCGTGGCCGGCCAGGGCGTCGGTGAGCTCCTGGCCAAGGTCGTCGAGGACCTGCTCGACCACGATGGCGGCGCGCGGCGTGGTGACGCGCAGGCCATCCACCTTGAGCGTGGGCTCCCCGAGGGCGGCGATGGCTTCGTCGAGCTGCGGCCCGCCGCCGTGGACGACGCAGACCTGATGGCCGGCGTCGCGCAGGGCCGCGAGCTCGCTCGCGACGGCCGAGACCTGGTCCGGGTCCTTGACGACGTTGCCGCCCATCTTGACGACGATGCGCAGCACCTTGGGTCCGTACATGGGAATCGAGGGCCTCACGTGCTGTACGCCGAGTTGAAGGTCACATACTCTTCAGAGAGGTCACAACCCCACGCCTCGGCGTTGTGGGGACCGAGACCAAGGCTGACGCGGATGCGGACGTCGCGGGTCTGGAGGGCCGCGTTCGCCTGCTTCAGGTTCTCGCCGCCCAAGGGCTCGCCCTTGCTGAGGACGGGGACGGAGCCGAGGGACGACTCGAAGCGGACAGACACCTTGCCGGGGTCCACTTGGGCGCCGCAGGAGCCGACGGCGGCCACGATGCGGCCCCAATTCGGGTCCTTGCCGTGCAGGGCGGACTTGACAAGGTTCGACTTGGCGACGGCACGAGCGATGGTGCGGGCGTCGTCGAGGCTCACGGCGCCCTCCACGGCGACCTCGAGGAGCGCGGTGGCGCCCTCGCCGTCGCCGGCGATCATCTTGGCGAGCGTCTTGCAGGCGAGTGTGAGGCCGTCAAGGAAGGCGGCCGCCTCCGGCGTGCCCTTGCGCAAGTTGGCTCCACCAGCGGCGCCGTTGGCGATGATGGCGCAGGTGTCGTTCGTCGACTGGTCGCCGTCGATGGTGATCATGTTGAAGGTGGCGTTCACCGCCTCCTTCAGGTTGGCGTTGAGGAACGTCGCGTTCATCGGCGCGTCCGTGACGAGGAAGCTCAGCATGGTCGCCATGTTGGGGTGGATCATGCCGGCGCCTTTCGCGATGCCCGCGATGTGGAAGGTGCGTCCGCTCGCCTTGACCTCGACAAAGACGGTCTTGGGGTGACTGTCGGTGGTGGTGATGGCCTCGGCCGCCTCGCCGCCGACGGCGGAGCCGAGCGTCTTGGCGCACTCCTTGATGCCGGAGAGGACCTTGTCCATGGGCATGGGGCGGCCAATGATGCCGGTGCTGCAGACGATGAACTGGTCGGCCTCGAGCTTGAGGGCCTTTGCGGCTTCGACGGCCATGGCGCGGGCGTCCTTGAGGCCCTGCTCCCCGGTGACGGCGTTGGCGTTGCCGGCGTTGCAGACGATGGCGCGGATGTCGCCGTTCTCGACGTTCTCGCGGCTCACGACGACGGGGGCGGCGCAGAACGCGTTCTGGGTGAAGACGGCGGCGCCGCGGCTGGGGCGGTCGCTGACGATGAGCGCGACGTCGCGGCTCTTCTTCTTGATCTGGGCCCAGACGCCGTTGGCCTGGAAGCCAGGGACATGGTTCAGGTGCTTGCCGGGAACGATGGTGATGCTAGCGGGCATGGTCGGTTGGACGGGGAGCGCTGGGGCGGGCGAGGCGTTGTCAGGGTCCTGGCCCTGGAGTTTGGCGACTTGGCGGCGCCATCCGAGAAGCAAGACCATTAGGGGCCACCTCCGACGGCCGAGAGACCCTCAGTCTCTGCCCAGCCCAGGGCGAGGTTCATGTTCTGCACGGCCTGGCCGGAGCCACCCTTGACGAGGTTGTCGATGGCGCAGCGTGCGACGAGGAGGCCGGAGTCGGCGTCGAGGTCGATGGCGACGTCGGCGAAGTTGCTTCCGGCGACGACGCCGGTGTCCGGTTCTGGGACGACCCGGAGGAACTTGGTGCCGCTGTAGGCCCTGACGTACGCGGCCTTGACCTCCTCGGCGGTAACGCCCGGCTTGGCCGGCAGGTACACGGTGGAGAGGAGGCCGCGGCTCATGGGCACGAGGTGGGGCGTGAAGCGGACGGCACGGGCGGCCTTTCCGTGCGATTGGCCCGAGGCGGCGTTGGCGGCGAGGCGGATTTCGCCGAGGTGGTCGTGGCCGAGCACCTTGTAGGCGCGGACGGCCTCGTTCATCTCGGGATAGTGCAGGTCGCCGCGCGGGGCGGCGCCGGCGCCGGAGACGCCCGATTTCCCATCGGCGATAAGGACTCCGTCGGCAGCGAGGCCCGAGCGCAGGGCGGCGCCGGCGGCCACCATCGTGGCGGTCGGGTAGCAGCCCGGATTCGCGATGCGTTTTGTCCCCTTCACGATGGGGAAGAATTCGGGCAATCCATACGCCCAGCCGGAGCCGGCCTCGAAGGCCGCGTGGCGATGAGCGCGGCTCAGGTCCACGATGAGCTTGGGGCGGTCGCCAACGTCGGCGACGGACCTCTTGGCCTCTTCGCCGTCCGTGGCGAGGAAGACGACGTCGGCGTCGGCGGCCTTGGCGGGGGCGGCCATGATGAGGTCGCGGCGGTGGCGGAAGCTAGGAACCAGGTCGCCGTAGGGTTTCCCGGCTTCGCTGGTGCTGGTGAGGGTGAGGGAGCCGACCCGGGGGTGGGCGGCGAGGAGGCGGACCAGTTCGCGGCCCAGGTATCCCCGGGCCCCGACGACGGCGACGGAGGCAGTGGCGTTGGTCATTGCCGGAACGACGGACCCAACATGCCGTGGTTCGGAATATAGGGGTGATGACGACGTGGGGTCGCACCTGGGCAAGCGTGTCCCGTTTCAGACAAGCCGGACGGGTTCCTTGCGTACAGCGCGGGCCCCTGCAACGCATGGTTCAAGAGCAGAACCCGGAATCCTCGCCCACCCTTTTTGGGGTGCCCCATGGCGACGACGAAGCAGCCTAGCCGCACGACCAAGACCGCCCCGGCCGCCAAGAGCGTCGCCAAGACGGAAGAGCTGAACCCCTTCAAGATCGCCCAGGCCCAGCTCGACAAGGCCGCCAAGGCGATGGGGCTCGAGAAGGACATGCACGCCTACCTCCGCGAGCCGCAGCGCTTCCTGCAAGTCAGCATCCCCGTCCGCATGGACCGCGGCGGCACCAAGACGTTCCAAGGCTTCCGCTGCCAGTACAACGACGCCCGCGGCCCGACCAAGGGCGGCATCCGCTACCACCCCGAGGAGACCGCGGACACCGTGAAGGCGCTCGCGGCCTGGATGACGTGGAAGTGCGCGGTCGCCGACATTCCGTACGGAGGCGGCAAGGGCGGCGTCATCTGCGACCCCAAGAAGCTCAGCGTCAAGGAGCTGGAGCGCCTCAGCCGCGGCTGGGTCCGCGCCGTCCACCAGATTGTCGGCACCTACAAGGACGTCCCCGCCCCCGACGTCTACACCACGCCCCAGGTCATGGCCTGGATGATGGACGAGATGTCGGTCATCCACGGCGCCAACGAGCCGGGCTTCATCACGGGAAAACCGCTCGCCCTCGGCGGCTCCGCGGGCCGCGGCGACGCCACCGCGAAGGGCGGCATGTACCACCTGCGCGAGGCCGCCAAAGTCCTCAAGCTCAACCTCAAGGGCGCCACCGTCGCCATCCAGGGCTTCGGCAACGCCGGCGAGTACGCGCACAAGCTCGTCACCGAGATGTTCGGCGCCAAGGTCGTCGCCGTGAGTGACTCGAAAGGCGGCGTCTACAGCGCGGCCGGCCTCGACTTCGCCAAGCTGCGTGAGTTCAAGGCGCGCAAGGGCCAGGTCCAGAACTTCCCCGGCAGCAAGAAGATCACGAACGCCGAGCTGCTGGAGCTCAAGGTGGACGTGCTCATCCCGGCTGGCATCGAGAACCAGATTCGCTCGGACAACGCCGCGAACGTGAAGGCGAAGATCGTCCTGGAGCTCGCCAACGGCCCCACGACCCCGGAGGCCGACGTCATCCTGGAGAAGAACGGCGTCCTGCATATCCCGGACTTCCTCGCCAACTCCGGTGGCGTCACGGTCTCGTATTTCGAGTGGGTCCAGAACCTCTACGGCTACTACTGGACCGCCGAGGAAGTCTACGAGAAGCTGGACAAGAAAATGACCTCCGCCTTCAACGCCGTCTACGCCAAGCGCAAGGAGCTCAAGGTGGACATGCGCGTCGCCGCCTACGCGGTGGCCGTCGGTCGCGTTGCCGAAGCCGTCAAGTTGCGCGGGATTGTCGCCTAGCTAGGATGCTGGAGCTCCGCCCGAACTGCGAGTGCTGCGACGCGGACCTTGCGCCGGAAGCCGCCGCCACCATCTGCTCGTTCGAGTGCACGTACTGCGCTTCCTGCGCGGCGACGATGCGCAATCTCTGCCCGACCTGCGGTGGGAACCTGGTTGTGCGGCCGACGCGCCCCGCCAGCAAGTTGGCGAAGTACCCGCCTTCGACGAAGCGTGTGCTGAAACCTGGCGGCTGCTGAACCGTCGCCTCGTGTGGCGCTTCGCGCCACCCCAAACCAAGGCTTGCATCCTCTGGTCGGATTGGACGGTGCCGTCGGAGGTGGCGTTGATGCGTCGGGAAGGTTGGCGAACCGTGGGACTCAGTCAAGGCTGACGCCTTCGAGCGCCAACATCTTGCGCTTCAGCTCGACGCCGCCGCCGTAGCCGCCAATGCCGCCGCCGGCCGCGACGACGCGGTGGCAGGGCACGAATGGGGCGACGGGGTTGCGGCCGTTAGCCTGGCCTACGGCACGGCTCGCGCCCGGCTTGCCGATGGCCTCGGCAATCTCCTGGTACGAGCGGACCTCGCCGTACGGGATGGCCGAAAGCTCGCTCCACACCTTCTGTTGGAAGGCGGTCCCTTTGGGACTGGTCCGGACCGTGAAGTCAGTGCGGCGGCCATTGGCGTACTCCTCAAGCTCGCGGGACGCCTGGAGCACGACCGCATTGTGCGGGTCTTTGCGCAGCTCCTCGCCGGGCCAGCGCGCGGCGACTTCGCTGCCGAACTCCTCCGGACTGACGCCGGGGAGGCTGGTCTCGACGACGGCGTTTCCGCGCGCCGCGATATGGAACGAACCAAGTTTGGTGCGGACGGTGGTCCAGGAAATCATCCCATCACCAGCTCGGCATGACGGCGCAAGGGGAAGAACCATGCGGCGAGCCCCAGGAGGGCCAACCCGGCGGATTCGGCCATCAGGGTCGCGGAATCCGCAAGCGCGCCCCAGGCGAGCAAGCCCAGCGCGATGTTGAGCGCGTAGAAGGACCACTTGTGCTTGCTGAACGGGACCGGCGTGGCCGCGAGGGTGCGCGCCGCGAAGGCGAGGCCGAGCTGGAGGAACCCGCCGAAGAGCATGAGATGGACGTGGATAGTGCGCAGCGCAGGCAGCCGGTCCGCGAAGAGGGAGGGGACGATGTTGAGGAACAGGCCCAAGAGGACGCCGACGACGACCCAGAGGACACCGGCGAAGACCCACGGGATGTAGGCGAACCCGGGCGTGACGCGCTGCGTCTTCGACTTGTTCTTCATGATGTTCGCGCCCAGCACGCCCATGAAGACGAAGGCCGCGAAGAAGACGACGAGGCCGCCGGCGATGATGAGAGGCTTCCAGCCGAGGGCGAAGCCGAACGTCAGGAGCGTGACGCCAAGCAGCGTGCTGTGCAGCTCGCCCTTGATGGCCCCGGCGGCGATGGCGGGGACGCCAGACAGGCGCGGCACCATCAGGTGACTCAGGCCGAAGAGCGTGGGGAGGCCGAAGCCGACGAGGAGCAGGTGGTCGGCCGCCAGCCCCCAGCCTGCGCGAAGGGGGCCGAACGTCCCCGCGACGGCCACGATCAGCTGCGTCGCAAGGCCGAGCAGGAGGAACATGGCCCCCAGCTTGAGCTGGAGGAAGCAGGCGTCATCGCCCTTCGTGAGCGGGTCGCGTGCGACGTCCACGACGGAGACGCCCCGAGGCGGCAAGGCCGCACGTAGCGACTTGAAGAACAGGAACCCCGCCGCGGCGAGAAGGGCTCCGCCGGCGACCCAAACCAGCGTGAAGAGGTTGGACGGCTGCAGGAGCGCGCCGACGACGCGGGCGCTAACCCCCGCCCCGAGGAGCATGGCGATCGACTCGGTGCCTTCCATGGCGCGCGGGGCGTGGCGTCCGACCAGCGACGCGGTGAGGGCCAGGACGCCTGGGAGGAGGGCGCCGTAAAGCGCCGCCTCGCGGTGGGCGTCCGCCCAGCCAAGCCCTGCTACGCCTTCAGAGAGCAGACGGGTCGTGGAGCCCAGGAGGGTCAAGAGCAGCGTGGCGGCGAGCCCGACGAGGCTGACGGTCCACAACGGCTTGGCCACGTTCGCGCGACGGGGAGGGCCTACAAAGCGGCGACGCCCGTCAAATGTTGACGACGGCCTGGATCTCAGGGACGCGTTCCTTCAGGATTCGTTCGACGCCGGCCTGAAGGGTGAGGGTGCTCATCCCGCAGCCGGAGCAGGCCCCGTGCAGCCGGAGCTGGACGACACCGGTGTCCTCGCTGAAGTCCACGAGCTCGGCGTCGCCGCCGTCGAACTGGAGGGCGGGACGGATCTCGTCGAGCGCCGCCTGGATCTGGGCGAGCTTCTCGGCACTGGCCATGGGTCCCCCTGCGCGCGCGTCGGCTTAAGCCTTCGGGGCTGGGCGGGCGTCGGGCTCACAGGCCGAGCAGGCTGCGGGCGGCGCGGAACGAGGCGTCGAGGACGGGTTGCGGCCAGAAGCCGACCGCGAGGACGAATGCCGCGCAGACGATGACCGCCGTCGTCACGGACGGGGGGATGACGAGACGGCCCTCCTCGCCCTCCTCGACGTACATCGTGCGCAGGACGCGCAAGTAGACGTAGAGGCTCAGGGCCGAATTCAGGATGGCCAGGATGGCGAGCCCGAGAAGCCAGCCGAGGTTCTGCGTCGTCGCGGCGTCCACGGCGCCCGAGAAGAGCACGAACTTGCTCGCGAAGCCGGCCAGCGGCGGGAATCCGGCCATGGAGAGCAGGAACAGCGTCATCGCGAATCCGAGGATGGGAGCACGCCTGCCAAGGCCTTTCCAGGAGCCCAGGTCGTCGCCGACGCCGGCGGAGAGGACGGCGCCGACCACCAGGAAGGCGCCGAGTTTCATCGCGGCGTTCACGACGAGGTGGAACAGGCCGCCGCCGACGGCGTACACCCCGCCATCCTGGGCGCTTGTGCCCACGGCGAGCGCGATGAGGACGTAGCCGGCCTGGGCGATGCTGCTGAAGGCGAGCATGCGGCGGAGGTTGGTCTGCTGCAGGGCGACGAGGTTGCCCACCACCATCGACACGGCGGCGAGAAGGGCGACGAGAAGCTGCCAGTTCGTCTTGAGGCCCGGGAGGCCGACGAGGAAAACGTTGAACAGGGCGACGAAGCCCATCGCCTTGGAGCCGGAGGCCAGCATGCCGGCCACGGGCGTCGGGGCGCCGGAGTAGACGTCGGGGGCCCAGGCGTGGAAGGGCACGCTGCTGATCTTGAACCCGAGGCCGGCGAGGATCATCACGATGGGGACCAGGCTGATGGCGTCGAAGGAACCGTGCGCGGTGAGGGCCCTGGCGAGGTCGGGGATGTGCGTGGTCCCGGCCATGCCGTAGAGCAGGCTGATGCCGAACACCAGCAGGCCGCTCGAGATGGCGCCGATGGTGAAGTACTTCAGGCCCGCCTCGGCGCCGACGCGGTCGCGGCGCATGCCGGCAAGCAGGTAGCTGCTCATGCTCGTCATCTCGACGCCGAGCAGCAGCGTCAGGAGCTCCTGCGCGGAGGAGACGATCATCATGCCGAGCGTCGCAAAGAGGAGCAGGCTGCAGAACTCGCCGAAGTCCTCCTCGGCCCGTCCCTTCAGGGGGCGTCCGACGCCCAGGACGGCGAGGAAGCCGACTGCGGTGAAGAGGACCTTGAAGAACTGGCTCGCGTAGGTGACGACGAAGGCGCCGTTCAGGCTCGAGCCTTGATACTCGAGGGTGAAGTTGTATCCAGTGCCCGGAATGCTGAAGTGCCATTCCAGCAAGCTGCCGAGGCTGAGCAGGAAGGCTCCGCCCATGCCGATGAGCGTGAACTGGCGCATGCCGCGGCGATCGGCGTCCCAGAGCGCCACGAGCGGGGCGAGGACGGCGAAGAGCAGGATGACCAGCTCAGGCGTGAGGCTCTGCCAGGCGAGGTCGGGCAGGAGCCAGTCGAACCAGCCCATCTAGGCACCTCCGAGGAGGGCGAGGACCTGGAGGGTCCAGGCGTTGTAGGATCCCATCAGGAGGCCTGGGAGGACGCCGAAGACGAGGGCGAGGACGATGAGGGCGACCATGCTCCAGCGCTCCGTCGTGGGGACGTCGTGCATGTGCTCCCAGTCCACGTCCGGGTGGCGGACCTCGGGCCCGTAGAAGCCGCGCTGCAGCGCCCACAGGTAGTAGCCCGCCGTGATGAGGATGCTCCAGATGGGGATCAAGATGAGCCAGCCGAACGCCTGCCAGGTGCCCGCGAAGATGGTGAACTCCGCGATGAAGCCCATGAGGCCGGGGAGGCCGAGGCTGGCGAGGAACAAGGTCGCGGTAAGGCCGGTGAGGCGGGGGACACGCGGCGCGATGCCGCCGAGACGGCTGAGGAGGCGCGTGCCGGTGCTGTGCTGCAGCGAGCCGGCGGCCATGAACATCCCGGCCGCGATGATGCCGTGCGCGACGTTCATGTACGCCGCCCCCGCGAAGCCGAGCGGGGTCACGGTGGCGAGCGCGAGGGTGACCATGCCCATGTGCGAGACCGAGGAATAGGCGATGAGCGACTTCAGGTCGTCCTGGGCGAGGCAGAGGAAGGCGCCGTACAGCACCGAGACGGTGCCGAGGACGTAGAACGCCCACTGGTAGCTCCACCAGAACGCGATGGGGCCGAGGGCGACGGCGTGGTGCGCCGTGAAGGCGTCGCCGAGGATGGGGATGGCGATGCGCATGAGGCCGTAGCTGCCCATCTTCAACAGGACGCCGGCCAGGAGGACGGAGCCGGCGGTGGGGGCCTGGACGTGGGCATCGGGGAGCCAGGTGTGGAACGGAACGCTCGGCATCTTGACCAGGAAGCCGATGGCGAGCGCCGCGAACGCGAGCATGGCGAACTCCTTGGCGTAGCCCAGCGTGTGGCCGATGGCCGTCAGGACGGGGATGCTGAAGCTGCCGACGCCGGCGCCGAAGTAGAGCGCCATGAAGCCGAGCAGCATGACGAGCGACGCGCTGCCCGTGTACACGAAGAACTTCGTGCTCGCGTATTTCCGGTTGGGGCCGCCCCAGACCGCGATGAGGAAGTACATCGGGACCAGGACGAACTCCCAGAAGATGTAGAACAGGAACAGGTCGAGGCTCGTGAAGACGCCGAGGACCGTCGCGTCCATCAGGAGGATGAGCGCGAAGAAGAGGCGGGGCTTCGTGTTCTCGTGCCACGAGTAGAGAATGACGAGCGGCGTGAGGACGGCGGTGAGCCAGGCGAGGCTGGCGCTGAGGCCGTCCACGCCGAACTCCAGGCGGGCGCCGATGGCGGCGATCCATTCCCAGCTGGCGTGGAACTCGTAGGTGGCGCCGCCGAAACCGACCTTCCAGAGCATGTAGGTGGTCGCGGCGAGCGCGGGCAGCGAGGCGACGAGGGCCACGAGGCGGCTGGTGCGGTTGCTGGAGGCGTAGGTCGCGAGGGTACCGACGAGGGTCGCGAGGATCGTGAGGGGGATGAGCCCCTCGGAAAGGATGTCGAGCATGGCTACCACCGGAACCTCAGGACGACTTCATGGAGGAGGAAGAGCGCGACCGCGACGCCCACGGCGACGCTCGCCATGTAGGTCGTGAGCTTGCCGTCCTGCCAGCGCCGCGTGCGGGCCCCGGCGCGGTCGGCGACGTTGGCGACGCCGTTGACGGCGCCGTCGATGCCCTTGCGGTCGAACCAGTTGGCGACCTTGGCGACGCCCATCGCGACGACGTTGCCGAGCGGCTCGTAGACCGCCTGGGTGACGTAGTAGCGGTTGTACAGCAGGCCGCGGACGCCGCGCGTCGGGACCTCGGCCTCGGAGGCGGGCAGGCCGGCCTTGTACTTCGAGCGGGCGACGAGGATGCCGCCGAGGGCGACGGCCAGGCTGAGGTAGGTCAACGGCGCCGTGAGGATCTCCATGAGGAGGTGGCCCGACGCCTCGAACTCCGCCTCGCCGAGGTCGGCCGAGTAGGGGTAGTGGATGATGCCCGAGAAGCCGGGGCCGAAGACCAGCCACAGGCCGGAGACCGCGGCGGCGACGGCGAGCAGGGCCAGCGGAACCGTCATGGTCGCCGGGGACTCGTGGGCGTTCTCGGCCGACTCGGTGCGGGGCTTGCCGTGGAACGCGAGGAACATCATGCGGAACATGTAGAACGCCGTCATCGCGGCGGTCAGGAGGCCCATGCCCCAGAGCACGAAGAAGACGCCGTTCAGGCTGCCCGCATGGAACGCCGTGGAGAGGACCTCGTCCTTCGACCAGAACCCCGAGAGCGGGATGATGCCGGCGATGCTGAGCGAGCCGATGAGCATGGTCAGGTAGGTGACCTTCATCTTCGAGCGGAGGCCGCCCATCTCGCGCAGGTCCTGGTGGTGGTGCATGCCCAGGATGACCGAGGCGCTGCCCAAGAACAGGAGGGCCTTGAAGAACGCGTGGTTCATCAGGTGCAGCATCGCGGCCGTGAAGCCGGCGCCGGAGCCCGTGTGCAGGAACAGGTAGCCACCCGCGCCCAGGGCGAGGAACATGTAGCCGAGCTGGCTCAGCGTCGAGTACGCGAGGACGCGCTTGATGTCGAGCGCGACGAGCGCCATCGTCGCCGTGTAGAGGGCCGTGAAGCCGCCGACGAGGCCGATGAGCAGGAAGACGGAGTCGCCGATTCCGAGGCCGAGGGCGACGTAGAGCGGGAAGGTGCGCGCGACGAGGTAGACGCCGGCCTTGACCATGGTCGCCGCGTGGATGAGCGCCGACACCGTGGTCGGGCCCTCCATGGCGTCCGGCAGCCAGAGGTCGAGCGGGAACTGCGCCGACTTGCCGACGGCGCCGCCGAAGATGCAGAGGCCGGCCCAGAACAGGATGTCCTTGTGGGCCGCCAGGTCGGGGTGGTGGAACAGCTCGCGGTAGCTGAGCGTCTTGAAGGTCGTGAACAGGAGGATGATGCCGAGGAACAGGAAGATGTCCCCCAGGCGCGTCGTGAGGAACGCCTTCTTGGCGGCCGTGGCGGCGCTGGCCTTCGTGTACCAGTACCCGATGAGGAGGTACGAGCAGAGGCCCATGATTTCCCAGAAAATGAACATCAGGAGGTAGTTGTCCATCACGACGCTGCCGAGCATGCCGGCGACGAAGAGCGCCTTGACCGCGTAGTAGCGGCGCAGGTGCTCGTCCGTCTCGTCGGCGAGGTACGCCGTCGAGAACACCACGATGAGAAGCGAGAGGAGGCTGACGAGCGTCATCAGCCACACGGAGAGGTTGTCGAAGAGGACGCCGACGGTGAACGTCAGGTCGCCGACCTTGAACCACGCGATGCTCCAGCCGACGGGCTCGCCGCCGTTGAGCATGCGCAGGAAGAACACGAGGCTGAGGCCCAGGCTGCCGGCGATGGCGGCGATGGGGAGGGCGGCGCCACCGCGCCACATCCTCTTGCCGACGAAGAAGGTCACGAGCGCGGCGAGGATCGGGAGCGCCGGGATGGCGAGCGCCATCCAGAGGTCGCTGCCAGCCAGGGTCTGCACCATACCATCCATGACGGGCATCAGGTCGGCCACGTTACCACCTCAGGAGGGTCATCTTGTTCACGTCCACGCTGCGGACGTGGCGGTAGGCGTGCAGGAGGATGGCGAGGCCGACGGCGGCCTCGGCGGCGGCGAGGGCGATCACGAAGAGCGTGAAGACGAGGCCCTGGCTCTGGCCGCGGATGTTGGCGAAGGCGACGAAGTTGATGTTCGCCGCGTTGAGCACCAGCTCGACCGAGACCAGGATGCGCAGCGCGCTGCGCTGGGCCAGGAGCCCGAAGATGCCGACGGCGAGCAGGGTCGAGCTGAGGGTGAGGGTCCAGGCGATGGGAATCATTGTTGGTCCTCCGTGGCGCCGAGCGGAGACGGATCGACCGCGGCGGAGGGCATGGGGGCCGGCGCCAGGTTGGGATGGACGAGACTCGACTCCTCGGTCCCGGTGACGGTGAGGGGGCGCGCGATGACGAGGGCGCCGATCATGACCGCGGTGAGGAGGACGCCGAGCGCCTCGAAGGGGATGACGAGCGGGCCGAAGAGCGCGTCCGTCACGTTGGTGAGGTCGTTGGCCTTGGCGACGGAGGCGTCGGTGGCCGCCGCGCTGGTCCAGGGCTTGGTGGCCTGGATGCCGAGCAGGAGGACGAGCAGGATGCCGAGCGCGACGACGGCCGCGAGGGCGAGGTGGACGCGGCGGTTCACGACAGCACCTCTTCGTCCTCGTCCCCGGCCACGAACATGACGGCGAAGACGAAGAGCGTCAGGATGCCGCCCACGTAGACGAGGATTTGCAGGACGCCGATGAGGGGGGAGCCGAGCAGGATGTAGAGGCCGGCGACGGCGACGAGGACGACGCCGAGGAACATGACGGCGTGGAAGGTGCGCTTGGCGACCGCGGAGGCGACGCCAAAGCCGAGGATGAGGGCGGCGAGGACCGCGAAGATGGCGGTCTCGAAGAGGTCGGTCACTGCGCCGGCCCCCGGCCGAGGGAGTGCTCGTTCTGGCTCAAGCGGTCGGGCTTGTAGTCGAAGTCGCGCACGTAGGCGGCGGTCTCGTACTCCTTGCCCATGCGGATGGAGTCGGTGGGGCAGGCCTCCTCGCAGAGGCTGCAGTACATGCACTTCGAGATCTCGACGGCGGGGAACTTCTTGCGCTTGTTCTGCGGCGTGTCGAAGCCCGGGTCGTAGTCCACCATGTAGCAGGAGCCGTTCGGGCACGCCTGCGCGCAGAGCGTGCAGCCGATGCAGGTCTCGAGCTTGAGGTAGATGCGGCCGCGGAAGCGGTCGGCGAGCGGCAGCTTGTGCTCGGGGTACTGCGTCGTGACGGTCTTCTTGAAGAAATGCTTCAGGGTGACGCCCATGCCCTGGAGGATGGGCACGAGGGGGACCTTGCTCGGCTGGGGTTGAATGTCCATTAGCCCAGCACCCCCGTCTTGACGAGGACGGCCGTGAGCACGAAGTTGGCGATGCTGAGGGGGAGCATGACTTTCCACGCCGTGGCGAGGTACTGGTCCACGCGGACGCGGGGCAGGGAGACCCAGACCCAGAAGACCACGAAGGAGAGGAGGCCGCACTTGAGGACGAACCAGAGGGGCGCCGTGAAGGGGCCCGCGAAGGTGTTGAGGATGGGCAGCTGGTCGCCAAAGGGGGCCTGCCAGCCGCCGAGGTAGAGCATCGTCATCATGGCGCCGATGAAGAACGCCTGGCTGAACAGCACCACGAAGAGGAAGCCGAAGCGCATCCCGGAGTACTCGGTGACGAAGCCGGAGACGAGCTCCGACTCCGACTCCGCCAGGTCCGTCGGCGCGAGGCCCGCCTTGGCGAGCGCGGTGATGAAGAAGATGACGAACCCGATGATCTGGGGCAGCACGAACCAGACGCCGTGCTGGCCGCGCACGATGGCGTTCGTGTCGAGGCTCCCGACCATCAGGACGATGGAGGCCACGCAGAAGAGCATGGGGATCTCATAGCTGACGTCGAGGGCCGCCGCGCGCACGCCGCCGAACAGGCTGTACTTGTTGTTGGAGCCCCAGCCGGCGAGCATCTCGGCGAGCGGGGCGATGGCGCCCATCGCGAGGATGAGCAGGACGCCGGCGCCGGCGTTCGTGAAGATGGCCTGCTCCGACCAGGGGAGCGGTGCCCACGCCATGACGGTGAAGACGACGGAGACGTAGACCGCCGCGGTCCAGGCCATGCGGTCCGCCTTCGCCGGGCGGATGTCCTCCTTCGAGATGAGCTTGGCACCGTCGGCGAGGAATTGCAGGATGCCGCCAGGGCCAACGCGGTTGGGTCCGGGGCGGTGGCCCATGCGCGCGAAGATCTTGCGGAACGCGTAGGTGAAGACGCCGCCGATGGCGAGCACGATGGTGAAGACGATGACGGAGCCGATGACCCAGCTCAGACCCATGGCAACCCAGTCGGGCACCTTGAGGCCAAGCGAGGCGAGGAGGCCGGCGATGAAGGTGGCAAGCGGATCCATTCAGATCACCGGTCCACGTCGCCCAGGACAATGTCGATCGAACCGAGGCTGGCGACCAGGTCGGCGATCTTCTGGCCACGCGCCATGAGCGGGATGACCTGCAAGTTCGCGAAGGAGGGGGCGCGCACGTGGACGCGGCTTGGGTTCTGCTTGCCGTCGCCGATGACGTGGCAACCGTACTCGCCTTTCGGGTGCTCGATGCGGGCGTACGCCTCGCCTTTCGCCTTGACGCGCAAGATCTTGCCGCCGGCGTAGTCGGGGTTGAGGTGGATGCCCTCGAGGTTCCGGTTCGCGAGCCGGTCCACCACCTGGTTGAGGATCTTCACGGACTCGACCATCTCGGCCCAGCGGACGTGCAGGCGGCCGTAGCAGTCCGACTGCGTCGTGGTGGGGACCTCGAAGTTGAGCGACTTGTAGACGGAGTAAGGCGCGACCTTGCGCAGGTCGTGCGCGACGCCGGTGGCGCGCAGCATGGGGCCGGTGATGCCCCATTCGAGGGCCTGCTCGCGGCTGAGAGGGCCGGTGCCGGTGAGGCGGGCGACCAGGATGTCGTTCTGACGGAGCTGCTTTTGGTACTCGGCGATGTGGCCGGGCATCTTGGCGAGGAACTCCTTGATGCGGGGCAGGTACGTCGGATCGTCGGGCAGGTCGTACTTGACGCCCCCGAAGCGGAAGTAGTTGAACGTGAGGCGAGCGCCGCACAGCTCCTCGAGGAAGCCCAGGATGGTCTCGCGCTCGCGCAGCGCGTAGAACAGGGGCGTGATGGCGCCCAGGTCGAGCATGAACGTGCCCATCCAGAAGAGATGGTTGCACAGGCGGCTCAATTCGGCGGCGAAGACGCGGATGTGCTCCGCGCGCTCCGACACGATGTTTTGCTCAGGACCGCCCAGGAGCTTCTCCACGGCGAGCACGTAGCCGTGGTTGTTGTGCATGGCGCTGACATAGTCCATGCGGTCCGTGAGCGGGATGAATTTCACCCAGTGCATGTTCTCCGCGAGCTTCTCCGAGCCGCGGTGCAGGTAGCCGATGACCGGCTCGACGTCCACGACAATCTCGCCGTCGAGGAGGAGCTTGAGGCGCAGCACGCCGTGCGTGGACGGGTGCTGGGGACCCATGTTGAGGGTCATGAGCTGGCTCGTCGGCGCGCGGCCGTCGGGCATGCGCGGGTTGGCGAAATCCACCTTGGCCATTAGAATCCGGCCTCCTGCTCGCTTCGCTCGCCGGAAGCCGGAGCAAGAACCACGCCGCAGGCGTCGCGGTTCACCAGCTTCCCTCCTCGTTGGTCCTGACGACGACGTCCTCGCCCTCGCGAAGAGCCACGAACTGCTCCGGCTCCTTGTAGTCCTTCCTCATGGGATGGCCGGTCCACCCGTCGGGGAGGAACATGCGGCGCAGGTCGGGGTGGCCGAGGAACTGGATGCCGTACATGTCGAACATCTCGCGCTCGTGCCAGTCGGCGGAGGGGTGGAGGTCGACGAGGCTCTGGACCTTGGGCTCACCGGCGGCCTTGGGCAGGACGACGCGCAGGCGCAGCTCGGCGAACTGGGCGGGCGTGTCGGCGACCTTGAGGAAGGCGTAGAAGACGCCGAAGTGGTCGGTGCGGTCGTACGCGGAGAGGACGCTGAGGAGACGGTAGCCCATCGCCTTCGCCTCGGCGGCGACGGTGAACAGCTCGTCGGGGGCGACGGTGAGGACGCCGACGCCGTCCTCGAGGACGTCGTACGAGGCGATGCCGGACGGGTGCGCGTCCTGGAGCATGGCGTAGTCGCCCCTCGGCTTCGGCTTGGGCGCAGCCGGGGCGGCGGGCGGCGTGGCGGGGGCTGCAGGAACGGCCGGAGCAGGTGCGGCGGCCATCAGAAGCCCACCTGCAGGATGTCGTTCTGGTCGCGAATCTTCGCCTGGAGCTTCATGATGCCGTCGAGGAGCGCCTCGGGGCGGGGCGGACAGCCGGGGATGTAGACATCGACCGGGATGATCTTGTCCACGCCCTTGACGACGAAGTAGGAATCCTGGTAGGGGCCGCCGTTTGTGGCGCAGGCTCCCATGGCGATGACGTACTTCGGGTCGGCCATCTGGTCGTAGAGGTTCTTGATGCGGGGCGCCATCTTCTTCGTGACGGTGCCCGGCACGATCATCAAGTCGCACTGGCGCGGGGAGGCGCGGAACACCTCGGAGCCGAAGCGGCTGATGTCGAAGACCGGGCCCTGGCTGCTGATCATCTCGATGGCGCAGCAGGCGAGGCCGAACGTGAAGGGCCACACCGAGTTGCTGCGGCCCCAGTTGAAGATGCGCGAGGCGACGGTGAGGATGATGCCCTCCTTCTGCTCCTCGACGACGATGGGGATGCGAGCGTCCTTGGAGGACGGGTCGTAGGCGGGCGCGTCGACGGGCGCGTCGGCCGAGCCCATGGTCATGCTTGGGGCGGCGGAGCTCATTCGAGGGCCCTCCAGTTGAGGAGCTTCTTCTTGATCTCCCAGAGGAAGCCGACGAGGATGAGGGTCACGAAGACCGTGATGGCCACGATGGGGCCCCAGCCGAGCTCCTTGAACTTGATGGAGAACGGGATGAGGAACATCGCCTCGACGTCGAAGATGAGGAACGTCAGGATGTACATGTAATACTGGACATCGATGGGCCCGCGCGCTCCCGGAGTCGCCTTCTCGCCGCACTCGTAGTTGGTGAGCTTGGAGACCGAGCCGCGCTTCGGGCTGAGGAACTTGTTGCCGACCAAGGTCACGTAGACCAAGAGGAAGGCGACGACGGCCAGGATGGCCATGGGCAAATAGGCGAGGACGTCGGACGCCATGCGCTTCCTGTTGGCGCCCACAAGAGGCTCCCTTATAGCCCCTGCCATGAAGAGCGCAGTCGAAGCGAAGGTGCAGGCAGGGCGGGCGGCGCGGGGGCCTTAACCCGCGACGCCGTGCGCGCGGCGTGCCCGGACTGGCGGACCGACTTCGTGAGCGCATCCGCCGCGACGGCCCGATGCCGTTCCGAGCCTGGATGGAGGCGTGCTTGTACGACCCGGACGCTGGCTTCTACGCGAAAGGCCGCCATCCGGCCGGCGTCGGGAAAGGCACGCACTTCGCGACGAGCCCGACGCTGCACCCCTTCTTCGCGCACAGCATCGCCCGCGAGCTTGCTGTCGGCTGGAAAGCCGCCGGCAGCCCCGCGGCCTGGGAGGTCGTGGAGTTCGGGGCCGGCACCGGGGCCCTGGCGCGCGACGCGATGTGGGAGCTGCGTCGGCTCAACGTGCCGGCGCGCTGGACCGCCATCGACGTGCGACCGGGGCCCGCCATCTCCGGGGGGCGCTGGCTCGCCGAGCCGCCGGAGCGGTTCGACGCAGTCGTCGCCAACGAGTTCCTGGACGCCCTGCCGTTCGACGTCCTCGAAGCGCATGAGGGCCGCTGGCACGAGCTCGGCGTGGCGGTGCAGGGCAAGGAGTTCGCGTGGAGCCGACTCGGCGCCCTTGAGGGAATGGAGGGGAATGCCGCCGTGGAGGAGGGTCAGCGGCGCATCCGGATGCCCGCCACCATTCCCTGGTTGGAGTCGCTCGCGACGGCTGGCGTGCGTTGCGGAATCATCGTCGATTACGGGGACCTGGAACCCCTCCAGGAGGTGCGCGCGTACCATGGGCACGGCCGCGCTGAGCCCCTTGCGGACCCCGGCACCGTGGACCTGACCGCCGACGTGGACTTCGAGGAGCTCGGGCAGGCTGCCGCGGACCTCGGGTTCAAGCTCGTCCTCGAGACCCAGGAGCGTTTCCTCCTCCGGCACGGGGTCTTCGACGCCATCAACCGCATCGACCGGGACACCCTGAAAGGAAACTCGGACTACCTCAAGCTGCGCCAGCTCCTGCTGCCGACGGGCTTCGGCCACGCATTCAAGGTCGCCGTGCTGAGCCGACCCGAATCCCCCTAATCGCCGCTTCGCGAGGAATGCACCGTCCGGGATTCGAACCCGAGCTGACAGCTTGGAAGGCTGAAGTCATACCACTAGACCAACGGTGCCTGTGGCGGCCCACATGGCGCGTCCATTAAACCGAATCGGGAAGACTACGCCTTCTTGCGGCGCACGACTTTCTTCTTGACGGGTCCGCGCGCGGCCCTCTCGGCGAGGATGCCGAGCGCCTCCTCGAGCGTGACCTTGTCCACGCCGACGCCCTTGGGGAGCGTGGCGTTGATGTCGCCGTGCTTCAGGTACGGCCCGAAACGGCCATCGAGGATGACGACGGGCTTCCCATCGTCGGGGTGGGCGCCCACTTCGCGCAGGGCTGTCGCGGAGCCACGCGCGCCGCGTCCCTGCTTCGGCTTGGCGAGCATCTCCAAGGCCTCGTCGAGGCCGATGGTGGCGAGCTGAGCTGGCTGAATCGAGCGGTACTCCAGCTTGCCGGCCACGTCGCGGGCGATGTAGGGCCCGTAGCGGCCGAGGCCGACGATGACGCCGCCGCCCTCGGGGTGCTCGCCCAGCGGCTTGGGAAGGCTGAGCAGGAAGATGGCCTCGTCCAGGTCGGCGTCGGCCGGCGTCTTGCCCTTGGGAAGGCTGGCGCGCTTGGGCTTGCCGTCCGTGGCCTGCTCGACGGTGCCGAGCTGGTAGTACGGGCCGAAGCGGCCGTCGAGCACGAAGACGCGCAGGCCCGACTCGGGGTCCTCGCCGATGGCCTGCGGGCCTTCCGCCTTCTGCTTGAGCAGCCGCTCGACGGTGGCCTCGTCGAGCTCGTCGGGCGTGATGGCCTCGGGGAGACTGGCGCTCAGGCGCTCGCCGTTGCGCTCGACCTCAAGGTAGGGGCCGAAGCGGCCGATCTTGACCTTGCACGGCAGGCCGGGGCCGAGGTCCACCTCGCGGCCTTCGCCGGGCGGGATGGAGTCGAGACGCTCCTTGATCTGCGCCTGAAGACCGTCCTTCCCGAGGAAGAAGCCGCGCAGGAACGGGACCCACTTCGCCTCGCCCGACGCGATCAGGTCGAGCTTCTCCTCCATCTCGGCGGTGAACGCGAGGTCCACGAGGTGCGGGAAGTGCTTCTCCAGGAAGCCGACGACGGCGAAGGCGGTGAACGACGGCACGAGCGCCTTCCCCTTGGGGGCGACGTAGCCGCGGTTCTGGATGGTCTCCAGGATGGCCGCGTACGTGCTGGGGCGGCCGATGCGCTCCTCGACGAGCGCCTTGACCAGGGAGGCTTCCGTGTAGCGCGCCGGGGGCTTGGTCTCGTGGCCCTCGGCGGTGACTTTGCGGCAGGCGGGCTTGTCGCCCTTCTTCATGACGGGGAGCGAACCCTCCTCGTCCTCGGTGGCGCCGTAGGCGGCGCGGTAGCCTGCGAAGTCCACGCGCTTGCCGCTCGCCGTGAAGACGGAGTCGAGGGCAAGGAACGCGACCGTCGTGCTGGTGTAGCGCTCGTTGGCCATCTGCGAGGCGAGGGTCCGGGCCCAGATGAGGCGGTACAGGTCGAGGTCCTTGCCGGAGAGTCCGGTGCGATCGGGGTGCTGGAACTCGGCGCCGGCGGGACGGATGGCCTCGTGCGCCTCCTGCGCGCCCTTCTGCTGCTTGCCGGCGTAGTTGCGACCCGCGGAGTGGAGGTACTGCGCCCCGAACTCCGCCTTGACGGCGGCCTGGGCGCCTTTGACGGCCTCGTCGCTCAGCGAGGTCGAGTCCGTGCGCATGTAGGTGATGAACCCGTTCTCGAAGAGGCGCTGCGCGGCCTGCATCGTCTGCTTCGCCGAGAGGTTGAGGCGGTTGTTGCCTTCCTGCTGCAGCGTCGAGGTGACGAACGGCGCCTCGGGGCTGGACTGGCGCGTCTGCTCGGCGACGTCGGTGACGACCCAAGGCGCCTTCTCGAGGGCTGCCTGCAGGGCGCGGGCCTGCTTCTCCTCAAGCAGCAGAAGCTCCTTGCCCGCGACGAGCTTGCCCGTTTCCTTGTCGAAGTCTTTGCCCGTGGCGATGCGCTGCCCGCCGACCGAGATGAGTCGAGCTTGGAACGGAGCACCCTTCTCAAGGTCGGCGGTGAGGCCCCAGTAGCCCGCGGAGCGGAAGGCGCGGCGCTCGCGTTCGCGCATGACGACGAGGCGGACGGCGACCGACTGGACGCGGCCGGCGGAGAGACCGCCGCCGACCTTCTTCCACAGGAGCGGGGAGAGGGCGTAGCCGTAGAGGCGGTCGAGGATGCGGCGCGTCTCCTGGGCCTGGACGAGGTTCATGTCCACGTCGCGCGGGTTGGCGAGCGCCTTGAGGACGGCCTCCTTGGTAATCTCGTTGAAGACCATGCGGCGCACGGGCACCTTGGGGTTGAGGGCCTCGACGAGGTGCCAGCTGATGCTCTCCCCTTCCCGGTCTTCGTCAGTCGCAAGGAACAGTTCGTCGGCGCCCTTGAGCTTCGCCTTGAGTTCACGGATGACCTTCTCCTTGCCCGGGATGGTCACATAGTAAGGTGCGAAGTCGTTGTCGATGTCGACGCCATAGTCGGCCCATGGCTTGCCCTTGATGGCCGCGGGGATGTCGGACTTGCTCGACGGCAGGTCGCGGATGTGGCCGACGCAGGAGTCCACGATGTACCCCTTCGGGAGGTAGCCCTGGATCTTCTTGCTCTTCGTCGGCGACTCCACGATGACGAGTTTGCCCATGCTGCGACTCGCACCACGACGAGCGTTCCGGAAAAGACTTCCCCCGGGGGCCGCGAAACCACACCCCCCGTAGGGGGGTGCGACAGAAAGGCCGAGCCGAACGAGGTTTTTCGCACGCCGACGAAGCCGCCGGCCACGCGGGTCAGGCCGTCTTGCGCTTGGCGAGGGCCAGGTTCGTCGCGTGCAGCGCCATGTGGCCTTTCTGGATGCCTTCGCCGGAGAGGGCCTTGAGCGCGGCGAGGTTCTGCGCGAGGCCGATGCTCACGGCGATGGCCGCGAGCCGCTTCGCGTCCGGGTTCCCGAGCACGGCGAGGCAGGCTTTCGCGGTCGGGTGGAGCCGCGTGACGCCGCCGACGGTCCCCACGGCCATGGGAAGGGTCAGCGACGCGACGAGGTCGCCCTTCGCGTCCGCCTTGTAGGTGGTGAGGGCGCGGTACTGCCCGGCGCGGGCCGCGTAGGCGTGCGCCCCAGCCTCGACGGCGCGCCAGTCGTTGCCGGTCGCGACGAGGACGGGGTCGATGCCGTTGAGGATGCCCTTGTTGTGCGTCGCGGCGCGGTACGGGTCGTCGAGGGCGAACCGGTTGGCGGCCACGATGGCGCGCACGGCCTCACGCCCGCCCAGGGCTTTCGCAGGGACGCGGCAGGTCGCGGTCGCGAGGCGGTGGTCCGCGAGGTTGCTTAGAATGCGCAGGCCGACTTTGGCACCGAGCGCCTCGGCGGCGACGGGGGCGAGCCGCTCGCAGAGCGTGTTGACGACGTTGGCGCCCATCGCGTCGCGGGTGTCCACGAGGAGATGGAGAACGAGGCGGCCTTTGCCCACGGCGCGCGCCTCGATGGAGCGGACGCCGCCGCCGCGCGCGACCATGCTGGCGATGGACTTGTTCAGGTCGGCCACCCAGGCCTTGCGCTGGCGGCCGACCGTGCGCTTGGCGGCCGCGACGTCGCGGACGGAGCGCAACTCGACTTGGCCGATGGTGACCGGGTCGTCCACCTTGGTGCGGAACCCTCCGCCCGCGGCGGCGAGCTTGGCGCCGTGGCTCGCGGCGGCAACGACGCTGGACTCCTCGACGGCCATGGGGACGACGACGGGGGTGCCGTCCACGACGGCGTGGACTGCGAAGGCGAGTGGGAGTGGGAAGGACCCGACCGCGTTCTCGACGAACTGCGCCGCAAGCTCGCGCGGCAGGGCCGAGGCGGCGGTGAGGGATGCGCGGTCGCCCGCCGAGAGCTTGGTGTGCTCCGCGACGCGCGCCAGCCGCTGCTCCGGGGTCAAGCGATGGAACCCGCTCCAGGCGTCCGCCACGCTCACCGACTCGTCGCGCCGCATTTATAGCCGAACGGAAGCGTGGTGCGCTCGCCGATGCCCGTCGTCACCTTCGCCCGCCGCGACCTGTGCCGCCTCATCGGCCGCGACTTCCCGCTCGCGGAGCTGGCGACGCGGATGCCGCTCCTGGGCGGCGACCTCGACGGAACCGACGGGGACTCCATCACCATCGAGTGGTTCCCGAACCGCCCGGACCTGCTGATGCTCGAAGGCACCGGCCGGGCCCTGCGCGCCTTCTTGGACGTCAAGCCGGGCCTGCCTTCGTACAAGGTCGCGCCCGCCAAGACTGAGCTGCGTGTGGATCCGTCCGTCCAGGCGGTCCGCCCCTACGCGGCGCTCTGCTTCGTGCGCGGCGTCCCGATCGACGCGCCTTACGTCGAGGTCATCATCGCCGCGCAGGAAAAACTCACCTTCAGCCCTGGCCGCAAACGCCGCAAGGTCGCCATCGGCGTCCACGACGCCTCCGGCCTGACCGGGCCCTTCTCGTACACGGTCGTCGGCCCCACCGACAAGCCGTTCGTCCCGCTTGCAACGGCACGCATGATGACGCCGGGCCAGGTCGTCGCCGAGCACCCCAAGGGCAAGGAATACGCTCACCTCCTTCCGGCCGGAAAGTTTCCCGTCTTCCTCGACGGCAAGGGGGAGGTCCTGAGTCTCCCCCCCATCATCAACGCGGCCCGCACCGCCGTCACCGCCGCGACGCGCGACCTGCTGCTCGACGTCACCGGCACCGACCTCAAGGCCGTCAAGCAGACCATCGCGCTGCTCGCGACCTGCTTCGCGGAGCGTGGCGGCGCCATCGAGGCCGTCACCGTCCACGACAAGTCCGGCACCTGGAGCTGCCCCGACCTCAAGCCGTCGGAGCACGTCCTGCACACAGACGACATCGCCGCCCTCCTCGGTCTCGCGTGGACCGGTGCGGATGTCGCGCAGTGCCTGCGCCGCCTCGGCCACGACGCGGACGCCTACGACAACAAGGTGCACGTCAAGGTCGGCGCGTGGCGCCAGGACATCCTGCACGCCGTGGACCTCATCGAGGACGTCGGCATCGGCCACGGCTTCGGCTCCTTCCCCGGCAGCCTCCCCACGACCGTCACGTTCGGCAAGGCCCTTGCGCACCAGGGGCTCGAGGACGCCCTCCGCGCCGCCCTCGTCGGCCACGGCTTCTGGGAGGCCAAGACGCTCACGCTCAGCAACCCCGCGGACCAGTTCACCCACCTCGGGACCCCCGCCGGAAAGGCCGTTCTCGTCGCGAACCCGGTCCTCGAGGAGCAGACCCTCCTGCGCCGTCGCCTCCTGCCTAGCCTCCTGCGCGTCCTCGCCGCCAACAAGCACCGCAGCCTGCCGCAGCGTCTCTTCGAGGCCGGCCAGGTCATCGAGTCCGACGCGGCGGGCACGTGGCGCAACCGTCTTCGCCTCGCCGTCGTCGAGGCCTCCGCCAAGGCGGGCTTCGCCGACGCGAAGGGGCTCGCCGAGGCTCTTCTGCGCGACGCCGGTCTGAAGGCCACGATGGAGCCGGGCACCGACCCCGCGTTCGTCGCGGGACGCCAGGGCCGCATCGTCGCGGGCGGCCGCGCCGTGGGCGTCTTCGGCGAGCTGCACCCGGACACGCTCGTCGCGTTCGGCCTCTCCGCCCCCGCCGTCGCCCTGGAGCTGGAGTTGGAGCCGTTCCTGGCCACCGCCCCGGCGACGAAGACCAAGTAGCGCGGCTACTCCGCGAGCGCGGCCACGATGGAGGACGCCATCTCCGCCGTGACGCCCTTGACGCGCTGCAGGTCCTCGGCGGAGGCCGTGCGCAGCCCCTCGAGGCCGCCGAAGGCCTTCACCAGGTCGGCGCGCCGCTTGGGGCCGACGCCGGGCACGGCGTCGAGCGGGCTCGCGAGGACCTCCTCCGTCGCCTTCGCGCGCACCTGCGTGATGCCAAAACGGTGCGACTCGTCGCGCACGCGCTGCAGGAGCTGGAGGCC
Organism: Thermoplasmata archaeon; assembly: GCA_023269235.1. GTDB lineage: Archaea > Thermoplasmatota > E2 > JACPAO01 > JAHFTW01 > JAHFTW01. Next base: position 35,075 of record JAHFTW010000010.1, read on the forward strand.
GGGGTCATTCCGCTTGAGTTTGAGCGGGCTGACGCGCCCGGGCAGGAACACGTCCTCGTCGCGTTTGGCGAGGCTCGCGAGCGGGACGCGCGCGAGGCCGAGCTCCTTGAGCGAGGCACGGGCCGCGGCGAGCTGGCCGGGGCCGCCGTCCACGAGGACCAGGTCGGGCACGCGCTCGCCGCGCTCCAGGACGCCGCGGTAGCGCCGCTGCACGGCCTCGCCGATGCTGCGAAAGTCGTCCACCTCCCGGCCGGCGCCCTTCCTCGGGGCGGTGCCGGCCTCGACGGCGGCCTGGCCGACGGTCTTCATGTTGAACGTGCGGTAGCCGGCCTTCTCGGGTTCGCCGTCCACGAAGCGGACGAGGGCGGCGCGCGTGAAGTCGCCGCCCATGTGGCTGATGTCGAAGCCTTCGATGACGCGCGGCAGCGCGGGCAGGGCGAGGTGGTGCTGGAGGGCCTCCAACGCGCCGGTGCCGCGGCGGTCGCGGCGGTGCAGCTCCTCCTCGAGCCGCAGCCGGGCGTTGGTGGCCGCGACCTCGAGCCACTTTGTCTTGTCGCCGCGCTGCGGCGTCTCCACGGTGACGGCCCCTTCCGCAAGAAGCCGGAGGTCGGCCTCCAAGGGCGGGGCGAGGGTGTCCGCCATGGCGCAGGCGACGAAGCGGGGGACGCGGCGGTCCTGGTAGTAGCCGCGCAGGAACGCCGCGAGCGCCTCGCCCTCTTGGCCTGGCGCGGCGCCGGCGAGGATGAACGGGGACTGGCCGACGATCTTGCCGTCGCGTTGGTGCAGGAGGACGGCGACGGCGGTGTCGCCCTGCGCCGCGAGGCAGGCGATGTCGCGCTCCTCGAGCCGCTCGGCGACCATGAACTGGCGGTCCAGGACGTTCTGCAGGCCCATGAGCTGGTTGCGCAGGCGGGCGGCCTCCTCGAACTTGTGCGCGGCCGCCGCGGCCTCGAGGCGCCCGCGGACCTTGTCCAGGAGGTGGTCGGCTTTCCCCTCCAACAGCTCGCGCACCTCCCCGACGAGGTCGTCGTACTCCTCGTCCGTGCAGGCGGCGATGCACGGCCCCGCGCATTTGCCGATGTCTAGGTAGAGGCACTTCTCCTTCGGCAGCACCTTGCAGCGGCGGAGCGGGACCAGCTCGGAGATGGCCTGCGCGATGAAGAACGCCCCCGAGCCGTCAGGGAACGGGCCGAAGTAGGTGCCCTTGTCGGCGTCGCGCCGGAACACCTTCAGGAGGCGGGGGTAGGGTTCGTCGGTGAGCTTGAGGTACGGGTAGCTCTTGTCGTCGTTGAGGCGCACGTTGTAGCGCGGCCGGTGGCGCTTGATGAGCGTCTGCTCCAGCACGAGCGCCTCCTTCTCGGTGCGCACGGCGATGAAGTCGACGTCGACGGCCTCGTCCATGAGCGCCGCCGTCTTGGGCCGGTCTGGGTCGAAGTAGCTGGAGACGCGGCTGCGGAGGTCGATGGCCTTGCCGACGTAAAGCACCGTCCCGGCGCCGTCCTTCCAGAGGTAGACGCCCGGTTGGCGAGGAAGGCGCGCCACGCGCTCCCGCAGCCCCGGCGTGCCGGCCATGCACGCTTGAAAGCGTGTCCCCGAAAACGATTATGGGTGCGACCTGGGAGGACTCTGTTGCACGGGCACCGCATCGTGGCGCCCCATTCCGATGCGTCGCTTCGTCAACCTTCCCGAGGCATCCCTTCGTCCGACCACGGCGTCGTCAGCGACAACGACTGGATGCCAGAATCATGGTGAAGGGGCGGCGCGAAGGGCCGCAGGGGGCGCTTCGCGCGCCTCGGCCTGGATTCTTTCGGGGCGGGCTCGCCGCCGTCGGAGGCCAATGGACGCACCCGCCAGAGAACCAACGTGGTGTCAGGTCGGGACCGGTTGGCGGCGTCGTGCGGTGCCCGCGGCGAGCCGGCTAAGGCTTCAGGAGCGAGTCGATCTCGGTCTTCGCCTTGCGCGCGCGGCCAAGGTCGAACTGGAGCTCGATGCAGAGGTGGTCGATGCCGTATGTGCGCTCGACGTGGTGCAGGACGTCACTCAGGGCTTCGAGTTCTTCCTCGGCGCCTTCCCCCTGCGTGAAGATGTGCTCGTGGAAGTCGAGCCCGAGGACGTCCTCGCCCTCGAGGGTGGCCGCGGCGTGGTCGCAGAAGTTCTCCTGCATGCGCTGCGTCAGCTTGGGCAGGTCCTTCGACGGGACCTGCCTGGTCGTGGTGGCCTCGATGAAGTAGCCTACGCCGTCGATGAAGGGGTTGGAGCGCACGATCTCCAGGATGTCGTCGATGGTGGCGACCATGAGTACACCCGTTTTAGGTGCCCATTCTCCATAAAGGTTGAGGCGGGAGCGCCCGCGCTCGCCCAACTTCTGCGATGCGTCTAGGTTGCTTAAATGGCCGCGGAAAGCCTTCGACCTTCATGCGACACCTTGCGACGGCTCTTGCCGCCCTCCTCGTCCTCGCGCTCTTGGCCGGCTGCAGCGGAACCTCGGAGTCATCGAGTTCGTCCTCAAAGGCGACTTCGACCGCCCCTTCCACGACCACCTCTCCAACGACGGCCTCCAGCTCCTCCGTCAGCCCTCCCAGCTCCTCGTCGGCCCCGCGCAGCCTGGGCTTCATGGCCGACCGGTTGAACGGAACCGTGCCGTTGGTGGTCAACCTGACTGCCAGCGCAAGCGGGGGGTCCCCAGCGTCGTTCACCTTGGCCTTCGGCGACGGACAGACCAAGGAAGGCACGACCTTGCCGGCGACCCTGGCGCACACCTATTCCGCAGCGGGCTCCTACAAGCCCCTGCTCACGGCGCGCTACGCGGACGGCAAGACCTTGAGCCGCGACCTCAGCCTGGCGGCCCTTCCCGCCCCGACCGCCGAGGCGAAAGGGCCCGTTTACAACAAGACCTTCACCGTGACTCTTCCGGTGCCCTGGGCCGGCGGCCTCGCCACCGGGGTAGCGTGCATTGAGACCGGGACGCCCGCCGACGCGGTCACGGGGGCGGTCGCCGGGAGCCCCGCCGGCGCGGCCCTGTGCCAAGAACAGCAGGTTCGGACCGCGTACAAGAACGGCCTCAACGGGACGTTCGTCGTCGGGTACAAGGTCACCGTGCCTCCCGGGGCAACCCAGCTACAAGTTGAGGGCGGCACCCACGCCGCCCAGACCTGCACCCCCAGCCTGCCAATCTTCGGGGTCCTCGCCTGCGTGCCGGACATGGACCTCTATGCCTTCGACCCGACGGGGACGGCGACGCATTTCGCGACCGCAGCGGACTTCGAGTCCGGCGTCGTCCTCAACCCCGCGGCCGGGGAATGGACCGTCATCCTGGAGTATTTCGCTGGTGCCCCCAACGCGGCGGCATCGGTCCACATCCTGGTGGCTTGAGGCACGCAATCCTCAAGTCCCGCCCCGCATCCGAGAGGGTATGCGCGTGGTGGCGTCAGTCACGGTCCTGCTGTTGGTTGCCTTGGTCCTGTCCGGTTGCGCCTCGACCAAGTCCGAGTCCTCCTCCCTGTCCTCGACGGGCAGCCTTGCGTCCACGGGCGCGCACGGCGGCACGTCCGGCTCCGGGGCGAGCTCCCCCAAGGCGTCCTCGTCGGCCTCGCCTTCCGCGTCGTCCGCCGCCGCCCGCGTTCTGACCTTCACGGCGAGCCCCTTGACGGGCATGGCGCCGGCCAACGTGACGTTCCACCTCGACAGCACGGACAAAGACAACGCCACGTCGTGGCGCCTGGCCTTCGGCGACGGGCAGGCCGCCAACGGCACCGGCGCCCAACTTCCTGCCGACCGCCTGCACGCCTTCGTGGTGGCCGGCAACTTCACGCCAGTCCTCACCGTCGTCTACGGCGACGGCCTGAACCGGACCGCCCGGCTCAACCTGACCGTCACGGCCGCCCCGACGGGCCCCGCGCCGCCGCTTGTCTTCACGTTCGGCGCGAGCAAAGCCGGCTGCGTGGGGGACGTGCACTCGTTCGTCTCCCAAGTCCCGCTCAACTGCGTCAATTTCCAGGGTGGCCCCTCCTCGCCCCAAGTGGACGGGTTCTGGCAGCCCCTCGATGATCGGTACGTCGGTCGCTCGTTCACGTCAACCATCGCAACGAGCAACCCGCTGCCCGACTCCGACTGCTACTTCGTGGCCCCGGACGCCAAGACGATTGTCGGGGACTGCACGAACGGGGGCAACCCCGCGGCAGGTACGGTCCCTGCGGGCACCGGATGGATGTTCATCTACTCCTACGCGGCGCCCTCGTCGAGCATCGTCGTCACCTTCACGTAGGTCGGTCTCGCGCGTCCACGACGCCTGCGATTGAAGAGCCGATGGCGTGATTCGAACACGCGACCACCTCCTTACCAAGGAGGTGCTCTACCACTGAGCCACATCGGCGGCGAAGCGGCCGACTTCACGCCCCTATTTGAGTCCAATGGGATGACAGCGCGACACCGGCGGCGCTTTCAAGAATCGTGGGGTCGCCACCTTCGCGCCGGCGTAGCACAGGGGTAGTGCAGCGGTCTTGTAAACCGCAGGTCGTGTGTTCAAATCACACCGCCGGCTTCGAACGTGTGCGCGTTTGCCTGGGGGGGACCTTCGAGCCGTTCCACGCCGGCCACCGCGCCCTGCTGCGCGAGGCGGCCGCCGGCGCGACCGACCTCTTCGTGGGCATCACGGACGGCGTGCTGGCCCGTCGCCCCGACCGCGCCATCCGCCCCTGGCAGGACCGCGCCGAGACGGTGCGCCGTTTCCTCTCCGAGGAAGGATACCGCGGCGAGCTCACGGTCCGCCCTCTGACCGACGGGTCCGGCCCGGCCGCGACGGGAGCCTACGATCGCATCGTCGTCAGCCCCGAGACCCTCCCCGGCGCGCACGCGATCAACAAGTCCCGGCAAGCAAACGGCCTCCCTCCTCTCGACGTCCGCGTCGTCCCCCATGTCCTTGCCGAAGACTTGCTGCCCCTCAGCGCCACTCGCATCGCCGCCGGACTCATCGACGTGGACGGCAAGCGACTGCGCCCGGTCCGTGTCGCGGTCGGCTCGGCCAACGGCGTCAAGGTGTCCGCCGTCGCGAAGGAGCTTGCCCGCATCCTCCCTTGCGCCGCCGAGGTCAAGGGCTTCGCGGTCGCCTCCGGCGTCGCGGAGCAGCCGCGCGACGAGGCGACGTTGCGCGGCGCGCAGAACCGGGCCAAGGCCGCGCTCGCCGCGTGGCCCGAGGCCGAATACGCCATCGGTATCGAAGCGGGCCTCGTCAAGTTCCCCGGTAACGAAGGCTACCTGGAGGCGCAAGCCTGCGCGGTGCTCGACCGCGACGGTTGGGAGACCCACGGTTGGGGTCCGGCGTTCCATTATCCTGACTGGCTCACCAAGCGGGCGTTGGCCGGTGAAATGGTCTCCGACGTGCTCGGCCCCATCGCCAACGACCCGTCCCTCGGCTCGACGACGGGAGCTATCGGCTGGCTCACGGAGGGCCGCTTCGACCGCACGGAGCTATCGCGCCTGGCCGTGCTCATGGCGTTCGTGCCGCGCTTCCGCCGAGGACTCTACGGGCCATCGTCCTCTGAAGGAAAAACCTCATAGGTCGGCCCGGGACTTGCATCGTGTGGTTTGGACTGCACGGCTGCTTCCTGTTCTCTTGGCCGCGCTGGCCTTGAGCAGTCTGAGCGCGCACGCCGCCAACGCATCGACGGCTTGCCCAGGCCTGATGAAGCTGGACCCCGCGGGTGATTCGAACGGCCAGGTGTCCAATCCCGCCTATGGCGACCCCAAGACGCTCGATGTCCTCTCGCTCGAGGTCAACTGGACCCAGGACGGGGCGTTGCGCTTCACGGTGGAACTGGCGGCCGACCCGCGCGCCCATCAGGACTTTGTCAACTACTACTGGGTCAGCGTGGAAGGCGCTACGGCCAGTGGGGGGAATCCATCCACATGGACCATGCAGAGGAACGCGACCTACGACTGGATCGAGACCATGTACTGGGAGGACCGGACCTCAGGGTTCCCCGTGACGTGGCAAGGCTCCACGTTCACGTTCAGCGTCCCACGCAGCGCCTTCGTGCACCAGTTTGGCGAATCTTGGAACGCGTCGGCGCTCTACAGCCCCCGGGTTTCCACGGCCGGCCCCTACAAGTCCGTCGACCTGGTCGTCACGTCGACCTCCCTGAGCCCCGTGGTCGCCAGCGGCGATGACGCCTCCTACTACCCAGACGAGGTCTCAATTCCCGTCTGCCCCGTCGAGGCTTCTGACGAAGCGTCTCGTTTGGTGCCCACGGTTGGACCCACTTCAGCGTCCGGGACCCGCCTGGACGCGGTCACGTCGGCCCCCGGGGACGGCACGAAGTCCTCTCCGCCAGCGAATCTGGTGGGGGTCGGATTGCTGCTTGGCGCACTGGCACTGGCCCGGCGTCGTTAGAGGCGACTACTCGCGCAGACCCGTAATCAACCGGCCAATAATCAAGCGCTGAATCTGGTTCGTGCCCTCGTAGATTCCCAGAATCTTGGCGTCGCGCCAGTAGCGCTCGACGGGGTAGGCGTCAGTGTAGCCGTTCGCGCCGTGGACCTGGATGGCGTCCTCGCACACCTTGAGGCTCATCTCCGCGACGAAGAGCTTGGCGCGGCTGACGGCGAGCGTCCACTCGTCGCGCGTCGCCTCGCCGCGTTCGTGGGCCTCCTTGACGCGGGCCGCGTTCCACACGAGGAGGCGGCCGGCGGCAATCTGGACGTCCATGTCGGCAAGCATTGCCTGGACAAGCTGGTAGTGGCCAATCGAGCGCCCGAACGCCTGGCGCTCGGCTGCGTACTTGAGGCTCGACTCGTAGGCGGCCTGCGCGATGCCGACGCCGCCGGCGGCGACGCTGAGGCGGCCGTGGTTGAGGACGTGCATGGCGTTCTTCCAGCCGTCGCCTTCCTTCCCGATGAGGTTCTCTTTGGGGATGCGGCAGTCGGTGAAGGCGAGCGTCGCGGTTGGGCTGGAGCGCAGGCCAAGCTTGTTCTTCGTCTCGACGCCGACGCAGTCGAAGCCCTTCGTGCCCTTCTCGACCATGAAGCAGCTGATGCCCTTGTGCTTGAGGGCCGGGTTGGTCTTGGCGTACACGATGAGGTAGTCCGCGATGCCGCCGTTGGAGATCCAGGACTTGGTGCCGTTGAGGACGTAGTGGTCGCCCTCCAGCTTGGCCGTGGTGGACATGCCGGCGGCGTCGGAGCCCGAGCCGGGCTCAGTGAGCGCCCAGGCGCCGAGCTTGGTGCCCGCGGCCATCGAGGGTAGCCAGCGCTTCTTCTGCTCGGGACTCGCGAAGCCCTTGATGGTCGAGCCGGCCAGCGAACCGTGGACGCTGATGGAGGTGCGCAACGAAGAACAGCCCTTGGCGAGCTCCTCGGTGAGGATGGCGTAGCTGACCGCATCGAGCCCGCCGCCGCCGTACTCGGTCGGGAACGGGGCGCCCAGCAGCCCCTGCGCTGCCATCTTCTCGTAGATGCTGTGCGGATGATCGCCGTCGTGCTCCCACTGGCGCACGATGTCGGGGGTGATGTTCTCGTTCACGAAGTCGCGCGTCATCTTCTGGATGAGGCGCTGCTCGTCGTTGAGGGTGAACTCGACGGCCACACTGCGGCGACGGGGGTCGGGGTGAAAAGGGGTCGGGTCGCGAGCTGCAGCGGTTCAGGCCGCGGGGACCGCGCGGGGCTCGCCCTTCGGCTTTCCTTTGGCATGCCCGTTTGTCCGGCCCTCAGCCATCATGCGAGCGTCGAGCTCCTCGGTGCGGCGGCGCATCCGTTTGGCGACCTCGTCGGCCACCAAGGCGGTGGCGACGCTGACGAGGACGGGGACGATGAGGTACTTGGCGACCATCTTGGCGGCACCGCCCACGAGGCGGCCAGCGAGGGCGAGCATGCCCCTCGGTTCGGCGTCGGCTCTAGATAAGGCGGCGTTCGCAAGCTTGAAGTGGCCCCTCAATCTAAGTTGATGTGCGGTTTTGTACAATGGAGGCGACCCCTACAGAGAGGAAGGGCTTGACAGGCAAGGCGCGCACCCTGGCCTCCAAGGCCGGCAACCTGGTCGCCGCGGCCGCCTCGGCCGTCTCCGGCGTCGGCCCGATCGGGAACCACAACCCCCAGCGGCTCACCAGCGGCAAGACCACCGACTACGAGCACTACATGCGCGTGCCCGAACTGCTCCAACTCCAGAAGCCCGAGGAGGCCCGCGTCCATCACGACGAGTTGATGTTCCAGGTCGTCCACCAGAGTTTCGAGCTGTGGTGCAAGCTCGTCCTCTTCGAGCTCAAGGCCGTCGGCGAGCTCGTCGCCCAGGACCGTCTCGTCGAGGCCTACCCGCTCCTCGCGCGCTGCACGGCCACCGTCCGCCTCAACACCGACGCCCTCCACATCCTCGAGACCATGACGCCGTGGGACTTCCACGTCATCCGCGCCGCCCTCGGCCAAGGCTCCGGCGCCGAGTCGCCCGGGTTCCGCCAGATCCAGCAGAAGGCCCCCCTCCTGTGGCCCGCCGTCGAGGCGCTCCTGAAACGCCGCAAGACCACGCTGCTCGACGTCTACACGCGCCCCGCGAGCCAGCCGGACCTGCTCCGCCTGCTGGAAAATATGACGGATTTTGACATGTTCTTCCAGGTCTGGCGCCTCAACCACCTCGCCATGGTGAAGCGCGTCATCGGCCGCGACGTCAAGAGCCTCAAGGGCTACGCCATCCACGCCCTGGAGAAGGACGTCCAGGACACGCTATGGCCCGCGCTCTGGCAGGTCCGCAACGCCATCACCGACAAAGCCGGGACGAGCCCGCCGTAACGCTACGTCGCCAGGTTGGGGCCGGCGCTCATCTTCGCGAAGTCGATGGTGATGCGCGGCACGGGCCAGAGGTCCTCGGCGAAGGCCACGATGGCGGAGCCGTCCGGATGGATGGCGACCTCGAAGAAGTCGAGGAGGCTGCGCGTGCAGGGCGGCGTCTCACGGCACTCGGAGCCGCGATGGACCGGCTGGCCGCTCACGCGCGTCAAGGCGAAGTGCGGGTCGGGGAAGTCGGCGTCCAGGCTGATGCCGGACATCACGTAGACCTCGTCCGTCGCGTAGCGCGGCAGTCCCTTGTCGTTCTGGTACCAGACGAGGACGACCTTTCCGGCGCCTCCGCCAGCGATCCAGGGGAACCAGGCCGTCGTGCCGGGGGCATTGATCTGCTTGGGCTCGGTCCAGGTCAGGCCCTTGTCGTGGCTCACCTGGAGGAACACCGTGGGCGTCTCGAGGGGGCGCTCGTAGCCCAAGGCGCCCGGCACGGTCTTGTCGCGGTCCGTGGCGTAGGCGAGATAGAGAGTCCCGGCCGCGTCGAAGGCGGTGACGGGGAAGACCTGGCCCTGGGCGGGGTTCGTGGTGGCGACGACCGAAGTCCACGTGGTGCCGTTGTCGAAACTGTGCGCGACGCTGACCACGCCACCCAAGTCGTGCGCCAAGGCCAGCGCGTTGCTGGAGGGGTCCACCGCGATGCCGCCCTGCCGCGTGTCGGGAGCGATGTCCACGGGGTCGCTCCAGGTGAGGCCGCCGTCGGTGCTGCGCGCCGTGCGGATCATGGTGGCGTCGCGCCAGGACGCGATCAAGGTCCCGTCCGCCCGGCCGGTAATCCATTCCCGGTCAGCGCCGGTGCCCTTGCTGACGTCGTACGGTTGGCTCCAGCTCACGCCCCGATCGTCGCTGGACTGGTAGGGAATCCCGGTCCCAAGGCCGAGCCAGTGGACCCGGCCGTCCGGGGAGACGTACACGTCGGCGTCCCCGCCGCCGGTCACGCCGTTGGGGGCGCCCGACTCCTGCAGCGGCGCCGGGCAGCCCGGAACCGGCGCCCCGCCGACGCACCCGAGGCCTAGGTCGGTCCAGACGGTGCCGTTCTTGTCGCCGCGCCACATCGCCAAGGGCGTCGTCACGTACACGGTGCCGTCGGGCCCGGCCGCGATGCCCGGCTCCGCGCCGGTCAGGACGTTGCCGAGTTGCACTTTCGGCCCGAACGCGATTCCCGTGGCGGGGTCGGGGCGAACCCTCTCCTGCCCGGCGACGGGTCCGCTGGACATGCTAGTCCCCTGGGTCGTCGAGGACTGGGAACAGCCGGAGACCAAGACGGCAAGAAGAAGACCGGCGACGAGAAGGGCAGAGAAGCGCACACGTCTGGACAGAGGGAGTGGCTCTTGACGTTTTGGAGCCCGGCCCGGGGGCGCTCCGCAGGGTTCAAGCACGGCAGTCCCTGGATGGGCCTAGAGTGGAGTTCGACCTGTTCCTCTCCATCAGCCAGACCCCCGTCGCGGGCCACACCCCAACGGAGGCGCAGATGCTCGCCAACGCGATGGCCCAGGTCGAGGCGGCCGACCGGCTCGGGTTCGGCGTCGCGTGGCTGGCGGAGTCGCACCTTTCCAGCGACGTGCAAAAGGGCAACCGGCTCCCCGTCATCCCGCACTGGGAAGGGGAGGTCGGGCTCAACGCCGACATGCTCCAGTTCGCGCACGCCATCTTCCGCCGCACCAAGCGCATCGAGGTGGGCTCTGCGGTGATGAACATCCTGTGCAACGGCGGCCCGGTCGCCGCGGCGGAGCGCATCGCGATGTTCGCCGCCCTGCACGGCCTCGACCCCGCCGAGCGACGCCGCGTCCACGTCGGCTTCAGCGCGGGCCGCTTCGATTACATGAACCGGGCCTACGGCCTGGAGCCCCGCACCCCGCTCGAGAAGGCGCTGCCGTTCGGTCTGTGGAAGGGCACGATGTTCCTCGAGGCCGCCGAAATTTTCGCGCGCCTGCTCGCGGGCGAGACCCTGGCGTCCAGCCAAGTCCCCGAACGCACGCTCGTCCGCTCCGACTTCCGCAACGACGCCGACTGGGAAAAGGCACGGCCGGCCGCGGCCGCGGAAGGGCTCCTGGATGGGGGCCGGCTGCGTGTTCCCAAGCAGTTCCGCTTCGACTCGCTGAAGATCGTCCCGCAAGCGTGGCGCCGCGAGCTCGTCCAGCTCGTCGTCGGCTCGCACGACCCGAAGGCGCACGCGCTCGTCAACCGATTCCTGCCGGCCCACGTCGCCAACCTGAGCATCACGCCCGGCCCCGTCATTGACGCCACCCACGAGCGCATGGCGAAGACGTTCCACCCGTCCGGCGGCCCCTGGAAGCGCGCCTACATGCCGCGCACGGTCCTGGTCTTCCTCAACGAGGAACCGGGCCTCACCCCCGGACAGCGGCGTGGCGCGGCGCGCGCCGAGGCCAAGCGGGCGCTCGCGGCCTACTGGAACGCCTTGGAGGGGACGCTCGATCCGAAGAAGGTGGGCGAGGCGTCCGACAACGCCGTCATCGGCACGGCGGAGGACGTCGCGATCCAGCTCAAGGCCCGCTACCACCGGGACGACCGGCTCATGCTGTGGTTCGACTTCTTCACCCACGACTCCGACCGCGTCGTGCGCGACATGACGGCCTTCATGCAGAAGGTGGCGCCCATCCTGGCGAACAACGAGGTCGCCGCATGACCGCCAAACCGGCCGCTCGTCGGAAGGCCCCCCCTGCGGTCACGACCGACGGGCAAGGCGACCGCATCGCGGGCCCCGGGTCCGAGCTCTACCCCGAAGGCCCGCTTGGCACGCGCGAGAAGGGCATCCCGACCGGCCGCGACGTGGAATGGGAGCCGCTCGTGGACTACCGCCGCCTCGGCATCTCGGAGACCACCATCCACGGCGCCGTCGCGTGGGCGCACGGCCGCAAGCTCATCCACTCGTTCGGCGGCAACGTGCTGTGCTACGGCCGCAGCATGATGAAGCCGCTCGCCATGAAGGTGTTCGCCAAGGAGTTGGCGGACCACTCGTGGGAGCAGAAGGCCATCGCGCTCGCCTCGCACAACGGCGACACCGAGCACGTCGTCGCTGCGCAGAGCCTGCTGCACGAGACCGAGTGGGGCCTCATGCAGGCCCCGCTCGACCTTCCGCTCGTCCCGTTCGGCCGCAGCGTCCGCCGCCCGCGCCGCTGGTACCACACCTGCTCGGGCGAGCATGCCGCCATCCTGGCTGGCTGCAAGGCGAAGGGCTGGCCCCGCATCGGCTACCTGCTGCCACAGCACCCGTGGTTCCAGGCCTACACGGACGTCGTGCGCGGCATCCTCGGCCCTCGGTGGAAAGCGGCCCGCGTCGCCCGCGACGGCTGCGGCCTCCCCACGCTCAGCAACACCGTCAACGAGCTCGCCATCCTCTATGCGCACCTCGCCAAGACGCGCAAGAAGGACTGGGTGTGGGAGGCGATGGTGCGCAACCCGGACCTCGTGGGCGGCTTCAACCGGCTTGACACGACCATCCTGAAGTCGTGCGGCGGCAAGGTCATCGCGAAGGAGGGCGCCGACGGCCTCCTGGGCCTCGCCATCGAGCACCCGGACTACCCCGACGGCCTCGGCGTCGTCGTCAAGATCGCGCACGGCTGGAACCCGCGCGCCACCTGGTACGTCGCCCGCGCCATCCTCGGCACGCTCGGCTTCACGCTGCGCAACCCCTACCCGCTCCACCGCCAGAAGGCGTTCATCGTCCCCGGCGTCGTGCCCCCGAAGCACCTCAAGGCACTGGAATCCATCGCGACGTGGGACGAATGGGACCCGGACACCGACCACTGGACGTACGACAACGACGACTACGTCGGCAGCCAACCTCTGATGCGCGGGTGGAGGGAAGCGTGAGCGAAGGCTTCGGGTGGCTCCAGAGGGACCGCGAGGTCGCCCAACGCGACCTGGGGCGAGCCTACGGGTTCGCGAAGCGCGAGGCGGCGAAGGTCTCAGACGTGCCGCGCTTGTCCCAGCGCATCGGCGGCAAGGAGGTCGCGCCCGCCTCCGGCACCTATCTCGACAACGTGAACCCCGCGAATGGCAACGTGCTGTGCAAGGTCCCGCGTGGCGATACGCGCGACGTGGACGCTGCCGTCGAGGCCGCCACCGCCGCGCAAATTGCGTGGGCCAACACCCCACTCACGGAGCGTTGCCGCGTGCTGCGCCGGACGGCCGAACTCATCGAGCGCGACCTGGACCGCCTCGCCCGCCTCGAGTCGGAGGACACCGGCAAGCCCATCCGGTTGGCGCGCACCCTCGACATCCCGCGCGCGGCCCGTAACTTCCGCTTCTACGCCGACTTCCTCGCCGCGCGCACCGAGCCGACCTTCCGCAGAGACGGCTGGAAGCACCTCACCGCCCGTGGCCCCGTCGGCGTCGTCGGCCTCGTCACCCCGTGGAACCTGCCGCTTTACCTTCTCACCTGGAAAGTCGCTCCCGCGCTCGGCCTCGGCAACGCCGTCGTCGCCAAGCCCAGCGAACTGACGCCGCGCACCGCCGATGCCCTCGCGGACCTGCTTGCGGAGGCTGGGCTTCCGGCGGGCGTCTACAACACCGTGCACGGACTTGGACCGGAGGCAGGCGAGCCGCTCGTGCGCCATCCCGGCGTGCGCGCCGTCAGCTTCACCGGAGGCACGGCGACCGGCGCGAAAGTCGCCCAAGCCGCCTCGTCGGGGCCCTCGCCCAAGAAGCTCAGCCTCGAGCTTGGCGGCAAGAACGCAGCCCTCGTCTTCGCGGACTGCGACCTCGACGCCGCCGTCGCCGGCGTCGTGCGCGGCGGCTTCACTAACGGGGGGCAAATCTGCCTCTGCACGAGCCGCGTGCTCGTCGAGAAGAGCCTGCTGCCGACGTTCTTGCCTCGTCTGGAGGCCGCCGTGCGCGCACTCAAGGTTGGCGACCCCGGCGACGAGGCGACCGACGTCGGCGCCCTGAACAGCCTGGCGCATCGCGGCAAGGTGGAGGGTTACCTCGAGCTTGCCCGCAAGGAGGCGAACATCCTGTGCGGCGGCGAACGGCCTTCCCTGTCGGGAGAGTTGGCCGACGGCGCTTTCCTCACACCCGTCATCGTGACTGATGTAAAGCAGCAGAGCCGCCTCGTCCAGGAGGAGGTGTTCGGCCCGCTCATCACGGTGCAAACCTTCGCCGACGAAGATGAGGCCATCCGGCTCGCCAACGGCGTCCGCTACGGGCTCACCTCCACCGTGTGGACAAAGGACGCCACGAAGGCGCAACGGGTCGCCGCACGCCTAGACACCGGGATGGTGTGGATTAATTGCTGGCTCGTGCGCGACCTGGCGACCGCGTTCGGCGGCGTCAAGGACTCCGGCGTCGGCCGCGAGGGCGGCGAATGGTCCGTGGATTTCTATTCCGAGGCGAAGACCGTGACGATGAAGGAGGACTGAGATGACCCGCAAACCGCGCGCCAGAACGACGACCAAAGGCGAACGGGGACGCATCGTCGCCGGCTGCCTGACGCCGCACCCGCCGCATCTCGTGTACGCCGACAACCCGAAGCAGAACGAGGCGCGCAGCGAGGGCGGCTGGGAGACGATCCGTTGGGGCTACGAGCGTCTGCGGCACAGCCTGGCCCGCGCGACGCGGGACTACGATGTCATCCTCGTCCATTCGCCGCATTGGCGCACCCGCGTCGGCCACCACTTCCTCGGCGTGCCGCACTTCAAGTCACTCAGCGTGGACCCCATCTTCCCCAACCTGTTTCGTTACAACTTCGATTTCGACGTCGACGTCGAGCTGGCCGAGGACATCGCGCGCCGCGGCGCCAAGAAGGGCCTCACGACGAAGATGATGCGCAATCCAGACTACCGCATCGACTACGGCACCATCGCGGCGTGCCACCTGGTGAACCCGACGTGGGACAAGCCCATCGTCGGCATCAGCAGCTGCCGCGTGTACAATGATTACTCCAACGAGGTCGGCCAAGAGCAGATGCGCGCCCTAGGGGCGGCGACCCGTGAGGCCATCGAAGCGTCGGGCAAGCGCGCGCTCCTCCTCGCCTCGAACTCCATCAGCCACCGCCACTTCACGCGCGAGCCGAACGTGCCGGAGGACATGAGCCACGAGCACATCTACCACCACGGCCAGCACCTGTGGGACATGCACGCCATCGGCTTGGCCCGCGACGGCAAGGGGCGCCAGCTCTTCGACGAGCTTCCAGACCTGATTGACCAGGCCACCTCGGAGGCCGACGCCGGCTGCCTGTCGTGGCTCCTCTCCGCGCTCGACTTCCCGAACTACCCCGCCGAGCTGCACGGCTACGGCACCGTCATCGGCACCGGGAACGCCGTGCTCGAGTGGGACCCGAACCCCAAGACGCGCCAGGTCACGCCGAGGTTGATGACATGAGCCCGAGCAAAGCGAGGGGTCATGTCATCCCAGGCGGCCGACCGTCCGCGCGTGAGGGCCGACGCAAAGGTGCCCCCAAACCCGCCGCCTCCGGCGTCGTCGCCAAGGTCTCGACGCCAAGCGCCTTGCCCCGCCGCGAGCCCGCCTCGGGCGTCCTGGCGGCGTTCATCGTCCCGCACCTCCCGCACCCGTTTCTTGTCCCGGACGCCAACCCGGGCTACCGGCGGTTGCGCGATGCCTACGACATCGTGCGCAAGCGCATCAAGGAGCTCAAGCCCGACCTTCTCATCCTTTACTCGACGAAGTGGCCGAGCGTCATCGGGCACCAGGTCCAGACCGACCCGGCGCCGGCGTGGACCCATGTGGACGAAGAGTGGCACGAACTCGGTTCGATTCCCTACAAGCTTCGCGTGGACGCCAAGTTCGGCGAAGCCTACGTCGCGGCCGGCCGTGCTCGCGGCCTGGAGATGCGCGCCGTTGCGTACAAGGGGTTCCCCGTGGACACCGGTTCCATCGTCGCCCTCAAGCTCCTCAACCCCGACAACGCCATCCCGGCCAGCATGGTGTCGTGCAACATGTACGCCGACCGCGCCGAGACCATCGTGCTCGGCAAGGCGGCGCGCGACGCCATCGCGTCCGGTGGCAAGCGCGTCGTCGCCATCGGCGTCACCTCGCTCAGCAACCGGCTCTTCTCCGGTATCGTGCCGTTCAACGAGGACCGCATCCATAGCCGCAAGGACGACGAGTGGAACCGCAAGTACCTCGAGTTCCTCGCGCGTGGCCGCCTCGAGGACGCCAGCCAGCTCGCCCGCGAGTTCGCGAGTCAGGCCAACGGCGACTCCAAGATGAAGGCCGTCTGGTGGCTCGCCGCCGTCGCAGGGGCGCACAACAACTACGAAGGGAAGGTCCACGCGTACGAGGCCCTGTACGGCACCGGCGCCGCCATCGTCGAACTGGTCCCCACGGGCAAGGCCGCCGCCGACAAAGAATACGACGAGGCCGACCCCGAGGAGCACCACGGCGACCGCAACGTCCTGGGAGGCGCCAACGCCTTCGAGGCCGCCGACGCGGAGACCTGGAGCGGCGCCCACTCCAGCGCCGACGAGGATTCGGGCGCCGGGTATCCGGGAGCCGCAAGCTCGCCCACTCCTGCCGGGGCTTCCAACGTGGTCCACGCCAAGACCGCGCCCAAGCCGGTCGGAGCCTACGCCCATGCCCGCCGCGTCGGGGACCTGCTGTTCCTCGCCGGCATTGGACCCCGCACTCCGGGGACGGACGCCATTCCCGGCGGGCCGACGCGCGACAAAGCCGGCAAACCGCTGAAGTACGACGTCCGCGCGCAGACGCGTCAGGTCATCGCCAACATCGAGGCTGTCTTGAAGGAATCCGGCGCGAGCCTGGCCGACGTCTTCGACGTGCAAGTGTTCCTCACCGACATGAAGCGCGACTTCCCCGCCTTCAACGAGGAGTATGCCAGGGCGTTCGGCACGATCCAGGCGACGCGCACCACGGTCCAGGTCGAAGCGCTGCCGACGCCGATCGCGGTGGAGTTCAAGGTCGTGGCCCAGGTTTCGTCATGAATGAGGACGTGCAATGGCAAAATATTGCAGAGGAATTCGCTGATGCGCTACAGCAACTTGATGCGCAAAAACCCACGGCATCGTCATCAACCGGAAGTAGAACTTACAAGGCTGGAATTGGGCCGTTTGCCGAGCGCGATGTCATCGAGCAAGTGGTCGCCCTGCTTTCAAAAAAACCGGATTCTGAATTCCAGGCCGCCTCGTGTGAGATTCCTTATCC
Source organism: Thermoplasmata archaeon (assembly GCA_023269235.1). Classification (GTDB taxonomy): domain Archaea; phylum Thermoplasmatota; class E2; order JACPAO01; family JAHFTW01; genus JAHFTW01. Next base: position 52,037 of record JAHFTW010000010.1, read on the forward strand.
AAGGATGACACGGAAAAAATGCGATATTGTTCTTGGCCCTGCTGCCCACCCGCGCCTTGCAATCGAGGCCAAACTACACCGTCCCTCTAGAGACAATGGTGATTCTGAAGACACCGCGATCAAGAAATTGATTTCGCCGTTTGACGTCGACCGAAGTGCGCTTACCGACTCTTGGAAGCTTTCCGCGTCAGGTTTCTCTTGCCCTCTAGCTGTGTTGCTTTGGTGTTTTGACCACCCGGATTACCCGTTGGAAGATGCGCTACATGCGTTCATGACAATGGCAAAGGAATTTGGCCCACGCCATGGCGTAAGATTGGAATTGCGTCATCGGACAAGGAGGTCCAATCTCGTGCACCCCGTCATGTCATCCGTGGAGGTCCTACTTTTCCAGGTGAGTCGGGTATGAAGCTCATCGACATCTCGCCCCCCATCTCGCCCCGCATCCAGAACTGGCCCGGCGACGTCCCCTACACGAGCCGCAAGTCGGCCCGCCTGCGCGACGGCGACGGGATCGACCTCGGTGATTTCCACTCGTCGTACCACGTCGGCGCCCACACCGATGCGCCACAGCACTATCACCGCGAAGGGCGCGACGCAAGCCAGCTCCCGCTCGACGCCTACACCGGGCCGTGCCAAGTTATCGAGGTGCGCGCCAAACGCGGCAAACGCTTCGGGCTAGCCGACCTCAGGCAGGAACCCTCGGCGCCGCGCGTCCTGTTCAAGACCGGCACGTTCCCCGACCCGACGGACTGGAACACGGACTTCGCGGCGCCGGAGCCAGAGTTGATTGACGCGCTCGGCAAGAAGGGCGTCGTCCTCGTCGGCTTCGACGCCCCGAGCACCGACCTGTTCGACTCCAAGGGCCTCCCCAGCCACCAGATGCTCTTCCGGCACGGCATGATGAACCTCGAAGGCCTTGTCCTCGACCACGTGGCCCCCGGCCACTACACGCTCATCGCCCTCCCGTTGCGGCTCGTGGACGCCGACGCCAGCCCCGTGCGCGCCGTCCTCGTGGCGGACCATTAGCGTCAAGTCCGAGAGCCCAGTGGCCTCGCCGTGGACCTCGACCTGATCGGACGGCATGCCCTCGTGTGCGGTGCGAGCCAAGGCATCGGCAAGGCGGCCGCCTTCGAGCTCGCCTCGCTGGGCTGCAACATCACGCTCCTCGCGCGCAGCCCGGACAAGCTCGCCGCGCTGCGCCCAATCCTCGCCAACGCTGGAGCCCGTGAGACGCACATGCTGGTCGCCGATCTGGACGACCGCGCCGGCCTGGCGAAGGCTGTAAGCGACCACCTCGAACACTCCGGCCCCATCCAGATCCTTGTCAACAACACCGGCGGCCCCGCGTCGGGCCCGCTGTTGGAGGCCAAGGACGAGGATTTCCTCAAACCGTACGGCCGCCATCTGCTGGCCAGCCATCTCCTCGTCAAACTGCTGGTGCCTGGCATGAAGGAGGCAGGTTACGGTCGGATCGTCAACGTCCTCTCCTCCAGCGTCCGCGAGCCCATCCCGGGCCTCGGCGTCTCCAACACTATCCGCGCCACGATGGCGAGTTGGGCCAAGACCCTGAGCCGAGAGCTGCCTCCAGGCATCACCATCAACAGCATCCTCCCCGGCTACGTCGACACCGAGCGGCTCACGGAGCTCTCGACCGACATGGGACTGCGCAGCGGCAAGGGCGCGAAAGCCATCAAGCAAGCCTGGGTGGACGCGACCCCCGAAGGCCGCCTCGGCACCCCGTCCGAGTTGGGCTCGGCCATCGCCTTCCTGTGCAGCCCGGCGGCGTCGTTCGTGCGCGGCATCGTCATGCCCGTGGACGGCGGCCGGCTGTGGAGCATCTGAGTCTCACCGGGATGGCCCTCCAGCCCGCGCTCCGCCTCACGCACCGCAACGAGGCGCCAAACCCTTCTTGCTTCGAGTCGCTTTTCCTCCGCACGGTGCGTCCAGTGGCCTCCGACGGCGGCGGCCACGACAGGAAGGAACTCCATTCCATGGATCGCAGGGACTGCGCTGGGCGGCGCTTCACGCCGCCCCCGACGAATCATTCTGGCATCCAGTCGTTCAGCACGACGCCGCCGTGCTCGGACCGGGCGTGGATGCGTCGGAGGGGTCGGCGAACCGACCTCATCCGTTAAGGCGGACCTCTACGTTGCCGTCGTGGACGCGCACCTCGTGGATCGGCAACCAGGAGTTGGTGACGCTGCCTTGCCGCGGCGCCCCCGTGGTGCAGTCGAACGTGGCCTCATGGACCGGACAGGTCACGCAACCGTTCTTCCATGCCCCTGCCGAGAGGTCGCCGAACTTGTGCGGGCACTGCGCGTCCACCGCCACGATGGAGCCGCCTAGGAGGGTCACGGCGACGAGACGGCCGGCGACCTCGACGACGCGCGGGCGCCCCTCTTCCAGCTCCGCGGCCCCGGCCACGGCATGCCATCCATCCACGTCCGCAACCGACGGCTCCACCCTCATAAGCCGGACGATTCGCGGCGCGGGCGGGTTGAAGAGGCCGACCGGGCTGGCTTGGCCGATGGGGCTGCGCGAGCGTTTCAACAGCATCAGCCACATGGCGGGCGGCGGCGTGGCCGTACTCGTCCTGCCTCTGCTGTTCCTACGCGCCGACGGTGGCCTGGCGTTCACCACCATCGGACTCTACGCCTTGGGCCTCGTCGCACTCTACACGATGAGCTCGCTCTACCACGCCATCCCCGGCCCCCGCGCCGAGGTCTGGCTTGAACGCCTTGACCACGTCGCCATCTACCTCCTGATCGCGGGCACCTACAGCCCGGTCGCTCTCCTTCTGGTCGGCGGGACGCTCGGCTGGGTCCTCTTCGCGCTCGTCTGGGCCGTCGCCATCACGGGGCTCGTGCTTGCCCTCACGGTTCCCCTCGGCCCGAAATGGGTCCACATCCTGGGGTACACGGGGCTTGGCTGGTGCGCCGTCGTCGCGGCCCCGGTCCTGATCGCCCGCGTGGACGCCGCCGGCCTCGGCTGGCTGATTGGCGGAGGCATCGTGTACTCGGTCGGGGCGTTCCTCTACGTCCGCGACCGGCCCGTCCTCTTCCCTCGCCTGGCCGGGTTCAAGTGGCTGGGCGACCACGAGTTCTGGCACTTGATGGTCATCGCCGGGAGCGCGATGCATTTCTGGTTCCTCTACCAGTACGTCCTCCCCGCCCCCGCCCTGTAGCGCCGCTGCGGTCCAGGAGCAGGCTTCAAAAGGCACCGGCCTGTGGAACACTCATGGCCCAGGCCGCCCACGCGCAGTCGCTCCACTTCACCCCGATGACGAACCACCTCGTCAACTACGCGACGACGCCCAACGGCATCGCCGTCATCGAGCTCGCCTCCGACGCCGCCGGCGCCCCCCTCAAGGCCGGCGCGACGGGCCCGAACACCTACACGCACGAGATGATGCGCGACATCGACGAGGCCGTCCTCAAGGCCCGCTTCGACGACAAGGTGTTCGTCATCGTTCTCACTGGCAACGGCGAGAAGTTCTTCTCCGCGGGCGCCAGCATCCAGATGCTGAACAAAGTCACTCCCGGCTACAAGTACATGTTCTGTCTCCACGCCAACGAGACGCTCAGCCGCATGGAGCAGACCCCGAAGCTGGTCATCGCGGCGCTCAACGGCCACGCCGTCGGCGGCGGCCTCGAGATCGCCATGGCGGCCGACATTCGCATCGCCCGCAAGGACGCCGGCAAGACTGGTCTCCCCGAGATCAACCTCGGCGTGCTCGCCGGCACCGGTGGCACCCAGCGCCTCGCCCGCATCACGGGCAAGAGCAAGGCCATCGAGATGATGGTCACCGGCAACAACCTCAGCTTCGAGGAGGCCAAGGAGCTCGGCATCATCAACACCCTCCTCGACGGCAACGCCGCCGACTTCCGCCGCGACGTCCTCGACTGGGCCGGCCAGTTCTGCCCGCCCAACAAGGCCGCCATGGCCGCCGGCCACATCAAGCGCGCCGTCCAGAGCGGCACTGAAGTCCCCCTCGAGTACGGCCTCGCCATCGAGCGCGAGCTGCAGGCCAAGCTGTTCGCGAGCAAGGACGCCAAGGAAGGCATCGCGGCGTACGTCGAGAAGCGCGTCGCGAACTTCCAGGGCAACTGACCGCCGCGTTCATCACCCGCCGCCCGTTTGGCGCGGCATGGACCCCGTCGTCCACTTCGAGCTGCCTGCCACGGACATTGAGCGCGCCATGCGCTTCTACGCGACCACGTTCGGGTGGCAGCTCAGCCGCCCGCCCGGCATCGGCTTCGCGTTCGCCAAGACCACCGAGGTGGACCCCAAGACGTATGGTCCGACGGCGCCGGGCCGCATCAATGGCAGCGTCCTGACGCGCCAGTCGGTCCTCCAGCATCCCGTCATCACCATCAAGGTCGCCGATCTCGACGCCGCCGTCGCGGCCGCGCAGAAGAACGGAGCCAAATTGGCGCTCGGCAAGCGCGACGTCGGGCCCATCTGGGCCGCCTACATCGAGGACACCGAAGGCAACGTCATCGGGCTCGTCCAGGACAAGACGGCCTAGGGGCCGTCAAGGGCGCGCAGCTGCCGCTGGTTGGCGACAAGCCGATACGCGGACTCCACGAGCTCGGCGACCTCGCCCCAGTCCGTCTTGGAGTCGAAGCGGAGGCCGACCCAGCCGTCTTTGCCGATGTAGCTGGGCTTCGTGAACCGCGAGTCCGCGAGGAGCGCCGCCTGGTCCATGAGGCTCATCTTGAAGCAGGCGCCGTCGACCCCCTGGTAGCCATCGGCGCGCTTCTCCGATTCGGCGCCGTACAGGCAGAACGGCTTCTGGCCGGCCTTCTACCAGGGGCCGCCGAACTGCTCGGCCTCGAAGACCTCTGGGAGGGCTAGGCAAAGCCTCTGCAGGCGGGCGACGCGCTTCGGCTCCCAGTCGCGGCGCTTGAAGTCATGCCCCGCGTCCATCGCGGGCGCGGCTTGGGCGCGGGGCGGGAGGCCATCCTGCCTAGGCCTTCGGGGGGCCTTGCGCGAAGGCCTGCGCTTGCAGACGCTTCTTCTCGGCTTCGCTGAGGTTCGCCGTCCAGGAGAGGCTCCAGAGCTGGCCGAACGGGTCGCGCATCTGGCCGTACAGGTCGCCCCAGAACTGCGGGGCGAAAGGCAGGACGACCTTGGCGCCGCCGGCGACGGCACGACCCCACATGGTCTGGGCGTCCTTGTGGTGGATGTGCAAGTAGGCGCCCGCGAGCTCGGCGGGGGGCTGGGCGTAGGCGTCGGCGACCATGAAGTTCGTGTCGCCGAGCTGGAGCTGGCAGTGCAGGATGTTGCCTTTCGGGTCGGCCTGGCGGATGAGCTCCTTGGCGGCGAAGACGCGCTTGTACCATTCGATGGCGTCCTTGGCGGGGGAGACGACCAGCTGGCCGGTGACGTTGCGCATGGGAATCTGCGGCGGCGTGGAGGCCTTGGCCTTGGGGGCCCCCTTGCGCGCGGCGGGCTTCTTCGCGGCGGCCTTCTTGGCGGCAGGCTTGCGAGCGGGCTGGGCGACCTTCTTGGCCATGGCGTGGGGACGCGGGTCGTCCTCTTTCAGCCTGTCGCGCCCGGGTGGGCCACCGCACCCCTCATATCCGATGGACCCTAACCAGCGGTCGTGGCCGTGACCGCCTCGCTCCCCTCCACCTTCGACGACTGGATTGGCCAGTTTGGCGACTGGCAGCGTAAGGTCGGTTTCGACACCGCCTGGCTTGGCGACTACAAGTTCGAGGCCAAGTACGATTTCGAGAACGTCAAGCCCACCATCGAATTCGGTGACTACGCGGGCAAGCCGAAGTGGGAGCGCCCTCTGCAGATTCCCCACCAGAACATCCGCGACGCGCTTCTCCACCTCATCACCGTCCAGGGCGACACCGAGTTCGCCAGCGTCGAGCAGCAGCGCCACCTTCTCACCTCCGCGCCGACGGAGTACGACCGCAAGTCGGCCCTGCGTATCATGGCGGAAGAACAACGCCACGGCTGGCAGATGTGCCACCTGCTGATGACGTATTTCGGAAAGGAGGGCGCCATCGAGGCGAAGAAGCTCCTGGAGCGCAACGCGAACGACGGCAACCGCCTGCTCGGCAGCTTCAACGAACCGACGAAGAACTGGCTGGATTTCTTCGTCTTCACGCAGTTCGTGGACCGCGACGGCAAGTACCAACTCAAGATGCTCAGCCACTCCGCCTTCAAGCCGCTGGCCGCCAGCATGGGCCCGATGCTGAAGGAGGAGTCCTTCCACCTTGGCACCGGCTCGAACGGCCTGCGCCGCATCGTCAAGCAGGACACCATTCCCCTCCCCGTCCTCCAGCGCGCCTTCAACCGCTGGATCCCCACCGCGTTCGACCTGTTCGGCAAGGACGGCTCCACCTCCTCGGAGTGGGCGTACGTCTGGGGGATCAAGGGCCGCTACGACGAGGACACGAACACGAGCCCCGTCACCGACAAGCGCATGCTCAACGCGTACAACCGCGACCTCTACCGGCAGGAGATCGTGCGCGAGGTCGAGATCATCAACAAGTCCGTGGCACCTGGCAAGCCCAAGCTCATCGTGCCCGACGGGAAGTTCCACCGCGCCATCGGCGAGCACGTCGGCCAGGAATGGACCGTGGACGGCCAGCCGTGGAAGGGGAAGGGTTCCTACGCGGACTACCTCGGCTCCGTGCTCCCGACGAAGGAGGACGACGCCGTCCTCGCGGAGTGCTTCAAGCAAGAGTGGATTGCGGCGAAGGCCGCCTGAGCGGAATGGACGACGCGCCCGGCTTCGACGAGGCCGCCCTCCACGCATTCTTCGAGCGCGTGCCCGTCCTGTTCCGCAAGGCGCAGGCGACCGTCCACGAGCCCTACCAGTTCTTGCTCTACCACGTCGAGCACCCGCTCGCGGAATCCACGACGGACGCCATCGAGTCCGGCTTCGGCCTCGCGCACCCGATGTGGAACCCTGGTAGCCGGCGCTCCGCCATCGAGCTTCTGGACCACCTACGCTACCCGGACATCGGCGCCATCGCCGACCTGCGCAGCATCGCGGGGATGAACCTGAGCGTCCTCAGCCACTACCTGCACTTCTTCCACCACGCTTACCCCATCTACGACAAGGCGTCGTGCAAGGGATTGGAGAAGCTTGGCGTCCCGATGCCGTACACTTTGGTGCGTGATCGCGACATCTACGGCCTCTACATCCGCGCCATCGAGGAGCTGAAGGAGCGCATCCCGTTCTGGTGCGTGCCCGAGACGAACGTGTACCTGACGCGCATCGTGCAGGGCGCGCTCGCGGCCTACGGCGCTGAAGCCTGAACCGTCTGCGCCGCCTTCCAGTTCTGCAGGGACCACATGAACGGGTTCTCGCGAGCGGAACGGACGAACGGCCGCGGCCCGAGGATGACGAGAAGCTCTTGCGCCCGCGTGAGGCTGACGTTGAGGCGACGGTGGTCCTCGTGCGGTTTCGCGGGGGCGAGCGTCGTGAGGTCGAGGAGGATGGCACGCCGTTCGTTGCCCTGGAACGCGTCCACGGTGCTAGCGGTGAGCTTGGCGAGCGGCGCCAGTTTGGCCTTGCCCGCCTCGACGGCCTCGCGGAACGCCTCGGCCTGGGCGCGGAACGGGCTGATGTAGCCGATGTCCTCGGGCGCGACCTTCTGCTTCATCATCTCCAGGATGAGCTTGAGCGCCAGGGCCGTGTGTGTGGGGTTGATGCGGGAGCCGCCCGCCATCTCGCTCTGGTTCCCAGGCACCGTGGAGGTGTCCACCCAGACGACGGGCGAGAGAACCGGCTGGCCCAGAAGCTTGGCGAGAGGCAGGAGCTTGCGCGGGGCGGCGCTGTGGACCTGGCCGCCATAGACGGCGTCCTGGCTCCACTGGTAAATGGCGGGTTGGCAGCGGAACTGCTCGTCCAGGAGCACTGAGAGGTCGGGGCGCATCATCCCGAGAACCTCGAAGTGGCTGCGTTTGTAGTTCACATCGTTGCGGAACGACCACGCCCGCACGATGGGCGGGAGCTGGAGCGGGTCGCCGACCAGGACGAGGCGCTTGGCGACGGCGGCGGCCAGCGCAATCTTGGGGAACCCGTTCATGCCCGCCTCATCCACGATGACCGTGTCGAAGAGTCGCACCTCCTGGTTGGTCTGGTCCGCGGACAGAAGCGCGGAGGCGAGGGCGTCGAGCGTCATGCCGACGACGGCGCGGTCCTGGATGGACTCGAACAGAGGACGCGCCTCAGGGTCCTCGGGGTCTGGGTGGAACTCACCGACGCGCTTGCGCAGCTCGTGCATGTCCGCCGCGACGCGCTCGCCGTCGCCGAGCCGCAGGACGTGGGCGGCGAGTGCCGGAGTGTGACGGAGCGCCTTCCGCAGCGCGTTGTCGATGGCGACGTGGGTGTGGCTCGCAACAAGGACACGCCGGTGCCGGCGGGCCTCGTGAGCAATCAGGCGCGCGATGACGGTCGTCTTGCCCGTGCCTGGCGGACCGTGAATGAGGGCGACGCCGCCTTCCTTGAGGTTGACGCAGGCCCGCAGCGCCTTGGCCTGGCCCTCGCGTAGCCCCGCGTCGTCGAGGCCGGCAACGGGGGCGAAGGAGATGCGCGGGAGGTCGAGGGGGCGCTCCGCCATGGCGTAGCCGTCGCCCCAGCGGCGCTTGACGAGCAGGAAGGCTTGGAGCAGGGTGCGCTGGATGGTGGCGTTCGTCTGCGGTCGCAGGAGGAGCTGGAAGCCGGGACGCAAATCGCGCCACGCAACGCGTTCGGCGAGCAGTTCGAGGACGGTGCCGGCCTTCTGCGACACGATGGCGACGACGGCCTCCTCGTCCTTGACGCGGTCGGCCTCGTAGGCCTCGACGCGGGAGCCCTTGACGAGCCACGACGGCTTTCCGCCCACGCACTGGACGCGCAGCTTGGCGCCTTCAGGGAGGCTCGCGGCGGACTCGACCACGACCTTGAGCTCCTTGCCCTTTCCGCCTTCCTCTTCTTCGACGCCGATCTCCTCGCGCAAGGCCTGGACGTGCTCCTGGAACGACGGGACGCGCGGGTCCACGACGGGGTCCACCTTGAGGCGATGGCAGAGGAAGCAGGAGTCGACCATGTAGGGGCCGAAACGGGCGGAGGACCGTTCGCCGCCGCAGTCACACCCCGTCACGGAGGCGCCGACCTGGGCGGCCCATATGAGGGAGGCGGCCACCGGCACGCCCAAGAGCGCCCCCCAGGTTGGCGCGGCGTGGACAAGCTGCCCGTCCAGGCCGCCCTGGACGACGCCGGCGTGCTCTGGGTGACGCTGGAGCGGGCCGAGAAGAAGAACGCCCTTGACCTTGAGACGCTCACGCTGCTGCGGCATCACCTCGAGCGCGCCCGCGACGATGCCCGCGTCCGCGTCGTCGTCCTCGCCGCGCAGGGCGACTCCTTCAGCGCGGGCGGCGACATCCAGGTCATGCGCACGTTCGCCGGCGACGCGCAGGCGACGCTCGACCGGCTCCGCAACGGCCTCAACGTCGTCGCCCAGCGCCTCCACGACCTTCCCAAGCCCATCATCGCAAAGGTCCAAGGCAACGCGTACGGCGCCGGCGCCATCCTCGCGTTCCAGTGCGACCTCCCCGTCGTCGCCGAGGAGGCGACCTTCAGCCTCAGCTTCCGCCACGTCGGCCTCATCCCCGACACCGGCGCCACCTGGCTCCTGCCCCGCGTCCTGGGTCTCCCGCGCGCCAAGCACCTGGCCTGGACCGCCGCGCCGTTCTCGGCGAAGGACGCCGTCGAGTGGGGCCTCGCCCTCAAGGTCGTCCCCAGGACGCAGCTCGACGGCACCGTCGCCGCCCTCGCATCCGCCCTCGCCGACGGCCCCGTCGCCACGATGGGGCTCGCCAAGCAGGCCCTCCATGCCAACGTGGAGGCGACGTTGCCCGAGTCGCTCGAGCGCGAGGCGCACCTGCAGGCCGCCGCGTTCCTGACCAAAGAGCACGCGGAAGGACGGGACGCGTTCTTCGACCGCCGCAAGCCTGACTTCCGGCGGTGACCCAACCCCTTCAAGAGCGGGCTCCATCCCGCCGCGTGGACATCCGCACCGTCGCGGTCATCGGCGCAGGGACGATGGGGGCCGGCATCGCGCAGGTCGCCGCCCAGTCGGGCTACATGACGCGCCTCGTCGACGCCCAGCCCGCCGCCCTCGCCAAAGGAATGGCCGGCATCGCTGCGTTCTGGGAGAAGGGCATCGCGAAGTGCAAGACCACGCCGCAGCAGAAGGCCGAGTGGGCTGCCCGCCTCACGACGGCCAGCGACCTCGCCGCCGCCGTGCGCGACGCCGACCTCGTCATCGAGGCAGTCCCGGAGAACCTGGACCTCAAGCGGCGCATCTTCGCGCAGCTCGACGCCGCGGCCCCCGCCCAGGCTGTCCTCGCCACGAACACGAGCAGTCTCAGCATCGCGGCCATCGCCTCCGCAACGAAGCGACCGGGCGCGGTCCTCGGCATGCATTTCTTCAATCCTGTCCCTCTCATGGCGCTCCTGGAACTTGTCCGTCACGACGGCACCTCGGCCGCCACGGTGGCCGCCGCGCAGGCCGTCGGCGCGCGGATGGGCAAGACCACCA
>JAHFTW010000011.1 GCA_023269235.1 Thermoplasmata archaeon
CTTGCCCGAGGATTCAGGGCGGCTGATGTTGATGCCCATCTGGCTGACGAACTGCTCGGCGGTGAGCTTGTTCTTCAGGCACTTCATGACGAGCTTGTGCGGCAGCTCCTCGACCTCGCGGGTCGCGGGGGCGCGGGCGACGAAGTCGACCTCGCAGGTCTGCAGCAACTCCTTGGCGATGAGCTCGCCGCCGCGGTCGCCGTCCACGAAGAGGATGGTGGTCTTCTCCTTGGAGAGCTCCTTGACCTCATCGGGAACGGAGGTGCCCTCGATGGCGACGGCGTTCTTGACGCCGCAGCGCAGGAGGTTGAGGACGTCGTTGCGGCCCTCGACGATGATGATGGAGTCGGACGACTCGACGTTGGGTCCAGCAGGCAGCTTGCCCCTGAACTTCGTGATCTCGGCGACCTGGGCCGCGGCGCGGACCTCGTCGGCGATCTTCTCGGAGTTCTGGCCGGGGCCCTCGTTGATGGTGGCGAGGAGCTCCTTGGCGCGGTTGGCGACCTGCGTGCGGCGGGCATCGCGGGTGTCCTCGATGCTGATGATCTTGACGACCGCCTTGGCGGGGCCGATGCGGTCGATGGTCTCCAGGCCGGCGGCGAGGATGGCCGACTCGACCTTGTCGAGCGCGGAGGGGAGGATGATGGTCGCGGTCGTCTTGCCGCCGCGCGTCTCGAGGTCCACCTCGACGCGGCCGATGCGGGCCGACTTCTGCAGGTCGCGCATGTCGAGCTCGTTGCCGAGGAGGCCTTCGGTCTGGCCGAAGACGGCGCCGATGATGTCGGGCTTCTCGACCACTCCGTCGGCTTGGACGGAGGCTTTGATCAGGTACTTGGTGGTGCTGGGGTCAACGACCATGAGAGGTCTGTCCTGGAGGCGGGCCCGGCTCACGCGGCGCGCGGCCGCGAGGGCCGCAAAGTGACGCCCCCGGACTCATCCAGGGCCGCGTCGAAGGTGCCGGCAAGGCCGGCTGTGAACGTGAAAGGTCGGGCGGGTGCCAAAGGCACGGGCCGTCTCCGATTCAACGAGGTGGCGCCTTGCTATTTGAGGCTTTTGTAGGGGTTTTGGCGGGGGCCTTCGCCACACCAGGTTTGGCGGGCGGCCCCGGTTTCTTGGCGACCGTCGAGGCCGGGGGGAACGCCGGGGCGGACGGCCGGGGCGCAGGGCGCGGGGATACCGGGGTCGCGCGGGCCGGGGCGAGGGGGACGGCGGGGGCACCAGGAAGCGGGGAGGCACGCTTGACCTCGACCTCGCCTAGGGGCGCGGCTGCGGGGGCGGGGGAGCGCCCGGTGCCGACGGCGGACCGCCCCATGCGCGGGTCGTCCACGCGCAGGGAACGCTCGACCTCCTCCTCGATGCGGCGCGCCGCGGCCTCCTTCAAGCCAAGCTGGTCGCGCAGGTTGCGCAGGAACTGCCACTCCCGGTCGCTCACCTGGGCGTCGCGCAGGACGTACACGACCTGGGCGCGGTAGATCTCTTCGGTGCGCTGCTGCTGGTACGCGGGGCTCGGGTTCGCGGCCTGCGGGAAGAGGCGCGTCGAGACCTTCTGGCCGAGGATCTCGACCGGCTTGAACACGACTGCGCCCGCGATGCCGGCCAGGATGAAGGAGCCGTACGGGCCGGCGAAGGAGAAGATCTGCCCCTGGAAGACGATGTTCTCGATGTAGCCGGTCACGACGAACGTGGTGGCGAGGAGGGCGCCCATGATGAGCGACTTGACGCCCACCTTCGCCTTCAGCTCGACGCCGAGGAGGGCGTACTTCAGGATGGCGTAGGCCACGACGCAGGCGGCCACGATCTCGAGGGCCGGGGAGAAGTACAGCAGGATGCGCAATTCCCATGCCACCACGGTTGCCGTCTGCTGGAAGTCGAGCAGAATCGTGAGGACCCAGCCGAACACGAAGGCGGGTAGGAACCCCAGCAGCATGATGCCGGCCTGGCTGCGCTCGCTCTTCTCCTGGCTGCGAGCGCGCAAAAGGGCAAGCCGCACGACGGCAAGGACGGTGGCGCCGGTGCCGAAGACGTTGAAGGCCTGCGTCGCCAGGTCACGCAGGGGCCCCGAGGGCGGGAACCACAGGAACCCGGCCACGACGATGCTGGGCCACACGAACAGGAGACCAAGCCAAGGACGGCGCGCCATCCAGCCGGCGGGGCGGGGGAAACTGAAGATGAACCACAGCAGCAGCGGCGTGTAGAGGAAGGCGCACGCCTGCGAGACGTGGAACCACGCGATGCCGTCCGGGAAGAGCGGCGCCGTGACGTGGAACTGGTCCGCGACCTGGAACAGCCCCTCGCTCAGGCTCTTCACGCCGGAGACGAGGTAGAGGCCGGCGAAGAGCAGGTTGTGGCGCTGCGCGCGACCGTGGCGCACCACGAAGGCGGCGAGCACCACGAGGCCGACGCCCACCACGAGCGGCAGGACGAACGCCAGGAGGCCGTACGGCAGGTCCACGCCCCACCAGGGGGCACGCCGGATTTAGCCTCGAAGGGCCAGGCAGGTTGAGACGCCCAGCGTGAGGTTCCGCCCTTCAGTCGCTGGCCCTGCGGGCCCGCCCCCGAAGTGCGGGAAGCTTTGCCCCCATTCTTCGCGGCGCTCAGAAGCCGAGCGTAATCTTGCCGCCCAGCATCCGGCCCGAAAGCGGGACCGGAGCAAAGGCGGGAAACTCCCGGCCGGGCGCCTTCGCTTCGCTCAGAAGCCCAACGTGATTTTCCCGCCCTTCTTCATCTGCTCCAGCAACGTGTCGTTGTGGCGCTCGATGGCGCGGGGGTCGCTGACCTTGCGCTGCGCGGACTGGTTGACCTCGCGGACCTCGCGGCGCTCGGCGTCGAAGGCGGCCTTGCGCTCGCCGCGGATGGACATGACCTTCTCGCGCATCTCCATGCCCTTGTTGTGGCACTCGTCGGCCTTGGTCTTGTGGGCGACGAAGGCGGCGTGCTTGGCGTTGGCCTCCGAGACGAGGACGCGGACCTCCTTGACGCCGGCGATGAACGCCTCGTGGTGGGCCTGCGCCTCCTTCATGGCGGCGGCGACCTTCTGGTGCTCCTCGTCGGCCTTGGCGAAGAGGGCGTCGATGGAGCCGTCGGTCTCCGACATGTCGGCGACGATGGACTTCTGCTGGGAGAGGACCTGCTCCTTGGCCTTGAGCTCCTTCCAGGTCTCGGCGATCTTCTCGACGAGGAGGCGCTCCTTGGCGACGCTGAGGCTGGTGGTCTGCTGCTGCTCGACCATCGCCTGGAGGTCGTTGCGCAGCTTGCGGACGGTGAGGGGGAGGGAGCGCTCGACGCCGCCGGTCTTGCCCTTCTTCTGCTCGATGAGCGCCTTGGCCTGGTCCTGGTACTGGTTGCGCAGCTCCTTGTGGGTGCGCATGACCGCGTTGGCGGCGTCCCGGGCGGCCTTGTGGACGTCGAGCTCGGCGAGCTTGACGCGGCGGGCCTCGTTGAGCTGGTCGCGGTCCGTGCGGGCGGCCTTGGCGAGGTCGTTGTGCTCGTTGCGGGTGTTGAGGAGGTTGTTGAACTTGTCCTGGAGGTTGCGCACGTCGCCCTCGGTCAGCGGCGCCTCGGGCGTCGCGGGGGCCGCGGCCGCGGGGGCGACCGGGGTCTCGGGGGCGGTCGGCGCGGCGGGCGTGGGGGCGGGGGTCTCGGTCATCGTGCGGCCATCTTCCCCTTGCGGGGCGACCGCGCCGACTCGGGGATTTGGATAAACTCTTCGGAGGCGGCCTCAGGAGGGCCGCAGACCGGTCTCAGGCAAGGAAGACCTGGACTTTGACCTGGTTGGCGCCCGCGCCGGCGACCCATTGCAGGGGCACGTCCACGGCGGAGCGGGCGGGGACCTCGATGCGGCGCTCGCCGCGCACCTGGCCGTCCACGACGAGCGCGACCCGCAGCGGCGCGGGCGCGGCACCGCCGTTGCGGACGGTCGCCGTGGTGGTGACGGTCTCGCCGGGGCGCGGCTGCGACGGCTCGTGCCGCACGCCCGCCAGCTGGATGCCGGCCACCGCGTAGCCGGGGCCGAGCGGCGTGCTGGGAAGGCCGGCCTGCACGGTGACCCGGGTGTGCGCCGCGCGCTCCGGGTGCTCGATGCCGTCGGCGCCGATGGGGACGAGGTCCACTTCGATGGTCTGGCGGTCCTTGGGCGAGGCGCTGGAGGGGACGTCGACGCGCAGCGTGGCGGAGCCGTCGGCGGCGAGGTCCACCGCCTCCTTGCCGCCCAGCGAGGCGGGCCAGCCACCGGGCGAGCGCAGGACGGCGCGCACGCGCTCCACGCCGTGCCGAAGCTTGTCCACGGCGACCTGGACCTGCGCCGACCCGCCGGCGGCGGCGGTGACGTGGGTCGGTTCGGCGTGGCCTTTGACCCAGGGCGTGCGGGCGAGGGTGAGCGCGAGGAAGAGAATCACGACCACGACGACGAGGGCAGCGAGGAGGAGGAACAGCTCCGCGTAGGAGCCGAAGGGAACGTCTAGGCCGGCGCCGGTGGCGAGCGGGGTGAGGAAGGCGAGGCCGGCGGGGATGACCTCGCGCGGCGCGGCGGGCGGGGCGCCGACGGTGAGCGTGAAACTGGCCTGCGCGCCGCCGCCGAGCGTGCTCGTCGCCTGCACGGCGATGGAGGAGGTGCCAGTCGTGAAGGTCCGGTTGAGGGTCAGGGACAGGGTGGTGGAGGCTCCGGCCTTGAGCAGCGCTTCCTTGACCGCGCCTCCGACGGCGACGAGGATGGTGTCCGGGTCGAGCGCCTTGTTCTCCAAGGCCACGTCGAGCCGCAACGCGCGGGGGGCCTCGGCGACGGTGAGGCTGGTGCCCGAGAAGCTGAGCGTCCCATTGGAGAGCTGGGCCACGCCGCCGAGCACGCGCACGGTGACGGCGCCTTGCGGGGCTGGTCGGTAGAACGTGAACGAGCCGGTGGCGCCCTGGTTGGGAGCGCGGTCGGTGCCCGTGCAGTCATCCTGGGTGATGGGGAGCGCGCCGCCATCGGTGTCGCTTGTCTCGACGGAGACGTTGGTGAGGCGGTCGCCGCCGACGGCGTGGAGGTCGCCGGGGATGAAGTTGTACCGGATGCCGTCCGCACCGACGACCACGGTCCCGAAGCCGGACGGGGCCGCGGTGCCCTTGAACGTCAAGGTGCCCGACTGGCCTGTGGCTTTGCTGAAGGGATAGCTCGTCGGCCCTTTCTCCAGCGTGTAGTGGAGCGTCGTCGTCTGCGTGGCGGGGACCGCCGCGGAGGTGCCGATGAACAAGGTGTAGGGAGGCTCGATGGCGTCCGAGGGCGCCGGTCCGGCCAGGCTCACGGACACCACGTCCGCGCCGGGGAACTTGGGCATGCTCGTGCTCAAGCACGGATTTGGAGCCACGACCTGGTCTCCGGCGGGGTCGGTGACCAAGGTCACGAAGACGCTGTGGTTCGCCTGCGCCGCGACAGGCAGGGTCGCCAACAGGGCCGACATGGCCACGGCGACGGCGAAACCTGGGAGACGCATCCAATCCCTATCCCAGGGACCGCCATATCAATCTTAAAAGGGCATGGCATTCGGCCCGTTGCCATGGCCGACGCCGACCTGTCCAAGCGCCTCGTCAAGATCCTCAACGAGCTGGAGGAACGCTTCGCCACGGGGACCATCCCCCTCAAGGAGATGACCGCCTACGTCGCGGAGCAGAAGATCGCGCACCTCGACGGCTACCTCCGCCGCGCCGGCGCCCTCGACTACCAGAGCCCGAAGCGCTTCTACCAGGCCGGCCCCGACCTCAAGTCGGTGCGCGAGGCCCTCAAGAAGAACAAGGTCCCCCGCGGCCTCGAAGGCCTGCTCGGCTCCGCGACGTAAGGCTTCAAGTCCTGCGCCGCCATCGTCGCCATGCCAGCGTGAAACCTGGTCCTGCCGCCGCCTCACTTTCCCGGGCACGGCAGCTTCCCCGCCACGGCGGGGATTCAATTCGGGCTTCGGCCCTCGACTCAGCCAGCGTGGGCTTCATCGTGGCGTGAAAGGCAGTGCAAACGAGGACGAAGAAGGGGAAAAGAAACCCCGCCTGCGTCAGGCTGGAGGCGCCGGGCGCTCGCCGCGGCGAGGAAGCCGATTGCCACGAAGGCCGCGAGGCTCAGGCTCGCGACGAGGGCGGTCTTGGTGCGGCTGCAGGAGGTCATGGTGTGCCTCATTTCCCCCGATTCGCGTGGGACTCTTCCCCGCTCCGGACGACTTGCTTCGGACAGCGCTCGAGCGGTCCGCGGCTCACAGGTTGATGCCGAAGTCGCGCATCGCCCGGTCCACGCGCCGGAGCTCCTCGAGCGCTTGCGCCCCGCGCGGAGTCAGCGTCCACGCGGAGCGTTCCCCTTCCGCGCAGACCACGAGCCCGTTCTCCTCGAACGCGCCGAGGTGTTCCTGGATGCGGCCATGCGTCAAGTTCACCACGCTGGTGAGCCGCGTCACGCCGACGGGTCCCTCGGACTGGATGGTCGCGAGAAGCTCGTGCACCACCTGGCTGCGCGAGCGGTAGGGCTTCGCCATCACCGCTTCCCCGGGAGCACCTGGACCAGGAGGACGATGCCCACGAGGTTGAGGACGTCGCCGAAGGCGGCGTGGCCCATGCCGGGCTGGTGCGCCACGGAGAACAGGAGATGGCCCACGAAGAAGAGGAGGAACCCGAGCGCCGCCTGAAGCGCGCCGGGGCTCTTGACGGCGACGTGGTTGAGGAAGGCGCGCGCCGCAAGGTAGAGCGCCACGCCCGCTTCGAGCGCCAACATGGTCGGGACCAGCTCGCCGATGAAGACGAAGCCGGCGGCCGCCGCGACGGCGGGCGCCTCAGGGCGGCGCGTGCCAAAGGCCCAGACGCCGACGACGAGGCTCGCGAGCATGAGGGCATGGTGCCCGGCGAGCCAGAGGTTGGCGCGTTCCACGCCTTCCGGGCGGAACAGCGTGAACCCGTAGGGCGGCGCACCATGCGTGGCGTTGCCCGGGCCGGGGCCGACCAGGGCGCCGCCGAGGCGTTCCTCGAAGGCGACGCCCACCTGGGCCTGCCAGGCCACGTTGAGCAGGACGGCCGCGGCGAAGAGGCCGAAGAACCACGCGAGGGCGGTGAGGCGCCGGTCGGAGCCGTAGCGCTGGAGCCGGCGGCAGCGCCAGACACCGCACAAGGCAGCGCCCGCCGTGGCGAGCTGGACGACCGTGACGGCGATGGCGTCCCCGCTGGGCATGCGGCTCGATGCGGGCCCGCGCTATTTAGGGGCCATGGACAACTTGTCCAGGCCCGCGTCAGATTCCGATGCGGGTCAAGGGGCCTTCGCGTACGATACCCTCGCGCTTCCGCCTTGCGTCCCGGTCGCGGTGGCCAGCGAGGCCATCGAGAAGCCGGCGGCACGCACCCGCAGGCGAGCCTCGACGCGGCCGGGAAGACGGCGACCGGGAAACGTCGGGCGCTTGCCAGGGGAACCGAGCGGCATCCCACCTCCTCGTCCCTGGGTTTCTGAACCCGGGCGGAGGAGTTGTCCGGAACCCCATAGTAGCCGCCTGGCCTCGCGTCGGCCATGAGCGCCATCGCACGCGGGGCCAAGAACGCCCTGCGCAACCCAGGCCGCGCCATGGCCGTCGTCGTCATCCTCGGGCTGAGCCTTGCGCTCGCCCTGAGCATGGCGGTTGCCAGGCAGGCCGTGGACGAACGCATCGCGTCCGCCAAGGGCAACGTGGACAGCGTCCTCGCCAGCCTCGGCAACACGCTTCTCGTCCGCCCCGCCGGCGCCGGCGGCTTCGGCGGGGGTGGCGGCATCCAAGTCGGGCGGGGAGGGGACGCGCAGCAGGCGACGCTCGACCAGGGCAACCTCACGGCGCTCTCCGGTCTCGCCCATGTGGCCAGCGTCACCGAGGCGCTCACGGTCCAGGTCCCCACGGCGCAGACGAGCCTCAAGTCGGCCGTCAACTTCACCGGCCGCGGCGGCGGAGGCCGCGGCGGAGGGGGCGGCGGCACCTTCACGCTCCCCATCACGGCCATCGGCGCCAACGACCTCGCGGGACTGAGCAACCTTGGCACGGGCTCCTTCACGGTCGCGTCGGGCTCGGCGCCGGGGCTCATGGGCTCCGCCTCCGAGGCGCTTGTCGGCCAGGAACTTGCCACCAAGAACGGCCTCATCGTCGGCTCGACCTTCACCCTCTACGGCGCGACCGTCTCGGTCTCAGGCATCGCCGAGACCAGCACCGCGAACCGGTTCAGCGCCAACTCCCTCGTCCTCCCGCTCGCCACGCTGCAGGGTCTCGCGAACCGCACCGGCGAGGTCTCCACGGCCATCGTGCGCGTGGACTCCGTCGCCAACATGGCCACCACGCAGGCGGCCGTCGCCTCCGCGCTCGGCTCCAGCGCCGACGTGATCAACCTCCAGGAACAAGCGAGCCAGAGCAACGCTGTCGCCAACGCGGACAGCACGCTCGCGAGCCTGGCCAACGTCTCCGGCATCGCTCTCACCAGCCTGATTGGCGCCCTCGTCGCCTCCGCCGTCATCGTGCTGCTCACCATGTACATGGTCGTGCGCGAGCGGCGCCGGGAGATCGGCGTCCTCAAGGCGCTCGGCTCCTCGAACGGCAAGGTCGTCGCCCAGTACACGACGGAGGCCGTCGTCCTCACGGGCCTCTCGCTCGTCCTTGGCTTCGCGCTCGCCGTCCTGTTCGGCAACACCGTCACGCACGCCCTGGTCGCGAGCAATGCCAGCGGCGCAGGCGGAGGCGGTGGCCCGGGAGGCGGGGTCTTCGGCGGCGGAGGCGGCCTGTTTGGCGTCTCCACGCAGAACATCAACGCCTCACTCGACCCTGCCCTAGTCCTGCTCGGGCTCGGCGTCGCCTTCATCGTCGCCATCCTCGGGAGCGCGGTCCCCGCGTTCGCCGTCGCGAAGGTGCGCCCGTCCGAAGTCCTGCGGGGGGAGTGACATGCTCGACGCCATCGCCTTGCGCAAGGAGTTCAAGAGCGCGAGCGGCACCGTCGTCGCGGTCGCCGACGCGACGTTGAAATTGGAACCGGGAGCCTTCGTCGCCATCGTCGGCAAGTCCGGCAGCGGCAAGAGCACGCTCCTCAGCCTGCTCGGCTCGCTCGAGACCCCCACGTCAGGCCGCGTCGTCGCGGACGGCCGCGAGCTCGCCAACCTCGGCACCGCCGAACTGACGCGCTACCGCGCCCGCCACGTCGGCTTCGTGTTCCAGGGCTACCAGCTCATCCCGAACCTGACCGCCCTGGAGAACGTCACGCTCGCCATGGAGTTCGGCGGCCTGCCGCGCCGCGAGCGCAAGAAGCAGGCCACCATGCTCCTCGAGTGGGTGGGCCTCGAGGCGGACCAGCGCCAACGCCGCCCCGGCCGCCTCAGCGGAGGCCAGCAGCAGCGCGTCGCCATCGCGCGCGCCCTTGCCAACAAACCCAAGGTCATCCTCGCCGACGAGCCGACCGGGAACCTGGACAGCGCCACCGGCCAGCTCATCATCGACCTCCTGCGACGCCTCGCCAAGCACTACGGCATCACCGTCGTCGTCGTCACGCACGACACCAAACTCGCCGCGCAGGCGGACCGCGGCTACGAGATGCGGGACGGCCGGCTCGCGCCCCCCAGCGCCGTTCCGGCGCGCGTCAAGCCGTAGTCGCTGGCGGGCCTACTTGCCCATGATCTTCATCGCGCCGAAGACGATGAGGAGCACGCCCACCACGACGGTGATGATGCGCCACAGGTCGCCGACGGCGTCCACGAAGCCGGGGATGCGACCGATGAGGACCAAGGCGCCAAGCACGATGGCGACGATGCCGAGGATGGAGCCGCCACCCACGGTGCCCACAAGCATCAGGATGCCCAGGACGATGAGGCCAACGCCGACGACCTCGGTGAGGAACGGGATGCGGATCCAGTTCAGGAGCAGGAGCGCGCCAAGGACCACGAGGACGATTCCCAGGAGCTTGTTGTCAGCCATGGCAGGCCCCAACGGCGGCATGCCCCATAATCGTGGCGGCAAGGAAGGCTCAAGAACGGCGGCGGGCTGGAGAACTTCAGCGAGCAGATGCCGCGCAGGCGGCATGGCGGCGCCGGTCCTCCTGGAGAGCTGGGAGGGAGTCGGGCGCGGCGGCGATTCGCCTTGACTCCAGCTTGCCTTGCCGATGGCCGAGGAACGGTTTATATCCGGGGGCCCGTCCGCGAAGCTACGCCGGGGAAACCCGGCTTTGGTGAGACCCCTTGGAGTACACCCGCTTCGAGAAGGCCCGCATCGTCGGCGCCCGCGCCCTGCAGCTCAGCATGGGCGCTCCGCCGCTCATCGAGACCCCCGCCGACGTCCGGAACCCGGTGCGCGTCAGCATGCTCGAGTACGAGGCCGGCGCCATCCCGCTCACCGTCAAGCGCACCGCCAGTCACCAGGTGAAGGCATCATGAACGAAGAGACCCAGTTCGACACCCAGTCGGCCTCCTCGGCCGCGCCGGGCACCGAGTTCCTGGTCGCCGAGGACGAGTACCTCACCTCCGGCGTCCACATCGGCACCCAGCACAAGACCGCCGACATGAAGCCCTTCATCTTCCGCGTCCGCAACGACGGCCTGTTCGTCCTCGACGTCGCGAAGACGGACCTCGCCATCCGCGCGGCCGCCAAGAAGATCGCCTCCTACGACGCCAAGCGCGTCATGTTCGTGAGCCAGCGCCAGTACGGCCAGAAGCCCGTCAAGGAGTGTGCCATGGCCGTCGGGGCCAACGCCATCGCCGGCCGCTTCATGCCCGGCACCATGACCAACCCCCTGGTCGCCGGCTTCACCGAGCCCGACCTGCTGGTCCTCACCGACCCCCTCGGCGACGCCCAGGCCATGCGCGAGGCCCTGAACATCAAGATCCCCATCATCGGCCTCGTGGACACCAACAACGAGACGAAGGACCTCGCCCAGCTCATCCCGGCCAACAACAAGGGCCGCCGCAGCCTGGCCCTGGTCTACTGGCTCCTGGCCCGCGAGATCCTCGTCGCCCGCGGCGAGCTCGCCGACCGCGCCGCGTTCACGAAGACCGTGGACGACTTCGAAGCCAGCCTCTAAGGCCGGCCCGATTCCCTCCCTTCTCCCTTTCCCCTTCCCCTCTTTTCGGCGCCTCCTGACCTAGGCACGCCCCTCCGTTCCAGGAGAAGCGGAGCCTTTGGGCAAGCCGCGCCCTTTTTACCTCCATCTCATGCCGCGCCCTGAAGGGACATGATTCCGATCATTCTCGCCCCCGTCGCCGGCCTCGTCGCCCTCCTCGCGGCCGCCGTCATCGCCCAGGGCATCCTGAAGAGCAAGGTCACCGACGCCAAGATGGTGGAGATCTCCGCCGCCATCAAGTCCGGCGCGATGGCGTTCATGAACCGCCAGTACCGCACCATCGCCTACGTGGCGGTCGCCATCATCGCGGCCCTCCTCGCCGTCGCCTACCTCGGCCCGAGCGAGAAGAAGGTCGAGTGGCTGTGGACCACCGCTGGCTTCGTCGTCGGCTCCGGCTTCAGCGCCGCCGCCGGCTACATCGGCATGCACATCAGCGTCCGCAGCAACCTGCGCGTCGCCGACGCGGCCAAGCGCGGCATCGCCCCCGCCCTCAAGATCGCCTTCAACGGCGGCGCCGTCGCCGGCCTCGCCGTCGCGGGCCTCGCGCTGCTCGGCGTCTCGGGCTTCTTCTACCTCTTCAACGAGCAGCTGAAGCTCGCCGACCCGGTGACGCCGCTCATCGGCTTCGCCTTCGGCGCCTCGCTCATCAGCCTGTTCGCCCGTGTCGGCGGCGGCATCTACACCAAGGCCGCCGACGTCGGCGCGGACCTCGTGGGCAAGGTCGAGGCGGGCATCCCCGAGGACGACCCCCGCAACCCGGCCGTCATCGCGGACAACGTGGGCGACAACGTCGGCGACTGCGCCGGCATGGGCGCCGACCTGTTCGAGACCTATGCCGTCACCGCCATCGCCGCCATCTTCCTGGGCTTCCTGCTCGCCGGCAACACGGTCACGGCACTCGTCACCTACCCGCTCCTGCTTGGCGCCGTCGCCATCGGCGCGAGCATCCTCGGCATCTTCTTCGTCCGCCTCGGGAAGGCGAAGAACGGCAAGGAGCCCAGCATCATGGGCGCCCTGTACAACGGCGTCTACGCGTCCGCCGCCATCGCCGCGGTCGGCTTCTGGTTCATCACGAACCAGCTCTTCGCCAATTTCGACTTCGCCTCCGTGCCCGCCATGGCGGGCGTCACCGGCACGAAGCTGTTCCAGTCCACGCTCGTCGGCATCGCCGTCATGGTCCTCATGATGTTCATCACCGAGTACTACACGGCGACCCAGTACAAGCCGGTCCGCCGCATCGCCAAGGCCTCCGAGACGGGCGCCGCGACGAACATCATCAGCGGCCTCGCGGTCGGCATGCAGAGCACCTTCGGCACCGTCCTCGTCATCGCCATCGCGATGTTCGCCGCCTTCAGCCTCGCCGGCTTGTACGGCATCGCCATCGCCGCGGTCGCCATGCTCAGCGTCACCGGCATGATCGTCGCGATGGACACCTACGGCCCCATCACCGACAACGCCGGCGGCATCGCCGAGATGAGCCACCAGCCCGACGACGTCCGCAAGACCACGGACGCCCTCGATGCGGTCGGCAACACCACGAAGGCGGTCACGAAGGGCTACGCCATCGGCTCGGCCGCCCTCGCCGCTCTCGCCCTGTTCGCGGACTACACGCACCGCCTCGACGCGGAGGGCTTCGTGACGGTCTTCGACCTCAACGGCCCGAACGCCACGCTCATCCTGCTCGGTCTCCTGATCGGCGGCATGCTGCCCTTCTTGTTCAGCGCCTTCCTCATGGAGGCCGTCGGCAAGGCCGCCGGCAGCATCATCGAGGAGGTCCGCCGCCAGTTCCGCACCATCACCGGCATCATGGAGGGCACCGCGAAGCCCGACTACGCCGCCTGCGTGGACATCGTCACCAAGGCCGCGCTCAAGGAAATGATCATGCCCGCCGTCCTGGCGGTCGCGGCGCCCCTCGTCGTCGGCTTCCTGTGGGGCCCGCTGGCCCTCGGCGGCTTGCTGATCGGCGTGCTCGTCTCCGGCCTCATGATGGCCCTCAGCATGTCGAACGGCGGCGGCGCCTGGGACAACGCCAAGAAGCTCCTGGAGAGCCAGGGCAAGAAAGGCACCGACGTCCACAAGGCGGCCGTGGTCGGCGACACCGTCGGGGACCCCTACAAGGACACCGCTGGCCCCTCCATCAACGCGCTCATCAAGGTCATCAACACGGTGTCCCTGCTGTTCGCGGGCCTGCTTGCCACCTACGGCGGCTTCCTGGTTCGCTGAGCCGGCCGGGCGCAACGATGAACTAGGGCCCGCCCGGTGGCCGGGCGGTTCCTATGGCGCATAACCACGACCACGCCCCGATCCTCCAGGCCGCCCTCCGCCAATACCAGGGCCTCTTCGAATCGTCGCAGCAGGCGATGTACATCTATGTCGACGACGCGAACAAGGCGTGCAACCAGAACTTCGCCGACCTGTTGGGCTACCCCAGCCCGGCTGCCTGGGCCGCCATCAAGACGCCCTTCCCGAGCACCTTCGTGACCGGCGAGAGCCGGGAGGATGTGGTTGGCGCCTTCCAGGACGCCATGGAGAACGGCAACGGTGCGGTGCTGCCCGTGGTGTGGAAGCGCAAGGACGGCAAGCCGGCTGAATCAGACGTCATCCTCGTCCCGGTCGAGATCGAGGGCCACCGCATCGCCGTCCACTACATCGAGCCGGTCGAAGGCGACGACGAGTAGCGCCATCGGGTTTCATGAGCCGGGCGGGCGTGGCAGGAGCGTGCCCAAGTTCGCCCCGCGCATGAGCCGCATCGTCGGCTCCGCGACCCTCCGGATGAACAACCTCGCCGCCCAGAAACGCGCGACCGGGGCCGACGTCGTCTCCTTCACGGTTGGAGAGCCGGACTTCGACACGCCCGAGCCCATCAAGGAAGGCGCCATCAAGGCGCTGCGCGCCGGCCGAACGAAGTACACTCCGACCTCGGGCATCCCCGAGCTGCGCAAGGCCATCGCCGACGTCGCGGCGCGCGAGCAGGGCATTCCCTGCACCGCGAAGAACGTCCTCGTGGCGCCCGCGAAACAGAGTCTCTTCTACGCGTTTCAAGCCCTCGTAGGGCAAGGCGACGAGGTCCTCATCCCGGACCCGGCATGGGTGAGCTACGACCCGATGGTGCGCTGGGCGCACGGCACCCCGATCCCCGTCCCGCTTGAGGCCGCCACCGGTTTCCGCATGACGCCCGAGGCCGTTGCCAAGGCCATCACGCCGAGGACCCGTGTCGTCGTCCTCAACTCCCCCGCCAACCCGACGGGCGGCGCCAACACGCCCGACGACGTGAAGGGCATCCTGAGTCTCGCGATTGAGCACGACCTCTGGGTCATCTCGGACGAGATCTACCGCCACCTCCAGTACGACGGCAAGCCGCTCAGCCCCGCGAGCCTGCCCGGCGGCTTCGAGCGCACCTGGACCATCGACGGCCCCAGCAAGTCGTACGCCATGACGGGCTGGCGCATGGGCTGGATCATCGCCCCCGAGTCCTGCATCGAGGCGGCGGACCGCTTGCAGAGCCAGAGCCTCAGCAACGCCACCAGCTTCGCGCAGGACGGCGTCGTCACCGCGCTCACCGGACCGCAGGACTCCGTCGCCGCAATGAAGGCCGAGTTCCTGGCCCGCCGCGACTTGATGGTGGCCGGCCTGCGCGCCCTTCCTGGTGTCACCTGCCCCACGCCGGCCGGCGCGTTCTACGCATTCCCTCACTTTGACGCCAAGCAGTGGGGCGGCCTCGATGACACGGCGCTCGCCATGGCGCTGCTCGACAAGGCCAACGTTGCGACGACGCCCGGCAGTGCGTTCGGCGCGCGCGGCACGGGCCACTTGCGCCTCAGCTACGCCTGCAGCCGCGAGCGCATCGCGGAGGGCCTCAAGCGCATGGCCGCGTTCCAGGGTGCGCTCTAGTGCTCCCGTTCGGCCGCCTCGCCCGCGTCCTGGGACGCCGCAAGCCCGCAGCCGTGGACCCGGTCGTCGGCTCCAGCCTCTTCTTCCGTGTCTGGCCCAACGACCTCGACCTCAACCGGCACATGAACAACAGCCGCTTCCTCGCCCTCATGGACCTCGGGCGCTACGACTTGACGCGCCGCATCGGCATGCTGGCGGTGGCGAAGGAGAGCGGCTGGTTCCCCGTCGTCGCGAGCCAGACCATCCGCTACCGCCGCAGCCTCGCCCCGTTCTCGCGCTTCGAGTTGCGCACGCGCGTTGGCTGTTGGGACGAGAAGTCCTTCTTCATGCACCAGACGTTTTGGCAGTCCGGCGAACTCGTTGCCGAGGCGTGGGTGCGTGCCCGGTTCCTCAGCAAGGAAGGCTCCCTCACGACGGCGCAGGTGATGGCGCTCATCGGCGACGTGCGGCCGTCTCCCGCGATGCCGGAGTCGGTGCGGCTCTGGGTCGAGTCGGGCGCGTGAAGGCCTACACGCCGACGGTGTAGTGGACCGATTCTCCACCCGCGCCGCACGAGGTCGCCGTGAAGAAATCGGCGTCGTTGGGGACCGTGCCCTTGAGCGTCGGGGTCTCCTGGAGCCCGGAGCCCATGCCGGCGGCGGACGTGATGCGGCCCCCAGGCCCTGCCGTGCCGTTCCAGAACAGGACGGTCTCCCCGCTTGCCCCCACGGTCGGCGTGAAGGTGGCGGTGAAGGCAGCGCCGCGCGTCGCGTGGTCGACCGTCGCGACGGCGTAGAGCACGCTGGCAAACTGGGGGGCGTAGAGGTTCATCGCCGCGTCCCCGGGAGGAGCATCGGAATAGCAGTCGTTCCCGCCGCCACTCCATGCAATGTTCTCGATCTGGCGGGGAGCCGGCTTTTCCGCGGCAGGTGCTGCCTTGGACGTCGGCGCGGCCGACGACGAGGTAGCCTGCGAGGCGCCATCAGGACCGGCGGACGGGCTGGAGGCGCATCCCGCGAGGAACAGGGCGGCGACGGTGGCGATGGCGACGAAACGATGGACAACCACGGGGAGACGAGACCCAGGTCTTTCTTAGCCACCGTGGTGGGCCCGTTGAAATGTCGTGCTTCAGGGTTCGGGCTTGCCGAACTTGCGACGGAGCGTAGCAACGCTCCGGCGTTTGCTCGGCTAGGCTTCAGCCTTGCCGAACTTGCCGTAGAGGCGGGAGCCCTTGGGCCAGCCGGCGGAGGTCGCCTCGACCTCAATGCCGGGGCGGATGGCGCCCGTCGGGCAGGCATCGAAGCAGGCCCCATCGGCGATGCAAAGGTCGCGGTCCACGCGGGCCGTGTCGGTGACGATGGCGGCGTCGGTCGGGCAGGCGCTCTGGCAGCCGTTGCAGACGATGCAGTCGGCCATGAGGACCCACGCCTTCTTCGGCTCGGGCGTCGCGGCGGCCTGCTTCTTGATCTCCTCGACGTTGCCCTTCTTCTGGGCGACGGCGACGGTGGCGTGCGCGGCCTTGGACTCGACCTTGACCTCGACGGCCTTGACGTTGAGCTCGACGCCCTCCTTGGCAACGGCGCGGCGGAACGCGTCGAGCGCCTTCTGGACCGTGGCGTAGTCGAGGCAGAGCTTGGCCTCCTCCGGCGTGGGGTCAGCGACGTCGAGGGCGGGCTTGAGGCTCCACGGGTCGGCGACCTTGCTGCGCGCGTAAGCGAGTGCGAGGACCATCTTGCCGCGCACGGTCTGCGTCATGGGCAGGTTGCCCGGGTTCGGGATGGCCTGCAGGCTCGGCACGTCGGCGCCCCACAGGGCGTCGCTGAACATGCTGAGCTCGGCGCCGCCGCGCGCCTGGTCGGCGGCGATGTCGGCGGCCTTGACGCCGAGTGTCTTGGCGCGCTTGTACTTCATCGCCCCGCCGGCGAAGCGCAGGACCGGGTTGCCGGCGGCGAGCTGGAAGCCGAGCGAGGGGGCGGGGGTGGGCCCGCTGACCTTCATCTTGTAGACGAACTCGGGGATGGGCGCCGGGAGCGGGAAGACCATTCCGGGGTTGAGCAGGTTGCGGTTGTCGGCCTGCTTCTTGATGGCCTTGAGCTTGCGGTAGCGCGCCGCGCCGAAGACCGACTTCGACTCCCACTGCAGCCAGGTGCCGCTGTGGTACGCCTTGCCGCCGTGGCGCTTGGCGGCCGCGACGATGTGGGCCGCCGTGCCCCAGCCGAGCGGGTAGGTCGGGCGGCGCTCGTCGTCGAGCGTGAAGATGAACCAGTAGGTGCGACCGTCGTCGGTGACGTGGCCCTCGCACGAGAGCTCCTTCACCGAGACGCTGGCGCGCAAGTCGGCGAGGTAGGCCGCCATCGCGGAAACGGGGACGAAGACCTCGCCCGCGACGAGGCTGGGGCCGAGGACCTTGGCGCGGATGGGATAGAACCGCAGCGCCCACTCGTCGGCGGCGAGCTTCTCGTCGGCGACTTCGCCGCCGAGGCGGGCCGCGATGCGGGCCAGGTCGTCCTTGGCGCCGGACGCGTCGGCCTCGCGGAAGACGAGCAGGACGCCCCACTTCGCGGTCACGGGGCTCTTGCGGGCGCCGGTGGCCTCCGTGCGGAGGGCGAAGTAGTCGCTGTTGTGCAGCATCACGTGCTTGAGGCGCCACTTCTTGGTCGCCTCTTCGACAAGCTGCTGCGCGGCGGCGTCCGACTTGAGGGTGACGAGGACCGGCTTGTCGGCGCTCGCCTCGACGACGGCGAGCTTGATGCGCGTCAGGATGGCGGTGCTGCCGCCGAGGCCGACGATGCCGTCGAGCGTGTCGCGGTCGCGGATGGCGAAGCGGGTGCCGTCGGGGTTGACGCCCTCGGCCTCCAAGACGTGTTTTCCGATGTTGCCGCTGCGGGTGGAGTGGATGCCGTGGCCGTCCATCGCGACGAATCCGCCAACGGTGGCGCCCAGCGCGCTTGTCGGGTAGCAGGGCAGCTCCAGGCCGACGTCGTTGAGGCGCTTCTGCAGGTCCCACAGGACGACGCCGGCGTCGGCGGTGACCGTGAGCGCCTTCTCGTCGATGGCGACGTGCTTGTTGAGCGGCGTGAGGTCGAGGACGATGCCGCGGCGCTTGGGGACGGAGCCGCCGAGTGCGTTGGTGGCCGCGGCGCGCGGCGTCATCGGGATGAGGTTCTTGCGGCAGAACGAGACGACGAGCTCCAGGTCCTCCGCGCTGTGGATGCGGGCGACGGCGTCGGCCCGGCGCTTGACGAGGAGGTCCACGATGCTGGGCGGCGAGCCCACGTCGGTGGAGTAGACGAGGCGGTCCGCCTCCGACGTCAGGAGGTTCTCGCGCCCGATGCGGGCGGCCAGCTGCTCCAGGAGGCGGGGCTTGATCACGGGGACCATGTTTCCCAGGAGACGGACAGGTATAAGCGTGCCTGGCGGCCCCCCCGAGGCGTCTCCTGGGGCCTACGTCTGGGCGGCCCGCGGCGCGTTGTAGTAGAGGTCGAGGAAGGTCTCCACGTCGAAAGGCTGGGGCGTGAAGTCGTCGGCGAAGGTGACCTGCAACTTCAGGCGCGCCGCGTCGGCGAGGACCTGGTCGCCGGGCACGTCGAGCTCGAGCGGGCTCGTCCCGGTGGCGGACGCGATGGGGCGGTCCTTGTCGTCCACGAGGCTCAAGGTGATGCGCGAGGAGCCGGCGGGGAGGCCGTCCCACGCGGCGCGGGCGACGACCTCGTCGGGGCGTTTGAGGAGGAACGTGCCCCACTCGCAGTTCTTGCACGGCTGGCCGGGGAGCCCGAGGTCCTCTTGGGCGCGGTTCTTCAAGCTCGTGACGAACGGCACCTTGGACGGGATGGGCAGGAGCTGGAGGATGACGCGCGTGATCTTGTTGGCCTGCACCTGAATGACCTTGACGTCGCCCTGGGTGCCGGGGGCCTGCGCGACGAGCGTGTAGGTGCCGGGGGGCACGTCGCGGAAGGTGAAGCCGCCGAGCTCGCTCGTGTCGTCCACGCGGTCGAGGTTCAGCAACGTCACGTTGAGGTGCGCGAAGGGGCGCAGGACCTGGTCCACGACGGCGCCGTCAATGCGGCCCAACGCGGGCGGCGCGACCGGCTCGCTGGCCGCCCCGAGACAGCCCGCCAACAGGAGGGCGGTCGCCAGCAGGGCCAGTCGCATCGTCCTTCGAGCCGGGCGCGCCGGCTTAAGGCTTGTTGTCAGGGACCCGAAAGGACCGTTTCCTATCCGAAGAGTCCCTTCTTGCGCTTGCCCATCTTCGTGGCGTCGGCGCCCAGCTCGGCCGCGAGCTCGCCCAGGAGCGCCTTCGCCTTGTCGCTCACTTTCTCGGGGACGGCGACGCGGACGGCGATGTGCAGGTCGCCGCGACCGGCGCCGCGCAGGTGGGGCATGCCGCGGCCGCGTAGACGCAAGACCTTCCCGGCGGGCGTGCCGGAGGGGACCTCGAGCTTGACGGGTCCGTCGAGGGCCTCGAGGGTCACGGTCGTGCCGAGGACCGCTTCGGGGAACGAGATGAAGGCCTCCGTGGCGAGGTCGGCGCCGTCGCGCTCGAAGCGCTCGTGCGGCTTGACCTGGACCTCGACGTACAGGTCGCCCATGGGGCCGCCGCGGCCGCCCACCTCGCCCTGGCCGGCCATGCGGAGCACCTGACCGGACTCGATGCCGGCGGGGACGCTCACGGTGACGGTGCGGCGGTGGCGGTCGTGGCCGGAGCCCTTGCAGGTGCGGCAAGGTTTCTCGATGCGGCGCCCCGCGCCTGCGCAGTCGGGGCAGGAGGTGACCTGGCTGAGGGTGCCGAATGCGGTGCGGGCGAGGCGCTGCACTTGGCCGGTGCCGCGGCACGTCGGGCAGGTGTCCACTTTGCTCCCAGGCTCGGCGCCGGAGCCCTTGCAGGGGGTGCAGGATTCGAGGCGCCAGTAGGTGACGTCCACCTCGGTGCCTTTGAACGCCTCCTCCAGCGTCAAGGTGTGCGTGGTCTGGAGGTCACGGCCGCGCGCCGGGCCGCCGCGTCCCCCGCCGAACATCTGGCCGAAGATGTTCTCGAAGCCGCCCATTCCGCCGAAGAGGTCGTTGAAGTTGATGTTGCGGTACAGGTCCTCGGACGAGTACTGCTGGTCGATGCCGGCGTGGCCATGCTGGTCGTAGCGCGCCTTCTTCTCCGCGTCGGAGAGCACCGCGTACGCCTCGCTGAGCTCCTTGAACTTCTCCTCCGCGCCGGCCTCTTTGTTGCGGTCGGGGTGGAGTTGGATGGCGAGCTTGCGGTACGCCTTCTTGATCGCGTCCGCGTCGGTGTCGCGGGCGACGCCCAGGACCTCGTAGTAGTCGCGCTTCCCAGCCACGAAGGCGCGGAGGGCGCCTTGTTCTAAAACGAATCAGGACGGAGCTTGTGGTCGCTAACAGGGTGGTTTTCTTGAGTTATGAGGAAATTATAAGTCCAGTGCCAGCCAATGTTCGACTGTGCCTTTGACCACCATCCCCCTCGACAGCAAGGTGCGCGACCGCCTCAAGACATACGGCACGGCGGGCATGAGCTACAACGACATCGTCCAGCGCCTCATGGACGAGCGCGAGATGGACAAGTTCATCGCCGAGCTGCAGCGCATCGCCGACGACCCCGGCACGAAGTGGGTCGAGTGGAAGGACATCAACTGGGACGACTGATGCGCATCCGCATCGACCAGCCGTCGCTGGACATCATCCGCAGGCTGCCTCCCGACCTGAAACGGGACGTCCGGCGCGCCATCGACGCGCTCGGCATCGATCCCTACGATCCGGGCGGAGGCGGCGCCAAGAAGCTGCGCACGAGCGAAGAGGCGCCCGCCGTGTACCGGATTCGCGTGCGGGAGTGGCGTGTCGCCTACCGGATTGAACCGGGTCTCGTCGAGGTCGTGAAGGTGTTCCACCGCAGCGAAGGCTACGCGTGGATGGAGCGGATGGGGTACTGAAACATCTTTTTATAGAAGTCCTGACTGACTCTTTCCAACGACCTGGCACAAGGCCGGGCTCCAACAGGAGAGATTGACATGGGACGCATCATCGGCATCGACCTCGGAACGACGAACTCGGAAGCGGCCGTCATGGAGGCCGGCTCGCCCCGCATCATCCCTTCCGCCGAGGGCAACGTGTACGGCGGCAAGAACTTCCCCAGCGTCGTCGCGTTCGGCAAGGAGGGCGGCGAGGTGCTGGTCGGCGACTCCGCCAAGCGCCAGGCCGTCCTGAACCCGGAGCGCACCATCAGCCGCATCAAGCGCAAGATGGGCCAGAAGTACACCGTCACCATCGACGACAAGTCGTTCTCCCCGCAAGAGATCTCGGCGATGATCTTGCAGAAGATCAAGAAGGACGCCGAGGCGTTCCTCGGCGAAGAGGTGTCGGAGGCCGTCGTCACCGTGCCCGCCTACTTTGACGACGACCAGCGCCAGGCCACGAAGGACGCCGGCCGCATCGCCGGCCTCAAGGTCGAGCGCATCGTCAACGAGCCCACCGCGGCCGCCCTCGCCTACGGCCTGGAGAAGGACACCGACGAGACCATCGCCGTGTACGACCTCGGGGGCGGCACCTTCGACATCACCATCATGGAGCTCGGAGGCGGCGTGTTCCACGTCAAGTCCACCAACGGCGACACGAACCTGGGCGGCGCCGACATGGACGACGCCATCGTGAACTACCTTGCCGCCGAGTTCGAGAAGAAGTCCGGCATCAACGTCCGCAACGACCGCGCCGCCGTGCAGCGCCTCCGGGACGCCGCTGAGCGCGCCAAGATGGAGCTCTCGGGCATGACGCAGACCGGCATCACGTTGCCCTTCCTCGCCGTCGGCCCCAAGGGCCCCGCCAACCTGGACCTCACGCTCAACCGCGCCAAGCTCGAGGAGATCATCCGCCCGATCGTCGAGAAGACGCGCGGGCCCTGCCTCAACGCGCTCAAAGATGCCAAGCTCACCAAGGACAAGGTGAACAAGGTCATCCTTGTCGGCGGCCCCACCCGCATCCCGATGGTGCAGGCATTCGTCGAGGAGCTCTTCGGCCAGAAACCCGTGCGCGGCGTGGACCCGATGCAGTGCGTTGCCCTCGGCGCCGCCGTGCAGGCCGGCATCCTCAGCGGCGAAGTCGACAAGGAGATCGTTCTCCTCGACGTCACCCCGCTCACGCTCGGCATCGAGACGCTGGGCGGCGTGCGCACCGAGCTCATTCCGCGCAACACCACGATTCCGACGAAGAAGTCACAGATCTTCTCCACCGCCGCCGACCGCCAGACGCAAGTCGAGATCCACGTCTTGCAGGGCGAGCGCGCCATGGCCGCGCAGAACAAGAGCCTCGGGAAGTTTGTCCTCGACGGCATCCCCCCCGCCCCGCGCGGCGTGCCCCAGGTCGAGGTCACGTTCGACATCGACGCCAACGGCATCCTCCACGTCGAGGCTGCCGACAAGGGCACCGGCAAGAAGCAGAAGATCACCGTCACCGGCTCCACGAAACTCTCGGACGCCGAGGTCGAGCGCATGCGCAAGGACGCCGAGGAACACGCCGCCGAGGACGCCGCCTTCAAGGAGAAGGTGGACGCCCGCAACCAGGCGGACCAGGCGGTCTTCCAGGCCGAGACCCTCCTCAAGGAGAACGGCGACAAACTCGGTGCCCACAAGGAGGCCGTCGAGGCCGCCCTGAAGGAGCTGCGTGAGACCGTCGCCAACGCCGAGGCCACGAAGGACGAGCTCGCCGCCCGCACCGAGGCGCTCCACAAGGCGCTCGAGCCCGCTGTCATGGAGATGTACAAGTCCGCCGCCCCGCCCGCCGGCGAAGGCGAACCTGGCCCTGGCGCCGCGGGACCAGACGGCCCCATGGATGCCGACTTCCGCACTGAGTCGAAGGACAAGAAGGACAAGTAGTCCCCCAGGTCCGTCGACCGTCGGGTCTTTCGCGCCCGTCCGCCTTGAGGGGGCGTGGAGGGAAGCATCGCCTGGGCCGCCGCAAGCGCAGGCGTCGTCGCCGTCCTGTGCGGGGTCGTCGCGTTCGCCTCCTGGCGCGCCGTGGTCCGCACCGGCAACCCGCGCATCCAGTTCGTCGTCCTGGCGTTTCTCCTCCTCTCTGGCAAGAACCTCGCCAAGTCCATCCACCTCGCCAGCGGGACTCCCGAAGACGGCGTGCTGGAGCTCGTCTTCAGCCTCGTGGACCTTGCCGCCGTCGCGCTCATCGCATGGCCGCTGCTCGCCGGGAGGAAGGCCTAGATGGAGTCGGTGCGCGAGCGGGTCCTCGGCTTCGTGCGCGCGTACCCCGGAGTCCACGCCCGTGAGGTCGAGCGGCGGCTCCAGCTCTCCAGTCGCCTCGCCTCCTACCACCTTGAGGCCCTGCAGGAGCACGGGCAGGTGCAGTGCCTCGAGGAGACCGGCTACTCGCGCTTTTTCCCCGCCGTCGGCCACCCGCGCTGGTCGCGCCGTGAGATGCAGTTTCTCTCTCTCATGCGCCGCCAGGTCTCGCTGCGCATCGTCATCCTCCTCGCGCAGGAAGGCGAGTCGACGCGCGAGCGGCTCGCCGGCCGGCTCAACCTCGCGCGCGCCAGCGTCAGCCACCACCTCGCGCTCCTCGCGGAAGGTGGCCTTCTCCGGGCCGAGCAGCGCGGCCGCGAGCGCATCGTGCGGCTCGCCGACCCGCGCCACACCCTTGGGATGCTTGCGAACTTCACCCCGCTGCCGGACGAGCTGGAGCCCTTCGAGCAGATGTGGAAGGACCTGATGGCCTAGAGCTCCGACGGGTCGGAAACTGCGGCAACGCTTAAACGGCGGTTCCCAACCTCGAAGCCTGGCGATGGTGTCCCCCCGGCTCACCGGCACCGCGGTCTTGCTGCTGGTCCTGCTGGCAGGCTGCGGCTCCCCGACGATCGAGCCCACCGCCGCCTCGGTGGCCGTGTCGCCGTCCGACTCCCCGGCCTCGGTCCCCTCGGCCGTCGCCAAGCACATCGTCCCAGCGCTTGGCCTGCAGCCGCTCACCGACGCCGTGCCCGTGAGCATCGTCGGCCACCGCACGAGCGAGTTCACGGTGGCGCGCGACCCGAGCAACACGAGTCGTCTCCTCGCCGTCGGCATGGACCTCGACTCCCCCGACGCCACCGTGCAGTGCACCGCGTTCGTCTCCCACGACGGCGGCCGCTCTTGGACCGCCGTGCCAGCGCTCCCGGGCCACACCAGCACGAACGAGGACACCGACCCCTGGGTCGCCGTGGACGCCACCGGACGCGCCTACCTCACCTGCACCGAGGCCGGCGTCGGGCTGCTGCTGGGAGAGTCGTCGGACGGCGGCCTCACCTGGACGGACGCCAAGCCGATCCCCACCGGCGGCATCCCCGCGAAGGACGCCATCGGCGCCTTCGGCGACGGCGAGTTGTACCTGTGCTTCCAGCAAGGCAAGCTGCAGGTCATGCACTCCACCGACCACGGCGCCAGTTGGACCCAAGTCGGCTTCAAGGACATCCTGGCCGGCTGCAACGGCGTCGTGCAGGGCCCCGAAGGCAACGTGTACGTCATGTGGCAGGGCGGCGGCGCCATCGAGGCCGACCGCATCCAGCCCCCGCCGCCGGCCTTGGGCGTCGTCGTGACGAAGGACCACGGCAAGAGCTTCACGAGCACGCAGATCAGCGAGGATCTCGGCACCGCCGCCCCCAACATGGCGGGCGCACCCCAGGCCGCCGCCCCCTCCATCGCGGTGAGCCCCGTCACCGGGGCCGTCTTCGTCGCGGGGCAGCGCTACCAGAACGCCGAGGTCGCCGGCCCCGTCGCGACCGACTCCACCGCCGACATCGTGCTCGTGCGCAGCCGCGACGCCTTCGCGTCGTTCGTGCCCCTCCCTCTCCCGACGATTCCGAGCGAGCAGTGCGCCGGCTGCAACCAGGTCCATCCCACGCTCGCCGTGGACGACGGTGGCCGCCTCGTCCTCCAGCTCACGCTCTCTTCCTCCGACTCGCTGCACAAGGAGTTCTGGGTCACCGCCTCCGACGACGAAGGCGACTCCTGGCTCGCCCCCGTGCTCCTCGCCGTCACCGACGCGGACGCCTCCTTCGCCCAGCCCGGCAACGTCCTCCCCGACCCCGCCGGCGTCGCGCAGGACGTCCAGGACATCGCCGCCAACCCGGCCAACGGCCCGGACGCCGCCAAGGCCCGCGCCACCGCCGCGACCTGGGCCGTCACCCACCGCGACGGCGGCGAATACTTCGGCATCACCACCACCGGCTCGACCGTCGTGGACCTCTGGGTTCAGCACGGAACGGACGGGAAGAACACCATCACCTCGCGCCTCGTGCGCATCCTCGACAACGGAGCCGTGACCCCATGAAGACCCCCGCCCGCCTGCTGACCATCGCCCTCCTCGCCGCCCTCGTCAGTCCCGCCGCCCACGCCGGGTCGCTCGCCGACCCCGAGATCGTGGACGACAACGACGAGGTCGCGGTCAGCGGTCCCCTTGGCCCCATCTGCTCCGGAGGCCCCGCCGGCGGCTGCCCCGGGTTCGACTTCATGTGGCGCGACACCGACATCAACTCCGCCTTCGTGAACGAGACGGCCGACAGCCTCACCTTCACGCTGGAGATGAAGTTCAGCCCCTCCTTCGGCGCCGGCAGCGGCGGTTTCTTCATCGGCCCCTCCGCGATGGACGACACTTGCAGCTACGTGGTCAACTTCCTCGTGCGCGGCGTTGCCTACACGGCCTCCGCCGCCGTGGCCGCGGACGGCACCCCGACGGTGGGCGGCGTCGCGACCGTCGCCGAGACGCACGACGGCAACCAGATGACCTGGACCGTCCCGAAGGCCGCCGTCGGCGCGCAATCGGGCGACGTCGTCTCCGGCCTCTACGTGACCGCCCACTGCGAGACGGAGCTCGGCCTCATCCTCGACGACCGCGCCCCCGACGCCAACACCGGCCGCGACTACCTCGTGGGTGGCGCCTCCGTCTCCGCGAAGCCGGTCTTCGTCACCCTCACGAACGCCACGGCCTCCGTCGCCTACAAGGCCACCGCGCCCACGAGCGGCGTCACCCAATACAACTGGACGAAGGGCCCTGCCACCGGAACGCTCGCCTTCAAGGCGGTCGTCGGCGCCGGCATGCTCAACCTCACCGTGCTCGACGCCAAGAACGCCACCGTGTACCAGAAGATGATCATGGGCAACAGCACGACGGCCGCCAGCTTCTCCGGCAAGGCCGCTGGCGCCTGGCGCATCGTGGTCGCGGCGACCGGCTTCAAGGGCAACCTGACCCTGGCCATCGCTTCCTCGACCCCAGCACCCAACGGTTCGGGCACCGGCGCCTCGTCCGCGACCGGTTCCGCCAACGACAGCGGCTCGGCGACCACTTCGAAGAAGGGCACCCCGGCCCCCTTCGTGCCCATCGCCTTGGTCGCCCTCGCGGCCATGGCGCTCCTGCGCCGCCGCCTCGTCTAAGCCCCTTTCGCGGCAAGGCTTATCCCCGCCGGGAACGAAACACGGGGGTTGGTGACCTATGTCCCCAACACTGCGTCAGCGTTTTGCATCGCAGGAAATCGTCCAGGATGTTCGTGAGAGCGCGCACCGGGCAGGCGTGAGCCTGTCGGCCTTGTGGCGCCGCGACGCCGAGGCCATCCGGGCGCGTGCCGTACGCGCCGAGGAGAAGGCGTTGCACGTCGCCAGCCGGGCTTGGCACGCGGCCAAGCCCAAGGTCGTCCACTTGGAGCGTCGCATCCAGGACATCGCGGACCACGCCTACAAGGGCGCCAAGCCGCGCGTCGTCCAACTTCGGCACCGGGTCCTGGCGCGTCTGCATCGAGGCCAGCAGGCGGCCGCGTAGCCCGGGCCGCGTTCCTCTGCCGCGGACTCTTCCTGGCTCTAGGCTGCCTTCAGGCGGCGGCGTAGGGCCACGAGGCCAATCAGCACGAGCCCGACGGCCGGCGCGAGCGCTGACGGGGTGGATTTTGCGGTCGTCGAAGCAGCGGACCCCGACGAAGACGCGGCACCGGAGGTGCGGGTCGTCGCCCCGGCACTCGATGCGGTGGACGGATTGGAGGACGTGGTGGCCGGGACCGCCGTACTGGGGGTCTCGAGGATGCGCAAGGCGATGGACCCACGGAACCCAGTGAGGTTCAGGCGGATGGTCCAGGGTCCTAAGCGGGCCGCATCGAGAGCGTCGGTGAGGTTGCCCGTGGCGGAAAACGTGCGCGTCAACAGGACCGTCCCGTTCCCGACGATCTGGATGGCGGCCGTGCCGTTGGCCACCTGCACCGCGAGCCGGAGCTGCGGGTCGACGAGCGTGTCGGTCCAGTTGTACACGTGGACCCCGGTGACGAGGGTCGCCTCGGTCCGGTTGATCGACGCCGGCCCAGTCGGAAGGACGTGGAAGGCTGTCGCGCCAGTCAGGGCGGCGGCCCCGCCGGCGGAGGCGACGGGAAGCTCGATGTAGGAGCGGCCGCGGGCCTCGTAGGTGGACAGGAAGATGTTGTTGCCCACGAGGGCCGTCCCCGAGAGAATCCACTCCAGGGTTGCGCCGGCCGGAACCACCGCCTTGCTGACGGCGAAACTCCACGAGATGGGGTCGTAGGTCGTGCCAAGTTGCGGGGCGTTGCTGTTCTTGGGGGACATGATGTGCTGCTTGGCCGCAGCTGAACCGAGGCTTTTGCCGTCGGCTTGCAAGCTGGTGCCGATGTTCGCGACCCCCCCACTGTACGCGCCGCCGCCAATGTAGGCCTGCACGTTGACGGTGCCGTCGAGCACGAGCGATTGGGTCAAGGCCGGCGTCAGCGGGATGTGGACTTCAAAGGCCTGGTTGGCGACGGGGTCAACTCCCAAACCCAGCACCGGGTCGGTGAACGCGCTGGGCCCGAACACGTAGTAGGGGGAGGGCGCTCCGTCGTCGAGAAGCGTGTTCATCCAGACGGAGAGGTCGTCGACCGAGGTGTGGGCGTACACTTTCGTGGCGGCGGCCGTGAACGCGGGCGCTGGGGTCGTCTGGCCCTGGACGGGAACCACGTTGAAGAGGAGGGAAGCCAGCAGGACGCCGGAGAAGGCAAGGCGGAAAGCAGGCCGCGCGCGCGACATGCACTGGCCAGCCGGCGGGCCGCCTATGACGTTTTCCCTAGCACCCCCGGCTCCTGCGCCCCGCACAGGATGCCCTTGGCAGCGGGCCTAGAGGGATTCGAACCCTCGTCGTCGGATTCGAAGTCCGACAGTATATCCAAGCTAGCCCATAGGCCCGTGGGCAGCCCACCGGCCACCGGCTCAAAAGGGGAGCGGGCCAAGGGCGCAGTTCCTTAGGCCCCGTACAGCCGTTCCGGCCACTCCTGGCCGATGCTCCACGCCTGGCGCTCGGCCATCTCGCCGTTGGCGAGCATCCCTTTGACGCGTTTGGGGACGGTGTCGCAGGGCATCACGACGTTGGGCCGCGTGGGTTCGTCGATATAGTCGGTCTCCAAGACGAAGCGGCCCTCCGGCGATTTCTGGAGGGCGGGGCGGAGGTTGCTGCGGCCGCAGATGATGCTGGGCAGCAGGCCGTGCGCCTCCCCCTCGGCGACGAGGGGGCCGCAGTAGTGCTTGATGACGCGCTCGCGCCGAAGTCCGGCCTGGTCCGCCATCGCGGCGAACTCCGCCATCGTCGCCGCCTCGGCGTGCTCCGTGTGCAGCATGATGGGGACGCCGGCGTCCTTGGCGAGGCCCATTCCGTAGGAGAGGAGATCATTGTGGCGAGCCTGCACCTCAGCGGGGACGTCGAAGTGGGCGCGCCCGACCTCGCCGATGCAGTGCGCGAGTCCGCCCTCGCAGAGCCTTGCTGCCACGTCGTAGCAGCCGCGCGCGAACGCCATGGCCGCGTCCCATCCCTGCGTCTCGGCAATGCGCATGGGCTCCAACGGGTAGGGGCCGACCGCGCTCCAGACCCGGCAGTCCGTCTCCTTGCGGATGCGTTCCGAGAACGCGAGGTGGTCGCGGCAGGACTGCTCGAACGCCGCCACCGTGGTGGGGTACGAGGGAAGGCGGACGTGCGCGATGCTGGTGCCGCCGGCTGCCATGAACTCCCGCACCGCGCCCAATCCCTTCCAGCCGTCGGGCTTGCAGTGGAAGTGGTTGTCGTGGATGGGGACGGCGAGCGTCGTCATGGGGTCAGGCGTTTGGCCGGGGACTTCGGGGCTGCCTTGGACGGTGCGGCCGGTTTGGCGGCCGTCGGAGCGGGAGACGTGGCCGTCGGGGCGGCGGGTGCCGGAGCAGGCGTTGGCGCGGCCGCCTCGGCCTTCTTCGCCTTGGGTTTCGGCTGCCCGAGCGTCAAGGTCGCGGTGGAGCGGTGCTCGTCCACGTTCTGGACCAGCTCCTGCTGCGCCGCCTGGAGGCCGGGCGTCGCGGAAGCGGCCTTGCCTTTGGCCTCCTGCTCGTCGTAGAGATCTTGCACGACCTCCCAGACGGTGCGGATGTGGGGGATCGTGATGCTGCCGCCGATGACGAGGGCGACGTTGAGCGCGTCCAGCAGCTCGGCCTTCTTCCAGCCGACCTCGACGCACCGGTCGCAGTGGTAGGCGATGCAGTCGTTGCAGCGCAGCACCGTGCTCGCGACGAGGCCCAGGAGCTCCTTCGTCTTCTCGTCGAGGCCGCCTTCCTTCGTGAGGTCGCGGTAAGCGGCGGAGTCGAGCGCGAAGAAGCGCTTGAGGTCGCGGTGGTCCTCCTTGAGAAGGTTGTCCGTCTTGCGGCGCCGGCTGGCGCGGAACTCGTGCAGGTCCATCCGGTCGGGCTGCTCGCTCATGCGAAGGCGACCGGGGAGGTCCTTGATGGCGTTTGCGCCACCCTAGGGGGCGACGGCGGAGAGGACCTCGAGGTCCTTGAGGACCTGCTTGGCATGGCCGATGGGGTTGACGTGCTTGTACACGCGCCGCACGATGCCGGAGCCGTCGATGACGAACGTGCAGCGGCGCACGCCCATCGCGTTGCGGCCGAGCAGCGTCGTCCACCAGGCGTCGTAGAGGTCGTGCACGCGGCCGTCGGGGTCGGCGAGGAGGGGGAACTGGAGGCCGTGACGGTCGCGGAAGTCGCAGTGGCTCTCGGAGGAGTCGAGGCTGACGCCGACGACGAGGGCGCCGTGCCCGGCCAGGGCGTCGAACTCGTCGCGGAAGGACTTCGCCTGGATGGTGCAGCCCGCGGTGCGGTCACGGGGATAGAAGTAGAGCACGACCGAGCGTCCGAAGAACGAGGAGAGGCGGACGTCCTTGCCGTCGGCGTCCTTGAGGACGAAGTCGGGTGCCGCATCGCCTTCCCGGAGCACGACCTCGCATGGCGCGTTGTCTGCCATAGCCTTTGGGTCGGGGGTCTACACGACGGGAAGCTGGAGCTCCTGCTGGAGGATGCCCTCGATGGGGTCCATGAGGTGGACCTGCAGCATCGGCCCGGCGGGGCGTAGCCCCTGGCGCTGCACCCAGAGCCGCAGCGCATGGCGCGACGCCTCAAGCTCGGCCTCTTCTCCTTCGAAGTCGAGCACGGCGTACTGGCCGGCAGGAAGGCCCTCCACCTTGCACACTTCGTCCCCGTCGAAGCCGGCGTACGTCTGCACGAGGGCGTCCACGACATGATCGCCTTGCGGGTCGTCGAGCCAGCGCACGATGCTAGGGCCGCCGACGAGCTCGTTGAGAATCATGTGGCGGTAGAGCGGCCGCCGCGTCGCGTCGATGCGTGACGGGTCGCCGCGGTGCGGGACGACGCAGACCCAGCGCTCCTTCAACGCGGCGAGGCGGGGCTCCACGGGCTGCGCGACGGCCTGGGGGCCTTGAGGCTGACGACGGCCTACTTCAGCTCGGCCCAGGCGGCCAGGATGTCCTCGGCGTGCGTCGCGGACTTGACCTTCCCGAAGTGCTTGAGGACCTTGCCGTCGGCGCCGACTAGGAAGGTCTCGCGGCTGACACCCATGTACTTGCGGCCGTACATGTTTTTCTCCTTCCACACGCCGAGCTTCTCGAGGCCCTTCTGGTCCGTGGAGAGGAGCGTGAAGGGCAGATCGAATTTGGCGATGAACTTCTGGTGCTTGACGGCGGCGTCGGGGGAGATGCCGTAGAC
Source organism: Thermoplasmata archaeon (assembly GCA_023269235.1). Taxonomy (GTDB): domain Archaea; phylum Thermoplasmatota; class E2; order JACPAO01; family JAHFTW01; genus JAHFTW01. Next base: position 30,945 of record JAHFTW010000011.1, read on the forward strand.
GGCCAGGCCGGCTTTCTTCAGCGCGGCGTGGTTGTCGCGCAGGTTGCACGCCTCGACGGTGCAGGTCGGGGTGTCGTCCTCGGGGTAGACGTAGAGGACGAAGGGCGCCTTCAGGTCCGCCAGCTTGAGGGCTTTGCCGGCGTGGTCCTTGACGGCCAGGGCAGGGAGCTTCTTGCCTTCCATGCTGTCCATGGCGGACGGCAGCGCTCGCACGGTTTCAAGGTTGGCGTGCGGGTGAACCAGGACGAACTTTGTAGTAGAGGACCAGCCCCCACACCAGCAAGTTCACCGTCCACGACGTGGCGAGAAGCCACTGCTGCGCATGAACGGCGTACGGCAGCGCCAACGCCGAGGAGAGAATGACGAGGACGAGGAATCCGAGCGACAGGTCGTCGGCTCGTTTCGTGCGCACGGTCCTGACGAGCTGCGGCATGAGGCAGAGGATGAAGCCGACGGAGCCCGCCGACACCAGCCAGTCCCAGACGTCCACGCCCGTTCGACCGCCCCGGCCCTCTTAAGTCCCGGCCCAATTCAGCGGCCGTGGCCGAGAAGGAGACGACGCGCCTGGAGGCCTTCAGCGACGGCGTCTTCGCCATCGCGCTCACGCTGCTGGTCCTGGAGCTAAAGGTCCCGGACGGCGAGCTCCTCCCCGGCCTCCTGCGCGAATGGCCCGAGTTCCTCTCGTTCGCGCTCAGCTTCCTCACGGTGCTCATCATGTGGACGAACCACCACGGCAGCCTCCACCACGTCGTGCGCGTGGACGGCCGTCTCCTCTTCGCGAACGGCTTCCTTCTCCTTTTCGTCACCTTCATCCCGTTCCCCACCGCAGTCCTCGGCACGCACCTCGACGGCGACGCAGCGCGCGTGGCGGCCGCGTTCTACGCCGGCACCTTCGTCGCCATCAACTTCGCGTGGCTCGGCTTCTGGCGCGCCATCGTGCGCAACCGCGCCCACCTCGCGCCCAAGCTTACGGACCACGAGGTCCGCAACGGCAGCCGTTCGCTGGCGTTCGGGCTCGTCGCGTACGTCGCCGCCACCGGGCTCGCGTGGGTCAACGCCTACGCCGGCATCGGCCTCTGCATGGTGCTCGCTGCCTTCTGGACCTACGAGGCGATGCGGCACCACGGCGAGGATCACGAGCACGCCGACGGGGGTTCTGCGTGAACGTGGCCGACCCTTTGCCTCCGACGGGCGACGGCCGCCGCTTCGACCGCCACGCATTCGTGTGCACGAGCGACTCCTCGTGCGCGAAGATGGGAGGCGCGCTCCTCCAGGACCAACTCAAGAGTCTCCTCAAGGCGTCCGGGCGGAAGGAAAGCCTGCGCATCAACAAGTCCGGCTGCCTCGGCCAGTGCGGCCACGGCCCGATGATGGTCGTCTACCCCGAAGGCGTCTGGTACAGTCACGTCGCCCCCGCCGACGCCGAGCGCATCTGGACCGAGCACCTGCTTGGCGGCCGCCCCGTCGAGGAGCTGCGCTACCGCACCCAAGCGGGCGGCACGAACGTCGTCAACGAACCCGACGGGCTTCTGCGGGCGCGGCCCGAGGACAAAGGTCCGCTGTCGTCGCCGTGCGAACGGTGCCCGGCCTAACTTATTCCACGTACCGCAACGCCTCGGCCGGCGGTACTTTCCCGGTCCGGCCAATCGGCGCCCAGCATGCGGCGAGGGCGACGACGTAGCTGATGGCCACGAGAATCAGAATCTCCGACCACGGCACGACGTAGGGATAGTTCAGGTCCCGGATGATGGCGAACCAGAGGCCGAACGTGACGAGGATGGCGCACGCGACGCCGACGAGGGCGCCGAGCAGGATGGTGAAGGTGACCTCGACGAAGAAGACGCGGCGCACCTGAGCCGCCGTGTAGCCCAGCGCGCGCAGCATGCCAATTTCCTGACGCCGCTCGAGGACGCTGCGGCTCGTGATGATGCCAAGGCTGAGGACGCCGACGAGGAGGCCAAGCCCGAGGAACAGCTTCATCGCGCCGAGCACTTGGCGGAAGCTCGCCTGCTCCTCGAGGACCTGCGCCACGGTGGCCTTCGCGTCGAAGCCGACGTCGCGGTAGTTGCTCTCCAGGAGCCGCGCCGCCGCTTCGGGGTCGGAGCCGGGGGCGAGGCGGAAGAGGTACACGTTCGCGGTGGCGGGGAACAGGGCGGCGACGCGCTCCTTCGGAAGGAAGATTCCCGGGTAGTGGTACTGCTCCTGGATGCCGGCGATGGTGAAGTTCACGGTCGTCGCGCCGAGGTGCAGGTTCAGCGTCTCGCCGACCTTGTGAGAGAGCGCCTGGCCCGCCGCATTCGTGCTGTAGATGTAGCTCACGATGACCTGGTCGCCGCGCGCGAGGACGCCGCGGTAGGCGGCCGCGTCGTCGGCGTACTCCGGCAAGCGCTCGAGGAGCCGGAACTGCTGCGCGTCGGCGAAGCCTTCGTCGTAGCCGTACACGATGTGCCGGTAGTCGCGGAACGTCCCCGTCTGCGCCCCGGAGACCGTGATGAGTTTTCGGTCCTCGCTGCGGAACTCGGGGAGCTGCCACGACCCCGTGACGAGGCCGGCGGGGAGCAGGTGCCGGTCGAAGGGCGCCAGGTCCGGGACGGTGAGCGTGCTGCGCGCCTCGACGTCGAAGCCCCCGGACTGGCGGCTCGGGTCCACCTGGAACAGCGCGCCGAAGATGCTGAAGAAGCCGATCGAGAGGATGACGACGGCGAACATCGCGAGCGTCATGCCGGTGCGGAACTTGCGGTGCAGCGGGTAGCTCATCGCGGGGATGGCGATGGCGCGCAGGCCCTTGATGCGCTCGAGCAGGCGGGCGATGGAGCGCGGCAACGCCTCGAAGTGGACCAGCAGGACGACGACGCAGAGCGTCAGCAGCACACCGCGCAGCGGACCGACGATCTGCGTCTCGGTGGGGTTCTCGTAGCGCCCGATGAGGAAGTACGACGCGGTGTAGTAGGCCGCAAGCAGCCCCGCGAGGCTGGGCAGGAGCGTCGTGCGCTTGGCGAGCGGCCGCAACGCGAGGCCGAGGCCGAGGACGGCGACGAGGGGCCCGAAGACGCGCAGCGTGAAGCGGTAGTCGGCGAAGAACGCGGCCGTGACGGGGTTGGGGATCCAGCCCAGCGCGAGGCCCAGCAAGCCCACCACGGTGGCGGGGAGGCCGAGCAGGAGCCCCAGGGTCCGGCCCCCGCGCGCGTCCGGCTCGTCGATGCGGCGGATGGCGCGCACGATGTTGAGGCTGGCCTGCCGACGGGCAGCGCCGTACACCGTCAGGAACGTCAGGAGCGCGCCGGAGGCGAAGGCGCCGAGGAACGCGCCGAGGCTGGGGCGGTACACAATGGGCGGGAAGCTGAGGTCCGTGCTGATGCGGGCGATGATGCCGTTCATCACCTGGATCATGACGTAGGCGAGGCCCAGGCCGAGGAGGGCGCCAAGGAAAGCGGCGGCGACGGCGTAGAGGGAGCCCTCGAAGAGGCTGAGGCGGACGAGGTCCTTGCGCGTGAGGCCGACGGCGCGTGCCATCCCCAGCTCGCTGCGCCGCTCCTGCGCGAGCATCGTGAAGATGTTCAGGATGAGCAGGAGGCCCGTCAGGATGCTGAGCGTGCCCGCGAACACGAGCAGGTTCGTCAGCGTCTGCCCTTTCTGGTCAGCGACCTGGAGGAACTCCTGCTTGAGGGGCTTCACCTCGAGGGCCTGCACGCTAGGCAGGTCGGGGTACTGCGCCTGGATGCGGTGGAGCGTGGCGTTGAGGACCTCGACGGCCTGCTCCGTCCCCGCCTCGCCCCCTTCGACGTCGCCGGGGTTGCTGAACTTGAGGAGGTTCACCTGGCCCTCGCGCCCGAAGAGGCGGTGCGCGTCCGCGATGGGGATGAAGAGCGCGTCGCGGAAGTCGAACAGGTCGCCGCGCCCGCCTGTCGTGATGGCGGCCACCTGCAGCTCGGCGGTCGAGCGTTTGCCGAACGGGTTCAGGGGGCCCAGTCTGTCCTCGAAGCCCTTCAACTGCTGTTGCAGCGCCCGGGCCCGTTCCTGGAGGAGCGCGAGATCGTACACGGGGTAGGCGACGATGGCGACGCCAGCATACTGCACCTGCGCGTTGCCCGAGGCGGCGACCTCCAGCGTCCAGGTGCCGACGGCGAGCGTCTGGTCCGGGGGGCTCGTGACGTTGAGCAGCAGAGGGACCTGGCCCGGTTGTCCCGCCACGCTGAAGACGGTGCCGTCGGGGGCCGTGAGGCGCAGACGGAGCGCCACCGTGGGGGGAAGGCCCGCCGCGACGGATGGGTTCGTCCCGAGGGCGACGACGAGGACGCCGGCGCCCTTCTCGACCGTGATGCTGTGCGTGGAGGTGACCGCTGGGAGCGGTTGGAGCGCAGGGAGCCCGGGGAGCAACGAGGCGAGGTCCACGGAGCCCGCGACCGTGCCGTTCGTCCAGGTGATGCGGGGCAGGAGCGGGTCGATGGGCGGGACGTAGCTCAGCTGGAGCCGTTCGCCCCCGCGCAGTTGCAGGCTCTGGGCCAGGTGCCCCGTCGCGATGGCCTGGCCCGAGCGCAGGTCGCGGCCGTCCGTCGCGCCGCCGCCTTGCAGCTCGTACACGCCGAAGCCCGCGTCGGCCTGCGTCTCGTACCCGATGACGGCGACGTTGGGCTCGAAGAGACCGCTCGCCGGATCCTCCAGGGCGCCTTGCCAGATGACGTGCCGCGCGACGGCGTCCACGGCGCCGCGCACCTGCGGGTCCGCCGCGAAGGCGTCCGCGACGGCCTCGGGGAAGTAGGGATATCCAGGGATGGCGACCGATTCGTCCACGGAGCCGAGCGACTGGTACACGTAGCCGCGGATGGCGAAGCGCGCCGAGTCGCCTGCCACGAGGGCGGAGCTGATGATGGCGGTGCCGATGAGGAGGCCCGCGACGACGGTGGCCGTCTGCTTCGGGCGCCGCGTGGCGTTGCGCAGCGCCATGCGCCAGAGGATGGGACGGCGGATGGCAGCGACGACGACCGTCAGGGTGGCCGCGGCGGCCCCGAGGAGCAGGAGGGCGACGAGCAGGTCCATCTCAACGGGCCGCCAGGCTCACGCTGCGCCCCTCACCGGCGGCGACGCCGCGCACGACGCCGGACTCCATCTGCACGATGCGGTGGCAGCCGCGCGCGATGAGCTCGTCGTGGGTCACGATGACGTAGCTCTGGCCAAGGCTGCTGTTGAGCTCATGGAGCAGGTCCACGACCTCCTGGCCGTGTCGCGTGTCAAGGTTCCCGGTCGGCTCGTCGGCCCACACGATGGCGGGCTCGTTGACAAGGCTGCGCGCGATGGTGACGCGCTGCTGCTGGCCGCCGGAGAGCTCGCGCGGCTTGTGGTCGAGGTACGGTTTGAGGCCGACGCGCTCCAGGGAATCGGTGGCGCGCTTGCGGGCCTCGCGCGGCGCGACGCCGGAGACCAGGAGCGGCAGCTCGACGTTCTCGATGGCCGTGAGGACCGGGAGCAGGTTGAAAGACTGAAAGACGAAGCCCATGCGGCGGCTGCGCAGGCGCGTGCGCTCGAGGTCGTTGAGGCCGGCCATCGGCTTGCCCTCCAGCGTCACCTGGCCCTTGCTCACGTCATCGAGCCCGGAGAGGCAGTTCAGGAGTGTCGTCTTGCCGCAGCCCGAGGGGCCCATGACGGCGACCATCTCGCCACGCCGCACGTCCAGGTCCACGCCGCGAAGCGCCTCGACGCGGAGGCGACCCGACTCGTACACCTTCCAGACGCCGCGGGCTTGAACGATCGGCTCGGCCACGTTTGGCTTGACCGTTTCCCACCCTTAACGGCTTGCGTCAGGGGCCTGTTGCGTCAAGCCGGCTGGAGGGCGGAGCTATCACCGATAAGGCCAGCCTCGCGTAGGCGCTGCACGTGGTGGTGAACCGTCGCCGGCGCCAACCCAAGGACGCGTCCCAAATCGGCGGCCGAGAGCCCGGGCGTCGCGCGGATGGTGTCCAGCACGTGGGCCGAGCCTGGCAAGGAGATCGGACCTTGGGGTCCAGCTGGGGTTGAAGCGGAAGCCGTGCCCGGGCGGTAGGCGACGTACTTGCCAATGCGCACCTCGACGATGGCACCGGCTGCCACCAGACGCGCGATGTGATGCGCGGTGCCGGTGCGCGAACCGCCCGCGCGACGCACGAGTTCGGCGCGGTGAAGACCCGGCTGGGCGGCCACGAGTTGCGCAAGGCGGCGCCGCATGGGGTGCTCAAGGACACGCTCCTCCGCGATGCGGCTGAAAAGGGCCACTCCGAACACGCTCGGTTTCCAGACCAGGAGGCCGGCGAGCGTGGCGGCCAGGAGGCCGGCTCCGCCAGCGGCGGCGAAGGTGACGGGGTTGCGCCAGGATGCCTCGTCGATGGAGGCGGACTGCAGGCTGAGCCCGGCGGTGTTGAAAGGGGGCGCCGGAGCCGGTGCCCCCGAGGGGCCCCCGTCGCCGCTTGCTTGCCGTCCCTCGATGGTCGCCCCCGAGTCGAGGACGCTGAGGAGACTGGTCTCTTCTGTGGTGGGAGACGGCTGGACGACGTCGGTCGTGGTGCGGCGCAGGTCATGGCCGACCTCGACGTTCCAGTCGAGCGACCCGTCGCCTTTCGTGCCGAGCGTGAGGGACCAGGCATCGAGCTCCGCAAGCTCCCCCGTCGGGTGGAGCCGGTCCCGCCACAACGCTTCCAGCGCGGCAAGGGTCGGATAGGAGGACAGGGCCTTCGTCGAATCAGCGCCCGGCTGTTGGTCCTGCGGTGCCTGGACCGTCGTCGTGTTGCGCACAGCGACGCTAGTCGGCACGCCCGCCACGGTGCTCGGGAACGTGGCGGACTGCACGCTTTGGCGAACGGTGAACTGGATGCCAGTCACGCCCTCGGCGACCGCGAACGTCCAGGTGCGGTCTTCCGTGCGCAGGCCACCGGGGCCCTCATCGATTTGGTGCGCGGAGCGCGCTTGCCAGGTCAGTGCCTGAGGATGCTCAGAGAGCCATTGGCCGACACCGGCCGTCGTGTCAGCCTCCGCCGCGGCCCAAGCTTGGCTTGCCGGGAACGCGAGCCGCGTGCCCGACTCGTCCAGGCCCCACGGCCTGGCAGGCGCCATCGCGATGGGCGACGTCGTCTTTTGCGACGGAAGGGAGACTGGCGTGGCGGAGGAGAGAGGCTTGCCGTCCCCGGGCTGGAAGCGCTCGAGGCGGTAGGTGATCAGCTGCGGCCCTTCGCCAGACGGGGAGCCTTTCTCACCCAGGGCGACGAGGAGCGGATAGGGCAAATCGGGGCTCATCCAGACAAGGGCGAAGGAACCGTACCAGTCATGGCGGAAGACGACGGCCTGGTGCTCGCCGACGATGTCGCCCCCGAGCGCCACGAAACCTAGGGTCGCGTCAAGGCCGCCCGATCCGGACACACCCGTTCCGCCCCCAGGGCTCGTGGTCTCGGCCGTCCAGATGTCGCAATCCTGGTACAAGGCAAGCTCCGGACCGCTGAGGCGAGCCGTGCGCCCGTTGAGGGTGCTCCAGAGCATGCAGTCCCAGAAGGCGTGCTGCCCCCCGCCGTAGACGTCGCCACCATCGCCACCGGCGCGGCCGTCCGAACGGTCGTTGGCCGCCGGGACCTCGCCACCAGTGCGTCCCCCGTCCACCTCCACGCTGAAGGTCCGCAGCGGAGTGCCGTCGTGCAGCCGCATGTCGTAGTGCGTGATGTCCGCGACGTAGACGCGGTTGCCGCCGATCGTTTCGCGCACATCCGTCATGGTGAAGGCCATCCACGGGGCGGGTCCGTGCTCAATCTCTGTCGGGGTCGGGGCGTCCCCGAAGCTGCCGGCCCGTCCATTGTGCCCGACGATCTCCTGCGAGTACAGGGCCCGGTCGCCCGCCTTGGCCAGCGGAACGGAAAGCTCGGCGGGCGGCGGGGCGGCGGCCGACGGGTGGGGCGCGGCAGCCGCGAAGGAGCCGAGGACGAGCAGGAAGACCAGGAGGCCGGCGAGGGGCGGCAGGATGCGGGCTGCGATGCGGCGCATGGGACCAGCGACTCCACCCCGCCCTTAAGGGGCGATTGGGCCGACCATCGAAAGGGCTTGGACTTTTCTGTGGTTGACCTAACTGTCTGCGCGGGTGGCCTTCGGGACGATGCGGTCCGCCTCCCGTTGCGCGGCGGCCATGACCTTGCCGGCATCGAGGGTCTCGACACGGCCCTCGGCCATGAGGACCTTGCCGCCCACGATGGTGGTGCTGACGTCCCGGCCGCCGGCGGCGTAGACGAGGTGGCTCACGGCGTCGTAGCGGGGGACGAGGTGCGGGCGGCGGAAATCCACCATGACCAAATCGGCGGTGGCGCCGACGGCAATGCGGCCCAAGTCGGGGCGGTGCAGCGCGTCGGCGCCGTCGCGCGTCGCCATGTCGAGGACGCGTTGCGCCGGGAGCACGGTGGCGTCCCAGCGGTGGTTTTTCTGGACGAGGGCGGCGAACTTCATCGTCTCCCACAAGTCGAGCGTGTTGTTGCTCGCGGCGCCGTCGGTGCCGAGGCCGACCTTGACGCCGGCCTCGTGGAGCTCGGGGACGGGCGCGACGCCGCCGGTGGCGAGTTTCAGATTCGAGACGGGGCAGTGCGCCACGGAGGCGCCGGCCTGGCCGATGGAGCGCGTCTCCTCCTTGGTGACCCAGCCCGCGTGGGCGAGGACGCTATGCTTGCCAAGCGCCCCCGTGTGCGCGAGTTGGGCGACGGGGCGGCGGCCAGTGCGGGCCTGGACGTCATACACCTCCGTGCGGGTCTCGGAGCAGTGGGTGTGGAGCGGGACGCCGTGCTCGTGGCTGATGCGGGCCGACTCGGCGTAGGTCGCATCGTGGCACGTGTAGGTGCCGTGCGGCGCCGGGCAGGGCGTGATGAGCGGGTCCTTGGCCGCCTTCGCGGACTTGACGAAGCGCTCGATGGCAGCGAGTTTCTTGTTGGGCTGGCCCGCTTCGGTCTGTCCGACGTCCACCATGCCTTCGCCCAACCATGCGCGGACGCCGGCGGAGCGGCACGCGGGCGCGAGGACCTCCTCCTCCAGCCAGTACATGTCGAGAAAGCTGGTCGTGCCGCTCGCGATGAGCTCCAGCAGGCCCAGATCGGTGCCCGCCTTCATCGCGGCCGCGTCGAGCTTGCCCTCGGCGGGCCAGATGCGCGTCGCGAGCCACTCCTCCAAGTGCAGGTCGTCGCCGTAGCCGCGAAACAGTGTCATCGGAAGATGGGTGTGGAGGTTGACGAGGCCGGGCAGGACCACTTGGCCGGTGCCGTCGATGGTGCGGTCGGCTTCCTTGCGGCCCGCGATGGCGCCGACATGCGTGATGCGGCCGTCCTCCACGAACACATCGCCCTGGAGGATGCGGCGGGCATCGTCTTGGGTGACGATCGTGGCGTTGCGGATGCGAAGCGTGCTCACGCCGCCTCGACCGCCTTGGGCCGTCGTGTCGCGGTCGGCTTGACGTCCGCCTTGAGCAGCGTGCCGTCGATGTCCCACGTCCACTGGGCCGCGGCTCCGAACGAGAGGGAGCGGGCGCGCACCTCGGACTTGATGACGTGCAGGAACAACGTCAGCTTGGCCTCCTCCTCGGGGCCGCAGCCGAGCAGAACGTCCACCTCCTCTTCGAGGGCGAGGTCGAGCTCCTTGCGCGCTTCCTGGATGCGACGGATGGTCTCACGGGCCAAGGCTTCCGCGAGCAGGGCTTCATTGCGCTCGATGTGGAGCGCGAGGACGACGCCATCCACTTGCGTGGTCGCCCAGCCGGGGCGGTCCTTCTCCTCGAAGGTGAAGGCGTCCGCCATGAGCGCGTGCTCCTGCCCCTCCACGCTGACGCCGATGGTGCCGCCGTTCTGCGTGGCAGCGTATGCGCGCTCGCCGTCGAGCCCCTCGATGGCGTCCGCGATGGGGCCGGCCAGGCGCTTGAACGCCTTGCCAAGCGTCGCGCGGTTGGGTTTCGCGAGGACGAGCTTGAGGGCACGGGCGTCGTGGGCCGATTCCAAGGCCTTGACGTTGATCTCGTCCTGGAGGATCGGCGCAAAGCGGCCGAGGTGGCCGCCGACGAGCACGGCGCGGCCGAGGGGGTGGCGCGTCGGGATGTTGACCTTGCTGCGCAGGGCACGGGCGGCCTCGGCCAGCTCGCGCACCTGCGCCATCTCGCGCTCGAGCGTCTCCTCGCGCGGCCCCGCCTCGGGGTAGTTGGCGAGATGGACCGACGCGGGGTCCCTGGTCGTGCGAAGGTGGCCCCAGAGCGTCTCGACCATGAAGGGCGCGAAGGGCGCGACAAGGCGGCTCACGGTGTGGAGCGCGGTCCACAACGCGCTGTGGGCAGACTGCTTGTCCTTGGAGCCAGCCTCGGCCCAGAAGCGGTCGCGGCTGCGGCGCACCCACCAGTTGCTGAGGTCGTCGATGACGAACGCCTCGATGGCGCGCGTCGCCTTGTGGAGGTGGAGCCGGTCGGCCTCGAAGCGGGCCTCCGCGACGGTGGCGTGCAGGCGGCTGAGGAGCCAGCGGTCGAGGTCGCTCCACTGCGCCTGGGGAACCGCTTTCTCCGGGGTCCAGTGGTCGAGGGTCGCGTACTGGTGGTGGAAAAGGAACGTGTTCCACAGCGTGCCGAAGAACTTCCCGAACGTGTCGCGGACCGCCTCCTCGTAGAAGCGCTTGTCCTGCCACGGCGCGGTCGCGGAGAGGAGGTACCAGCGCGTCGCGTCGGCGCCCTGGTTGGCGAAGACGGCGTCGGGGCTCGTGTAGTTCTTCTTCGACTTGCTCATCTTCTGGCCGTCCTCGGCGAGGATGAGGCCGCCCACGAGGCAGTTCTTGAACGCGGGGCCTTGGAACAGGTTGGCCTTCTGCGCATCGGGGCTCTGGCCGAGCGCCGTCGCGGAGGCGAGCAGACTGTAGAACCAGCCGCGCGTCTGGTCGAGGCCTTCCGTGATGAAGTCAATGGGCCACTGCGCCTGGAGGTCGAGGTTGTCGAGGCCGAGGGTGTGCCACTGCGCGAACTGCGCCGCCCCGGAGTCGAACCAGACGTCGATGACGTACGGCTCGCGGGCCGCCGTTTTCTTGCCCTTGCAGTGCGGGCAGTCGATGGGCTGGTCCACGTAGGGGCGGTGCAGCTCGGGGACGGTGATGCCGTGCGCCGCGAGGTCAGCCTTGGACCCGATGCAGGTCTGTTTCTTGCATTGCGAGCAGACCCAGACGGGTAGCGGCGTGCCCCAGAAGCGGCTTCGGCTGAACGCCCAGTCCTTGACGTTGCGCAGCCAGTCGCCCATGCGGCCGTCCTTGATGGTGTCGGGGACCCAGTTGACGGCCTGGTTGTTGGCCAGCAGCTGCTCGCGCAGCGTGCTCATGCGGATGTACCACGAGTCCATCGCGTAGTAGAGCAGCGGGTGGCCGGTGCGCCAGCAGTGCGGGTAGGAGTGCTCGTACTTCTCGTCGCGGTAGAGCGTGTCGTGCGCCTTGAGCCACGCGAGGATGGCCGCCTCGGTCGCGGGCGCCTTGACGTACATCCCGGCGACGCCGCCGGGGACGTTGGCGTGGAAATTGCCGTCCAGGCCGACCGTGTGCTTGGCGGGAAGGTTCTCCTTCATGCCGAGCTGGTAGTCGTCCTCACCGTACATGACGGCCGTGTGGACGACGCCGGTGCCATCCTCGGTCGTGACGAAATCGGCGGCCACGACTTGGAACGCCTTCTTGCCGGCCGCGTCCACGGCGCCAGGGAACAGGGGCGAGTAGCGTTTGCCGACGAGGTCGCGGCCCTTCATCTCGGCCAGGATGGTGGACTCGTTGCGTAGCGCCTTCTTGACGAGCGCCTTCGCGACGATGAGCACCTCGCCTTCCTTGGCGATTGCCTTGTCGCTCGTCTTCGCGACCTTGACCTTGACGTAGTCGATGTCCGCGCCGACGGCGAGGGCGACGTTGCCCGGGAGCGTCCATGGGGTCGTCGTCCAGGAGAGGATGCGGGCGTGGTCGGCGTCGTCGAGGAGATGGAACTTGGCGAAGATGGAGGTGTCCACGACGTCCTTGTAGCCGAGCGCGACCTCGTGGCTGGAGTAGCTCGTGCCGGTCTGCGGGCAGTAGGGGACGACCTTGTGCGACTTGGCGAGCAGGCCGGCGTCGAAGAGCCGCTTCAGGCTCCACCAGACGGACTCGATGAAGGAGTCGTCCATCGTGACGTACGGGTGGTCATAGTCGAGCCAGTGGCCGACGCGTTCCGTCATCTGCTCCCAGTTCGCCTTGTACTTGAAGACGGAATCACGGCACTTCGCGTTGAACTTGTCCATGCCGTAGGCGAGGACCTGGTCCACGTGCTCGATGCCCAGTTCCTTCTGGACCTCGATCTCGACGGGGAGGCCGTGGCAGTCCCAGCCGGCCTTGCGCGGCACCCACTTGCCCAGCATCGCCTGGTAACGGCAGACGGAGTCCTTCAGGGTCCGCGTCAGGACGTGGCCGGGGTGGGGCAGGCCGTTCGCCGTCGGCGGGCCTTCGAGGAAGATGAAGCGCCGGCTCGGGTCCTTTTTGAGGTTGGCCTTGCCCTGCTCGACCTGGGCCTGGAACGTGCCTTCGGTCTTCCATTTGGCGAGCACCGCCCGTTCCATCGCGTCGGGCGCGTACTTCTTGGGCACCGCGCCAGGTCCCGTCATCGTGCGTTCCCAAACCGGGATTGTTGATAAAGGGCCGGCTCCGGCCAACAGGGATGCAGAGGACGCCGCGCTCTAGCCGACGTGCAGGACGCCTTCCATGCCAAGGCCGTGGTGGGCCTCGCAGTGGTACTCGATCGTCCCGGCCACGGTGAACTGGTGGGTGTAGGTCTTGCCTTTCTGCAGGTTCGCCACGCCGCCGCTCGAGAAGGAGCCGTCCATGGCGGTGACGTCGTGGCCCACGGACTCGTCGTTGACCCAGGTGACGTTGGCGCCGACGGGGACCTGCGCGTTGGCGGGGACGAACCGGGTGCCCGCCATGTGGATGAGGTAGCTGCCGTCGGCCTGCGGGGTGAGGACCGTGGGCGCCGGGGGCATCGAGGAGCAGCCGGCCAGGAGGGCAAACGTGAGGAGGGCGAGGACTGCGAGAGCCTTCATGGGCGTCGCGAGAGGCGGCCCCTGGAAATCCCTTGCGCAAGGGACGCCACGCCAAGGAGGGCAAGCCCAGTCGCGGGCCACGCGACGCCGGGGGTCCCCTTCGCGCTGGAGGTCGGGTCGCCCGCTTGCGACGACGAGGCGGACCCCTTGACCGGGACCTTGGACGACGCGGCCGGCTGCGACGGGTGCCCGGATGTCGAGGTCCGCGTCGAGGACGGCGAGGAGGACTCGACGATGAGGCTGCGCGAGGCGGTCCCCGTGCGCCCCGCGGCGTCCGTGACGTTCAGCGTGACCGTGAAGGCGCCGAACTTCGCGTAGCGGTGCTGCGCGGTCTCGCCCGCCCCGTGGCCCCCGTCGCCCCAGTCCCATGCGAAGCCCTGCAGGCTGGTGTCGGGCGCGGCCGTCGAGCCGCGGGCGTCCACGGTGACGGTGTCCCCCTGCACGGTCGCCACAAACGCGGCGTGCGGCGCACCGCCGGCGGCGGGTCCTCCTTGCAGGAGCTCCGGCGGGACATGGGCGTAGAACGTGCCGCCGCCGTGCGCGTCGTCCACGTAGGCGACGTGGAGGCCGCCCCAGCGGTCGTGGTCGATCATGAAGTAATCCAGGAGCTCGCGGTTGCCGGTGCAACCGACGCCGCCCATGCAGATGGTGCCATGGTGGTTGGGGGCCGCCGTGAGCTGGCTCGTCGTCACGGTGGCCGCGCCCCAGAAGTCGTGCACGACGGAGAGGTAGACGTTGAAATCGCCCGTGAACCCGTCCGCCGAGGGGTCGCCGGGGGACGTGGAGCCATACCACGCGACCGCGGCGTCGCCGCGCCACGCGCTCACCGTCGCGTACGTGTTGGCCTGCAGCTCCGGGGGCGAGACGACGAGGGAGCGCGTCGTCCCGTCGTCGCGGCGCCCTGCCAGCGTGATCTCCGAGACCCCGGCGGTGGCCGCGGCCATGTAGACGTCGGTGCCGTCGGCGTCGGCCTGAATCATGTTGTTGAGGCCCAGGCTCCCCAGGAGCGTCATCTCCCGTCCACCGGCGCGACAGGTGGAGTCGAAGCGACTCACCGCGCCGTTCGACTGGCTGTAGTAGAAGCGGCCTGCCGTGTCGTAGAATGCCTTGCCGCCCTGCGGAGTCGTCGAGGCCACGTTCTGGTCGGTGAACGTCAGCCCCGCGTCCGTGGAGCGCGCGCAATGGCCCGCGAAGGCCGGGAAGTACACGACGCCGACGGCATCAATGTAGAACAGGGCGACTTCGCCGTCCCCGTGCGCGCCGATCCAGGGCCGGTCCACGCCCGCGAACGCGCCAGCGGCCAAGGTCGCCTGGGCGAAGGTCTTGCCGTCGTCCGAGCGCGCCACGTCGATGCGGTTGTCGTGCAGGTAGGCGGCGTAGAGGCGCCCCCGGTCGTCCTGGCCGAGAGCGACCCCGTCCCCGAACGCGACGCCGAGATTGCCTGTGTAGGCCATGTGGTGCCAGCTCGTGCCGTTGTCGTCGGACCAGGAGGTGCCCCCGGTGTCCCCGATCCAGACGAAGCGGCCTTCCTTGTCCGCGAGGATGCTGGGCTCGGACCCTCCCGTGGCCGCGGCGCTGGAGTGGCCGAACAGGGCGGGGATGGAGGCAAGCGGCTCGGACCCCGGGTCAGCAGGGAAACCGGCCTCGCTGCCCCCCGACCCCGAGGAGGGTGCCTGCGCGCAGCCGGCCACGACCAGGACGACCACGAGCCACAGGGCCCACTTCACGGGGGGTCCTTGCGCGGCGGTCGTTTAGCCTTTGGCTCAGGCGACGCGTGTCTGCGACTGCTCCTTCGTGAACTGCAGGAGGTAGTAGCGGCCGCCGGCACCCGTGCCGGTCGTCCCGCTCATCTTCCAGCCGCCGAAGGCCTGTCCGTTGACGACGGCGCCCGTGGAGCCGCCGACGGCGCGGTTGAGGTAGGTGACGCCGGCCTGGATGGTGGCGAAGAAGGTCTCCTGTTCTTTCTTGTCTTCGGAGAACAGCCCCGCGGTGAGGCCGTACTCGACCGCGTTGGCCTCGGCGATGGCCTGGCCGAAGTCGGTGTAGGTCGCGACGGCGAGGAAGGGCATGAAGAACTCCTCGCGGAAGACGCGGTGGTCGAACGGGACGCCCGCGACGATGGTGGGCGCCATGTAGTGGCCCTTGAGCGGGGACCCGTCGGCGTCGCGGCCGACGCGCGTGCCGCCCGTGAGGACCTGGCCGCCGGCCATCTGGACTTCGTCGGCGAGCTGGGCGACGAGGGCGAGCTTGTCGGCGCCGATGACGGGGCCCATGTAGGTCTCCTTCTGCCAGGGGCGCCCGACGCGGGCGGCCTGGGTGAGCTTGACGAGGCGCTCCGTGAAGTCCTTGGCGACCTTGGCGTGGACGTAGACGCGGCTGGCGGCGCTGCACTTCTGCCCGGAGTAGCCGAAAGCGCTGCGGAAGACGCCCTGCACGGCCTTGTCCAGGTCCGCGTGCGGGGAGACGATGACGGCGTTCTTCCCGCCCATCTCGGCGATGAGGGGCTTGGGGCGGCCGTTCTTGGCGGCGGCCTCCCAGGCCATGACGCCAACCTTCTTGCTGCCGGTGAAGACGAGGCCGTCCACGCCCGGGTTCGTCAGCAGCTCGGTGCTGAGGGCATGGTCGTTGGCGGTGAGGAAGCTGAGCGCGCCCGGGGGGACGCCGGCCTCGATGAGCAGGCGGTACACCCACCAGCCGCTGAGGCAGCCCTTGTTGCTCGGCTTGAGCACGACGGTGTTGCCGGTCACGAGCGCCGCGGCGGCCATGCCGGCGGTGATGGCGACAGGGAAGTTGAACGGGCAGACGACCGCGAAGACGCCCCACGGCTTGCGCACGCTGCGGCAGGTCTCGTTCGGGAACGGCTTGCCCATGAGGACGTCGAAGCCGTCCATCTCGCGCACCGTCAAGGCGTAGTAGCGCAGGAAGTCCACACCCTCGTCCACGTCAATGGAGGCCTCGAAGCGCGTCTTGCCCGCCTCCAGGCTCATGACGGCGCACAGGTCGTAGAAGTGCTCGGTGAACAGGTCGGCGGCCTTCTCCAGGATCGCGGCGCGCTCCTGCCACGGCTTGGCCGACCAGGCGGGGAAGGCCTCTTTCGCGGCGGCGATGGCCTGCTTGGCGTGCGCGGGGGTCCCGATGGCCCAGGTGCCGGTCGCGACGGACGGGTCGGCGGGGCTCAGGGTCGTGAAGGCGCCCTCGCCGCCGGCCTGCTTCGCGCCGATGCAGAGCGGGTGGTCGTTGCCCTTGGGCGCCGCCAGCTGCTTGCGCAGCTTGGCCACGGCGGCGTCGAAGGCGGCGTCGAACTGAGCCAGCGTGCCGTTCTGGTTGTGGCGCCACCAGGTGTTCTTGTTCTGGAACCGGTTGAGGCGCGCCGCGAGGGCCTCCGCCGCCTTTCCGTCCACGCCGCGCACGACGGGGTCGAGAGGGACGAGGGCCTTCGGGGCCGACGCGGCGGGCTTCGCGGCACGCTTGGCCACCGCCTTCGCGGGCTTCTTGACGGTCGTCTTGGCGCGGGAGGCGGCCTTGGCCATGGCGGCGCCGACGGAGGGGGGCGATTTGGGGTTGTTGGGGGCCTGGCGGCAGCAAGAAGTACCGGGAACGCGGTTCGTCCGGCATGAAGGGCCTCACCGAGCAGCTCTCCGTGTACGCCGCCTACCACCGCGACGGCACGAACAAGGCCATCCACGCCGTCTTCGTCCCGCTCATCACCTGGAGCGCGATGGGGCTTCTCGCCTTCCCGGTCCTCGCCCCCGTCGCTGGACTGCAGCTCACGCCCGCCCTCCTGGTCAGCGCGGCGGTCCTCGCCTACTACCTCGCCCTCGACCTGGGCCTCGGCATCGTGCTCACGATTGCCTTCACCGTGCTGCTCGTCACCGTCACCGAGGTCCACGCCGCCCTCCCGACGCTCGCGTTCCCCTTCTTCGCCATCGTCTTCGCCGTGAGCTGGGTCGCGCAGATCCTCGGCCACAGCGTCTGGGAGCACCGCAAGCCGGCCCTCGTGGACAACGTCTTCCAGGTCCTCATCGCGCCGCTCTTCATCGCGTGCGAACTCCTTTTCGCGCTCGGCCTGCGCAAGGGCCTCCGGCACGCCGTCGAGGAAGGCCTCAAAGCCCACCTCCCGGGGGCAAGCGCGTGAGCTACGACCCGCGTCCCATGGCCCAGCGCCCGGGACGCACCCGGTCCTCCGTCGCCGGCGAGAAAGGCCTTGGCGTCCTCCACATCGGTCCGCTGCGCACGACGCCGCTCGGCGCAGTGCTGCTGGTTTTCTGCGCCATCGCCGTCGTCTCCATCTTCGTCTCGTTCTTCACGGGCCAGCTTGGAGCCCTCGTGTTCTGGCTCCTCGTCGAGGTCGCGGCGCTGTTCGCGTTCGTGTGGGACCGGCAGAAGATGTCCAAGGCGTGACGCGGCCACCGCGCGCCTTTTTCTCCTGTTGAAAGTGCCCCTCTCCGCGTTGAGCTTCCGTTCACAAATGGGGATATCAAGCCCTCAGCCTGGGATAACCTCGTCATCGAGGGGCGGGCTCCGCGAGCACACGCCGCGCGATAACGTTGCCGCGCCCGCGCAGGGCCTTCGCGGCCACGAACGCCGCGCTCCTCGACAAGTCCGGGCCGCACTTTTCATGTGCGCGAGTTGATTCGGTATCCTTATTGTACAGAGAAGCCGTTGGTGACACGGGGGTGAATGCACACATGGCCGCGAAGAAGACCGCTAAGAAGGCGACGAAGAAGACGACGAAGAAGACGAGCAAGAAGACCGCGAAGAAGAAGTAAATTCTACGCGGGCTCTCTGCCTGTCTCCTCCCCCTTCTTCTTCCCCTTTTCTTGGATGTCATGACCGTGACGCCCTGCCGGAGCGTTGGCACAGCCGCTTAAATCGCAGAAGCCATGGCCGCGCCTGGAATGAGCCGGTCCTTCGACTTGGAGACGCTGCGCTGGGGCACCCAGCTCGTCAAGCGCGGCTTCGCCAAGATGCAAAAAGGCGGCGTCGTGATGGACGTCACCACGGCGGACCAGGCGGTCATCGCCGAGGAGGCCGGCGCCGTCGCCGTCATGGCCCTCGAGCGCGTGCCCGCCGACATCCGCGCCCAGGGCGGCGTGTCGCGCATGAGCGACCCCTCGATGATCGCCAAGATCATCGACGCCGTCAGCATCCCCGTCATGGCCAAGTGCCGCATCGGCCACACGGCGGAGGCCAAGGTACTCGAAGCGCTCGGCGTGGACATGATCGACGAGTCCGAGGTCCTCACCCCGGCCGACCCCTATTTCCACGTCCTGAAGAAGGACTTCACCGTCCCCTTCGTCTGCGGCTCCACCAAGCTCGGCGAGGCCGTGCGCCGCATCGCCGAAGGCGCCGCCATGATCCGCACCAAGGGCGAGGCTGGCACCGGCGACGTCTCGGAGGCCATCCGCCACCGCCGCATGATGAGCCGCGCGGTCCAGATGGTCAAGACCATGGACGACGCGGCGCTCGACACGCTGACCGACTCCTTCGTCGCCCGCTACGACCAGCTCAACCAGGCCGTCCTCGAGGACATGGGCCTGGAGGAGGCCGACCTCGACGCCGCCTACGCGGGCCTCCCCTACGAGGAGCTCCTGGGCGGCATCCGCGACGTGCTCGGCGAGGTCCGCAAGCTCGGCCGCCTCCCCGTCGTGGACTTCACCGCGGGCGGCATCGCGACCCCCGCCGACGCCGCGCACATGATGCAGATGGGCTCCGACGGCGTCTTCGTCGGCTCGGGCATCTTCAAGTCCGGCGACCCGAAGAAGCGCGCCAAGGCCATCGTCGAGGCGACGACGCACTTCGACGACGCCAAGCTCATCGGCGAGATCTCCAAGGAGCTCGGCGAGCCCATGGTGGGCCGCAGCGCCGACGAGCTTGACGTCCGTTTGGCCGACCGCGGCCACTAATTGGGGGCCGACACCGCGCCTTTGAGGGCGTCCTTCAGCTGGTCCAGTCGGACCGGCTTGGACAGGTAGTTGTCCATTCCCGCGGCCAGGCACTTTTCCCGGTCGCCAACCAAGGCGTCGGCCGTCAGCGCTACGATCTGGATGCGGTTCCCTGCGGCCCGGAGCCGCCGCGTCGCCTCAAGCCCGTCCATGACGGGCATATGGAGATCCATCAAGATGAGGTCGAAAGGATGGTGTGCTGCCGCCTCCACGGCCTGCCGGCCGTCGGGCACGATGTGCGCCTTGTGACCCAGCCTCTCCAGCATCCGGGCGATGACCTTCTGGTTGACCGGGTCGTCCTCGGCAACAAGGATACGCGCATTGGCGGGCGCCGGGGCAATGGGCGCCATGGCGGTGCCGCTTCCTGGGCCGCACGCCTTGAGGTGCAGCCGGACGGTCGCGATGGTGCCGACCCCGGGCTGGCTCGTGAGCTGGACATCCCCTCCCATCGCCATCGCAAGACGGCGGGCAAGGGCCAGTCCAATGCCGACGCCCCCATGCGCGCGCGTCATGCTCGAGTCCGCCTGGGAGAACGGGTTGAAGAGCGTCTGCAGGATCTCCTGCCGGATGCCCGACCCGGTGTCGCGCACGAGGACCGTGACGTGCACCTGCGCGCCATCGGCTTCCCAACCCAGTTGAACGTCGACTTGGCCGGTCTGCGTGAACTTGATGGCGTTGGAGAGGAGCACCCGGAGGATCTGCTGGAGCCGCGTGGCGTCCGCGAGGACCAACGGGGCCGCGGGCTCTGGGATGAAGCACTCCAGCCGGAGGCCTTTCGCGTTTGCATCCGCGACCTGGCCCTCCAGCGCCTGACGGACTTGGGCGGCGAGGTCGGTGGGTTTCGGGTCCAAGGCGACGGCGCCGCCTTCGCTCTTGGTAAAATCCAGGATGTTGCTGACGATGGAGAGCAGGTGCTCGGCGCTGGAGCGCATCGTCGTGAGCATGTCGCGGTTCTTTCCCTCCGGATGCTCCTCCTCCAAGAGTTGCGCGTAGCCGAGCACGGCGTTGAGCGGCGTGCGCAGTTCATGGCTCATGGTCGCGAGGAAGTTCGACTTCGCCGCAGAGGCGGCTTCCGCGTCGCGGCTGGCTTGCTCCAGCTTGGCGCGGATGGCGCGTTCGGCGGAGACATCACGCACGGCCGCCACGCGGACGGTTCGCCCCCCGAAGGGGAGTGGGCGGCTGTGGGTCTCGACGGTGAGGACGGAGCCATCCTTGCGGACGAGCTCGGTCTCGTACGTGGAATCCTGGTTCTCACGGATGACTTGGGTCACCTTGGCGCGGGACGCGGGGGCGGTGAGGTCGAGGATGCGCATCTGCCGGAACTCGGAGGGCGTGTACCCGAGCAGGCGGCTCGCGGCCTCGTTGGAGTCGAGGATGGTCCCGTTCTCGTGGATGAGGAGGCCTTCGGAGGCCGACTGGGCGAGAATGCGGAATCGTTCCTCGCTTTGTTGGGCGTCCAATGTCCGTTGGCGAATGGTCTTCGTGTCGTTCGAGCGCATGAACGCCGCGATGACCAGAAAGCCGCCGGTGAGGAGATAGATGGAAACGAAGGTCCACCGCGAATACCAGTCTGGCCCATGGCTGGCCGGCTCGAGGAAGACCAGCACCGCGTTGACGACCGTCGCCGTCGCAATGAGAGGAATCCCTCCGAACAGGCCCGCCAGCACGATCACAAACGGGGGAAAAGCCAGCATGGCGTCGTGGAAGGGCCGTCCCACCCCTTGGTAGACATAGAACCATGACACGAGGGTGAGGAGGAGAACGAAGAGGGGGAAGGACAACTCGGCCCGGCGCGAGCGGGCCACAAGGTACGTCGCGATGATGCTGACGAAGGTGAAGGTCGAGAGCACCGTTTGGACTAGGGGGTCCAATCCCTGGGGGGCGGAAGTGAAAGGCGCGGTGGCCACATCGAGAATCTCAAGAGGAATTCCAATCAGGGTGACGGCTAGGATGAGCTTGACCCGGCGCCGCACGGCTTCGTCTTTGACATCGGCGTGCGGTTCGGCCATCCGCTTGAACCATGCGAGCAAGCCCCAGCCGACGACCACGCCGAAACACGGCTCTTCACCGGCTTAACCTTGCCGGCAAGATTTGGAGGGGGGGAGGGCGGGTTCTTGGAAGAGAGGGCAGTCTCAGCGTCCTACTCGACGACCGTCTGCCCTTCGATGACCGCGGGGGCCTTGCGGGCCACGAGCCAGACGCCGGCGAAGATGGCGACGGCGGCCGGGATGACCTTGGCCTCCAGCGGGGCGCCAAGCACGAAGTAGGCCGCGATGGCGGTGAAGATGGGCTGGACGTAGGTGAAGATGGCCACCGTGGAGGCCGGGACGTGGCGCAGCACCTTCGCGTTGAGGGTGTACGTGAGCACCGTGGCGCCCACAATGATGAACATGAGCCAGCCCATTGTCTCCGACGGGGCGGCGGCGAGCTGCCCGCGCAGGCCCCCGAGGAGGCCGAGCGGGAGGAAGACGGCGGTGCCGACGAGGAGCATCCAGGTCGTGAGGCTCAGCGGGTCGTAGCGCTGGATCATGGGGCGCGCGAGCACCAAGAACGCGGCGTAGCTGAGCGCGTTGGCCATGACGAGCAGGTCGCCCAGCGCGTGGCGCCAGCTGGCTTGGTAGCTCGACGCGACGAGGTAGACGACGCCGGCGAGGGCGACCGCGATGCCGACGGCGCGGCGGGGTCCAAGCTTCTCCCGGCCCATCGCCACGGCCAGGGCGTAGGTGAAGACCGGAATCGTCGTGATGACGACGACCGCGTTGACGGAGGTCGTGAACTGGAGGCCGACCATGAAGAAGCCCATGTTGAAGACCACGCCGAGCAGGCTCAGGCCGAGGACTCCTTTCCATTCCTTCCGGATGGGGATGGGGTTCTTCACGAGGAGGAGGTGGAGGACGAGGAGGCAGAACGCGGCGCCCGTGAGGCGGACGGCGAGGAGCGGGAACGGGTCGAGATACGGCAGGACCTTCTTGCCGGCGACGGGGAAGAGCCCGAAGAGCACCTGCACCACGAGCAAGGTCAACGGGTGCTGGCCTTTGCGCATCTCCACGGCCGCGCCGACTTGCCCCTTCTACATGAAGGCAAGCTTGAAGGCAGGCCTCCCGGGTCGAGGGTGGTGCGCGGCGCGTGCCTTGTCCTTTGCCTCGTGCTCCTGGGCGGTTGCGCGGCGCCGCAGGGCGGCTCTGGGCAGGCGGATCCGTATGCGGCTTACCGAGAAGCCAAAGCCGTCTGCGCCGCTCAACCTGTCCGCCAAACCACCTTGTTCCTAGGTCCCGACCAAGCCCTGGTGCCCGACCTTCCGGCCGCCGGCGAATCGCCGGGAAACGGATTCACGCAGGGCTTCCTGACCAACGACCTCAAGGAGTGGCTTGGGGCCCCCGTGACGGGCCTCCATTTGGAAGGCAACGTCACCGTTGAGGTCTGGGTCCGCTCCGAAGGCACGCCCGCGCCCATCATCGTCGGCGGCCCCACCGGCCAAGGCTACCACTTGTTCAACCAGTTCGGCAGCAACCGCAGCCTCCAGCCCGCCTACGCCGTGGAGTACAACACGGTGACCCCGACGGCAGGCCAGATTGACCACTACACCGAGACGTTGGCGCTCGCCAAGGGCGGCTTCGTGATGGAGCCCGGCGACCGCCCGCGTCTGCTGCTCACCGGCTTGACGCTCGATGGCGCGCAGGGGCCCGGCCAGACCATCTTGTGGGGCGGCGACAAGCCGAGCCACGTGACCTTCACCTCCTCCTGCTGGTTGCAGCAGTACGCCTCCGCGCCGCACGACAACCTCTACGCAGAAGCCGACGTGAGCCTGCGCGGCAACCGCGGCCTCCTCACCGGGGCCATCCCCGCCATGGAGGGCTTCAACCAGGCCACCGTGGGGTTCGCGCTAACGCATACCGTCGCGCGCCTGACCATCCGCATCGAGCAGACGGGCGGGCCGCGCGACCCGAAGCAGGACATCGACCTCAGCATCGTGGACGACGCCGGCAATGAGGTGTGGTCCATCGGCTCCCCGTACACCGACGAGCAGGGTGTGCTGTGGGGCCCCAACCTTCACGCGGTCCTGCCGGAGGGAATCTACGACGTGAAGGTCAACTCGTATTCCGGCCTCGACTACCAGGGCCATGTCACGATTGTCCAGGAACGGCCCATCGAGTACATCCACCGGGAAGCCGGGCCGTATCCCGAAACGTCTTGATGCAGGGGCACGTCGCCGCGCCCGTGAAGGTCGGCGTGCTCGCGGTGCAGGGTGCCGTGAGCGAGCACATGGACGCCTTGCGGCGCGCCGGGGAGGCGATCGGCGTCGCCGTCGAGCCGGTTGCCGTCCGAACTCCCGCCGACCTCGTGGGCTGCGCAGGCCTCGTTCTCCCGGGCGGCGAGTCCACCACGATCAGCCGCCTGCTGCGCTCCAGCGGCCTCCAGCCCATCGTCTTGGCGCGTGCCAACCAGGACCTCGCCCTGTTCGGGACCTGCGCGGGCCTCATCCTGCTCGCCACGAGCGCCAAGCACGACGTCGCGGACAAGGACATCGAGCTTCTGGGGCTCCTCGACTGCGAGGTGGACCGCAACGCCTTCGGCCGGCAGAAGGACTCGTTCGAGTCTGCGGTCGCCGTGGAGGGCGTCGGCACCGTCCCCGCCGTCTTCATCCGCGCCCCGGTCGTGACGACGGTGTCCGAGCCGACGCAGGTCCTCGCCAAGACCGAGCGCGGCATCGTGGCGATCCAAAAGGGCCGCATCCTCGGCACCGCGTTTCATCCGGAGCTCACGGGCGACACGCGCCTCCATGAGGCGTTCCTGCGGCTGTGTGCGGACGCTGCGAGAACGGCGGGCTAACTACGCCTTCGTGCGCGCTTCCTTGAGCAGTTGCTCGAGGTGGTCCACGGTCTTGCGGTAGTTCTCGATGGCGAGCTGGAAGTGCGCCTCGGCGAAGTTCCACGCCTTCGCCAGGTCGCCGTAGCGCAGCCGGAAGGCGCGCTTGCGGTCCCCGGTCTGGCCCTCGGGGAGGTCGAGGAAGAAGTCCTCGATGATGTCGTAATCCTTCAGCTTGTTCAGGTGGCGGTAGATGCTCGGCATGGAGGTCGAGCATGCGGCCGCGAGCTCCTCGACGGTCCACGGCTGCGTCGGGTGGAGGAGGAAACATTCGTAGAACAGCTTGAACGCGATGCCGTTGTCGGGCCCCTTGCGGGCGACGTAGCCGATCTGGTCGAACCAGAGTTTGGCGAGGCGCACGCCGTCCATCTCGCCGGTGAGCGGGGGATGGCTCACCACCTGCAGTTCGAAAGCCATGAACGGCTCACCCTTGCGGCGTTCAAGGGTGTTCCGGATTGGTTCGCGCTCTTACTCCAGGCCGGGGGACTCGGGCTGCTTGGGGCGGAGGCGGAACCGCAGCAGGAAGGAGAGCAATCCGAACAGGGCCCCGCAGGCCAGCAGGGCGAGCGCGAAGCCTCCGCCGTGGTCGAGGAGCCCGGAAGAGTCGTGCGCCGGCGACGAGGAAGGGGCGGCCCCCAAGGCGGCCTTCTGGTCCATCGCCTCCGGCGCAGCCGCGCCCTGGGCGGGCGAGCCGGAGGAGGTGGCGGAGGCGCTGGAGCTGCCCGAGTCGGCCTGGGGGGCCGCGGCAGGGGACGCAAAAGGAGATTCGGTCGGGGGAGGGTTCGTGAGCGCGGCCTGCTCGTTGGCCGTGAGCAAGGCCTGGACCAGAAGCGCCCCGCCGCCCCCGGCCGCGAGCACGGAGAGGCCGAGCAGGACGTTGAACGTGGTCGTCTCCTGCGGGTGGAGGATCTTCTGCCCGCGCCACGTGAGCTCGTAGTAGATCCACTTGCGGCCCTCGTCGTCGCGCTTCTTCACCAGCTCGGCGGCGCAGAGGAGCTGCAGGTGCTCGTGCACGGTCGCCTTGTTGAGGGCGAGGTCGCGCGCCAGCTCCGTGAGGGTCTTGCGGCGCTCGTCCAGGGCGCGCAGCACGGAGAGCCGCGTCGTGGAGGCGAGCGCGCGGAAAGTCTCAGCGTCCAGCGTGATGCGCACACGGGGATGCCGGCGCCGGACGACATAACGGTTTGCGTATCGTTGGCCTCCACCCGACTCCTCCACCGAGACACAGATTCAGCAGATTGCTTCGGGGTCTTTCTTCTGTTCCATTTTGGCGGCCGGGTCCGCAGCTGGATTGACCAATGAGGCAGAATATGCTCGAAAGAATCTGCTGAATCTGTGTCCAGGCGGGTGACTACACCGAGACCTGCAGGCCGCGCGCGCGCACGTGTGGGATGCTCGCGCCGTCCATGCGCCGGATCTCGCGCGACATGCCATCCACGCTGCCCAGAAGACTCGCCATGTCCCCGGCGATGGCGATGTCCGAGACCGCGCCCGCAAGGGCCCCTTTGTGGATGCGCCACGCGTTGGGCGCCGTGACCGAGAACTCCCCCGTCGTCTCGTTCGCGGTGTGCGCGCCCAAGACCGATTCGACGAGGAACCCCTCGTCCACGCCGGCGAGGAGAGCGTCCAGCCCGAACGCCGGGCCTTCGAGGGTGAGATGATGCGTGTCCGCCGTGGGTCGCGTCGTCCAGCCACCGCGCACGGCGCTCCCGGTCGTGGCCTGCTTGTGCTCGTGGCCGTCCCAGGCGTCGAACACGTACGAGCGCAGGATGCCACCCTCCACGATGGGGAGCCGGCGCGTCGCGGTTCCCTCGTCGTCCACCGCGCAGCCGCCGATGGCCAACGGGTCGAGTGGGGCGTCCACGATGGAGAGCCCCGGTGCTGCGACCGCCTGGCCCAGCTTGCCGGACCAGACGGTCTTTCCGCGCATCGCCTCGTCGCCGGTGGCCGCCGCGACCGCAAGGCCCGCGACGAGCTCCAGGCACGCCTCGGGGCGGAACACGATGTCGCGCGCTCCACCCTTCGCGGGCTTCGGCCCCGCAAGCGACTTCGCGGTTGCCCCCGCCTTGGCTCCGACCGCGCGCGGGTCCAGGTCGAGGCGGTGCGAAACCGCCATCTCGCCCGTCGAGATGGAGCGCTCGCCCTCTTCGAGGACGACGCTGACGGAGGCGCCGGCCTGGGTCGCCGCGTCGCTCGCGCGCACGCCGTTCGTGTTGGCGAGGGCGGAGGCGCCCCAGGAGAGGCCGATGCCGCCCCCCGAGACTTGGAGCTTGGGCTCCGCTGAGCGGGCGCCCACGAGAAGCTCTTGCGCCCATGCGAGCGCCTTGGCCGGGTCAGGGTGCGCGACGGCCTCGTCCCACTGCACCGGCAGGGCGGAAGGCTTGGTCGGATGCGGGAGCTGGAAGCCCTTCGCGGGGGCGAGGCGGGAGAGCGTGAGCGCGGCCTCGAGCGCGGCGACCGCCTTCGTGTCGTCGGCGAAGTAGGCGAAGCCGAGCCGGCCGTCCTTCACGATGCGCCACGCGCCGCCGCCGGAGGCGTGGCTCGCCATGCCGGAGAGGACGCCTTTCTCGATCTCGGCGTCGAGGCTGCGGCCCTGCTCCAGGTACACTTCGGCCTCGACCTTGCGGGACGCGGCCTGCTCGACGAGCCGCTCGGCGCGCGCCAGCATCGTGTCCGCGACGGCAGGGCGGGCGCTCATGCCGCACCTCCCACAAGGCAATCCTTGATGCGCACGAGCGGGCCGCCGTCGCAGACGGGGACCCATTGGCCCTTGCCGCAGAAGCCGGGGTCGCCCATGCGGGCGGTGTCGCCGAGCGCCGTGATGTTGAGGAGCGTGCTGAGGATGTCGCCGGTGAGGCTCACGTCGCGCAGCGGGGTCGTGACCTCGCCGTCCACGATGCGGTAGGCCTCCTGCGCGTTGAACAGGAACGTGCCGCGCGCGCAGTCCACCTGGCCGCCGCGCGAGCCTTTGCAGTACACGCCGTCCTTGATGCCGGCGAAGACCTCGTCCTCGGGCACGTCGCCGGCCGCGATGAGCGTGTTCGACATGCGCACGAGCGGGCGGCTGCCGTAGTCTTGCGCACGCGCGGCGCCGTTCGGGCGCATCCCCAGCTCGGCCGCGTTCTCGCGGTCGCAGAGGAACCCGACGAGGACGCCGTCCTGGAGGATGGGCTTGCTCGCCCCCGCCACGCCGTTGTCGTCGAACGGGAAGCTGCCGAAGCCACCCGGCACGGTGGAGTCGTCACGGATGTGCAGTCCGTCCACGCCGAGCTTCTGCCCCATGCGGCCCTTGAAGCAGGACTCGCCCGCGGTGATGAGATCGGACTCCGAGGCGTGGCCGACGGCCTCGTGCGCGAAGACGCCAGCCAGTTCGTGGTCGATGACGACGGTGCGGCGACCGCCTTTCGCGGCGGGGGCGCCGAGCGCGGCGACGGCGGCGCGGGCCGCCTTCTCGGCCTTCGCATAGGGGTCCTCGGCCTGGAGGATCTCCCATCCGGCGGTGGCGCCGACGCGCGTGGAGCGGCCGGCGAGCTGGCCATCGCCCTTCGCGGTGAAGTGGGCTTGGACGACCGTGCGGACAAGGCTCCAGCGCAAGTCGGTGCCGTCGGAGGTGACGAGGCGCTTCGACACGGTGGCGTCCGTGCTCGCGGCGGTGACGTTGCCGATGCCGGAGACGGCCCGGACCGTCGCGTCGAGGTGGCGAAGGACCGCGATCTTCTCCTCGGGCGCGACACGCCGCGGGTCCATCTTGGCCTTCCAGTCCACGGACTTGCGCAGCGCCGGCGCGTCGGCAAGCCGGACCGGAGTGCGACCCTGGCCGGCGACCGCGCGCGCCATGGCGACGGCGTCCTGGACGGCGGAACGCATCGCGACGCGGGAGAGGTCGTTGCTGGAGGCCATCCCCCACGCGCCGTTCACCAGGACGCGTAGGCCAAAGCCGGAGATGGTGCCGGAGACGAGGCCACGCAGGTCGTTGTCCTGGAGATGGACGCGGTTCTCCTCGACGGTCTCCTCGCGCGCCTCGGCGTAGCTCGCCCCCAGTTTGCGGGCCTCCTGCACGGCCTCCTCGATGTCCACGCCCCAGCGAGTCGAGCGGGTCCGGTTAGCCGTTGTGGACCGTGAGGGTCGCCGCCCCGTCCTGGTCCACGACCTCGACGGCTTGCCCGAGCGCCTCCCGCAGCCCCTCCAGGTGGCTGATGACGAGCACTTGGCTGTAGAGGCCGCCGAGGCTTTCGAGCGTCGCCACGACCTGGTCGCGCCGTTCGCGGTCGAGGGAGCCGAACACCTCGTCGAGGGCGAGCAATCGCAGGTCCGCGCCGGAGCGCTCCGCGACGAGACGGCTTGCGGCCAGGCGCAAGGCGAGGTGGGCGGCGTCCTGCTCCCCGCCCGAGAAGCGTCCAAGCTCGTAGGGCACGCCGCCTTCGGTCATGTAGAGCCCGAAGTCGGCGTCGAGGAGGAGCTCGTTGTAGCGGCCGCCGGTGAAGCGCGCGAGCAGGCGGCTCGCCTCCGCCTGGAGGGCGGGGCCGATGCGGGAAGCGAGGTGGTCGCGGAAGCGGTCGAGCAGGCCGTCGCCTGCGCGGCCGGCGAGGAGGCTCCAGGACCGGGCGTCGCGCGACAGGGCATCCTCCGTCGCCTGCCGGCCTGCTTCCCGCCGCAGGGCGTCCTGGGCGGAAGCGAGCGCGGCGGCGGCCTGGCCGAGGCGGGCCTGCGCGGCGACCAGGACGGCGACGGCCGCCTGCTCGGCGCGCTGCGCGTCCAGCCCGGCGCGCTGCGCGGCCGGCAACGGGTCAGGTTCGCCAAGGAGAGGATCGGCGCGAAGCAAGGCGACCTCCCCCTCGGAGGCGGAGACCCGCTGGGCGAGGGCGTCGTGGTCCCTGCGCAACGCAGGAAGCCGCTCCGCCGCGGCGGCGAGGCGGTGCAGCGCGGCGTTTGCGGCTTCGGCCTCGGCAACGGCGCGCTGGAGAGGGACAAGGTCCGCAGGCGCGGCCTCGGGAGGCAACCCGGCACGCGCTTCGGCCAGTGCCGCGCGGGCGCGCTGCGCCTCGGCCTCCTGATGCGCACGCACCGCGAGGGCCTGCGTCCGCTGCTGCAAAGCGGTCACGTGCGCCCGTTCCGCCTGGCGCGCTTGCTGGAGCGTCGCCTCGGCGGTGGCGAGCTCGGCGCGGAGGCGGGCGACCTCGGCGGCGCGCGCGGAGACCAGCGTCTCCTGCGCAGCGAGGAGCGTGGGAAGATGGCCTTCGAGAGGGCGATCGCACGTGGGGCACGGTCCGTCCGCGCCGAGGCCGCGCAAGTGGGCAAGATGGCGGGACGCCTCGCGTTCCTGCGTGGCGAGCGACGCGGCTTGGACGGCAAGGGCATCGCGGCGGTCTTGCGACGCGGCCACGGCGGGCGCCGGGCCGGGGTCGGGCGGCGTGGGCTGCGCGAGAGCGGCCGCGAGGACGGCAAGATGGGACTCGAACTGCGCGACCTGCCGCATTCGCTCGGCGCGCAGGGCCGCCGCAGCGGAACGCTGGCGCCCTTCCTCCAGCGCGGACCGCCGCGCCGGGAGTTGGGCCACGAGCGGCGCCAGCGCGGCCGAGTCGACTTGGGCGGTGGAGGAGTGCGCGAGGGCCTTGGCCAACTCCTTCTGTTGCGCCGTGAGAGCGGAGAGCGCTTGCTCGGCGAGCTGGAGTTTGTGGCGTGCCTCGACCTGCAGGGCCTGCTGTGCGCGGGCCATCTCGGTGCGCGT
>JAHFTW010000012.1 GCA_023269235.1 Thermoplasmata archaeon
CACCATCGTCGCCAAGGACTCCCCGGGTTTCGCGACCAGCCGCCTCGGCATCATCCTCGGCAACGAGGCGATGCGCATGCTCGAGGAGGGCGTCGCCTCGGCGCGCGACATCGACACCGCGATGAAACTGGGCTACGGCCACCCGATGGGCCCCTTGGAGCTTTCCGACCTCGTCGGCCTCGACGTGCGCCTCGGCATCAGCGAGTACCTCAAGACGATGCTCGGGCCGCAGTTCGACGCTCCCGCCATCGTCCGCAAGCTCGTCGCGCGCGGCGAACTGGGCAAGAAGTCCGGCAAGGGCCTCTACGACTGGTCCGACGGCACGCCGAAGGAGCGCATCTTGCCATGACCGACACCGCGTTGGTCCTCGCCCGTGACGACGGCCGCGTCCGCGTCCTCACCCTCAACCGTCCGGAGGCCCGCAACGCCCTCAACGCCGCGCTCCGCGCCGAGCTCATCGCCTGCCTGCACGAGGCCGAGAACGACGCCTCCGTCGGCGCCCTTGTCCTCACCGGGGCCGGCTCCGCGTTCGCGGCCGGGGCCGACGTGCGCGAACTGGTCGCCCGCTCCAGCGCCGAGCAGCGCGACTTCCTGCAACCGCCCAACATCTACTCCGTCGTCGAGCAGCTCCGCAAGCCCGTCGTGGCCGCCCTCAACGGTCACGCCCTCGGAGCGGGCCTGGAGCTCGCCACGGCCTGCGACCTGCGCGTCGCGAGCGAGAAGGCCAAGCTCGGGCAACCCGAGATCGCCCTCGGCCTCATCCCGGGCGGCGGTGGAACGCAACGCCTGGTCCGTCTCCTCGGCCGCGGCGGCGCAGCCCGTCTCGTCCTCACTGGCGACGGGGTCGGCGCCCCCGAGGCGCTCGCCATGGGACTCGTGGACCTCGTCGTGCCCGAGGGACAAGCCGTAGCGCGCGCCACTGAACTAGCCACTGCGATGGCGCGCCACGACCCCGCGGCCCTCGCGGCCGCCAAGCGCGCCCTCCACGCCGCCACCGCGCTTCCCTACGGCCAAGGCCTTGAACGCGAGATCGAGGAGTTCGTCGCCCTGCACGGGCGCCCAGAGACCCAACAGGCCCTGCGCGCGTTCTTGGAGAAACCTAAGGCATGACGGATGCCCGCTGGCGCCACGCCGGAATCCCGGTGGTGGACGGCCACGTCCACGTCAACCGCTTCGACCTGATGACGCCGGCCGCGCAGACGACCATTCGAAGCAACGCCACATTTCCGCTGATGGAGCGCTTCGTCGCGAGCCCGGAGGCGTTCCTGGAGCACATGGACCGCGAAGGCGTTGCACAATCCTGGCTCATCAACTACTGCGCGAAGAAGGTGATGGGCTACGGCCCCGAAGTGAACGAGTGGGTCGCGAATTACGTCGAAGCAGACCCGGAGCGGCTTGTCGCGGTCGGAGGCGTCGAAGTGGACGCGGCAAGCGAGGAGTCCATCGAACGCTTGCACGACCTCGGCATCCAGGCCCTCAAGGTCCACACCGTCCACCAGCACGTCTCCCCCGACGACCAGCGCCTGGAACCGGCCTTTGCCGCCTGCGAACGTCTTGGGATGCCCGTCATCTTCCACACCGGCACCAGCCGCTTCCCGGGCTCCGACAACAGGTTCGCGGACCCTGCGCCCATCGCGGCTGTCTGCGCGCGCCACCCCAAGCTCCGAATCATCCTTGCCCATGGAGGACGCCCCGACCACACGCAGACCGCGCTGGCCATCCTGAGCAAGCATCCGAACGCATGGCTTGACCTCTCCAGTTGTCCGCCACGGCGCCTGCCCGACTACTTCGGCGACCTGGAGGCCCTTGCACCGCGCACGCTCTGGGGAAGCGACTGGCCCGGCCCCGGAGTCCCCGGAATGGGCCCCAACATCGAGGCGTTCCTCGCGCTCGGCCTCTCGGCGAAGGCGAACCGGGCCATCCTGCGCGACAATGCGATGGCACTGTTGCGCTAACGGAGCTTAGCGAGCGGGAACGTCCGCGTCAGCCAGGCGACGACTTCCTTGTTGAAGCGCGCCGCCTGCTCGACCGGCGCAAGGTGCGCCGCGCCGGAGATGATGGCCGTCTCCGAGCCGCGGAACGCCTGCGCGAGGCGCATCACCTCGTCCATCGGGATGACCTCGTCCTGGTCGCCGGCGACGGCGAGGCAGGGCATGTTCCACGCGGCGAGCTTGCCGCGCAAGTCGGCGCGGTCCATCATGCCGAGGATGGCGGCCGCGGCGCCGGCGGGTCGCTGCGAGTCCATCCAGTCATGGACCTTCTTGACGAGGGCGGGGTTGGCGTCGCGCGTCGCGGCGGTAAGTTGTTTGGGGAGTTGGGCCGCCACGACGGCGCCCATGCCCTCCTTGAGGACCTTGGCGGCGAGGTCGCGGCGGGCGGCCTTGGCGGCGTCGAGGTCAGCGCCAGCCCTCGTGTTGGAGAGGACCATGCCGGCGACGCGTTCGCGGTGGAGGTTGCCGAGCTGGAGGGCGACGTAGCCGCCCATGCTGAACCCGACGACGACGGCCTGGCGGACGGCGAGCTTGTCGAGGAGGGCCGCGATGTCGTCGGCCATCTCGCGCATCGTCGCGGTGCGAGCCAAAGGGGATTGGCCGAGGCCGCGCAGGTCGGGGACGATGACCTTGCATCCGGCGTCGGCGAGGACCTTGGTGGTGCCTTCCCACATGCGGCCATCGTAGGGGAAGCCGTGCAGGAGGACGACGGGCAGGCCGGCGCCGGGGCCGTGGACTTGGTGGGAGAGATCGATGGGCATGGGATTCACCCGAAGCGGGGCTTGCGTTTCTCGCCGAACGCGGCGACACCTTCCTTGAAGTCCTTCGTCCCGGCCGCGGCGGCGATGAGGCCGCGCTCCAGGTCCAACTGCTGCTCGAAGGAGAGGACGGACTGCGCGTCGAGGAGGCGTTTGGTGCCTTCGCGGCTACGACTGGCCCAAGCCCCCCACTCGGCGGCGACGGCGAGAGCGCGCGGCACGACCTGGTCGACGGCGACCTGCTCGTCGAGGAGACCGAGCTCGAACGCCGTCTCGGCCGTCATGACCTCGTTCGTGAAGAAGAACTGACGCGTGCGTTGTTCGCCCATGAGGCGCGGCAGGAGCCACGTCGAGCCGCCGTCGGGGCTCAAGCCGAGGCCGAAGTAGCCGGCCGCGAAGCGCGCGTCCGGGCCCCCGATGCGCGCGTCGGCCGCCAGCGCGAGGCCGAGGCCACCGCCCGCGGCGACACCATTGACGGCGGCGATGAACACTTTGTCACTGGCGCGCAGCTCGAGGAGAAGCGGGTGCAGCTCGGCCGTGGTGTCGAGGACCCACTGGACCGCGGTGCCGTCCTTCACGCCGTCGGCGAACTGCTTGACGTCGGCGCCCGTGCTGAAAGCCTTCCCTTTGCCGGTAAGCACGATGGCGCGCACGGCGGGGTCGGCGATAAGGGCCTGGACCTTGCGATGCAGCTCGCCCACGATGGAGGCGTCGATGCTGTTGGCGCGCGCGGCGTTGTCGAAGCTGAGAAGAGCGACGCCGCCGTCGTGGCGGGTCTCGCTGACGAAGTTCGCCAAACGGCTCACCCGAGGTTTACGTTGACGTTCTTGGTGCGCGTGTAGAACGACATGGCGTCGCGGCCCTGCTCGGCGCCGATGCCGGATTTCTTCCAGCCTGTGAACGGCGTCTGCGGGAACGTGACCGGGTACTCGTTGATGCTGACCATGCCCGACTGGAGGTCGCGGGCGACCTTGTGCGCGGTGGAGAGATCCTTCGTCCACACGCCATTGAGCAGTCCGAACTGCGAGCCGTTGGCGAGCTTGACCGCGTCGTCCACGTTGGCGAACGGCATGACGCTCAACACGGGGCCGAAGATCTCCTCTTGCCAGCACGCGTTGGTGGCGCCGAGGTCGGTGAGGATGGTGGGCTCGACGAACGCGCCGGCAGCGAGGCGGGCATCAGCGGGGGCCGTGCCGCCCAGGACGACCTTTGCGCCCTGCTCGACGCCTTTTTGCACGAGGCCGAGGACCGACTTGCGCTGGCCTTGGCTCACCATGCTGCCGATGCGCACGCCGTCTTCTTGCCCGGGGCCGATCTTCCAGCCCGCGGCCTCGGCCTTGACAGCCTCGACGAGGGGGGCATGAAGCGACTCGTGGACGAGCACGCGGCTGCCGGCCCAGCACATCTGGCCGGCGTTCATGAAGATGCCAAAGCAGATTCCCTTCGCGGCCTTCTTCAGGTCGGCGTCGGAGCAGACGATGTGGGCGCCTTTGCCTCCGAGCTCGAGCGTGACGGGGGTGATGTTGGCCGCGGCCGCGCGCATGACCTCGACGCCGGTCGGGACCGACCCGGTAAGGCTGACGCCGTCCACGTCGGGGTGCGCGGAGAGACGGCCGCCGACTTCGGCGCCGGGGCCGGTGAGAATCTGGAGGACGCCCTTGGGAAGCCCGGCCTCCTCGGCGAGCTTGGCCCACGCGAGCAGGCTGAGCGGCGTGAGGCTCGCGGGTTTCGCGATGACCGTGCAGCCGGCGGCGAGGGCCGGAGCGATGCTGCGGACGGCGAGCTGGACGGGGAAGTTCCACGGGACGATGTGCGCGGTGACCCCGAGCGGCTGCTGGAGCGTGTAGTCGAGCCGGTCGCCAGGGACAGGAATCGTGCGGCCTTCGACCTTGTCGCACCAGCCGGCGAAGTACTCGAGCGTCCAGGCGGCGAAGCGGACGTCGCCCATGGCCTCCTTGAGGGTCTTGCCGTTGTTGCGCGACTCGAGAAGGGCCAGCTCAGCCGCCTTCGCGTTCGTGAGCGCGGCGAGCTTCTGCAGGATGCGGGCCCGCTGGGCCGGGTCCATCGTGCGCCATTCCTTGGACTCGAAGGCGGCGCGGCTCGCGGCCACGGCGGCGTCCACGTCGTCGCGGTTGCCCTGCGGCACCTGCGCGATGACCTGGCCGGTGGCGGGGTCGTGGACGGGGGCGAGGGGGCGGTCCTTGACCCAGTTGCCGGCCAAGAGCATGGACTGGACGTCGGTCATCGTTGCGCGGACGGCGGCTTCAGGTGAAAAGCCTGGAGGGTCGTGCAGGCTGACCCGCTCACGCCCAAGACACAGATTGCGCAGATACCTTCAGAATCGGTTCGGGCAAAATCGACGCTCTCGCCAGCGACCGCCAACATGCATCAGATTTTCTTGTCGGGCTCGGCTCCATTTTGGAGGCGACCGACGGTCCAGCCGTCGTCGCCCATCCTGAACCCAGAGTCATCTGCTGAATCTGTGTCCCGGAGCGAGCGGAAGCGACGTCAGTAGCCGACCGTGATGCGGCCCTGCCCGGTTCCCGCCTCAATCGCGTCCACGAAGGCCACGGCGTAGTCCTCCATGCTGATGCGGCTGACGCCCTTCTTGTCGGTGAGGAGCTGGTCGGTGCCGAGACGGAACTTGCCGGTGCGCTTGCCGGGTTCCAGGAACGCGGAGGGGCTGATGGCGGTCCACGCGACCCCTTCGCCGCCCTTGCGGAACGCGGCGAGGGCGTCGCGGTGCGCGACGGCGACCGGGCGCCATTCGAGCGGGAAATCCTTGGAGTCGACGAGCTGCTTGCCCGGGGCGACCTCGAGCGAGCCTGCGCCGTTGACGGCCACGACGGGCTTGCCCGTCTCGCGGGCGCCGGAGACCAGCGCCTTCGCGGCGTGGACGAGCACGGCCGGCTCGTTGTCGGGAGGCGAGATGGCGGACGCGATGACGTCGTGGCTGCGACCGACGACGGCCACCTGGAGCGGGTCGGTGACGTCGCCGCGCACGACCTTCAGGTTGGGGTTGACCGCGCCGAGCCGGGCCGGGTCGCGCACGAGGCCGGTCACCTTGTGGCCGCGCTCCAGGGCCTCCTCGGCGATGCGCGAGCCGACGGCGCCGGAGGCGCCGAAGAGGGCGATGCGCAGCGACCGGGTCGTGCGGGCGGGCGACCCAGGCGCGGCGGGGGCGGGGGCAGGGGCCGGGCGCGCGGCGGGCGCGGTGGCCATGGGAACGACCTCGCGGAACTCGAGCGGGGCCGGCTTGCCCTTGGCCGCCGGCTTCGCCGCGGGACGGGCCTTCGGGGAGGTCTTGCGCGCCGGGGCCTTGGCCTTCTTGGCCTTCACGACGGTCTTGGCCTTGGTCGGCTTCGAGGCCTTCGCGGCGGCCTTCGGCTGCGCCGTTTTCGCGGGGCGCTTGGCGGCCTTCGCGGCCTTGGACTTGGGGGCAGCTTTCTTGACTTGCTTGCGGGAGCGGGAGGCAGGGGGCATGGTGACCATGGGGCGACCAGGCGTCCAGTCCATAAGCCCGACGGCCATGGGCTCCTTGTGCCCGAGCCCGACAGCCCCTCCAAGGCCGCCGAGACGATGAACCTGCAGACGGTGCGGCGTCTCTACAAGGCGTTCGGCGAGCGGGACGCGGCGACGATGGCGGCCTGCTACCACCCCGACGCGCGTTTCTCCGACCCGGTCTTCCAGGACCTGCACGGCACCGAGATCGGCCAGATGTGGAGTATGCTCGGCGCCGGAGCGAAGGACCTCACCATCACCGCGACGGAGATGCAGGCCGACGCCACCGCCGGCTCCGCCCTCTGGGTCGCCACCTACACGTTCTCCCGCACGGGCCGGCCGGTCCGCAACGTCATCACCGCCCGTTTCCTCTTCCGCGACGGTCTCATCGTGGACCACAAGGACCGCTTCGGCTTCTGGCGCTGGTCCCGGCAGGCGCTCGGGCCGACGGGCCTCTTCCTCGGTTGGACCCCCATGGTTCGCAGCAAGGTGCGCGCCGATGCCCGCGGCCGCCTCATCAAGTTCATGGCCGAGAACCCGAAGGCGTAGGCGAGCCCCCAGACGCCGGCCGCCCCGCTTTTATCGCGGGGTTTCGTCGCGGACTTGCCATGCCCGCCACCGCCGTCCCCAAGTCGAAGGACTTCATGGAGTGGTACAACGAGGTCGTCGAGGTCGCCGAGCTCACCGACAAGCGCTACCCGATCAAGGGCATGAACATCTGGCGCCCCTACGGCCAGCGCATCATGAGCCGCATCGACCAGTTCACGCGCGCCGAGATGGAGCGCACCCACCACGACGAGGTCAGCTTCCCCCTGATGATCCCGGAGAAGCTCTTCATGAAGGAGGCCGACCAGATCAAGGGCTTCGGCTCCGAGGTCTTCTGGGTCACCCACGCCGGCGACAACCCGCTCCCCGACGGCGAGCGCTGGGTCGTCCGCCCCACGAGCGAGTGCGCGATGTACGAGATCTTCCCCTTGTGGATTCGCTCGCACGGCGACCTCCCGCTCACCACGTACCAGATCTGCAACGTCTTCCGCTACGAGACGAAGCAGACGCGCGCCTTCATGCGCGTGCGCGAGATCCACTTCTTCGAGGACCACTCCGTCTTCGCCGACGAGAAGACGGCGCGCGAGCACGTCGAGCTGGACCTCGCCATCGTGCGCAACGTGTACGACAAGCTCGCCCTGCCCGCGCTCACCAGCAAGCGGCCGGACTGGGACAAGTTTCCTGGCGCCGTGGACTCCACGGGCGCCGACGTCGTCATGCCAAGCGGCCGCACGCTGCAGTGCGCCACGGTCCACTACTACGGCACCAACTTCGCCAAGGCGTACGGAATGAAGTACGAGTCCGCGACCGAGGGCCACCAGTTCTGCCACCAGACGACGTACGGCATGAGCGAGCGCCTTGTTGGCGCCGTCGTCGGCTGCCACGGCGACGACAACGGCCTCATCCTCCCGCCCGACATCGCGCCCTTCCAGGTCGTCATCGTCCCCGTCCTGTTCAAGGGCACCGACGAGGCCGTCCTCGCCGCCTGCCGCACCGTCCGCGACCGGCTGGTCGCCGCCGGCTTCCGCGTCGAGCTCGACGAGCGCAACAAGTCCTCGGGCGAGAAGTACTACCACTGGGAACTGCGCGGCGTCCCGCTCCGCCTCGAGGTCGGCCCCAAGGACGTCGAGAAGAAGTCCGTCTTCGCCGCCCGCCGCGACATGGGCAAGGAAGGCAAGAAGGCCATCCCGATGGACGCGCTTGAGGCCGGCGTGCGCGAGAGCCTCGCCGCCATCCAGAAGACGCTCCACGACAAGCAGGCCGCCTTCGTCGCCACCCGCGTCAAGCACCCCAAGACCCTCGACGAGGCCAAGGCGCTCGACGCCGAAGCCGCCAAGACGCCGGTCGGCTACATCTTCACGATGGCCATCTGCTCCGACGTCTGCGCCGCCAGCGTCGAGAAGGGCATGGACATCAAGACGCTCGGCGTCCCTGCCGGCGTGGACAAGGCCCAGAACGTCGGCGGAACGTGCGCGGTGTGCGGCAAGCACGCCAAAGACACCCTGCGCTTCGCGCGGACCTATTGATGCCTGCGACGAACAACGGATTTCACGGAACCCACGGAAACCGTTCCGTGGACTGCGTGCGTTCCGTGGTTCGAGGGCAGAGAACCTGACGCCTACTCGTCGTCCTTCTCTTCGGATTTGCCCTGCGCCGACTTGCCGGTCGGCTTCGTCAGCTTGGCGAGCTCCTTGAGCATCGCAAGGCGGTCGTCCTTCTCGGCCTTGTTCACGTTCAGCTTGGGGTCGGGCGTCGCGGCCATGCCCACCGATTCTTGGCGGACCATCATGGCTTTTTCGGAAACCGTCAGCCTCTTGGCGCGGCGTCTACCTGGACCAGGCGTGCCCCGCCCCGCCTACGGCGTTGACGCACCCGGCGTGGTGCGCAACCTGGCCCTTTTCGGTGCCCTCGGCATTCTTCTGGGCACGATGGGGCTCCTGTTCGGCGGCTGGGCGCGGCTCCTCGTTGCTAATTACGGCTTCTGGGCCGGCGGCTCGCTCTTGGTGACGGCCGGCGCGATGACCCTCTCCAGCCTCATCGGGAAACGCTACCTTCGCGATCGCCTGCTGCGCCGGCTTGGGCTGCGCGGCGACGAGCGGGTGCTCGACGCCGGCTGCGGACGCGGCCTCCTGCTCATCGGGGCGGCCCAGCGGCTCCCGCACGGCAGGGCGGTCGGCGTGGACGTGTGGCAGGCCAAAGACCAGTCCGGCAACGCGCAGGCGCGGACGCTGGCGAACGCCCGGTTGGCCGGCGTCGCGGAGCGCGTCGAGGTCCACTCGGGCGACCTGCGGGCCCTCCCGTTCGCGGACGGCTTCTTCGATGCCGCGGTCTCCAACCTCGTGCTCCACAACATCCCAACCCGGGAGGGGCGCGACCAGGCCGTGCGTGAGATCGCCCGCGTGGTTCGCCCCGGCGGCCAAGTCGTGCTCTGCGACTTCCAGAAGACCGGCGAGATGGCCGCGACGCTCGCGGCGCTCGGCTGGACCGTGTTGCGCTCGGGACTCGACGTCACCGTCTTCCCGCCAGTGCGCGTCGTGGCCGGCCTCAAACCGTGAACCCGACCGTGGGAAGCCTCAAACCCCGACGCGGTCCTGGATGTGCGTGAACCGCCCTGCCCTTCTCATGGCAGCCATCCTGGCCCTCGCCGGCTGCGTCTCGACCTCCACTCCCTCCGGCGCGGACACTGCGTCCCTCGCGGCCAAGCCGTTCGTGAACCCGGCCATCATCGAGCACGACCACACCGACTTCAGCCTGCACGTGCTCTCCAACAACGTCGAGCTCGTCGGCCACTCCTATCTTTCCCTCCCCGGCCAGACCGGGACCCCAGGAGGCCTCGGCGAGATTGACGTCGTCGGGACCTACGCGTACGTCGCGGTCTTCGGGCATGGCTTCGCCATCGTGGACCTGGCGGACCCCGCCAACCCGACCCTCGTCAGCCTGACCGACATCCCCACGCCCGCCAGCCCCGTGTACGGCATCTACACCGCCGACATCAAGGTGGACCAGAGCGGCGACTGGGTCTTCCTCGCGATGGAGGTCTCCGCGACGCCGGGCGTCCTCATCTACGACGCCCGCGACAAGGCGCACCCCAAGCTCGCCGGCTTCTGGCCCGAACCCGGCCTTCTACTCGGCTGCCACATGGTCGAGTACGCCGTCATCGCCGAGCAGGAGTACCTATTCTGCGCCCCGCTGGACAACGCCATCTACATCGGCCTCCTTTCCCCCGTCACACCGACGGGCCAGCGCGAGGTCGTCCAGGTCGCGCGCTTCGTGCCGACCACCACGAAGTTCGTCCAGCAGCAGGCCGCCGGCATCCAGGCGAACCCCGTAGGCTGGGCCACCGGCCAAGTCTCGGGCCACCAGGACATGACCTACCAGCTCGACCCGCTCACCGGCAAGCCGACGCTCTTCGTCTCGTTCTGGAACCTCGGCATGCGCATCGTGGACGTCAGCGTCCCCGCCCTCCCAGCCGAGATTGGCTCTTGGGCCGGCGAGGACGCCTCCCTCTACAGCGGCGTCCTGCACACGACGCAGGCGTTCAAGTCCGCCGAGGGCAAGCGCATCATCGTCACCATCCCGGAGGACGCCATCCCGCCGGCGCTTTTCGTGCTGGACGCGAGCGACCTCGCCAACCCGACGTCGCTCGCGCAGTGGACCGCCCTCCCCGACTTCAAGGGCGAGGACAACAGCTTCAGCCTGCACAACTTCCAGATCCTGGACGGCAAAGTGTACGTCGCGATGGGCCACGGCGGCCTCTGGTGCCTCGACATCTCCACGCCGGAGCTGGAGCGCCACCCGAACCCGGTCGCCAGCTACCTCCCGCACGAGCCACGCGCCGACGGGCAGCCCTACCAGGGCTACTACTGGGACTCCGTCGTCTGGCGCGGCTACTGGCTCACGGCGGACGGCTCCGGCGGCTTCTACGTCCTGCACCGCACGGGCGACCCTGCCGGAAGCGAAGCCTACACCAGCATCGGCTGAGCGCTCACGTCGCGACGTCGCGAGTGCGGAAGACCGCCCCGGCGACGCCGAGGAAGACCAGCACGTACACGAGCATCAGGAGCGCGGCGGTCCCGAAGGCGAGCGGGGTGGCCGCCGAGCTTTGGCTGAACGAGGAAGCCTTGCCGCCGGCGACGAAGGCCGAGATGACCTGGCCCGGCATGTAGCGCACGACGTCCGGCAGAGCGAGCCCAAGGAGGCCTTCCCCCACGAGGACGTAGCCGATGCCCAGGCCGATGGCGGCCGGGCCGGAGCGCAGCAGCACGGCCAGCAGGCCGCCCAGGGTGCCCCAGGCAAGGGTCGCCAGCGCGAGCCGGGCCACGCCCGCAAGGAGGTCCCCGATGGCGCCCGCGGTGCCCCAGGCCGAGAGGTCGAGGCCGCGAGCGGCGCCGATGGCCAGGCTGGTGACGACCTCCGCCGTGGCGGCCAGGAGGACGCCGAGGACCGCGAACGAGAACAGGGCCGCGACCTTCCCGGTGAGAAGCGTCAACCGCCGGGGCTGCCGCGAGAGGAGAATCTTGAGGGTGCCGTTCGAGTATTCCCCGGCCAGGTTGCCCGCGAAGAGCACCAGGCTCACGATGCCGAGGATGTTCCCCGCCACGCTGAGGCCGAACGACAAGCCGTCGGGCGCCTCCAGCGTGGACGTGGGCACGAGGGGCCCCTTGCGCGCCGCGGACTGCTGGGCCTTCGCGATGGCCGCCGCGCAGGCCGCCTGGTCGAACGTGCCGTCCGTGGCAGGCGAGCAGGCGGCGGGCGGGGGCGGGGGGGCCCCGGCGCTCGCGAAGATGAGGCCCGTGAACAGGACCATCAGCCCAGCCATCACGCCCCAGACTGAGAGCAGTTGCCTGAGACGGCCGAGCTTGACCCATTCGGACAGGAAAGAGCGCATCATGCTTTGGCCTCCCGGCCCGTCATGTCGAGGATGCGTTCCTCGAGGTCGAACGTGTGCGGGCGCAGCTCGCGCAGGACGATGCCGGCCCGCATGGCCTTGCTGTTGAGTTCGGCGCACCACGCGTCCGGGGCCTGGATGGTGACGGTGCCGTCCCGTTGGGTCGCGGCGTGGCCAGCCGCCTTGCAGAGGGCCACGAGCCGGCCGGCCTGCGCTGGCTGCTGAGGGACGGCAATGATGGCCGTGGAGGTGGCCTCCAGCTCCGCGACGGTGCCTTGGAAGACCAGCGTGCCGAGGCGGAGCACGACGAGACGGTCGCACATGCGCTGGATCTCGGAGAGCAGGTGGCTGGAGACGAAGATGGTCTTGCCTTTCTTGCCGAGGCTTTGCAGGAAGTCGCGCATCTCGTGGATGCCGGCCGGGTCGAGGCCGTTGGTGGGCTCGTCGAGGATGAGCAGGTCCGGGTCGGAGAGGAGCGAGGCCGCGATGCCGAGGCGTTGCTTCATGCCGAGCGAGTAGGACTTGTAGAGGTGGTCGCCCCGGTCGGCCAGGCCGACCTGGGCCAGGAGGTCGTCCACGCGCTCTGCCCCGTGGCCGCCCAGGGTCGCCAGCGCGCGCAGGTTGCGCCGGCCCGTCAACGCCGGGTAGAACGCGGGGGCCTCGATCAGGGCCCCGACCCGGTCGAGGTAGCGGGACGGGCGCGTGA
The DNA here is from genome assembly GCA_023269235.1 of Thermoplasmata archaeon. Lineage (GTDB taxonomy): Archaea > Thermoplasmatota > E2 > JACPAO01 > JAHFTW01 > JAHFTW01. Next base: position 12,391 of record JAHFTW010000012.1, read on the forward strand.
TGGATTCCCCGAGGATGGTCGCCTGGCCCGCCGTGGGGCGCACCAAGCCCATGAGCATCCGGATGGTGGTGGTCTTGCCGGCGCCGTTCGGTCCGACGAAGCCCACGACGCCGCCGCGCGCGACGCGGATCGAGAGACCGTTGACCGCCGTCCGCTCGCCGTAGCGTTTTGTGAGTCCTTCCGTGTGGATTGCGTCGCCTCGCCCGCCGCCGGACGCGGGAGGAGGAACGGATTGCACTCCTGGCAACGGGGGTGGGGAAGGAAGGGCTTCCCGAATGACCGAGGGCGTCTGGGCCGGCGGGGCCCAAGGCTGCACGGGGACGCGGGCAGGTCGGGCGACGGGCCGGGAGGGGGTCGCCTTTGGCAAGTGGTCCTGGCAGGTGACGACGCCGGTGGTGCCGTTGCGGTAGAGGGCCGCCCCAGGCCGCGTGGCGACGCCTAGGCGGATGCACGTTCCGCAGGAGGCTTCGGGTTGGGTGGCGTCCGGACCGGGCACGTTCAAATCAAACCGGCGTCGGGGAGATAAGCACCCATCCTCCGGTCCGGACCTTCTTAAAGCGCAGGGGCATCGGCGCAGCGTGGCAGACAAGACGGACCAGGTCATGGAGCTCGCGAAGCGACGGGGCTTCCTGTGGCCGAGCTTCGAAGTGTACGGCGGCGCCGCCGGGTTCTACGATTACGGGCCGCTTGGCGCCACGATGAAGAAACGCTTCGAAGACCTCTGGCGCCACGTCTTCGTCAAGACCGAGCACACGCCGATGGCGGAGATCTTCTGCCCCCGCGTCACCCCGGAACCCGTCCTTGTTGCCTCCGGCCACGTCGGCGAGTTCACCGACCTCCTCGTCACCTGCCTGGCCTGCAAGGCCCCGACGCGCGCCGATCACCTTGTCACCGCGGCCGGCTACAAGGGCAACGCGGGCGCCCTGAAGGCCCCCGACATCGACGCACAGCTCGCGGCACTCAAGCCGAAGTGCCCGTCCTGCGCGAAAGCCGCGGGGTTCACTCCGGCGGTCAAGCAGAACCTGATGAACGCCACCGAGATTGGCCCGGGCTCCGGCCGCGTCGGCTACCTGCGCCCCGAGACCGCGCAGGGAATCTTCACCGACTTCCCGCTCCTCTTCCGCCATTTCCGCGAGCGGCTCCCGTTCGGCGTCGTTCAGCTCGGCGGCTCCAACCGCAACGAGATTTCCCCCCGCCAAGGCATGCTACGTCTTCGCGAGTTCAGCATGATGGAGGCCGAGGTGTTCTACGACCCCGGCAAGAAGACGCATCCCCGCTTCTCGGAGGTCGCGAGCCGCACCGCCACCTTCGTCCCCAACGCGGACGAGAAGGACCACCACCTCACGTTCGGGCAAGCCGTCGCGTCCGGCATGGTCGCGAACGAGGCGCTCGCCTACTGGCTCGCCCGCACGCAGGAGTTCCTCCTCGCCGCCGGCATGGACCCGAAGCGCCTTCACTTCCGCCAGCACCTCAAGGACGAGATGGCGCACTACGCGGCCGACTGCTGGGACGCCGAGTTCCACAGCGACCGCTACGGCTGGGTCGAATGCGTCGGCATCGCCGACCGGGGTTCTTACGACCTGACGCAGCACGCCAAGCACAGCGGCAAGGACGGTAAGCTCAACCCCGAGTTCACGCGCGTCATCGCCGCGACCCCGGGCATCGCCTTCACGGCCACGGTCCCTGTGCCCGCCAAGCCATTCTTCCCCACGCTCAAGCAGGACGCCCGCGCGGCGGAGGCCGCCATGTGGGAGGGCAGCGCCTACGCCCAGGAGGCCGCCCGCCGCGGCCTCGACACCGCGAAGTGGGCCGAGCGCAACGAGCGCTACCTCATCACCGAGAAGGAGGTCCGCCGCGAACCCGCGACAGCCCCGCTCACCGTCCAAGCGAACGGCAAGGACATCATCGTCCCCGCCAGCGCCTACGAGATTGCCACCCTCGACGTCACGGTCCAGGGCAAGCGCATCCTGCCGTGCGTCATCGAACCGTCGTTTGGTGTTGACCGCATCCTCTACGCTCTGTGGGAGCACGGTCTCGAGACGGGCGAGAAGAACGGCGAGGCGTACACGCGCCTCAAGCTCAGCCCAAAGGTGGCGCCCATCCAGGTCGCCATCCTGCCTCTCACCAACAAGGACGGCCTCCCTGCGAAGGCCGAGGAAATCGAGTGGACCCTGCGCGCGGCCGGCTTCCTCACGGACAACGACGACTCCGGAAGCATCGGCCGCCGCTACGCGCGCCAGGACGAGGTTGGCACGCCGTTCTGCGTCACTGTGGACAATGACACCCTGAAGGACCAGGCCGTCACTGTGCGCAACCGCGACACTGGCGCCCAAGACCGCATCGCCGTCCGCGGCCTCGCGGAGCACTTCCGCGCCGTGTTCGGATAGACCGCGTCTAGGCGCGCGGACCGCTGCCTTTCGCCGCGATGGCATCGACGAGCGCCCGGTTCTGGCGCGCCGACCCGACGCCGACGAAGACGCCACCCACGACGAGAAGCGCCAGGCCCGCGACAATCGCCATGCCACCCACCGCCATCATGACCTGGTTGCGTTCGCTCTCGTCCTTGCTGGGCTGCGTGAACAGGCCCTGATGGTCCTGGTTCTGCTGCTCCGCCTCAAACCCGACGAAAGCGGCCATGCCGCCTCCCGCCGCGAAAAGACCACCGACCAGGAGGAGCGCGATGCCGACCGATTTGAAGACGCCGCCAGCCATGCGCCACCATCCGACGATGAGGTGAAAAACCCGCCGTCGCGACGACGGCGCCTGGCGTGGCGCCGGAGATCAGGCCTTCGCGCTTTGCCGGACCCGCTCGAACAGGATGGCCGCGGCCGCGGCGCTCACGTTGAGCGACAGGTCGCCGCCCGGCGTCGGGAGGCAGACGCGTTCGTCGAGGGCGTCGAGGGTCTGCTGCGACAGCCCCGCGGACTCGGAGCCGAGGACGAGGCAGAGCGCCGTGGTGAGCTTGAGCTTCCACGGGGCCTTGCCCCCGTTGGCGTCCGCGCCGACGAGCCAGACGCCGTCGCGCTTGAGGTTCGCGAGGGCGCCGCCGAGGCTGCTGACCTTGGCGACGGGGAGCAGGCTGAACGCGCCGGAGGCGGACTTGACGGCGCCCGCGCCGATGGCGGCCGTTCCGCGCTCGGGCACGAGCATGCCGTGGCAGCCGGCGAGCAGGGCGCTGCGGGCGATCGCGCCGAGGTTCTGCGGGTCCTCGATGCCGTCCACGGCGATGAGGAACGGCTCCTCGCCTGCGGCCTTGGCGCGGGCGAGGAGATCCTTGACGCTGTAGTCAGGCAGCGGCGCGACGATGGCGCCGACGCCTTGGTTGTTCGCGCCGACGGTGCGCACCAATTCGCCGGGGAGGACGTACTGGACGCCGACGGCGCGCGCGGCCGCGGCCTCGCGGATGGCCTTGAGGGCCGGGTCCTTGTCCGAGTCCTTCGAGATGATGACGGAGTGGACTTCGCGGTCGCTGCGCAACGCCTGGAGGACGGCGTGTCGGCCGCTGATGCCTTCGCGGGAGGCCACGCGATCCCCAGGGGCGCCGTCGCCTAAGCCCTTGCGCCACGCAGCAGGAAGGGGAACGCGGCGAGGATGAAGAGGGCAGACAGGGCCGCCATCGCGGGACGGCTGACGTCGTACAGGATGCCGAGGAGGGCGCTGCCGGCGAACCAGGAGACCCCGAAGACGGCATCGAACGTGCCGAACGCTGCGCCGCGCCGCCGGCTGGTCACGAGATGCGCGAGAAGGGGCTTGAAGACGCTCGCCACGACGCCCAGGCCGACGCCCCAGAGCGCCATCCCGGCGACGGCGGCCGCTTGCGGACCCCACAGGACCAGAGGCGTGCTGAGCACGGGCGCCAAGATGGCGACGGCGAGGCGGCGACGGCCCCATGCGTCCCCGACGCGGCCGAGGAAGAAGGCGGAGACGCCGCTCACGGCGTTGGCGTAGGCGTAAAGGAGAGGAATCGCCGCGGGAGCGAACGTGGCGACGCGGCCCATGTGGTAGGCGAGGAGCGGGAAGTCCACCATCCCGGCGGCGAGGAGGCCGCCTGCGGCGACGACGAACCAATAGGAACGCGGCAGGCCATGCGCTTCCACCTGCGTGGTGGCGGCCTCCAGGTCGTGCGGCCGAGGATTCGTGCGGCCGGCAACCAGGAGCGTTCCGAGGGCAAACAGGGCCGGGGCTCCCAGCATGAGGTAGGAGGACGGGTAGTCGCCGCGCCAGGCAAGGACGCCCGCCGCGAGGACGGGACCCAACGTGGCGCCCGCGCGGTCAAGGGTCTCGTGCAGGCCGAACGTGAAGCCGCGCCCCAGAGAGTGGCTGGCGGCCGCGAGCATGGCGTCGCGCGGCGGGTTGCGGATGGCCTTGCCCGTGCGCTCTAGCAGCATGAAGAGCGCCGCCAGCTGCCAGGAGCCGGCGAAGGCGAGGATGGGAACCGCGAGCATGTTGATGGAGTAGCCAAGGATGGCGACCGCCCAGTAACGCCCGGTGCGGTCGGCCCAACGCCCGGAGAAGACGCGGAGGCCGTAGCCGACGAGCTCGCCGAGGCCGGCGACGGTCCCGACGATGGCGCCGCTCGCGCCCAGCAGCGCAAGGTAGGGGCCGTTGACCGCCCGGGCCCCCTCGTACGCCATGTCGGCGAAGAAGCTGACCAGGCCCACCAGGATGACGAAACGCAGCGCACGTTGGCGCAACGGCCTACCATCCGCCGCAGGTTCGCCCTCCACGCCCGGGCCACCATCCGGACGCTGATGAAGGAGTCGGATGCGTGAAATGGACGCCCGGCGTGGACACGGCGTTGACGGAACGGCTCTGGCTCACACAACCCCGCAAGGCGACCTGCCTCGCCAAGGTCGTGGACGCCGGCGGGGAGTGGGTCGTCCTCGACCGCACGGTCCTTGCCCCGCAGAGCCAAAGCCATCGCCACCCGCAGCCGCACGACCAGGGCGTGCTCTGGGCGCGCGGCGAGAAGCGGCGCGTGGACCGGGTCCTCGAACGGGACGGCCGGCTCTGGCACCGCGTCGTCGGGGCCGCCCTCCAGGTCGGCGACGAGGTGAACCTGCACCTTGACCCGGAGCGCCGCGCCAAGACGAGCCGCGCCCACACGGCGCTCCATCTCCTGCTTCCCGCCCTCGCCGCCGCCGGGGCGCACATGACGACCGACCCCATCGTGCGGCACGGCGGCAACCTCCGCATCGAGCTCGCCGACCCGCTCACGCCGGCCGCGCTCGCCGCCATCCTCCAGAAGGCCAACGCCGGAGTCGCCGCGAACCTTCAGGTGAGCCGCGAGCACGCGACGCGGGACGCCCTCCATGACGTGACGCCGCAACTCTTCCACCCGCCGCATCCGACCCCCGGCCCCGACCCCGTGGAGCTGGTGCGCATCGCGGGCCTTTGCTGCTATCCCTGCGACGGGACTCACGTGGAGAGGACAGGCCTTGTCGGGCGCATCGTGGTGGCGGAGGCCAAACGTGGCCGCGACGGTTTCCTCGTGGTCGCGCGCGTCACGGCTTGAGCTGGACTGGATGGAGGCCGGGTTTGCGCGACGGTGTCGCCCACGGCATCTCGGGGAGCACCACGACGTCGAGTGGCTGGCCCTTGCGCGGCGGGAGCGCGGGGGGAAGCCCTGCCAGCGGGCGCGCGTTCCAGGTCGCGAGCCGCAGAAGGTCCGCCGTCGCGATCTTGGGGAACCACGCCGCGAGCTGGCCGAGGTCCGACCAGAGGTTCCCGTCGTGCAGCATGCCGTTGTCGGTCCCGACGCAGACGGTGAGGCCCGCCTCTAGCATCCCGGCGAGCGGCGTCTTGAGGCCGAACCAGGCGTTGCTGCGCGGCGCGACGACGACGGGCACTTTCTGCTGCGCGGCCTCCTCCCACTCCTCCGGCGTCGCGGCGAGGCCGTGGACGAGGAACGTGGGCTCGAGGGCAAGGATGCCGTCCCAGTCCTCGCGCACCGCCTCGCTGGCGTGGAGCGTGAACGGCTTGCGCGCCTTGTGGGTCGCCTCCGCCCACGCCTCCACGTCCTCAGGGCGGCGGAAATCGCGCAGCGCGGAGAGTCCGACGCCGTCCGCGACGGCCAGCAGCGCCTCGGCCTCGCGCGCGTCGAACGTGGTCTTGAGCGGCCGGCCCAGGATGACGGGGCGCGGGCCGAGGCCGTCCACGGCGCGCAAGGCCTCCACGCCGGCAACGCCTCCTTCGCGAAAGTCCAAGAACGCGCCGACGCCGCACGCTTCCATCTCGCCCACGTAGCGCCGCACGCCCTGCGCCAGCACGTCCGCAGGCGTCTGCGCCAGTTGCTGGTGCTTCCATCCGCCGGGGCCGACGAGCGCGGGGACCGTGGTGGGCTTTCCAGGCGTCTCGCGCAGGGCCGCGTCGAAAACGTGCGTATGCGCATTCACTGGCGAGGGGACGATCCAGCCTTCCGCGTCCGGCCGGCGCGGCGGGGCTCCTTCTCCCCAGTCGAGGCAGCGGCCCCCGTCCGCCTCGAGCCAACCTTCCACGACGGCGTCGCGAAGGAGGAGCTTGCCGGCGAACAGGGGCACACGCTAGCCACGCCGCGCCGGGGCAAAGCCTTGATGGCGACCGCAAGCGCGGTCGATCGGCTGGGCGGTCTGCGACCGCCCGGCGGGGGCGCTGCCCCCGCCCTCTTCCCCCGCTCGGGGGCCTTGCGGCCCCCGAGACCCCAGCATGGCTCGCGCGCTGCGCGCTCGCACGCGACGCGGCAGTATTTTCTCGCTGGAATTGATTCCCCCATCGATGAAGGACTGCGTCCTGGCCATCGACGAGGGGACCACCGGAGTCACCGCCCTCGTCCTGGGCCCCGACCGCCGCGTCCTGGGGCGTGCCTACGCCGAGGTGCCGCAGTCGTACCCGAAGCCCGGATGGGTCGAGCAGGACCCGCTCGTCATCCTGGCCACCGTCGAGACCGTCGGCGTCCAAGCCCTCCGCGCCGCCGGCGTTGCGGCATCGCGTCTCGCGGGCATCGGCATCGCCAACCAGCGCGAAACCACCGTGCTCTGGGACCGCAGGACGGGGACCCCCGTCGCGCCCGCCATTGTCTGGCAGGACAAGCGCACCAGCACCCGCTGCGAGACGCTCAAACCGGACTGGTCCTCCACCGTCCGTCGCAAGACCGGCCTTGTCCTCGACCCCTATTTCAGCGCGACCAAGCTTGAATGGCTCTTGCGCGACGCCAAGCTGAAGGCCCGCGCCAAGAAGGGCGAGCTCGCCTTCGGGACGGTGGATGCCTGGCTCGCCGCCCGCCTCGTGGGACGACACGCCACCGACGTCACGAACGCAAGCCGCACGCTGCTGTGGAACATCCGCAAGGGCGACTGGGACGACGAGCTGCTGGAGCTGTTCGGACTCCCGGCCGCGCTTCTGCCCGAGGTCCTGCCCAGCTCGGGAGTCGTCGGCGACACAAACCGATTCGGGGGAAACGTCCCGGTCGCGGCCCTCGTGGGCGACCAGCAGGCGGCCCTCTTCGGCCAGGGTTGCACGCGCCCCGGGGAGGCCAAATGCACGTACGGCACCGGAGCGTTCATCCTCCAGCACACCGGGTCTTCGCCTGTCGCGAGCCGGCACGGCCTTCTCATCACGCGCGCCGCAAGCCTCGACGCCAAACCGCAGTTCGCCCTCGAAGGCGCCGTCTTCACCGCAGGCGCCGCCATCCAGTGGCTGCGTGACCAGCTCGGCTTCTTCGCCACTGCGCCCGAGGTCAACGCCCTCGCCGCCCAGGTCCCCGACTCCGGCGGCGTCGTCGCGGTGCCTGCCTTCACGGGCCTCGGCGCCCCGCATTGGGACCCCGAGGCGCGCGGGGCCCTTCTTGGGCTCAGTCGCGGCACCGACAGGCGCCACATCGCGCGCGCCATGCTGGACGCCATCGCGTTCCAGTGCGCCGACGTCCTCGCCGCGATGGAGAAGGACTCTGGGAAACGCCTGCCCCGCCTGCGCGTGGACGGCGGCGCAAGCCAGAGCGACCTCCTCCTCCAGACGCAGGCCGACATCCTCCAACGCCCCGTCGTGCGGCCCGCAAACGTCGAGACGACGGCGATGGGGGCAGGGTTCCTTGCCGGAATCGCGACGGGGCTGTGGAGCAGAGACGATGCGCGGGAGCCGACGCGCGGCGATTTGGAGGTCCGTCCTTTGTCCAAGCCGGCCGCCGTCGCGCGACAGCGCAAGGCGTGGTCGGCCGCCGTCGCTGCGATGCGCGCCTTTAAGCCGCAGACTTGAGGGCGGCGCCGAGCACGTCCATCGCGCCGTCGATCTGGGCGGCGGTGACGTTGAGGGCCGGGATGAAGCGGAGGCTGTTCTTGCCGCAGCCGAGCGTGATGAGGCCGCGCTTCCAGGTCGCCTGCTCGATGGCGTCGCGCAGCTTCGGATCCGCCTTGGGGGCGCCGCCAACCCCCTTCTTCTTGGGGTCGACGAACTCGAGGGCGCGCATGAGGCCGAGGCCGCGGTGGTCGCCGATGAACGCGTGCTGCTTGGCGAATTCGTCAAGGCGCTTGCCGAGGTGGGCGCCCATCTTGGCGGAGTTCTCCACGAGCTTCTCTCCTTGGAGGACGTCGAGCGTGGCGAGGCTGGCGGCGCAGCCGAGGACGTTGCCGCCATACGTGTTGGAGTGCTGTCCCTTCTGCTTGAAGTCCAGCTTCGCGGAGAGGAGGCAGGCGCCGATGGGGTAGCCGGAGCCCATCGCCTTGGCGACGCTCACGGTGTCGGCAGTGATGCCGAAGTGCTCGGTGGCGAACATCTTGCCGGTGCGGCCGAAGCCCGTCTGGACCTCGTCGGCGGCAAGCAGGATGCCGTTCTCGTCGCACAGCTTGCGCAGCATCTTGGGGAACATCTTGGGCGGGACGACGTAGCCGCCCTCGCCCTGCACCGGCTCCCAGAACACGGCGGCCGTGTCCTTGGGCGGCAGGACGGTCTCGAAGAGGACCTCGATGGCCTCGATGGCGCGGTTGGCGAGCTCCTGGGGCTCGTCGTAGCCGTCAATGCGCCACGGGTTGCGGTACGGGTTCGGGAACGGTGTGTGGACGACGCCCGGCATGGAGGGGAAGAAGCCCTCCTTCTGGCGGACCTTGCTCGCCGTGAGCCCGAGCGCGCCCTGGGTGCGGCCGTGGAAGGCACCGAGGAACGCGAGGAACATCTGGCGGCCCGTGGCGGCCTTCGTGACCTTGATGGCGGCCTCGTTGGCCTCCGTGCCGGACTGGACGTAGAACGTCTTGACCGGACCCTTGATGGGCGCGATGGCGCCGAGGCGCTCGGCGAGCGCGACCTGCTGCTCGTAGTAGAAGTCGGTGCCGGCGAAGTGCATGAGGCGGCTCGCCTGCCCCTGGACGGCGGCGACGACCTTGGGGTGGCAGTGGCCCGTGTTCAGGACGCCGATGCCGGCCGCGAAGTCGAGCAGGCGGTTGCCGTCCGCGTCCTCGATGACGACGCCGCGTCCCTGCACGGCGGTGACGGGGGCGGTTTTCGTGGTGGTGGCGAGTGCGACGTCGTCGCGGGCGACGATGGCCTTCGACTTGGGGCCGGGCAGGGCGGTCTTCAGCAGGGGCGTGGACTCTTTTCCGGTCATGGCCATGGGGCACCTCGCAGAATCGTCCTGCGATTTCCGCAAAGGTCGCCACAATCCTGTTGGTGAAAGCCCTGCCGGTGTTCTGGACCAAGGTGATTTACGATTTTCGTGGCAAAGCCTCATCACGCTCCGCGGAGTGCGCGGCATCGTGCTTGGCGACCTGGTGCTGGCCCTCGTGCCGCTCTTCGTGGTCGTGGACCCGCTTGCCAGCATCGGCCTCTACCTCGGCCTCACCGCGCGCCACGACCGCAAGGGCCGCGACCGCATCGCCCTCAAGGCGAGCCTGTTCGCCGCCGCGGTCCTCCTCGCCTTCGCCCTCACCGGCCAGGCCTTGCTGCGTTACCTCGGCATCGAGCTCTACAGCCTGCGCGTCGCCGGCGGCATCCTGCTCACGCTCATCGGCCTCAACATGCTGAAGGAAGGCGAGGAGGTGCCCGCGCGCGAGATCGCCGAGGGCGAGCTGGACGTCCTGACCGGCGGCAGCCACGTCGCCGCCCCGACGCCGCACGACCCGAGCTTCGTCCCCTTGGGCCTCCCGATGCTCGCCGGCCCCGGCGCCATCAGCCTCGTCATCGTGCAAGCGACGGAGTTCAACGCGCTCACCATCGGCGCCGCCATCGTCATCACGATGATCGCGGCCCTCGGCGTCCTTCTCGTCGCGTCGCGCGCGAGCCACATCATCGGGGAGAATGGCCGCCGCGTCATCACGCGCATCATGGGCCTCCTGACGGTCGCGTTCGCGGTCCAGTACGTCTTCGATGGCGTCAACGGCTGGATGGCGCGCGCGTAGGTTCCCGTTTGGGGACGCTTATCCACCCTGGAGGACGTTCCTTGTCCGTGCCGTTGTCCACAGGGGCCGTCTACGCGGGCGTCGTCGCGCTCCTGCTCGGGCTCCATCTCCTCGTCTCGTGGCCCGGCTTCACCATCCAGGCGGTGTGGCTCAACCGCCTGGGCGTCACCCCGGCGACGACGCTAAGCCAGTGGTGGCGCCACCTCGAGGCGGGCCTGTTCCACACGACGCCCGGCCACATCCTGTTCAACCTCGCCCTCTTCACGCTCGCTTTCCCGTTCGCAGCGCGCGCCCACGACCCTCTGCGGACGGTGCTGGGCGCGTACTGGCTCGGCCCGTTCGTCGTCTTCGGCCTTCACCTGGTTCTGGTCCTGCCCCTCGCCAAACTCGGCGTCCCCTACGCGGTGAGCGCCCTCGACCGCCCGCTCGTCGGGTTCTCCGTCATCGCCTACGCGACCACGGGCATGGCCCTCGCCGGCCTGTCCCTGCCCTGGGCCCTCGGCCTCGGGACCGTCGCGGTCGCCTTCGAGCTCACAGGGGGCGTCCTGCTCAACGCCACGGGACCGTTCATCTTCGTCTATCACCTGGGCGGGCTCGCGGCCGGGTTCGCGGCGCGGGCGTTCTTCCGTCAACCTGCCTGAGCGGTGCCCAGGTTCGCCTTCAGCCCCGCCGCGGCCAGCTCCTTGAGGCTCCGGTGTGCGTTCTCCGGGAGCAGCGGGCAGAGGATACACGGGGGCTCGGAGGCGCAGCAAGCCAGCTTGCGCAGATGCGGCGGGTCCGGTGACTCCATCCTCGTGACTCCGGCAGTCCGCCTTCAGATCTCCTTGAGGATGAGCCGGCTGCGCGTGGCCTGCGTACCGGGGATGGAGCGGATCTTGTCAATGATGACGTTGAGGTCCGCCGTCGTCGGGCAGTCCGCGACCACGAGAATGTCCTGCTCGCCCGTGACCTCCCAGACCATCTCGACGCCGTCCCAGTCGCGGATGCGCTTGGCGATGTCGGCGGTGTGGACGTTGGCCTCGACGGCGACCTCGACGAGCGCCTTGACGTGGCTGCCGGCGGTGCGGATGGTGAACTGGCGGATGGTGCCCTCGTCCACGAGGCGCTTGACGCGGCTGCGGATGGTGCCCTCCGAGGTGCCGACCTCCTTCGCCATCGCGGTGAAGGATTCCCGGCCGTCGGCGCGAAGGAGGCGAAGGATCTGGCGGTCCACGTCGTCCAGGCTCACCTTCTTAGCGACTTTCGTGGACTATTTTGCCGTTTCCGCAACCCCTCTGACGCAGCCCAACAGCCCATCTCCAAGGCCCAGCCTGAAGACGTGCTCCTTTTCAGCGGCCCCCCGCCTCGCCCGCGCGTGGCGAAGCTCTTCGGGACAAACGGTGTGCGCGGCGAGGTCGGCCAGGGCATGACGGCCGAACTGGCCCTCCGGCTCGGCATGGCGGTGGGGACCTGGCTCAAACCAGGCGACCGCGTCGCTGTCGGGCGCGACGCGCGCGACTCCGGCCCTCACCTGCAAGCCGCCTTCTCCTCCGGCCTCAACGCGACCGGCGTCCACACCGTGGACGTCGGCGTCCTCGCGAGCCCCGGCATCCAGCTCTACGTCCGCGACAAGCGCTTCGCGGCGGGCGGCATCATCACCGCGAGCCACAACCCCGCCGTGTACAACGGCATCAAGCTCGTCGCCCCCGACGGCACCGAGACGAGCCAGGACGAGGAGGCCGCCGTGGAGGCCGTGTACGCCTCCGGCAAATTCCGCCTCGCCGTCTGGGACACGGTCGGGAAGCACGCGGTGGACACCGGCGCGGCGCAGCACTACCTCGAGGCCGTCCTCAAACAGGTGGACGTGCGCGCCATCCGCAACGCCCGCCTCAAGGTGGTCCTCGACCCCGGCGGCGGCGCCGGGTGCGTCACCGCGCCCAGCCTCATGAACACGCTCGGCGTCCAGGTCGTGCCGCTCTCCTGCACGCTCGATGGCGCATTCCGCGACCGCCCGAGCGAGCCAAGCCAAGAGAACGCCAAGCGCGCCATGGAGGCAGTCCGCAAGAGCGGCGCCCACCTGGGCATCCTCCAGGACGGCGACGCCGACCGCGCCATCTTCGTGGACGAGAAGGGCCAGTTCGTCTGGGGCGACGCCAGCCTCTCGCTCGCCATCTTGCACGAGCTGCCCCGCCACACCGCGGGCGGAAAGGTCCCCGTCGTCTGCACCGCCGTCTCCTCCAGCTCCTGCGTCGCCGACGCCGTCAAGATGGCGGGCGGCCGCCTCGAGTGGACCGTCGTCGGCTCCCCCGTCGTCGCGCGCGAGATGCTGCGGCACAACGCAGTCTTCGGCGGCGAGGACAATGGCGGCCTCATGTTCACGCGGCACCAGGTGTGCCGTGACGGCCTCATGGCGATGGCGTTCATGCTCGAACTGCTGGCCAAGACCGGGAAACCATTCAGCGAGCTCGTGGCCCAAGTGCCGCGCTACGCCCTCGTCAAGGACAAGATCCACGTCCCCGAGGCGCGCAAGCAGGCCATCCTCGCGAGCCTCAAGCCCCTCATCGCCAAGGAGGCGGGCGTAAAGTCGGTGGACGACCGCGACGGCCTCAAGGCCTACCTTGCCAACGGCTGGGTCCTCATCCGACCCAGCGGCACCGAGCCCATCTACCGCATCCAGGCGGAAGCCGCGACCCCAGCCGCCGCGACCGCCATCATCGCCCGCTTCAAGCCGATCCTGGAGCGCGCAGCAGCGCACTGAAGGCCGGGTCCGCCAGCGTGCGAGCCAGCGTCTCGCCCACGAGGCCGAGCATCGTCGCGTCGAGCCGGTCCACGGTGTCGAACGTGGTGTCCCACTGCGGCGGGAAGGTCGTCAGGCGGCCGGCGTCAATCACGTCCACGCTGGGGACCTTCGCCTGGATGAAGGCGAGATGGTCGTCCTCGATGGTGGTCGTCGTGTTCACGAAGTGCGCGGCCCCGCCGGGGAGGGCCTGGCCGTGGCTCCACAGGAGGTCCTGGAGGGCCGGCGCGCTGGAGCGGCTGTACGACTCCTTCGGGTAGAGGGCGCCCGGGTCGCCCACCATGTCGAGCAGAACGAACGAGGAGGCGGCGACGAGCGGGTGCTGCGCAAAGTAAAGCGAGCCCGCGTCGGGGTAGCAGTCGTAGAAGCCGTCCTCGCCGTCGATGAACAAGATGCCCACGGAGAACGGGAGCGGGGCCATCGCGTCGAGGTGCCGCATGAGCTGGAGAAGCACGCCGACCCCGCTTGCCCCGTCGTTGGCGCCCGGGTCGGGAAGGCCCCGCTTGGACGGGTCGGGGTCGTTGTCGCTGTGCATCTGCGAGTCCCAGTGCGCGCCGAGGAGCACAAGCGGGGCGCCAGCGTGCGTGCCGGCGCGCACGACGAGGAGGTTCGCGAACGCAAGGCCCGGGACCTTCGCCTCGGCCGCCTCGGAGCAGTAACGGCGCACGACCTCGGGGCCCGGGGTGTAGCCGCGCACGACGCTGCGGTCAAGGGCGAGATAGTCGGTTCCCGTGAAGTTCTGCCACGACCGCGTCCATCCGGACACGGCGGTCGCGCCCCAGAGGACCGCGGCGCCCTCGCGCTGTCCCTCGGTGCTGGGGATGCGAAACCGGGGCGAGCCGTCGTCGCGCAAGGCGACCGCCTTCACCCAACCGAGGGCCGCAGCGCCATCGAACGGGACGGCGTCCGCAGGCCGGGCGGGACCGAAGCAGCCCGCCAGGAGGACGAGGAGGGCCAGGACCGCGACGGCGCGCACAGGCTTCGAGCCGGGGGCGGCGATTAGTAGTTTCTTAACGGCGCCCTGCGGTGCCGAAGCCGTGGGAATCGACCTCGGCGACGTCGTCATCAAGCGGCCCACGTCGCTCACGGCGCTCGCCGGCAAGCGCGTCGCCATCGACGCCTGGAACATCCTCTACCAGTTCCTCGCGAGCATCCGCCAACCCGACGGGACGCCGCTCATGGACGCGCAGGGCCGCATCACGAGCCACCTCTCCGGGCTCCTCTCCCGCACCGCGAACCTCGTCGAGGCCGGCATCAAGCCGGTCTTCGTCTTCGACGGCGAGCCGCATCCTCTCAAACGCGAGACGCTCGCGGACCGTTCGGAGCGCAAACAGAAGGCGCAGGCCGGCCTCGTCGCGGCGCAGGCGGACCGCGACGCCGCGGTTGCGTCCGGCGACGAGGAAGGTGCCGACGCCGCCGAGGAGCGCATGCGCACGAAGGCGCAGCAGACCAGCCGCCTTACCATCCCAATGGTGGAGGAGGCCCAGGCGCTCCTGCGTGGCCTCGGCATCCCCGTCGTGCAGGCCCCCGGCGAGGGCGAGGCGCAGGCGTCCTGGATGGCGCAGTCCGGGGCCGTGGACGCGGCCGTGTCGCAGGATTTCGACGCGCTCCTCTTCGGCGCCCCGACGCTGGTGCGTAATCTCGCCACCGGCGGGCGCCGCAAGCTCCCGGGCAAGCAGGTCTGGGTCGAGGTCGAGCCCGAGGAGATCCCGCTTGCCGCCTCGCTGGCCCAGCTTGGCCTCACGCGCGAGCAGCTCGTGGACTGCGCCCTCCTCGTCGGCACCGACTTCCACCCCGGCGTCAAGGGCATTGGCGCCAAGAAAGCCGTCGCCCTGGTCCAGAAGAACGGCACGCTTGAGGCCCTCCTCGACCGGCTGGCCGCCAACCCTTCCTCGGCCGACTCCGCCGTGGAGCGCGCCATCGTCGAGCAGCACGAGGCGCTCGCCGACCGCGAGGAGGTGCGGCGCATCTTCCTCGCGTCCCCGCACGCCGACGTGGGAGACCTTTCCCTCAAGGCGCCCGACGATGCGGCCGTGAACGAGCTGCTCGTGCGCTCGCACGGCTTCGCCCCCGACCGGGTGGCGGGCTCGCTCGCCAAGTTCGGGGCGGCGCGCGGCAAGCGCGCGCAGACGACGCTGTTCTGATGCGGCCGGGGCCTTACAACAGGCCGGGCGTGTTCTGGCCCGAGTACTCGAGCGTGCGGTGGCTTCCGTAAATCGGGTGGTCCGCCGTGGGCGTGAACGTGTAGAGGCCCATGAAGACGTCCGCCAAGTAGAGGACGCCGTTCGGGCCGACGGCCACGTCCATCTGCTCGGGCGCGTCAACGGTGACGCCGAGCTTGCAGAGCTGGTTCTCGACGGTGGACTCCACGGGGTCAATGGTGACGGGGGCGGCGCCATCGGCGTACGCGCCCATCGCGATGAGCGACGGGTTCGACCAGAAGGCCGGGTTGCGCAGGTCGAACTGGAACCAGCCTGCGTGGTAGCTCGAGATGGTCATGAGGCCGCCGTCGTGCAGCCGCTGGTTGTGCAGGCTGAAGCGGATGTTGAGGGCGCTGTGGTTGCCCGGGTTGTGCCACTCCCCAAGCTGCGTCATCTGGATGGGCTCGCTGCCGCGCTGGACCGACTTCAGGGCGTTGCCGTCAAGGACCCAGAAAGGGCTGGGATGGGTGTGCTGGGGGTCGGGCACGAAGTCCTCGGACGCGACGACGACGAGAGTCTGGTCGCCGATGAACGCGACGTCGACGGTGTGGACGTAGTAGCCTCCGTTCTTAGCCT
Source organism: Thermoplasmata archaeon (assembly GCA_023269235.1). GTDB lineage: Archaea > Thermoplasmatota > E2 > JACPAO01 > JAHFTW01 > JAHFTW01. Next base: position 28,305 of record JAHFTW010000012.1, read on the forward strand.
CGAGCTCGGTGCGGTTGGGGATGTCCCAGGTGCCGATGTCGAAGGGCTTGCTGGGGTCCGTGACGTCCACGACCGAGACGCCGCCGCCCCCGTTGGCCGAGAGCGACCAGGTGGTGTTCCAGGGCGTGTCGCGGACGTAGAGATCGTGGCCGGTGCTGACGGTCCCGGAGGCGACGAGCTTGGCGGTGCCGTCCTCCGCGCGGACGATCTGGTAGATGTCGCCGAAGATGAAGGCGTAGTCGAGGCCGTTGATGCGGTGGACGAAGACCGAGTGCGTGCTGGAGTGCAGGCGGTTGTTGGTCGGGTCGCCCAGCGTTCCGCCGGAAGCCAGCAGGACGTCGGCGACGAGGGGCTGGTTCTTGTTGCGGGTGTCGAGCAGGTAGGCGGTGAACGCGGCGCCGGCGGGGTTGATGTGCCCGAGGCAGTCGACGTACTCGGTCCCGAGGACGACGTAGTCGCCGTCGGGGGTGGCGCCGATCGAGCGGTCGCCGCCGACGCTGCCCGGGATGATCCAGCGGCCCATCTCCTTGGGGTGCGCGGGGTCGGAGTGGACGTCCCAGATCTGCATGCCGCCATCAACGCTGACGGTGTGGCTGCCGTAGACGGCGCCGAAGAGCCAGCCGTTCTGGAGGTCCATGGCGTGGATGCCGGCCGCGTTGGCGGCGTTGGCCATCAGCGGGTCACGGGCGCTGAACGCGTAGTTCCACAGGAACTTGTGCTGGCCAGGGTCGGCGTGGTCGTGGCCCGCGCCGTCGGGCATGGAGTCGAAAGGGGCCGTGTAGCGTTCGTCGGGGTAGACGACGGCGCCGCCGTGGCTCGCCCCGGTCGTGCTGGACGTGTTGCTTGCGCTCATGCAGCCGGCCAGCAGAAGAAGTGTGCCGGCGAGCAAGGGGAAGGCCCTCATCGCCTCCACCGACCCGCCAGGGGGCATAACGGTTGTGGAGGGTGAAAGGGCCGGACTGGCGTGGCTTCCGGCAATCACGCTGGCGGGCTTCGAGGGCGCCCCCGCTTCCCGGCTGTTGGCCAGTTCGCCAACCTGTCCGAGGCAGCCCTTCGTCCTCCGACGGCGGCGTCGCGCAGAACCCGTGGATGTCAACATGAGGCTGGCGGGGGGTCGCGGAACACCATGGGGCTCGCTTCGCGCGCCGCTTGCGCCATTCTTCCTTGGGGGGCCCGCCGCCGTCGGAGGCTCCTGGACGCACCGGGCGGAGGAATCGCGCTTCGTCGGTCGGAGGCTTTGTCGCGTCCGCGCGGTGCCCCAGGGCTAGCTGGTCAGTTTGTAGCGGAGCAGGGCGACGACGCCGCCAAAGGCGTTCATGAGCATCCCGCCCTCCTCGCTGGCGGAGCTCACGACGTGGACCTCGGAACCGCCGGTCTCGGCAATCTCGGAGAGCTCCTCGACGAGGTCGCGCTTCTCCATGGTGAGGTTGTTGGCGCCCCACAGCTTGGCCTGCGCGGCGACGGTCTCCTCGAGCTGCATCGCGGGCACCGTCTTCGTGACATGCTCGCCAGTCTGGCGATGCGTGAAGGAAAGGCGCCACTTGCGCACGTTCTCGCTGATGAGCAGGTGCGCGACGGCGCCGGCGTCGAGCGCCTTGCGGACCTCACCTTCTCCGTACGTCCCGAGGCCACCGTCGGGTTTGGCGACCTCGCGCAGGAACTGCTGCATGAGCTTGCGGTCGCCGACCATGGCGATGCCCTGGATGGCGGTCGCCGCGTTCTCGACCATCTCCTTGAGGCCCTGGTCCTCGTCCGTGTAGCCGGTGTCGAAGTACTGCGCGTAGAGCTTCTTCTGCAGCTCGTGGTGGAGGTAGCCTTCGCGGGCGAAGAAGTCCTTGGTCGCCCCGGGGCCGCCCAGCAGGAGCGCCTTGAGGTCGGCGTGCAGGAAGATCTCGTTGGCGCGCTCGGCGCAGTGCGTGAACCACTCGTGCGCCGCAATCTCGATGAGGCGCTCAAAACGTTGAGCGGATTGACCGCCACGGCCGTGCTTGCTGGGGACCTGGGACTGGCGGTTGTAGACCGCCTTGATGCTTTTGCCGCGCAGGAAGCCCATGGAGCACTCCTTGCGGTCGAGGATGATGAGGCCGTACACGTCCTCGGCGCTGCCCATCGAGGTGAGGGGCTCGAGGTTGAAGGTGGACTCGCAGCGGTACTGGTACGTCGCAATCGGAATCGGGGGCTCGATGAACTCCGCCACGAAGTCCGTCTTGTTGCCGCCGATGTTGACGTTGCCCACGAAGATGGCGAGGCCGTTCGGGGGCGTGGACTTGTAGTTCTTCAGGCGCGCCGCGATGCTGGTGAGCGCCGACACGACGGCGTCCTGCGTGCCCTTGCTCTTGATGTTGGAGGCCTGCCCGACCTCGTTGCGCACCATGCCGGCGACGTCGGAGAGCAGGCGCGTCGGGGGGACGTAGAGCGTCACCAGGGTCGTGCCCATGCCGCGGTACTCGGCGAGCTCCTCCAGCTTGCGCTTGAAGACGTACTTCTGCCGCTCGGTCCACTCGGACTTGGCGGGAGGGGGAGCCACGGCGGCGCCGACGGGAGGGGGGTATTTGAAAGGCGGGAGAGGGACGAACCGCGCCACAAGGAGGGCGAAACAGAATCACGTCGCGTGGCAAGGAAGGGAAAAGAGGGCGAAGGAGAAACGACTGCGATGGCCTTGCTGCGACCGCGGAACCATCCCGAAGCTCGTCCCGAAGCAAGCACCCTAAGCGATTTGCTTGGCCTCACTAATCCAGTTCTGGGTGATCTCGGGCGTGATGCGCGTCGCCTGGATGGCGACGAGGCGGGGGGTGCCCTGCATGTTGGTCTTCTCCGTGGCCCGGACCTGGCTGCAGAGTTCATCGCTTTCGCGGCCTGCGAGGTGGTCGACCGACGAAAGGCCGGAGCGGACCAAGAGTTCGCTGTACTGCTTGCCGATGCCCTTGACTTCCATCAGGTCGGCCATGGACTGCCACTGGCGGTACGTCACCAACGGGCAGCCGATTTTCGGCGCCATGACGTTGGCGTCCGAGGACTTGACCTGGCCGACAGTGTGGATGCCATTCTTCTTGAGGCGCGCCCCGTACTCGGTGCCGATGCCCTCGATTTCGATGGCGGGCAACTCCCGGGTGCGAGCGGCGTGCTCACCGCGGCGGTCGGCGTAGGGCGTCGAGGCGTTGGAGTGGCCGTTGCCGTTCGAGCGCACAATCACGGCCTCGCTGGCGGGGCGCGGTCGCGTCGGGGCGGTGCCGGTGTCCAATGTGGACATGCGCGAGTGGAGGACCTTCTGCTCGTAGCGCATGTCACGGAGCGACGCGCGCAGGGTGAAGAGCACATAGCTGAGGCCGAACGCCAAGGAGAGTGTGATGAACCCCAGGCCGAAGAGACTGCTCTGGACAGAGAACAGCCCCAAGCCGACGACGCCGAGATAGGCGAGGACGAAGACGACGGCGATTCCCGTCACGACCAGGGCGCCAATCAAGGCGTATGGACGTTTGGCCTCGCCTTTGACGAAGCTCGACTCGGTTTCCACGACGGCGGATTCCTTTTTGGTTGTGTTAATTTTGTAGTCCATAATGAGACCTAGCCATCTGTAGCCTACGGGCCTACTTACGCTGGCGTGAACCCGGACATGTGTGGCTTGCTGGTGCCCGTCGTGGAGAAGATGGGCGCTTGTCCGGATCCATCCCTCGCCAAGGCGACCATACATGTCGGGGTCGCACAATGACCTTAGCCATTCCGACGCTAGGGAGTGACGGTACCTATGGCGCTCCTCGGACTCATCCTGCTCGTCGTGCTCATCGTGATCCTCCTCGGGGCGCACCCGCGCTGGCCGCACAGCCAGCGGTGGGGCTACGGCCCGTTCGGTGGCCTAGGCGTCGTGCTGATCATCCTGCTCATCCTGATCCTGTTAGGAATCATCTGACCCTCGGGCGCAGCGTGGGCGCCCTGCAGGCACGGAGACTTCCATCATGGACCTAGACTACGGCATCATCCTCGGCGCATTCGGCTTCGTGGCCGGCTTGGCCTCCATCTTCTATTCAAGAGGCCAAGTCGTGGCCGCGAAGGCGCAACTCCAAGCCGCGGAGGCGCAGTCCGTCGAGACGCTGCACGCGGCCGAGCTGGTTGCGCAAGCCGGCCGCGAACAAGCCACCGAAGTCGTCAGCGCGGCAAAACTCGTGGCCGACAACGCCAGCAAACAGGCCATCGAAGCGTTGCACGCGGCGGAACTCGTGGCCGAAAGCGCGCGCACCCAGGCTGTGGAAGCCGTCAACGCCGCCAAACTCGTGGCTGACAATGCCAGCAAACAGGCCATCGAAGCGCTGCGCGCTGCGGAACTCGTGGCCGAAAGCGCGCGCACCCAGGCTGTGGAAGCCGTCAACGCCGCCAAACTCGTCGCTGAGACGGCACGCAAAGAATCCGTGGACGCCCTGAAAGCCGCCGGCCTCGTCGCAGACAGCGGGCGCGCGCAGGCCATCGAGACCCTGCGTGCCGCCGAGCTGGTCGCGGAAAACGGACGCACCCAAGCCGTCGAGGTGCTGCGCGCCGCCGAGCTCGTCGCGCAGAACGGGCGCACCCAGGCCGTGGAGGTCTTGCGCGCCGCGGAGCTTCTTGCCAGCGCCCACATCTCGGCCCGCGTCCGCGAGATCCGGGCCCGAAACTTCCGCGCCAACCCCAACCTGCCCAAGGAGATTCTTTCCCTCATCCACCTCGCAGGCGGGCCCGACGCCTACAGCGCCCTCCTGGACGCCATCGATGTCGCGCAAGACATCTACACGCTCCGCACCGGGGGCGGAATCCGGGATGAGGAATGGCGGACCTGGATGCACGACTTCGTTCCCCTGGTCGCCAAGAGCCCCGCCTTCGACGAGGTCTTCCGGCTTGCAGCGATACAAGCCACGCCACGAGCTGAATTCGTGGCGGCGGTCGAGGCCATGCTTCGGGGCGAGAAACTTTCCGACCCGTGGGCCAAAACTGCCCCCTCGTCGGCCGCTTCCCTGCCCACCAGCACGGAGCCGCCGAGCCGAAAAGCTCCGCTTCAGTTCTAATTCCCTGGACCAACGTCCGTCCTTGGCAAACATTTTCCAGCGGAACCGACCCGAACGAAGCCCGCCCGCCCCCCGCACCACTTATATAAGAGGCCCAAGTCGCGCGAGCCATGAAGCTCAACGTCGTCTCCAAGGGCGAGCATGACCTCGAGGTCGAGGTGCTCGGCGAGAACGAGACCCTGCTCAACCCCATCAAGCAGGCGCTGCTCGCGGACAAGGACGTCGAGTTCGCCGAGTACATCATCGAGCACCCGACGCTCGCCACCCCCAAGATCTTCCTGCGCACCAAGGGCAAGGCCAAGCCTGAGGTCGTCCTGAAGCGCACCATCAAGGGCCTTGTGGCCGAGTTCGACCAGTTCGAGACCGCGTTCGCGGCCGAGCTGAAGAAGAAGTAAGCGCGCCTCCGGAACACAGATTCAGCAGATTCTTTGGGCTTTGTTCGGGCAGGACATCCTCGACGCTTGCCGGCTGTCGCAATTCAGCAGATTCCGAATTCTGCTGGATTTTGGCGGACCTGGAACATCAGCGCTCACCCTGTTCTGCAATCCCCGCCACGAGAGCAATCTGTGAAATCTGTGTCCAGCGTCGGCGGTTCGTGCCGATGACCCGCCCCGTCCCCCCCGACGCCGAGGTCGCCCTCGGCCTGGCCTCCTACCTGAGCGCCACGCCCGGCATCGGCGGCAAGCTTCGCACCGAGCCCGAGGATTTCCGCGTCATCGAGACGGGCGTTGGCCCCACCCCCGACCCCGCCGGCGCCCACGCGGCCGCCTTCGTCGAGCTGCGCAACTGGGAGACCAACCGCTTCGCCATGCAGGCCGCGCAGGCGCTCAACCTCCATCGCGAGCAGGTCGCCTTCGCCGGGATGAAGGACAAGCGCGCCGTGACGCAGCAGTGGTTCACGTTCAAGTGCCCCGTCGCGGACCTGGCGCGCCTGGGCGTCCTCGGGGACGACGTCAAGATCCTCCGCTCCTACGCGACCCGCAAGGCGCACTTCACGGGCGCCCACGAGGGCAACCAGTTCGTCCTCCGCGTCCGCGACTCCACGCGCGACCGCGCCGCCGTGGCCGGGGCCGTCGAGGCCATCCGCGCCAACCAGGGCGTCCCGAATTTCTTCGGCCCGCAGCGCTTTGGTGGCCATTTCCGCCCGCTCACCCACCTTGTTGGCAAGGCGCTCGTCGAGGGCGACCTCGAGGAGGCCGTGCGCCTCTACGTGGGCCACCCGATGCCCACCGAGCGCACCGAGGCGCAGGCCGCGCGCAAGGTGTACGAAGAGACCCGCGACCCCGCCAAGGCGCTCGACCTGTTCCCGCACCAGCTCGACCCCGAACGCGCCATCCTGCGCCGCCTCGTCGCGCGCCCCGGCGACTGGCGCCACGCCATCCAGGCGCACCCGCACAACCTGCTCCAGCTCTTCGTGCACGCCTGGCAGAGCTACCTCTTCAACCACATCGTGAGCGCCCGCGTCGCGGCCGGCCTCGGGCTCGCCACCGCGCACCCCGGCGACCGCGTCATGGGCGTGGACGACGATGGCGTGCGCAGCGCCCTGGTCACCGCGACCAGCCGCGAGCGTGTCCAGCGCGAACTGGACCTCGGCCGCGCGACGCTCACGGCCGCGCTGCCCGGCCTCACCGCTCCCCTCGCCGAGGGCGAGCCAGGCGAGGTCGAGCGCGACGTCCTCGACTCCCTCGGCGTGGAGCTCGCCGACTTCCGCGTCCGCGAGCTGCCTGAGGTCGCCTCGGACGGCCGCCGCCGCGGCATCCTCCAGCCCGTGCGCGACCTTGCCGTGGCGTGGGTCCCGGGCGACGGCGGCGAGGATCCCGTTTTCTCTTTCTCGCTTGGCAAGGGCTCCTACGCCACGGTCGTCCTGCGCGAGTTCATGAAGGCCGGCGTCGAGGACTACTAGCCAGGCGTCTGGTCGTCTCGTGGTGCCTCAGGGCCTCTTGAGCGCCTCGGCCTGCCCCGCGGGCTCGTCAGGGCCGTAGCGGGCGAGGACGACGAAGGGGCCGATGAGCACGTAGAGCGCCATGAAGCCAAGGAGCCCCCACGTGAGTGCGCCCTGCAGGTTGGCGTCGCGGAAGGTGACGAGGACCGCGAGCAGGATGGCGACCGTGGCAGCGGCGCTCCAGCCGCGCAGCTTGGGGAACCGGATGCGGCTCACCATGAGGACGCCAAGGTACACCGCCGCGGCGAGCAGGATGCCGGGGCTGACGCCGACGAGGACGAGCGAAAGCAGGGTGACGGCGGCGGCCGGGGTGGGGATGCCGGAGAAGTAGTGCCGCTTCTTGCCGTCGTCCCGAAGCGACTCGAACCGCGCCAGGCGCAGCAGGCCGCACACGACATAGAACGCGAGCGGCGCGATGTACACGAGGATGCTCCACCCCAGCGTGAGGTGCGCGGCCCACGCGACGCTGAGGAACGCCACGACGCCGCTCGTGGTGACGAAGGTGAGCGCGTCGGCGAGCGTGTCGAGGACGCCGCCGAGCGGGCCGCCGCCCCTTCCGAGGCGGGCGACGGCGCCGTCCACGCCATCCATGATGACGCCGATGAGCACCATCTCGATCGCGAGGCGCAGGTAGCCGGGACCCTGGGTGGCCGCGATGAGGGCGCCGAACCCCATGAGGGCGTTGATGAGCGTGAAGAGGTCCGCGAGGCGCATGTCGCGGTTGATGCGGTCGAGGCCGTCCCACTCGTCGAGGAGGGCGGCGTGCAAGTAGGAGCGGACGCGGCCTTCGGGCTTGGGTTTCGCCGCCTCAACCATTAGCGCTTGGCCTCCCCGATCTGGGTGGTGCCGGCGTAGACCTGCGTCCCGATGGGGACCGCCCACGCGATGGACCCTGGGAGGACGAGGATGTCGCACCGGGAGCCGAGACGGATGAGGCCGAAGCGCTCGCCCTTCACGGCCGTCTCGCCGCCCTGGATGTAGGGGACGATGCGGCGCGCCACGGTGCCGGCGATCTGGATGACCTTGATGCGGCCCACCGCCGTGTCGAGGGTGGTGACGACGCGCTCGTTGCGGTCGGCGTCCTTGTTGAAGGCCGGGATGTGGCCCCCGGGGACGTGCACCACGGAGACGACCTTGCCATCGAGCGGGAAGCGGTTGACGTGGACGTCCTTGGGCGACATGAAGATGGAGAAGCGGTCGCAGCGGCCCAGGTCAGGGTCCTCGACAACGTCGATGGCGCGCACCTTTCCGTCGGCGGGGGAGGCGACGCCCGGGGAGGCGACGCGGTCGGGGTCGCGGAAGAAGACCAGGAAGAACACGAAGACGAGCAGCAGGGCGACGGCCGGGATGCGCAGCCACGGCATGCCCATCGTCGCCGCGTAGCCGAGCAGAAGGCTCAGGAGGACAGGGGTGAGAAGCCAGGGCGTCGAGCCTCGGGCGAAGCGGACCACGTTCGCGCCACTAGAGCCCCCCCTCTTAAGGAGCGCTCAGGAGGGCGGACCCGGGGGCGGCGCGTCGGGCCGGCGGCGTCCGATCCGCAAGGTGCGCTCGACGGGGCCGTCGCGGTGCGGCAGGTCCAGCACGCCGATGAGCTCGGAGAGGAACTCGGGGAACCAGCGGAAGCAGGCGAACGCGATGCCCACCATCGCGATGAGGGAGCCGCCTTTTCCGATGGCGTCGTGGATGGTCCAGAAGCTCATGTCGCCCTGGCCGTAGAACCAGATGATGCCGGTGTTGCGCACCAGGTTGAGGACGTACACGACGGCGGCGACGACGACGCTGGCGACGAGGCGTTTCTTCCACGTGGCGCGCGTCGCCATGAAGAGGCCGACGAAGAGCATGATGGACTGCAGCGCGGTGCAGGCGAGGATGACGGAGACGGGGATGACCGTGGGGTCGTCGCCGAGCGGGTTGAAGTGCAGGAGGCCTCCCCAGAACCCGTGCCCCTCGGGGCTCGTCAGCTTGTAGAGGCCATGGTCGCGGCACCAGTCCGCCACGACGCTGCGGCCGACGGCGGGGTCGGTGTGGTTGGGGTCGCAAAACGTCCCCGTGTAGAAGAAATACGTCGGGTTCTCGACGTTGCGCAAATCGGTGAGGTAGACGAGCCCCTTGGAGGCGCCCTGCCCGAACCAGGTCAGCATGTCGCGTGTCTGGCCGGAGACGGCGAGGATGAGCCAGGTGCGCACGACCTGGATCTTGTCAATGACGAAGTAAGAGCCGGCGGCGACGAAGGTGCCGATGTTGAGGAACCGCACCGTGCCGTTCTCGGCGCCGCGCACGTGGTTGAGCCACTGGTGGTAGGCCAGGTACGTGAAGAAGTAGACGCCGACGAGCGCGAAGACCATGTTGACGATGTCGCCGCCCTCGAGGATGTAAAGGTCCTGCGCGACGAGGGCCCAGTAGAAGGCGAACAGCAGCCAGCCGGCGAGCACCAGCTTGCGCGCCCAATCGCGGCCCACAAGCCCAAAGCCCAGGAGGCCCAGGCCAGCAAAGAGAGGCACCTCGGTCCATGCGTCCCAGTTGGGCGAGCCGACGGACGCGACGTTGGGGCTGAACCGCGCCGCGATGAACCAGCCGGCGGCGGCGAGGAGGGTCGCGAGGCCGGCCCAGAACAGGGTCACGGTGCGCGGGTCCATCGCGAGCTCGCGGGCCGGAGAGACCTCATCGGCGTACGGGTGGGCGCGCGGCCCACCCTTCGGCCGGCGGCCAAGGAGGCCGCGGCGAGCCGGCGCCTCGGCTGTTGGGGCCAGGGGTGCCGTCTCGTCCGCCACGCCGTTCTCACCCTTGGACAGGGGTTCAAGGTTGTGGTGTGGACCTTGAAGGCAAGCGACCTCACATCGTGTCGAGGGCGGGGATGGCGAGTGTGCCCAACGTGCGCGCAAGCGCCTTCTGGGCGGCGGCCACCATGCCGAAACGGAGCGCACGCTGGGCGGGGTCCTCGCACTCCAGGACGCGGTGGTCGCGGTAGTAGTCGTTGAAGGCGGCGGCAAGCTGGAGGGCGTAGGCTGCCATGCGGTGCGGGGCATTCTGGGCGGCGGCCTCCTCGGCGGTGGGGGCGAAGCGGCCGATGGCGTGGGCGAGCGCCTGCTCTCCCGCGGCCGGGGTGGCGGCGCCCCGCGAGGTGAGGCCAGCCTCCTTGGCCTTCTTCAGGAGGTTCGCGGCGCGGGCGTGCGCGTACATGAGGTAGGGCGCCGCGTCGCCGTCGAACGAGAGCGCCTCCTCCCAGCGGAACTCGATGGGCTTCTCGGGCTGGATGCGGGCGATGTTGAAGCGCACGGCGGCGATGCCGACGGCCTCGGCGATGGCGCGCATCTGCGCCTCCGGCAGCTCGTCGCCGCGGCGGGCCTTCACTTCGGCGTAGGCGCGCTCGGCGGCCTCGTCCATGAGGTCATCGAGGAAGACGACGCGGTTGGCGCGCGTGCTCATCTTCCCCTCAGGGAGGCTGACGAAACTGTAGAAGAGGACGGTGGGGCGCTCGACGTGGAGGGCATCGAGGGCGGTGCCGACCTGGAGCGCCTGCAGCTTGTGGTCCTCGCCCAGCACGTTGACGAGGCGGCCTTTGCCTTTGACCTGCTCGGCCTTCCAGGCGTGGTACGCGATGTCGCGCGTGGCGTAGACGGACGTTCCGTCCTTGCGGGTGAAGAAGAACTTGTCCTTCTGCCCCTTGAGGAGGCTCGCCAAGTCGAGGAAGTTGGCTCCGTCGGGCTCGACGCCGGCGATGGGGAGCCGCTTGAGGGCGCCGATGGTCTTGGCGACGGAGCCGTCGAGGACGACGTCGGACTCGTCCTTGATGGAGTCGTAGCGCGCCCCGAACCGGGTGAGGGTCTCCTGCATGCCGGAGAAGCATGAGCCGTACACCGGCCGCACTTTCTCAAGAATGGCAGGGTCGGCGGACTCGAGCTGCTCGACGAGGTGCTTGATCTTCTCGGCGACGGCAGGGTCCTTCTTGGCGAGGTCGTGCGCGGCCTGGTAGTAGCGCACGAGGTCGTGGTCCACCTTGTCGCGCGCCGCGGGCGGCAGGCTCGCGGGGTCGAGGTTCCACTTGCCCCAGGCGAGGGTCGCGACCTGGCGGCCCAGGTTGTCCATGTAGTACTGCGCCTCGACCTCGTAGCCGGCGGCGCGGTACACGCGGGCGAGCGTGTCGCCGACGATGGGGTTGCGGGCGCGGCCGACGTGCAACGGCCCATTCGGGTTCGCGGAGGTGTGCTCAAGCAGGACCTTCTGGCCCTTGGTGGGCGCGCGCAGGACCGCCTCGACATCGGCGAGGACGGCGGCCGCGAGGCGGGCGCGGTCCATGGTGAAGTTGACGTAGGGGCCCGCGGCGGAGACGGCGCTGACCCAGGAGCGGCCCGTGGCGGGCACGGCAGCGGCGACCTCGGCGGCGATGGCGGGCGGCGCTTTCCGCAGCGCCTTGGCGAGACCGAAGCAGGGCAAGCCCAGGTCGCCCATGGCGGGGTCCGGCGGGACTTCGAGGGCGGGGAGGGATGCGAGGCCCAGCTTGGCCCCTGCGGCGGCGACGAGGGCGGCCACCTCGGCACGGAAGGCGGCGCCCGGAGAGTCGGTCACGCTTTCGTCCACCGCCCCGTCGCGAAAAAGGTTCTGGAGCCGCGGGGGCGGGCCGCGACTTCCCAGGAGACGCCAAAGGCAGTGCTTCTAAGCACCCCGCCCATGAGCGGTGCGTGCGCCAGGAGACGTGGAACGTGGACGGGGAGCGAATCCGCGCGACCCATCATGTCCCTGCGGGGCCGGTGCGGGGCGCCCTCGTCGCGACGCATGGCTTCAATTCCGACGCGCGCGAGCTCGCCGGCCTCCCGGCCCACCTCGCCCGGCACGGCTGGCACGTCCTCGCACTCGACCAGCGCGGCTTTGGCCAATCCGAGGGGGAGCGCGGCTACACCACGGCCGCCCGCGCCGTCGCGGACATCCGCTCCGCCCTCGACCGCCTCCCACAACGCCTCCCCCTCGCCCTCGTCGGCCACAGTCTGGGCGCCGCGTACTGCCTGGAGGCCGCCGCCGAGGACGCCCGCGTCCGCGCCGTCGTCGCCGCGCACCCGGTGGACCGCCTTTTCGACGAGCTCAACCCCCTGGAGCGCGCGGGATACCACGTCGTCGGCCGCATCGCGGAGGCGCGCCGCCGCAAGGGGCGCCCCGCCGGCACCATCCCGTTCAAGGTGCACTACAAGGACCTCTTCGTGGACCCCGCCGCGGTCGCCCGCGCCAAGACGGAGCCGTTCCTGCAGGCGCGCGTCAACCTCGCCAACTACCGCAACGCCCTCGACTTCTCGGCGGCGCGCGCGGCCCACCGCGTCACCGTGCCGGCCCTCGTCATCTCCTCGTCGCAGGACCGCGTCGTGCGCCCCGCGAGCCACCACCGCGTCTTCGAAGGGTTGCCCGGCCAGGCCACCCTGCTCGAGCACCACGGCGGCCACTCCTGCTTTGGCGACCTCGACGCCCCCATGCTGCAGGACGCCCTGACCGCGTGGCTCGACGCCCACCTCGAGGCCGCGCCGTGACCCGGGCCCCTCCCGCCCCCGCGCAAGGCCGCGCCCTGGTGTTCCTCGACTTCGACAACACCATCATCCATGGCGATGCCGGCCCTCTCTTCGGCTGGTACCTCTTCAAGTGGCGTCGCCACGACCTCGCGGGCCACTTCTGGCGTCGCATGCGCCTGTGGGCTCGCTACATCCCGTACCTCTCCTGGATGGGGGTCCAGGCGGCCCTCTACAAGATCCACGCGCGCCGCCGCTCCAGCCTGATCCGCGCGAGCTACAAGGGCCTGCGCGGCGTCGAGGCGCGCCGCTTCTATGGCCTCATGGAGGACTTCGCCGTGGAGGCCATCGTGCCGCGCCTCTACCCGGAGATGGTGGCGGAGATGCGCCGCCACGCCGAGCAGGGCCGCCGCTGCGTCGTCATCACGACCGGCATGGAGGCTCTTGTGCGCAAGGTGCTCGATCATGTGGACCCGCGCATCGACCTCATCGGGTGCCGTCTCCCGGAGCGCAAGGGCAAGCTCACCGGCCGCGTCGAGGGTCCGCTCTTCGGCCTCGACAAGGCGAACATCCTGGATGCCTACTGCCGCGCCCTCGGCGTGGAGCGGGCGAGCTGCTGGGCCTACTCCGACCACTGGTCGGACAAGCAGATGCTGGAGGCGGTCGGCCACCCAGTCGTCGTCAACCCACGCGGCCGCCTGACGCGGCTGGCGCGCCGCAAGGGATGGCAGATGCTGCGGCCCAAGCTGTCCAGCTGAGCCATGAAAAAACGAGGCGGGGGGAAGGAAGGGAGAAGGAAGACGCTCTGCGTTCCTACATGAACAGGTTGCCGTGGGCCGAGAAGACCATGAACAGCAGCATCGGGATGGTGAGCCAGAAGTTGATGCGGCTCGCCAGTTTCGCCTTCGCGGCGAGGGGGGCGTTCTGGGCCTCCATCTTGGTCTTCTCCTCAGCGGCGACGCCCTTGGCGATCTTGACGTTGTTGCCGAGGACGACCTTCTGGGCGGGCCAGATGATGAACCAGACGTTGAACCACATGATGATGCCGAGCAGCATGCCAAGGGCGATCGTGAGGCCGCCGCCGGTGGCCATCAGGTAGGCGCCATGGTTGGCGTACAGCTTACCGGCGCCGACGAAGGGAGCCGAGACGTAGTAGAACAGCCAGAGGCCGAAGACCAGCGTCGCCATGGCTCCCCAGCGGAACCAGAACAGGGCGCGGTACATGAGGTTGGCACCGGCCTTCTGGCCGGGGTCGCCGTTGTTGATGGCGAACTTGAACACGGGGGCGTTCGTCAGGTTGAAGAAGAAAAGGTGGCCGATCCAGGTGATGCCGGCCAGGATGTGCAGGTAGCGCACGATGGTCTCGATTTGAAGAACCATGGGGTCGGCCAAAGCCGTCCGCTATTTCAAAGTGCAGACACCGCTCCCGGGAAGACGGCTTGCAGGGTCCCGGCCCAAAGAGGACCCAATTCATGGTGGAAGACCGGATAGGTGGCGGCGGCGGACGCCTCCAGGTCCACCGTCGCGCGTCGCACAGCTTCCAGGAGGACGCCGGGCTCCTCGTCCGCCTCGACGAGGAAACCGCGCGGCAGGCGGCTCACCTTGACCTCCCTGAGCGCGTCGAGGCTGGTCTGGAGGATCCGTTCCAGGCTGCGGCCGAGGTCGCCGCCGAGCCAGGCCGCGTAGCGGACGGGGACGACCACCTTCGACGGAGGCAGGGCGCTGGCTGGCGGCAGGCGGGTGGGATGAGGGGCAGTCGGGCGCTTGGCCTTCGGGGTGGCGGGTTTGGCCATGCGGGGGGATGGCATGGCGAGGCGTGAGCCTTCGCGGGGGAGAAGCAAGCTCGCGCAGGCCTTGGCCTGGACCATGGCCCACGCCTTGGCCGGTTCGGCTACAAGCGGGGAGGCATCGTGGCCCCGGTGAGCCGTGCGGAAAGCCATTCCAGGCCGTCGATGCCGCGGAACGCCTCGCCGCCGTGCCGCAGGAACGGGACGTCGCACGCCTCCTCGGACAGGGCTTGCTGCGTGTTGGCCTCCAAGCGTGCGTCGAGGCTGGCGTCCCCCACGCGGTCGAGGCCGGGGAGGCCGACCTTGCGCGCGAGCGCCAGGACCTTGGCGTGGTCGGTCGGGTCCATCCCTTCGCGCCGCACGGCGAGGTGCATCGTCTCCATCCAGCGCGCTTCCCAGTCTCCGCCCGCGTCCTGGGCAAGGAGGTGGACCTTGTGCGCGGTCTGGTCCACAGGGGCGTGGCGGTGTGGCGCCGCGAACGGGATGCCATGTGCCTGCGCCCACCGTTCCGCGTCGGCATAGTTGTACTTCAGGACAAGCGGCGGCGAGCCGCCGGCCTCCGCGCCCTGGAGCGCCATCAAACGACGATAGAGCACCGGCGTCCAGCGGACCTTCAGGCCCGGGAACCGTTCCGGCTTCGTCGCGAGGAGATGCCACGCGAAGTACGCCGTCGGCTGCGGGAAGGTGAAGTAGAGCGCGACGTCGGCCACGCGACTGGGACGAACGCGCAGGATTTCAAGCGGTCAGACGCAGGAAGTCCTCGGCCCATCCTTGCTCGTCAGCGTCGTCCAGCCGGCGGCCGTCGCCCCCGAATACAGCGTGGCGGTCCAGCATCCCCCGCCGTCCGAGGTGCGCACGGTCACGGTAATCCCGATGGCGCGGTCGGCTTGGACCTCCAGGGTGCCGTCCTTTGGGTCGGGCTCGATGCTCCAGGGGTCGTAGCGGAAGGTCTGGCAGGTCGGCTTCGTGAGGTTGAGGACGCGCTCGCTGCTCGAGGATGCCGCGGCCACGAGCTGCACGACATCGCCTCGGTCGGAGGTGACAAGGGTTGTCGGGGCCTGCCTGTCCCAGGCGCCACCCCAATCCTCGGCCGAGAGGCAGCGGTCGAGATGCGGGAACGGGACCCCGATCCGGCCAGCGCCGTCGGTCGTCACGAGGAGATGGACCGCCAGTGGCTCGCCGCAGCCGTAACTGACCTGCCGCCAGCCCTCGGGGCAGCAGACTTTGCTGCTTGAGGTGCCGCACGTCGGCGTCGCCGTGGAAGAGGACGAAGAGGCGGAGCTGGTGGATGTTGCCACGCCGTCCGGTTCGGAGGGTGCGCCTGCGTGCGGGTCCAGCCGGATGCAGCCGGAAAGGATGGCCAGGAGCCCCAGCGTCAGCAACAGGCGCATGCCGCCCGCCACGCTGGCCCAAGGCATCACGGTTGCGGAACCGTCGGGCAGCCGCCCTACAGTTTCTTCGTCTGGTAGTCCACGATGCTGTCGAAGATGGCGCGACCGTCGCCGACGTCCCAGCCGAGGCCGGCGTCGAGGCCAGTGCGGGTCCAGTCGGGGTGGCCGTGGCGCCAGAAGACACGCTCCGGGTGCGGCATCATGCCCATCACGGTGCCCTCGGGGTTGCAGACGCCGGCGATGGCGTGCGGCGCGCCATTGGGGCTCCACGGGTACTTCGGGGCGGCAGAGCCGTCAGGGTCCGTGTACGTGAACACGATCTGGTCCTGGTCGGCGAGTCGCTTGTAGTCGGCCTCGGAGGCCATGAGGAACTTGCCCTCGGCGTGGCTGCTGATGACGGTGCGGACCTCGCCGCCACGGATGCGGCCCGTGAACTTGCAGTTGCCCCTGTTGACGTGGCGCAGCAGGCTCGGGCGGCACTCGTAGTGACCGGAGTCGTTGAGGTTCAAAACGGCGGTCGGCAGCTCAGTCATCGGCGTCTTCCTCTCCATGCTGGGAAGCACGCCGAGCTCGACCATGATCTGGAAGCCGTTGCAGATGCCCAGCATGGGCTTGCCGGCCTTGATGAACTCCTTCAGCTCAGGCGTGAGCTTGGATTTCATGCGGGCGGCGAGGATGGCGCCGGCGCGGATGTAGTCCCCCGCCGAGAACCCGCCCGCGATCCACAGGCCATCGTAGTCGGACAGTTTGCGGCGCTCGGACTGGATGACGTCGTCCCCAGTGAGCTGCTTGAGGTGGACGATCTCCGCGTTCACGCCGACGTCGCGCATGCAGCGCGCCGACTCCTCCTCGGAGTTCGTGCCCTCGATGCGCAGGACAGCCCACGTGATGTCCTTCTTGTTCATGCGGGCACCTCTGCGGCTGCCTCAAACACAGATTGAGCAGATGATTTCAAGGCCAAACCGGGTCGGCCATCTGCTTCATTTACAAGCGGCTGCGCGACAATGCAACAGATGCCCTCTGCATGCCTGTCATGGCCAAATGAATCTGCGAAATCTGCGTCCTGGGAGTCGCGAGTGTTCAAGCGGACACCCCCATGAGCTTCGGCATGGCGTCGCGCCATGCGGCGCGGCACGCCTCGACGCCGACCTGGATGAGCGGCTTGGAGCCGTCCACGATGGTGACGGTGGGTTCGCGCACGACCTCGCCGAGTGGGTAGCACAGGCCCTTGACGACGGGCTTGTCGAAGAGCGCCAGGAATGCCTGCTCTTTCGCGGCGGGGACCTCGACGATCCAGCGCGAGTTCGACTCGGAGAACAGCTTGTGGTCGCTGCGCATCGGGCCGGGCTGGAGGTTGCGCTCGTCGCCGAAGGCACCCAAGGGGGCGAGGTCGGCTTTGGCACCGAGCTTGCCGGCGAAGGCCATCTCGGCCAGCGCGACCGCGATGCCGCCCTCGGAGCAGTCGTGCGCGGCGCGGACAAGGCCCTTCTCGATGGCGGTGACGACGAGGTCGGCCGAGACCGCGAGGATCTCGGGGTCGGTCTGCGGGACGCGCTCGCCCTTCGACTTCTTCATGGACTCGAGGTAGAGCGAGCCGCCGAGGTCGCGGTACGTGTGGCCGACGAGGTAGAGCTTGTCGCCCGCCTTCTTCAGGTCCATCGTGGTCGCGTGCTCGAAGTTGCTGAGGATGCCGCAGCCCATGACGGTCGGCGTCGGCGGGATGGGGCCAGTCGGGCCTTGGTTGTAGAGGCTGATGTTGCCGGACGCGAACGGGATATTGAGCGCGCGGGCCATCGTGCCAAGGCCGCGAGCGGACTCGGAGAGCTCCCACATCCGCTCCGGCTTCTCGGGGTTGCCGAAGTTGAGGTTGTCAAGAATGCTGCTCAGGCGCGCGCCGACGGCGGCGAGGTTGCGCACGGTCTCGTCCACGGCGGAGGCGGCGCCCCAGAACGGGTCGCGCAGGCAGTAGTTCGGGTTGACGTCGCTGCTGAGCGCAAGGCCCTTCTTGCTAGTCGGGACCGGCTTGAGGACGGCGGCGTCGCCGGGGCCCTCGCTGCCGATGACGCCCTGCAGCGGCTTGAGGACGGTGTTGGCGCGCACCTCGTGGTCGTACTGCCGGATGACCCACTCCTTCGACATGACGTTGGGGTGGGCGAGCATCCAAAGGAGCGTCTGGCTGAGGTCCTTCGGTTGCTCGAACGTGAGCCAGTCCTGGCGGTTGATCGTCGGCGCCTTCATGGGGCGGTCGTAGACGGGGCCGCCCGTGCTGAAGCTGAGGTCGAACTCGAGGACCTTGGTGCCCTTGTAGCGGACGCGGTTCACTTTCTCCTTGATGACCTTCCCCACCACGGCGGCGGGGACGTCCCACTTCTTCGCGATCTGCAGGATGCGCTCGACCTGGGCCGGCTTCGCGGTCACCATCATCCGCTCTTGCGACTCGGACACCCAAATTTCCCACGGCGCCATCGTCGGCACCTTGAGCGGCACGGCGTCGAGCTGGATCTCGCAGCCGAAGCCGGCATCGTAGGCCAGCTCGCCTGCGACGCAGCTGAGGCCGCCGCCGCCGAAGTCCTTGCAGCCGGTGACGAGCTTGTCCGCGATGAGCTCGAGCGTGACGTGGATGAGGGGTTCCTTGAGGATGGCGTCGCCCACCTGGACGGCGCTGCGGCTGGCTTCCTCGGAGGCCTCGCTGAGCTCCTCGCTCGCGAACGCGACGCCGTGGATGCCGTCGCGGCCGGTCGGGTTGCCGAGGTAGACGAAAACGTCGCCCACGCCGCCAGCCTTGCTGTGCGTGAGGGCATCCTTGTGCAGGATGCCGACGCAGCCGACGTTGACGAGGCAGTTGCCGGTGTAGCCGGGATGGAACGTGATGCCGCCGGCCACCGTGGGGATGCCGACGCGGTTGCCGTAGTCGCGGATGCCCTCGATGACGCCCGACAGAAGGAAGCGCGGGTGCTTGACGCCGGGCGGAAGCTTGTCGAGAGGCGTGTCGAGGGGGCCGAAGAAGAGCGGGTCGAGGAGGGCGACGGGCTGGGCGCCCATGCAGACGACGTCGCGGATGACGCCGCCAATGCCGGTGGCCGCGCCGCCGTACGGTTCGATGGCGGACGGGTGATTGTGCGACTCCAGCTTGGGGGAGTAGTACCAGTCGCCGTCGAAGGGAAGCACGCCGGCGTCCTCGCGGCAGATGAGCTGCTCCTCCGCGATGCCGTACACGTACTTCTTCAGGATGGGCTTGGAGGACTTGTAGCAACAGTGCTCCGACCAGGCCTGGCCCAGTGCCTCCATCTCGACGTCCGTGGGGTCGCGGCCCTTGCTCTGGAAGTAGCCGCGCGCGGAGTGCATCTCAGCCAGACTGAGGCGGATGCCCATCGCCTTCGAGCAGGCGACCAGCTCGTCATCCGACATGGCGTCGAGGTCGAAGGTGCGCAGCGGGAAGCCGACGTCCTGCTTCTTGACGTGGCGCTCCCACGTCGGGGCGCCCGCGGTGGCCTTGCCGGCCGGCTTGGAGGCCGTCTTGCCGGCTTTTGCGGGGGCGGCCGCTTTCACCTTCTTGATGATGCTCTGCTTGAACGGCTTGCGCGCCGGGCGCTTGCCGGCGAGCGGGACCGTGCGAGCCGGGCCCTTCGCGGCGACCTTGGCGACGGCGACTTTGCGCTGCTGGTTCGCCTTCTTGGTGAGCTTGTCCCCTTTGTTGCGGCGCACGCTAGCGGAGTGCATCACTCCACCTTGATGGTGTAGTCGTGGATGACTGGGTTCGTGAGGAGGCGGCGGCACATCGCGTCCACCTGCTCCTTGGCCTTGTCCTTGGACTTGGTGGCGAGCTCGATGGTCCAGACGCGCGTCGTGTGCGCGGCGACCACGCCGTCGAAGCCGAGAAGCTGCAGCGCCTTCAGGGTGTTGTTGCCCTCGGGGTCGGAGATGCCGGGCTTGAGGTGGACGGTGACGTGGGCCTTGACCATGGGACTTCGCCGAATCTGACGAGCCCGGGCCGGGGTATAGGCTTGCCTTCGCACCGGTGCGAAAATCCAGAAAGGCCAAGAGGCGCGACCCCCTGGGCTGAGCGTGGCCAAGTCCGCGCTCCGGGAGGTCGTCTACCGCATCGCCGCCCCCGCGTCCCGCACGCCGACGCAGCTCTCGCTCATCCTCTCGCGCGCCGCCCCGACCGCCACAATCGAGACGACTGTGACGCACCTGGACGATGAAGGAGACGTCTGGCGGACGCTGACCGTGCGCGGCGACCCGGAGGCGATGGTCGCCTGCCGCGCCGCGTTCGCCGCCTACACGGGCCCCCACCTGGTCGAGAAGGAGGTTCTCGGCGCCACGCCGCGCCGCCTGATTCTGTGGTACAAGTACCGCCCCGAGTTGGTGCGCGGCGTCAGCCACACACGCCTGGCGTTCCGCTTGCTGGGCCGCGACACGGTCATCACCGACCGCGCCCGCGACGGGACGCTGGAAATCCAGGTGCTTGGGCGCGGCGGGCCCAAGATGCAGGAGTTCCTGCGCGAGGTGCGCAAGGCGAGCCGCGACATGGCGTTCCGGGTCCTCTACCTTGGACCGCCGCGCGACGGCCGCTTCGTGCGCCTGACCCCTGCGGAGGAAGAGACGTTGCGGCTCGCGCACGGCCTCGGCTACTACAGCGTCCCGCGCACGGCCGGGGTTCGCGACGTGGCAAAGAAGGCGGACCTCTCTGCCAGCGCCGCCGGCTATCGGCTACGGCAAGCCGAGCGCAAGCTGGTCGCCTCGTTCCTCGAGTGACGCTTCGACGAACCCACCTCAAGGCTTTTGGTCGCGAGCCCCATCGTTGCTTGTGGTCCCGTGGCCTGCGATCGGGCTGTTGGTGATGGTCGTGGCGGGATGCGCGACGCCGACCACGGCCCCGACGCCAGAGGCGCGGCCCTCCGAGGGCCACGACCAAGTCGACGGCTCATTGGGCATCCAGGTCCTCGGCCCTAGCGCCGCCACGGACGTGATGCATCTTCGGCAGGCGCCCGCGTTGGATGTCCGGCCTGTTCCTGCAGGAGAGCCGGACAAAAGCCCCTTCGAGCCTGGGGCGGTTCCCGCGTCTTCCCAGTCGCTCCATTGGGAAGCCCAGGTGCACGGGCGGGAACGAACGCTGGGGGCGTCCAACTGGACGCTGTGGGTCGAGGTCCCGGACCAGAGTTACACGAGTCCGACCGGGCTCGGGTGCGATTTCGACGCCTCGCTTCTCTTCACAAGCCCCACGGGATCGA
Organism: Thermoplasmata archaeon; assembly: GCA_023269235.1. Lineage (GTDB taxonomy): Archaea > Thermoplasmatota > E2 > JACPAO01 > JAHFTW01 > JAHFTW01. The sequence goes on from JAHFTW010000012.1 coordinate 49,178, forward strand.
CGCACGGGTTCAGCGTCGGATGCAGTCTCCAGCCGGGTCCCGTGGCGGCCGGGATCAGGCGGTTGGACTGGTCCTGGCCCGGAAAACTGGGCGTGACCGTGTCCGAGAATTGGACGATCGCGTTGGATGTGGTCGCCGATGTGTTTTCCCTAAGCGGCCCGCCCGTCATGGCCCTCACGGGCGCTCGAGGCTTCGACAGCCAGTGGGTGCTGGTCGGATTGCAGGAGCCGACGGCGGGGTCTACAAACTGTACGCTTTGAGGAACGGCGCGACGACCGTGAGCGGCTCGCGGCTGGCGAGCAAGCCGTCCGGGAGTAGGCCCTTGTACGGTGGCCCAAGGAACCGTTCGTCCAGGAGCAGGATGGCGCATTTGTCGTCGGGGCCGCGAATCGGCCGCCCCATTGCCTGCAGGACGCGGTTCATGGCGGGTACGACGAGGCCGTACAGGCGGCCCTGGCCGGGGAAGCGACGCTCCAGGTAGTCCACGGTGGCGTCCACCTCCAGGTCGGGCGGCGGGATGGGCAGGCCGACGACGACGAGGGCGCTGAGCAGGTTGTCCTTGTAGTCCACGCCTTCGCTGAGGCTGCCGCCCATGACGCCGAGCAGAAGGGCTCCCTTGCGGCCGCGGGCGCCTTCCAGAGTATCGAGGACGCGGTCGCGTTCCGCCTTCGTCCAGGTGGGCTCTTCGATGATGAGCTCCTTGCCGGCCGGCTCGCCACCGAGGAGGAGTTTGAGCTCCGTCAGGATCGCGTAGCTCGGGGTGAACACGGCGACGTTTCCCTTCGTGGCGACGCACAGGCCGGCGATGGTCGAGGAGAGGCGTTCCCACAGCTCGGGGCTGCGTTCGACGAACCGTGTCGTGACGCCCTGCGCCACGACGATGAGGCGATTGGCCGGGTCGAACGGACTTCCATACACGCGTGTTTCGGTGCGCTCGGGCGGGAGCCCCAGCAGGTCGCGCGCCATCTCCGGCGGCCGCAGCGTGCCAGACATGAGGATGGCGCTGTGGACGCGCTCGAAGACGGTGCGCGCCGGGATGGAGGCGTCGAGGAGGCGGATGTGCAGCTCCACGGCGCCTTCCTGCCACTGCACGAACCGGAGCGCTCCGCCCTGGAAGCGGCGCCAGTCCTCCAGGGCGTCGGCCAGCTCTTCGCTGTGGACGGCGTCGTCGGCGCCTTTCTTGAGCTTCGTCGCGAGCTCGCGCAGGTCCTCGGTCGCGTCGAGGAGGGTGCGCTGGCCGCCGAAGAGGCCGCGGTTGCGCGCCGCCTCGAACGCGGTGGGGAGCTCGTCGAGCGCGACCTGGGCGACGCGCGTCGAGGCGTCCGTGCGCTTGGCCTGCGAGGACCCGTCGGCCTGCTTGTTCGCGGCGATGGCCGCGAGGGCGAGGCGCAGGGCAGCGAGGTCCTGCTCGACGACGCGCGCCTTCTGGCCGCGGGCCTCCGCTTCGACGGCATCGAGGAGGAACGGGGTGACGCGATGGGCGTGGTTCTGCCGGATGCGGTCGGCGAGGTTGTGCGCCTCGTCCACGATGACCACGAGCTGATCGAGGGTCTTGCCGAGACGCTGGAGCGCCTGCTCGCGCAGGTCGCTGAAGAGGTGGTTGTAGTCCGCGACGACGACGTTGGCCTCCTTCGCGGCGGCGAGGGCGACCAGGTGGGGGCAGAGGTGCGCCTGCTTGCTGACGTGCATCAGCTCCTCGACATGGAGGATGCCGTCGCGCACGGCTTGAAGGGTCGCGCCGTCCACCTCGCCGAGGAACTGGCAGCTCCGGGTGCGCGTCTCCTGCGCGCAGAAGTCCGGGAAGCGGCCGGGGTGCATCTCGCTCGCCTCGCGGCGCAGGCACATGTCGCGCTTGGCGACAAGGTCCACGACGATGGGGCGCACGCCGCGCGAGGTCTCGATGGCGCGCAGCGTCTCGACGGCGATGCGGTGCTGCGATTTGCGGCTCGTGAGGAAGAGGATGGTCTTGCCCTGCTCGAGCGCGACCTGCAACGCGGGAGCGAGGCTGGCGGCGGTCTTGCCGATGCCGGTGGGGGCCTGCGCGACGAGGTGGCGGCCCGCCTGGACGGCCATCAGGACGTCGCGCGTGAAGCGGCGCTGGCCCTCGCGGATGGTGTCGAACGGGAAGAGGCCGAGCTGGGGGTGCGGGTTGCCCTTGGGCGCGCCGTGCCAGGTCGGCGCCTGCGGGGCGAGCGTCGGGTCGATGCCCGTCGAGAGGCTCTGGGTGCCCAGGCCTTGCTGGCCGCCCGCGAGGTTGATGCGGCGACCGCCCGCGAGGACGGTGCGAGCGCGGCCGGCCATGCTGCACTTGATGCAGACCAGCGTCCCTTTCTCCGGGCGCATGAGGCCGCGGCAGGTCGGGCAGTAGGCGGCCATGCTGGTTCGAGGTGGCCCAACCATAAGAAGGGAAGCGACGGGAAAGGCGAAAGGACAACGTGAGGGCCCCACGGGCACCTCAAGCTTCTGACGACCTTGTCCAAGCCACAACCACGTTTTTCTTCCGTCAGGTGCGTCCAGTGGCCTCCGACGACGGCGACGAGCACAACAAGAAGGAAAGAGGGTGGGGCCGCGCGGAGCGCGGCCTGCGGCGCTCCCGCGCCGCCCAAACAAAGCCATTCTGGCATCCCGTCGTTCAACGCGCGACGACGCCGTCGTGGAACGTTCGGGATGCCTCGGAAAGGTTGGCGAACCGACGCATCGCCGAATCCCAGGGATGCCCGTGGAGCAGGATCGGGATGCGCGGGAAAAATCCAGCGAACCGCTACGTCATCTCGCCGTGGTGGCGGCCCCAGCCGGCGGTGATGATCATGATGCCGAACACGATGAAGCCGAGGCCTTCGAACAGGAACAGGAAGCCGACCTGGACGGCGTCGCCGTTGCCGTGGTCTGGCGCGTGGCCGTCGCTCAGGCCGCCGAGCTCGCCGGCGACGAACAGGACGCCGCCGAGGATGGCGATGAGGAACCCGAGGCCGACGAAGACCTCGCCGAGACGGCCGGTTTGGCCGATGCCTTCCTGCAGTTCGTGGAGGTTGTGCGGGTGGCTCACGCCCCAGACTACGCGGTCCGGGTTCTAATCCGCTTCGCCCCGCACCCGCCCCGGAGCCAACGCCCATAACCGGCACGCTGGTCCCCACCCTGTGGCCGCGTCCAAGCCCGGAACCCCGACCAACCGCCTCGCGTCGGAGCCGAGCCCGTACCTGCGCCAGCACGCCCAGAACCCGGTCGCCTGGTGGCCCTGGGGCGACGCCGCGTTCGCGGAAGCCAAGCGCCGCGACGTTCCGGTGTTTCTCTCCATCGGGTACGCGACCTGCCACTGGTGCCACGTCATGGCGCACGAGTCGTTCGAGGACGACGCGGTCGCGCGCCTTCTGAACGAAGCGTTCGTCTGCGTCAAGGTGGACCGGGAAGAGCGGCCCGACGTGGACGAGGCGTACATGGCCGTCTGCCAGCAGATGACCGGCCACGGAGGCTGGCCACTGACCGCCATCCTCGACCACACGAAGCGCGCCTTCTTCGCAGGCACCTACTTCCCGAAGGAGTCGCGCCACGGCCGCGTCGGGATGCTGGACCTCGTGCCACGCATCACGGAGGCCTGGACGGGCAAGCGCGCCGAGCTGGAGGCCCAGGCCGAGCACATCCTCCAGCATGTCCGGGGCGAGGCGCATGCCCACGGCGACGAGCAAGTCGGTGGCGTGAACGCAAGCCCTGCCGCCGACCTCGACGCCGGCATCCTGACGGAGGCCGTCGCCGCGTTCGCAAAACGCTTCGACCCCAAGCACGGCGGCTTCGGCGGAGCCCCCAAGTTCCCCTCCCCGCACAACCTCCTTTTCCTCCTGCGCGCCAACAACCGCGCCCCAAAGCCGGCGACGCCGCGCATGGTCGAGACGACGTTGGAGGCGATGCAGCTCGGCGGCGTGCGCGATCACGTCGGCGGCGGCTTCCACCGCTACAGCACCGACCGCGAATGGCTGACCCCGCATTTCGAGAAGATGCTGTACGACCAGGCGATGCTTGCCATGGCGTACACGGAGGCGCACCAGGTCACCGGCCGCACCGACTTCGCCTCCACCGCGCGTTCCACGCTGGATTACGTCCTTCGTGACCTGGCCGACCCAGAGGGCGGGTTCCGCTGCGCCGAAGACGCCGACTCCGAGGGCGAGGAGGGCAAGTTCTACGTCTGGACGCAGGCCGAGCTGGCGGCCAGTCTGGGCAAGGACGCCGTGCGTTTTGGCGCCTTGTACAGCACCACGACGGAAGGCAACTATCTCGACGAGGCGACGCACAAACGGACTGGCGCCAACATCCTCCACCTCGGCGCCGCGCTCACGGCCACCGACGAGGCATGGGCCGCCCCGCTGCGCGCCAAGCTTCTCGCCATGCGCTCCAAACGTGTCCGGCCGCTGCTCGACGACAAGGTCCTCACCGACTGGAACGGCCTCGCCATCGCCGCGTTCGCCAAGGCCGGGACCGCCCTGCAGGAGCCGCGTTACACCGCGGCCGCCGAGGGCGCCGCCAGCTTCCTCCTCAAGGCGATGCGCCGTCCCGACGGTCGCCTGCGCCACCGCTTCCATCACGGCGTCGTGGACGCGCACGCCTTCCTCGACGACCACGCCTACCTTCTCTGGGGCCTGCTGGAACTCCACGCCGCGACGTTGGCACCACGCTGGCTGGATGCCGCGCTCGACCTTGCGCGTCAGGTGCAACGCGACTTCGCGCACCCGGACGGCGGCTGGTTCACCACGCCGACCGACGGCGAGACCCTCGGCGCGCGAAAACGCGACGCCACCGACGGCGCGCTCCCGAGCGGCAACGCGACTACCGCGTGGTGCCTGCACCGCCTAAGCCTCCTGACGGGCGACACCCTGTGGCGCGACCTCGCGGACCGGGCCATCGCCGCGCACGGCGCCATCGTCCCCGACTACCCCCACGCCTTCCCGATGCTGCTGATGGCGCTCGACCTGGCCCTCGGCCCCACGCGCGAGGTCGTCGTCGCCGGCACGGGCGCAGAGGCCGACGCGATGATCGTCGCCGCGCAGACTGGATTCCACCCCCGGACCGTGCTCCTTCGCGCCAACCCGGCCACCGCGGACCTCGCGCCCTGGACGTCCGGGCACAAGCCGATTGCCGGAAGGGCGGCCGCCTACGTGTGCGAAGGCCAAGCGTGCAAGGCGCCGACGACGGACCTTGCGGCCCTACGTCGCCTTCTGCAGTAGCCGCACGCGGCGCTCGATCTCGTCCGCCATCGCGCGGAACTCGGGCAGGCCCATCCCGGCCGGGTCGTCGAGCTCCCAGTCCTCGTCGGTGCGCAGGCTAGGGCAGCTCTCGGCGACGCCGCACCCCATCGTGATGGTGCGGTCGAAGCCCTTGAGGCCGTCCCAATCGATGACCTTCGGACGCAAGCCCGCCGTGGCGATGCCGCGCTCGCGCAGCACCTGCAGGGCCAGCGGATGGACGGCGCCCGCAGGCTGCGTCCCGGACGAGGCCGCGACGAGACCATGGTGGCGCGCGATGGCCTCGGCCATCTGGCTGCGCGCGGAGTTGCCGACGCAGACAAAGAGGACGCGCCGGACGCTCACGCCATCGCCTCCTGCTTGAGGAACTGCGTGAGCCGTGCGAGGCGGTGCGGCCGCAGCGCCTCCGCGAGGAAGGCGCCCGCGAGGGCGCCGACGAGCGGAGCGCCCGCGGTGACGGCGAGGCCGCGCAGGTCGCCGCTCGCCAAGGCCGGGGCCAGGGAACGCAGGGGGTTGAGGCTGGCCCCGGAGAGGGGGGCCGCGAAGAGGATCGCGATGGCCAGGGCGGCGCCGATGGCGGGCGCGACGAGGCGGCGCGGGAAGCCGTCGAAGGTCGCCGCGACCGTGATGGTGAACATGACCAGCGCTGTGCCAAGGACCTCGACGGAGGCGGCAAGCTGCGGCGAGGAGGGCGGGGCGACGACGGCCGTCGTGGTTGGCATCCAGGCGGCGACCGAGAGGACGGCCAGCGCGGCGCCGACCGCCTGGGCGGCGACGTAGGGGGCGAACCGTGTGAGCCGGAGCTTGCGCGTCGCGGCGAAGGCCAGGCTCACGGCGGGGTTGAAGTGCGCGCCCGAGAGGGGGCCGAAGGCGTGGATGAGGAGCGCGACGGTGGCCCCGACGGCCAGGGCCGCGGCCTCGGCGGGCATCTCGAGACCGGCGGTGGCGAATGCGGCGGCGAGGAGGAGGAACGTGCCGAGCGCCTCGGCGCCCAGCGCCAGGAGAAGCCGCCGCATCGGCGGCCCCTTGATCTCGCTCCGCGTCTCCACGCGACCCGTTTTCCGTGCGCCTATTTAGGCCCCTCGACCCCTTCCTATAGAGCGCTTCGCGACGCCGAACGGACGATTCCTCCGACGTTGGCGCCGGGGCTTAGGCCGTCAGCAGGACGGTCTCGGGGGCCTTGACGCCGTTCTCCTTCGCCATGACCTTGATGCGACGGGCGAGGTCACGCCGGACTTGGCGGAAGCCGTCCACGGGGTAGCCCTGCGGGTCGTCGACGTTCCAGTGGTCCACCGGGATGCCGGAGGTGAGGTGCTTGGGGAGGGCGTCGCCGAAGACGATGACGCGGTCGAAGGCGCCGAGGCGGTTCGTGTTGAGCGGCTTGGGGCGGAACTCGCTGATGTCCATGCCCTCCTCCTGCATGACCTGGACGGCCTCGGGGGTGAGCTTCATGCTCGGGAATGTGCCAGCGGATTCGGCGTGGAAGCCAGCGACCAGGGCGAGCGCCTGCGCCATCTGGCTGCGGCTCGCGTTGCCGACGTCCACGAAGAGCAGGCGCATCTGCGTGTACTTCTCGCGGCGCGTGTTGCCCTTGAGGCGGAATCCCTGCTGACCCTCGTCGTCCGACCGGAACCAGCGGCGCATCGGCTCCGCGATGCTGTCGTAGGTGCCCTGCCAGAACGAGCGCCTCGGCGTGGGCGTGGAGGCGGACGGGGAGCTGGCGGGAGCCGAGGGGGACTCGCTCATCGGGCCTTCGAGGGTCCTTCTCGGGGTAAAAGGCTGACGGCAACTGCCTGCCCCGATTCGCCAACCCTTCCAACGCATCCCCGACGTCCTCCGACGGCGTCGCCGCGCTGAAAAACGGGATGCCAGAACGATGGGTTTGGGGCGGCGCGAAGCGCCACCGGTCGCGCTTCGCGCGCCGCTTGAACGGTCTCGTCTTGGTGTGCTCGCCGCCGCCGTCGTAGGCCGCTGGACGCACCCAGTGGAAGACCAAAACTCGGTGAGTCCGGGGAGCGGGTCGGCGCTTCGCGCGGTGCCCGTGGAAAACATGAGGCCCGCGCGATGACTGCGTTCAATCCGTGTAGGTTCCTTTGCTCCCGGCGCCCATCCAGGAGCGGTGGTAGTCGGGGTCGTCGCAGCCCATCGCGTGTTTCGTCAGCCGCAGCGGCTTGAACGTGTCCACCATGACGGCGAGCTCATCGGTGCGCTCGGCGCCGAAACTCGCTTCGTAGCGGCCCGGCTGCGGGGCGTGCGGGATGCCGGCCGGATGCAGGCTCAAGCTCGCGGGCCCGACGCCGCGGCGGCTCGCGAAGTCGCCTTCGACGTACCAGAGCATCTCGTCGCACTCGATGCTGGAGTGCGGGTACGGGCACGGGATGGACTGCGGGTGGTAGTCGACTTTGCGGGGCACGAAGGAGCAGACGACGAAGCTGCCCTTGCCGCCGAGGAACGTCGTGTGGATGGGCGGCGGCAAATGGACAAGACCGGTCTTGGGCTGGTAGTCGTGCACGTTGAACGCGAACGGGTAGTTCGTGCCGTCGAAGCCGACGACGTCGAACGGGTGGTGCGGCAGCGTGCGCCACGAGTAGGCATCATTGCGCTTGTGCAGGAGCTTGACCTTGCCCTGCGCGTGGCCGTCGCCGGGCGTCGGCTTGGAGAGCGCGGTCGGACGGCGGAAGTCGCGGTGCGAGTACGGCGCGTCCATGGCGAACTGGCCGTTCGGGTGGCGGAAGTTGGAGGGGATCTCGAGGCCGCTGCGGCACTCCATCCAGAGGACATGCGGCGGGAGGGCGCCCTTCCCGGGCTTGTCGAAGACCACACGATGGACGAGACCGCGCGGGATGAACAGGTAGTCGTGGCGGCGGAAGGCGAGCGAGCCGAGTTCAGAGTCGAGCCGACCAGAGCCTTCGTGGAAGAACAGCAGCAGGTCGGCGTCGCCGTCCTGCACCAGGCCGGAGTCGGCGACGGTGGGTTGGCTGGTGCCGATGCGGACGTCGTCGTTGCCCATGAGCAGGCGCAGCGACTCCCAGAGCGTGCCCTTGCCGGCGACGCCAGGGCTACGCAGGTGATGGCGGCGCACGGGGCCAACCGCGTCGGCTGCGGCAGGCTCGAAGGCGGATGCCAGCTTGGCGGGCTTGGCGTCCAGTTCGCGAGCCGGGTTGTTCTTGCGGTACGCGATGCTGTACGCGCCGTCGAAGCCCTTGCGCGTGATGCAGTGCTCGTAGTAGACGGGGCAGCCGTCCGTCATGTCGGCCTTGCTGCGCTTGAACTGGATGTGGTGCTTGGCGGGCAGGCGGCCGAGGCGGTGGTAGTCGAGCATGACGGCCGTGGCAGCAGGGTGGGCCTATTTGGGCGCCACGGCCGCGACGACGTCGGCGGTGGAGACGACGGTGCCGAACTCGCCGTGAATCTCGGCGAGCGCCAGGTCGTGCGCCAGCTCCGGCTTCGCGATGGAGCCGTCCAGCATCGGCTGCGGCAGCGTCGAGCAGGCGTCGCCCACGACGTGGACGGCATAGCCGAGGTTGCCAGCCATGCGCGCCGTCGTCGCGACGCAGTAGTTGGTCTGGATGCCGAGGATGACCAGCGTCTTGCTCTTCCAGGCCGCGAGCGCCTGCTCCAATTCCGTGCCGATGAAGGCGCTGTGGACGCTCTTCGTGATGACCTGCTCGCCGACCTTCGGCCGCGCCTCCTCCTTGAAGTCCGTACCGGGGGCCGCGTTGAACCCCATGCGGGACTGCGGGTTGACGTGCCGGACGTGGACGATGGGGCGTCCGGCGGCGCGCCAGGCGGCGAACAGCGTGCGCACGTTTTCCTCCAGCTTGGGGTTGTTACGGCGGCCGAGGCTCGGGTTGTCGAACGCGTTCTGGATGTCGATGGGCAGCAGGACCGCGTCGCGAGGAATCTCGAGCATGGCTACGCGACCCCGTTGCGCAGCGTCGCCAAGACCTTTCCGTCATAGACCAGGTCCATCTCGACCACGTCGCCGGGCTTGAGGAACTTGTCCAGCTCGTAGCCGCAGCCGTTGGGGAACGTGCCGGAACCGACGACGTCGCCGGGGCGAAGTTCCTGGTCCTTCGTGGCGAAGGCGAGCATCGCGCCCCAGTCGTAGCGGGCGGCGCCCATCAAGCCACGGCTCCACTCGGTCCCGTTGACGCGCGTCGCCAGCTCGATGCGGGACGGGTCCGGGCACTCGTCGGGCGTGATGATCCATGGGCCGAGCGCCTTGCCGAAGTCCTTGCCGTAGCTGGGGCCCATGCCGACCTTTGCGTACGGCATCTGGCGGGCGCGGGCCGAGCAGTCGTTGAGAATCGTGAACCCAGCGATGGCGTCCTTCCAGTCCGCGGCCTTGAGGTCGCGCACGGGGCGCGCGATGACGACGGCGAGCTCCATCTCGTAATCGCGCTGCGTCTCGTCCGCAGGATACCGGACGGTCTCGCCGTGGCCGACGAAGCAGTACGGGTTGCCGTTGTAGTAGGTCGGCGAGTTGTACCACTCGGGCACGACGTCGAGGCCACGCTTGGCGCGCGCGTTCTTGACGTGCCCTTCGAAGGAATAGAAGTCAAGATAGCGGCCCGGCGACGGCACAGGTGGGAGGACCTTGACTTCGGAGATTCGA
>JAHFTW010000013.1:0-2992 GCA_023269235.1 Thermoplasmata archaeon
TCGCCGCGAGCTTGGGGGCTCAGGCCTGCTCGGCTGCGAGGTCAGCTTCGCGGTGCGCGAGCAGCAGGCCACGCACCTTTCCGACGTTGTCCTGCGCCGCACCGACCTCGGCCTGCGTGCGCCCCGCGAGGCCGGCGCCGTGGCGCAATGGATGGCGGAGTTGGGCGGCTGGGACGAGGCGCGCGCCGCGGTCGAAGATGCGCGGCTCGAGGCCGCCCTGCGTCTTCTTGAGGTTCCGCACGAGCGCGTCGTGGCCTTGCCCCGTTGAGGGAAGGGCTGGCCCCTCAGAGCGGCGCGATGCGCCCGAAGCTGCCAAGCGAGACGACGCAGGGCGTGCCGCGCAGGGTCTCCTTCTTGGCGTTGGCCCACTCCAGGATGCCCTCACAGTGGCCCTCGAGGACCAGGTCCACGCCCCAGCAGGTGAAGCGGCCGCCCCAGACGGGCTTGCCTTCACCGCCGTAGGGGACGTTGCGGGGCGGGATGCCAGGCGGGGCGCGCAAGGTCATGGTCGCTTTGCGGAGCGGGCCGTTGGGGCAGTCGAGCGTGCCGGTGATCGTGCGGCCGTCCGCGGACTCCTCGATGCGCAGGCCGTTCGGGAGGACGCGCAACGTCGTGCACTCGGGGTAGCGCTCGGCCATGAAGGCGGCGCCGAGAGCGGAGTTCACGACGACGGTGGCCGGGTGGCTCGTGGTCGGGCCGAGGAGGATGAAGCAGTCGAAGACCCCGTGCGTCGGGCTGCGGATGCGGCACCACTCGTACTTGCCCGGGACGTGCGCGAAGGGCGCGAAGAACTCGTACAGGACGCCGGGGCCGTCGGGCGGGGCGAGGAACACGCCGTCGCACCCAAGGGACCGGCAGATGAGCGCTTTGCTTCGCAGGCAAGCGCATTTGTTATCACATCTGCTATCGAACGCAGGTTGGCCTCAGTCCGGCAAGCGCGCAGGAAAACGACTCCGGCGAGGGGCGTTGCTTGAGCATCATGTCAGGTAACTATCCTCCTAGAAATTGGGGTTGGTTCTCCACAGGAAGCAAAGGGGTCCCCGGAGGACTTATAGGAGGCGCTCCTGGTGGACGACCTGGATTGGGATGCAACGGCAAGCGCAGGCTTCGGCCCGCCTCGCCGCTCCGGTCCATGGCGGACACACAATGCACCTGCGCGAAGTGCACATGGAGAACTTCAAGTCGTTCAAGGGGAAACTATCGGTTCCCTTCGAGCCCGGCTACACCGCCATCACGGGCCCCAACGGCTCGGGGAAGTCGAACATCGGCGACGCCGTCATGTTCGTGCTCGGCCCCAACTCGCCGCGCGCCATGCGCGCCAAGAACCTCGCCGAACTGATCTTCAACGGCGGCAAGGACGGCAAGGCCCCCGACGCCTGCACCGTCAGCCTCGTCTTCGCCAACGCCGATCGGAGCCTCCCCGTTGACGCCGAATCGGTCACCCTCACGCGCCGCATCCGCCGCGCCCCGTCCACCGAGTCGCCCGAGGGCGTCGTCTCCTACTTCTACATCAACGGCAAGCCGAGCCAGAAGAAGGAGTTCGTCGACCTCCTCGCGCACGCCCGCATCAGCGCCGACGGCTACAACATCACGCTCCAGGGCGACGTCCGCAACATCTGCCTGATGACGCCCACGAAGCGCCGCGAGATCCTCGACGGCATCGCCGGCGTCACCGCCTTCGACACCGATATCGCCGCCGCCGACCGCCGCAAGGCCGAGGTCATGGCGAACCTCGAGCGCATCGGCATCGTGCTCGAGGAGCTCAAGCGCAGCCTCGACCAGTTGGACAAGGAAAAGGGCGCCGCCGTGAAGTACCGCGACGTCCAGGCCTCCATCAAGCGCACGCGCGGCATGGTGGCGTGGCGCCGCCGCGAGAACGCGATGCTCGACATCGCCGACCAGAAGCAGAAGGCGGAGCGTTTCCAGAAGGAGCGCGACAGCTACGCCAAGCAGATCGGCGAGATGGGCGCGAAGCTGAAGGAGGCCCAGGCGCAGTTCGCCGAGGCCGAGGCGAAGATCCGCGCCGAGGGCGGCGAAGAGGCCGCCAAGCTCCAGGAAAAGCTCAACGCCGCCATCGGCGCCGCGCACAAGCTCGAGGAGCGCCTCAACTTCGCGCGCGCCCAGGCCCAGGAGGCCACCGAGGCCGCCGCCCCGGCCGCCAACGACCTCAAGCGCATCCAGGCCGAGCTCGCCACGAACGGCAAGTTGCGCGACCAGTGCGCCGCCGACCACGCCGTCGCCCAGAAGGCCGTCGAGGCCGCTCGCAAGGACCTCGACGCGATGCGCGACGCCATCTCCAAGGGCAACAAGTCGGCCGACGGCGTCAACAAGGAGCTCGCGACCCTCAAGGTCGAGCACGAGGCCAAGCAGACCGAGCTGCACGAGGCCAAGCTGGAGTCCGACCGCGTCGCCGAGAAGCTCGCCGCGCTGACCAAGCTCGCCGACGAGGCCGCCGCGGCCGCCGAGGCCAACCGCGTGGACCGCGACGAGGCCAAGGCCTCCCTCAAGGAGCTCAAGTCCGTCGCGGGCGGCTCCGACAAGAAGAAGGCCGAGGCCCAGAAGCGCCTCTTCGAGCTCAAGAAGGCGCAGGCCGAGGCCGCGAAGCAGGCGGACGACCTGAACCAACGCATGCTGCGCGTCCAGCGCGAGCTCGCCGAGCTGCGCGCCAACGAGGAGGCCTCCGCCCGGGCGCAAGGCAACATGACGGGCGCGGTCAAGGACATCCTCGAGGCCCGCTCCAAGCGCACCATCAAGGGCATCGTCGGCACCGTCGCCGAGCTCGTCAAGGTGGACAAGCGCTTCCAGGAAGCCGTCCGCATCGCCGCCGGCGGCCGCCTCACCGCCGTCATCGTCGAGGATGACGCCGCCGCGCAGGAGTGCATCGAGCTCGTCAAGCGCAACCGCTCGGGCCGCGCCACGCTCCTCCCTCTCAGCAAGATGGTCCCCGGCCGCCCCTCGGGGCAGGCCCTCATGGCCCAGAAGAAGGAGGGAT
>JAHFTW010000013.1:3002-53689 GCA_023269235.1 Thermoplasmata archaeon
CGGCTTCGTGATGGACCTCGTCGAGTTCAACCCCCGCTACCAGAACGCGTTCTGGCACGTCTTCGCCGACACCCTCGTCGCCGACACGATGGCCAACGGCCGCCGGCTCATGGGTGGCGTCCGCATCGTCACCCTCGACGGCGAGCTGTTCGAGAAGTCCGGCGCCATGACGGGCGGCAAGGACGCCAAGAAGGACGAGGTCCAGTTCACCAACGCCGACCGCGGCCGCGTCGACGAGCTCCTCGCCGAGCTCTCGAAGGCCGAGGGGGCCCACCAGTCCGCCCTCGACACCGCGGCGCGCTGCGGCCAAGAGCTCTTCGACCTCGGCGCCCAGGTCGCCGCGAGCGGGGCGCAGGACGCCTCCGCCGGCGACCGCCACAAGGAACTGGAGCGCCGCCTCGAGACCCTCGAGGAGCGCGCCAAGGCGCTCGCCGACGCCCTCGCCGAGCACACGAAGGAGAAAGGCAAAGCCGAGGCCGCCGCCGAGAAGCTCACCGCCCAGGTCCACATGCTGACCTCGCGCCTCGACGAGATGGACAAACTCCGCGTCGAGAAGAGCAAGACGCTCCTCAAGGGCACGGGCAAGGAGATGCGCGAGCGCATTGAGGCCCTTGAGCGCGACGTCATGGCGTGGACGGACAAGGCGCTCAAGGCAGAGAACCGCCGCGACGTCGCCGCCAAGCAGATCGAGCTCATCGACGGCCGCCGCAAGGAAGTCGCCCTCAAGGTCGCCGACCTCGAGAAGGCCCAGGAGAAATTCACCAAGGAGGCCAAGGCGCACGCCGAGGCGCACGCCAAGGCCAAGGCCGAGGTCGAGGCCCTCCTCAAGATGCAGAAGAAGGCCACCGGCGCCCTCAAGGGAGTGCAGGACGGCCGCGACAAGGCCTACCAGGCCACCGTGGACATCCAGGCCCGCATCAACACGCTGCAGGCCAAGATGGACACGACCTTCACCATGATCGCGAGCGCCAACGCCAAGCTCCCCGCCCTCGAGGAGGAGGCCGGCGAGGCCGCCGTCGAGCTCGCCGAGACTCCCTTCGAGCCGAAGGAAGGCGAGACCGTCGGCCCGCTCGAGGAGCTGCGCCGCGACCAGCGCAACCTGGAGGCCCAGCTCGAGCGCCTCGGTTCCGTCAACATGCGCGCCCTCGAGGAGTACGAGTCGCAGGCCACGCGCCAGACGGAGCTCAAGACCGAGACGGAGCGGCTCAAGGCCCAGCAGGTGGACCTCGAAAAGCTCGTCGCCGAGATCTCGACCCGGAAGAAGGCCGCCTTCATGGCCGTCTTCACCCGCATCAGCGCCAACGTCGCCGAGGTGTACGGACAGATCAGCATGGGCGGCCAGGCCTTCCTCAAGCTCGAGGACGCCAACGACCCCTTCGCCGGCGGCCTGACCTTGATGGCGCAGCCCCCGGGCAAGCGCGTCACCCGCATCGAGCTCCTGTCGGGTGGCGAGCAGAGCCTCGCCTCGATGGCGCTCATCTTCGCCATCCAGCGCGACGACCCCAGCCCGTTCTACTACTTCGACGAGGTGGACCAGAACCTGGACGCCGTGAACTCGGAGGTCCTGAGCCGGATGATCAAGGCGCAGTCCCGCTTCGCTCAGTTCATCGTGGTCAGCCTGCGCAAGGTGACCCTCAAGGAGGCGAGCCACATCTACGGCGTCACGCAGGGCAAGCCCGGCGAGTCGCAGATCATCGCCCGCTTCGACGTGGACACCATGCCCGACGAGGAGAAGGGCGGCGCCATGGCGGGCGAGGACGGCGAGGACGACGACGCGGACGGCGCCGCCGGCCCCGGCCCCATGGTCCAGGCCCGCAAGAAGACGACCAAGCAGCAGCCCAAGCCCGCCGCCCCCAAGCAGAAGTCGAAGGAGCTCACGTTGAGCGAGCTCACCGGCGCCCTCTCCAAGGAGGTCAAGGCATGAGCCCGCCCCCGCAGCAGACGAAGTTCGCCGAGCACCTCACCGTGCCCGCCCCGACGCAGGCCACCATCAAGACCGCCAAGGTCGTGCAGCACCTGCTCTACCACAAGGCGCTGGTGGCGGACGACGACGACGGGGAGCGCATCGCGGACTACATCACGCTCGTCCAGCAGTCGCATGACGGCGAGCACGTGAGCCTGAAGGAGGGCCTGACGCGCGACGTCGCCATCGCCTTCGAGCTCGTCATCCAGAACCACCTCGATCCCTGGGACATCGACCTGTCGAAGTTCGCCACGCTCTACCTCAAAGAGGCGCACACGAACGGCGTGGACATCGTCACCGCCGGCCGCGTCATCCTGCTCGCCTGGGAGGTCCTCAAGAAGCAGTCCGACCGCGTCGCGGAGAAAGCCATCTTCAGCACCCAGCCCGCGGACGAGGACCTCGGCTGGGAGGACATCGCGGACCTCGGCTTCACCGACGACGTCGGCTACAACGAGCGCATCCTCGCCTTGCCGCGCGCTCCCATTGACGAGAAGATCCGCCACAAGGGCGACCGCCGCGTCACCTTGATGGAGCTCCTCGACGCCTTCCACGAGGTCCACGACGAGGCGCAGCAGCGCATCACGCTCAACGAGCAGAAGCTCACCGCCCGCCTTGCGCTGCGCCGCAAGATGCGCGGCCGCCTGGGCAGCATGATGCACCGCGAGGACGTCCAGGCCGAGATGGCGGAGACCTGGAGCCGCATCCTCGACTACCCTGCGACGCCGGTTCCCTTCAGCGCCCTGCACGAGGCCGAGCCGATGGACCTCGTCCAGACCTTCACGAGCGTCCTCGCCCTCACCAAGGATGGCAAGCTCGCGCTCTCCCAGCAGGAGTTGCCGCGCGGGGAGATCTGGATGACTCCCGTCCTCGCGGAAGCCGCGGCCGTCCTCGCCACGAAGGTGGAGGCATGAAAGGCCCCCTCCGCGCCGCCAACCCCGGCGACGAGCCCGTCGAGGTGCAACGCAACCACGGCAAGCCCACGGAGGCCGCCTCCATTGCCAAAGCCATCGCCGAGGGCCGCAAGATGGGCAAGCCTGCGAAATCGCCCAAGGCCGCAAAGCCGACCATTGTGCCCCCCGCTGCCTCGCAAGCTCCCAGTCCCATGTTGATGCCCGCAGCCCCCGCCGAACCAGCCGCCGTGGACGAGGGTGCGCGCCGCACGCCGCCCAGGTCGGCCCCCAAGCCCAAGAGCGCCCAGCTCCGTTTCCTCGGCATGAAGCCGATGCACGTCGTCGAGGCCGCCCTGTTCGCCGCCGGGAAGCCCCTCCTCGTCGAGGAGATCGTCGAGACGACGGGCCTGCGGGAATCCGACGTCAAGCAGGGCATGCAGGAGCTCGTCAAGGAATACGAGTCCCGCGACACGGTCCTCGAGGTCGGCAAGGCCGGCACGAAGTGGGGCATGCAGGTCAAGAGCCGCGCCTCCGAGCCGGCCGCCAAGTTCGCCCCGATGGAGATCCCCGCGAAGACGCTCAAGACGCTCGCGCTCATCGCGTTCCACCAGCCCCTCAAGCAGTCGGTCCTGGTCGAGATGGTCGGCTCCAAGGCCTATGATCACGTGCACGAGCTGCACGAGCGCGGCCTCGTCAAGACCCGCGAGGAGGGCCAGACGAAGATCCTCCACGTCACCTCGCTGTTCCCCGAGTACTTCGGCCTCGACGCCGCGACGCCCGAGGAGATCCGTGCCACGATGGCAAAGCTCGTCGGCCTCGA
The DNA here is from genome assembly GCA_023269235.1 of Thermoplasmata archaeon. Lineage (GTDB taxonomy): Archaea > Thermoplasmatota > E2 > JACPAO01 > JAHFTW01 > JAHFTW01. Next base: position 6,676 of record JAHFTW010000013.1, read on the forward strand.
CCCGGCGTTGCTTCTCAAGCCCGCGGAGCCGAAGGTCAAGTACGAGGACGAGCAGGCCCAACCCGAGCCCGCGCCCGAGCCGGCCGCCGAGCCCGGTCCCGAGGCGGCTGCAGCGCCCACGCCGACGGCCAACTAAGGACCGCCGCGACGGCCCTGGAACCGCTTTCCCCCTCCAGGAGGGCTCCAGGAGGGGAGGAAGGGAGGGTTTAACCCCCCGTTGCCCTACGAACAATTGCGACCCCCCAGGGAGGCTTGGGGCGAGCGTCCGGAGACCTTGTTTTCATGGCTGACCCCTCGAGCTACGGTGCGGAATCCATCCAGGTCCTGGAGGGCATGGAAGCGGTGCGCAAGCGCCCCGCCATGTACATCGGCTCGACCGACGCGCGCGGCCTCCACCACCTGGTCTACGAGGTCGTTGACAACTCCGTGGACGAGACGCTCGCGGGCCACTGCGACAAGATCCTCGTCGTGCTGCAGCCCGACGGCGGCTGCCGGGTCGAGGACAACGGCCGCGGCATCCCCATTGACGTGCACGCCAAGTCGGGCAAGCCCGCTCTCGAGGTCGTCCTTACCGTCCTGCACGCCGGCGGAAAATTCGACGAGTCGTCCTACAAGGTCTCCGGCGGCCTGCACGGCGTCGGCGTCTCCTGCGTCAACGCCCTGAGCAGCACGCTGGTCGCCGATGTGCGCCGCGACGGTCGCCACGTCAAGCAGACCTTCCACGCCGGGCTGCCTGAGCCCATGGTCGAGGTCGGGACGAGCACGCCGGCGGAGCGCGGCACCACCATCACGTTCTACCCCGACGCGAAGATCTTCGAGACCACCGTCTGGGATTTCGACACGCTTCAGAACCGCTTGCGCGAGCTGGCCTTCCTCAACGCGGGCGTCCGCATCGTCTTCCGCGACGAACGCGCCTCCGCCCTCGCGGCCCCGCAAGGCGGCGAAGGAAAACCGCGCGAGGAGACCTACCACTACACGGGAGGCGTCGAGGAGTTCGTGCGCTATGTCAACCGCGGCCGCGCCCCGCTGCACCCCCAGGTCGCCCGCGTCGAGGGCCGCAAGGACAAGGTCAGCGTCGAGATCGCGATGCAGTGGACGGACGCCTTCTCGGAGACCATCTTCACCTTCGCCAACAACATCAACACCATCGAGGGCGGGACGCACCTCATCGGCTTCCGCAGCGCCCTCACCCGCTGCCTGAACGACTATGGCAAGAAGAACGACCTGCTCAAGGGGCTCGAGTCCGGCCTGTCCGGCGAGGACTGCCGCGAAGGCCTCACGGCGATCGTCTCCGTCAAGATTCCCCAGCCGCAGTTCGAGGGCCAGACGAAGGGCAAGCTCGGCAACTCCGAAGTGCGCGGCATCGTCGAGACCCTCCTCAACGAGAAGTTCGACGAGTACCTGGAGGAGAACCCCAGCGTCGCCCGCACCGTCGTCGAGAAGGCGGTGCTCGCCCTGCGCGCCCGCGAGGCGGCCCGCAAGGCCCGCGACCTGACGCGCCGCAAGGGCGTCCTCGAGGGCGGCGGCCTGCCCGGCAAGCTCGCCGACTGCCAGTCGCGCGACCCCGCGGCCTGCGAGATCTACATCGTGGAGGGCGACTCCGCCGGCGGCTCCGCCAAGCAGGGCCGCGACCGCACGAACCAGGCCATCCTGCCCCTGCGCGGCAAGGTCCTCAACACCGAGAAGGCCCGCCTTGACAAGGTGCTTCAGAACAAGGAGATCCTGAACCTCGTCCAGGCCATCGGGACCAGCATCGGCGAGGATTTCGCCGTGGACAAGGCGCGTTACCACAAGATCGTCATCATGACGGATGCCGACGTGGACGGCGCCCACATCCGCACGCTGCTGCTGACGTTCTTCTACCGCTACATGAAGGGCCTCATCGAGCGCGGGTTCGTGTACATCGCGCAGCCGCCGCTCTACAAGCTCAAGAAGGGCTCCCAGGAGGTCTACGTCTACGACGACAAGGCCAAGGACCTCAAGATGGCCGAGTGGGACCCGCAGAACACGGGCAAGGGCATCAACATCCAGCGTTACAAGGGCCTCGGTGAGATGAACCCCACCCAGCTCTGGGAGACCACGATGGACCCCGAGTCACGCACCCTTCTGCAGGTCACCGTGGACGACGCCGTCCTCGCCGACCAGCTCTTCGTCACTCTCATGGGCGAGGCCGTCGAGCCGCGCCGCGAGTTCATCGAATCGCACGCCCTCGAGGCCATCATCGACACCTGAGGTGACCCATGGCCGACACTCCCACCCCCCACACGAACGGCGCCGCCAACGGAGCCTCCCCGTCCCCGCCTCCCGGCGCCCCGTCGCCCGCCGTCGCCCCGCGCGGCATCAGTTTCCGCCCCGTCGAGCAGGAGATGCGCCAGTCGTTCCTCGACTATGCGATGTCCGTCATCGTTTCGCGCGCCCTCCCCGACGCCCGCGACGGCCTCAAACCGGTGCACCGCCGCATCCTCTACGCGATGAACGAGCTGGGCATGGGCCCGACGTCGTCGTACAAGAAGTCCGCCCGTGTCGTCGGTGAAGTGCTCGGCAAGTACCACCCGCACGGCGACTCCTCCGTGTACGAGGCGATGGTGCGCATGGCGCAGCAGTGGAACCTGCGCTATCCGCTCGTGGACGGCCAGGGCAACTTCGGCTCCGTGGACGGTGACTCCGCGGCCGCCATGCGCTACACCGAGGCCCGCCTCGCCAAGCTCAGCGGCCCGCTCCTTGCCGACCTCGACCGCGAGACCGTGGACTTCACCGCCAACTTCGACGCGACGCTGCAGGAGCCCGTGGTGCTCCCGTGCGCCTTCCCGAACCTTCTCGTGAACGGCTCCGCCGGCATCGCCGTCGGCATGGCCACCAACGTCCCCCCGCACAACATGGCGGAGATCGTGGACGCGACCCTCAAGCTCATCGAGGACGCTGACACGGAGCCCCTGGCGCTCGCCGAGATCGTCAAGGGCCCCGACTTCCCGACGGGCGGCATCATCCACGGCCGCGGCGGCATCCTGAGCGCGCTCCTCACCGGCCGCGGCAAGGTCATCGTCCGCGGCAAGCACGACGTCGAACAGATGCAGGGCGACCGCGAGCGCATCATCTTCACCGAGATCCCCTACCAGGTCAACAAGTCCGAGCTCATCATCAAGATCGCCGACCTGGTGAAGGACAAGGTCCTCGAAGGCATCTCGGACCTGCGCGACGAGTCGGACCGGCGCGGCATGCGCATGGTCATCGAGCTCAAGCGCGACGCCATCCCGGAGGTCGTGCTCAACCAGCTCTTCAAGCACACCGAGCTGCAGTCCACCTTCGCCATCAACAACCTGGCGCTCGTGGACGGCCGCCCCCGCACGCTGGGGCTCAAGGAGCTCCTCGACGTCTTCCTTCGCCACCGCTTCATCGTCGTGACGCGCCGCACCCAGTTCGAGCTCGCGAAGGCCGAGGCGCGCGCCCACATCCTCGAGGGCCTTCTCATCGCGCTCGCCAACATCGACGCCGTCGTGGCCCTCATCCGCGCCAGCAAGGACCCCGAGACGGCGCTCGCCGGCCTGCGCGCCAACTGGGGCCTCTCCGAGGAGCAGGGCAAGGCCATCCTCGACATGCGCCTGCAGAAGCTCACCGGCCTCGAGACGGAGGCCATCAAGATGGAGCACGCCGAGCTCGTCAAGCTCATCGCCCATCTTCGCCAGGTCCTCGAGAACCCCGACATGGTGTACGCCATCATCAAGGAGGAGCTCCTCAAGGCGAAGGCGGACTTCGGCGACGCCCGCCGCACCCAGATCGTCGAGTCCGACGTGGACATCGACGACGAGTCGCTCATCCCCGAGGAGGAGTCCGTGTACCTGTTCACGCAGGCCGGGTACCTCAAGCGCATGCCCATCGCCACGTGGCGTGAGCAGAACCGCGGCGGCAAGGGCCTCCGGGGCCTCAAGCTCAAGGGCAAGGACGGCGCCGACGAGGAGGCCGCCAGCGACGCGGTCGTCGAGTCCACCATCGGCTCGACGCACGACTGGCTCTGCTTCTTCACGAACCACGGCCGCCTGCACTGGCTCAAGGGCTACAAGGTGCCGACCGGGACGCGCCAGCACAAGGGCAAGCCCGTCATCAACCTCCTCCAGCTCGACCCCGACGAGCTCGTGGAGACCATCATCCCGGTGCGCGATTTCGAGGAGGGGACGAAGGCCCCTGACGGTTCGCCGCTCCCCGACGACGCCCACGTGCCGACGCTCTTCTTCGCCACGAAGAAAGGCACGGTCAAGCGCACGCTGCTGTCGGACTACAAGAATGTCCGCGCCAACGGCATCATCGCCATCAACCTCGAGGAGGGCGACGAGCTGCTCGGCGTCCGCCGCACCGACGGCGACGCGGACATCATCCTCGCCACCAAGCTCGGCCAGGCGTGCCGCTTCGACGAGTCCGAGGTCCGCACCATGGGCCGCGGCGCCACCGGCGTCAAGGGCATCGAGCTCAACGCCGGCGACGAGGTCGTGTCGCTCGCCGTCGCCGAGCCCGGCACCGAGATCCTCTCCGTCACCGCGAACGGCTACGGCAAGCGCACCAGCCTCGATGAGTACCGCAAGACCCACCGCGGGGGCAAGGGCGTGCGCACCATCGTCGTGAACGACCGCAACGGCCCCGTCGTCGCCATCCGCACCGTCAAGGGCACCGAGTCGCTTCTGCTGCTCTCCAAGAGCGGCATGGGCACCCGCATCCCCGTGGACCAGATGCGCTCCATGGGCCGCAGCACGCAAGGCGTCACGCTCATGGACGTCGAGACAGGGGACGCCGTCACGCAGGTGGCCGTCCTTCCGCCCGACGATGGCGACGCCGCTCCTGGAGCGCCTCCCTCGGAGACGCCAGCGTCCGAGCCGCCTCAATAGGGGCGATTCTCCGACAGTTCCACCATAATCGTTTTTATGGTGGGCGTGGGTCGAAACGCATGGAACGGTGGTCCGCGGTCGTCCTGGTTTTCCTTCTTCTTCCCCTGGCGGCGTCCTTGGGCGCGGCCCAGGCGCCGGCGCAGGGCGCGCAAGGTCCGGTCCCCGTGAAGGTCCTGGAGGACCCGGCCGGGGACGCCAAGATGACGGTGGGAGGCGCCCCCGCCTCCACGAACGGTCGCTGGGCCGCGACCGACCTCGTGTCGCTCACCGTCACCGAGGACGTGGACACCATCGCCTTCTTGTTCGAGGCCGCCAACCTCCACTCCAACCCGGAGGCGCCGTTCGCGGAGGACACGCTCTACACGGCGACCTTCCTCGTGAAGGACATGCTCTACCAGACGGAGGTCTTCCGCCAGGGCGGGACCAACGGCGGCGCATACCAGGCGCAGCTGAGCGTCTTCGACCCCGGGCGCGGCCAGTTCAACGCCATCGATTTCAGCCTCACCGTGGCCCCGGACGAGGCCAACAACAAGTTCACGGTCCCGCTCCCGCGCGACGAGTTGCTCGACAGCAACGGCACGGCGCCGGGCCCCGCCATCACCTTGTCCGGTTTCCACGCGTCGGCCGAGTCCGGCCCCTTCGGCGGCGGGCGCGGCTTTTGCGTGGTGTCCAACGCCGGGTGCGCCGGGTTCGACGTGCTGGACCGCATGCCGGACAGCGGGAACAGCACGGTCCGCCTTCCCATCCTGCTCGGCATCACGCAGACCGGCCATGCCCGGCTCGCGAGCGACGCCCCCATCCGTGCCTCCAACGGCGAGGCCACGACCTACGTGTTCCAGGTCCAGGCGCGCAGCATGGCCTCGACCAAGGAGCGTTACGCCCTCGCCGCGGTGAACGTCCCCGCCAACTGGGAGGTCCGGCTCCCCGCCCGCACGGTGGACATCAAGGGCAACGGCTCCATCCTGTTCCCCGTCCTCGTCACGACCCCGTTCATCCACGCGCACGGCACCCTCCAGGCCTTCACGCTGGAACTGCGCAGCGCGGTGGACCCGGGCACTGTGGGCCGCCTCCAGGTCGGAGTGCGCTATGCCCAGCCGCCCCAGCCCGCCGGCCACCACAACACGGTGTGGCTGCACAACCACAAGGCCTCCTTCGGCGCCATCAACGACGCCATCAACACGGCGCTCAACACCCCGAGCACGCAGCAGTTCATGAACGCCGAGGAGACCGACCCGCTCGATGACAAGTCGCTGGCGACCGGCAGCACGTGCGAAGGAATCTCCCCGCCCACGCAGACGTACTGCTGGACCATCCCGCTCAGCCCAGGCCTCGACCTCGGCCTCGATTTCGACATCCAAGGCAAGGGCGAGCTCACCGTGCCGTTCCACACCACGCTTCCGCTCAACGGCGCGACCCTCTCCGGCCAGCTCGTGTACTACCAGGCCGCGCCGCCGAGCGACTTCTTCGGCTCCTTCAACGTCCGCGACGACGGCATCGTCCTCGCCCATCTCCTGCCCAACGGCGGCATGGACCTGGGAGCCAACGGGGACGGCCAGGTGCTCAAGGCGGATGTCCTTCCGACGAAGGAGGCCGATTACCTTCCCTACGTGAAGGGCGCGAGCCTGGAGCTGCAGCTGCGGCTCACCGGGACCGGCGCCCCCGAGTTCGGCTTCTTCAACGGCGGCTCGAGCGTCGGCCCGACGATGCAGCCGGGCGCCGCCATGGTCTTGCCCCTCAATGAGTACCACGACAAGGTGGAGGGCATCTTCAAGGCGGCCCCGACGCTGGAACTGGCGGCCAGGACGGCGCAGGACCGCCTCGTGAACCCCGGGAAGACCGTGCTGTTCAACCTCACGCTCACCAACCACGGCGACGCGGGCACGTTCGCGCTCGACCTCACCGGCACGCACCTGCCGTGGGCCGCCCGCATCGCTCCTCTGCTGGAGACCGTGGACCTGGCCTCCAACCAGTCGATTCCCCTCATCGTGAAGGTCACGGTGCCGCCCGACACCACGCAGGACGCGCAGGGCGACGTCACCGCGGACTTGGTGCTCTCCGCCACGAGCACGACGGACCTCAACGTGCGGGCCCTCGCCCGCCTCGTCGCCCGCGTGGACACCCAAGTGGACCACCCCGATGACCTCCTCGCCGCCCAAGGCATCCAGGACGCCAACGCCCCGAAGAAGACCCCCGGCCTCGAGCCGCTCGCGGTCCTCGGGGCGCTCGCGGTGGCCTTGATGCTCGTCCGCAGGCGCCGGTAGGAAGGAGCGGCGCCCAGCCGTCGCAGTTATATCCACCGCGCCGGGTCGAAGCGCCCATGACGGAGCGGCCCATCCGTGTCCTTGTCGCCAAGCCGGGCCTCGACGGCCATGACCGCGGCGCCAAGGTCGTCGCCCGGGCCCTCCGGGACGCCGGCTTCGAGGTCATCTACACTGGCTTGCGCCAGACGCCGCAGCAAATCGTCGCGGCGGCCGTGCAGGAGGACGTCGACCTCGTTGGCCTCTCTTGCCTCAGCGGCGCCCACATGACGCTCTTCCCGAAGATCAAGCAGCTCCTCGTCACCGAAGGCGCCGAGGACGTCGTCGTCTTCGGCGGGGGCATCATCCCCGACGACGACGCCGCGCGGCTCAAGGCCTCCGGCATCGAGGCGGTCTTCGGGCCCGGCACCGACACGCGCGAGATCGTCCGCTTCATCGACCAGCACCCGCGTTTCGCGGCCCTGCGGCCGGTGGCGGCCTGATGGACGCGACGGCCGCCAGCCTGGCCGACGGCGTCGCCCGCGGCGACCGCCGTTCCATCGCGCGCCTCATCTCGCTCGCGGAGAATGACGACCCCATCGGCGCCGAGGCGCTGCGCATCCTCCACCCGCGCGCCGGCAAGGCGCACGTCATCGGCATCACCGGCTCGCCCGGGACCGGCAAGTCCACGCTCACCGACCGGCTCATCGAGGCCGCGCGCCGCCGGGGCAAGACCGTCGGCGTCGTCGCCGTGGACCCGTCGAGCCCTTACACGGGCGGCGCCATCCTCGGCGACCGCATCCGCATGCAGTCGCGCAGCACCGACCCGGCCGTCTTCATCCGGAGCATGGGCACGCGCGGCGCGCTGGGCGGCCTGAGCAGCCACACCGCCGACGCCGTGAAGGTGCTGGAGGCCGCCGGCAAGGACCTCGTCTTCGTCGAGACCGTCGGCGTCGGCCAGGCTGAGGTGGACGTCGTGCGCCTCGCCGACACCGTGGTCGTCGTGCTGGTCCCGAACCTGGGCGACGATGTGCAGGCCGTCAAGGCGGGCCTCATGGAGATCGCCGACCTCTTCGTCGTCAACAAGGGCGACCTGTCGGGCGCCGACAAGGTCGCGGCCGACGTGGAGGCCAACCTCATGCTCGCCCACCCTCCGGCGGCGCCCGACGGGGGCGTGCCCTGGTCGCCGCCCATCCTGCGGACCATCGCCGAGCGCGGCGAAGGCGTCGTCGCGGTGCTGGAGGCGGCCGCACGCCACCGCGCCTGGAGCGAGACCTCTGGCGAGTGGTCGCGCCGGCGCGTGCGCCGCGTCCTCGACCAGGTGCGCGCCCTCCTGGAGCGCAAGGTCACCCTCTTCGCGTTCGAGCCCGACGGCACGCCGCGGCCGGCCTGGAAGGCCCTGCTAGGCGACCTCGTCGCGGGGCGCCTTTCGCCGCAGGACGCGGCGGGGCGACTCCTTGCGGCCTTCAAGCCGTAGCGGGTCGGCCCGCTAGGCGTGCGTGCTGGTGCCGGTCGCGCTGCCGGTCTTCTGCAGCTTCTGCAGGCGGAAGTCGTGCGAGACCGCGTGGGCGACGCCGTCCTGCATCTGCTTGACCTGGGCGGGGGTGAAGTTGCCGAAGGCGATGAGGAACGACTCGCCGTCCTTGACCTGGGTGGAGTGGATGTCGCTGTAGCTGTGCGCGGTCCAGGTGCCCTCGAGGTCCTGGGTCCAGATGTGCAGGCTGGCGGTGGCGTTGTTCGTCAAGACGAGGTCCGGCTGGCCCTGGCGCAGGCCGCCGGTGAGCGTCATGCCGTCGCTGCGGATGTGGACATCCAGAGCGCGGAGGGCGTCGGCGAGCCCGACGCAGGTGCCCGGCTTCTCGTAGTGGAGCTGGTTGGTGGAGCCCGAGCCCTCGGCGCCGCTCATGTGCGCGTGCGAGGCGATGCTCATGCCGGGGGCGCGGAAATGGTCGCCGTTGTTCCACTCGTAGTAGTGCAGCGAGGTCCCGGGCCAGCGCGGGGCGACGAAGTCCACGCGGCGGGGGCCGGAAGCGTCCTGGGTGTAGACGTCGAAGCCGTTGTGCCAGTGGTCCGGGCAGGCCGTGCGGCCGGCGGCGTCCACGTCGGTGACGACCGACTGGTCGGTCTTGACGGCGAAATAGAAGAACAGGCCGAACCCGACCAGGGCGGCAAGCAGGATGGCGACTCCGACAGGCTTCATGCTGGTGCGTGGGTGGGCAGGGCCCTCTTGAACGTTCTGTTCAAGCGCCTTCAGCAAGTTGTTGGCGATGGCCATCGTCCTGGGCAAGCCCAGGCCGATGGAATCCTCGGGCCTTTGGCCCTCGGCATCGCCAACAACGCTCGGCGGTCGTCTTCGCTCCGCTCAGACTCCCTTGAGCAAGTTGTTGGCGATGACCATCGTCCCGGGCAAGCCCGCAGCGATGGATTCCTCGGGCCTTTGGCCCTCGGCATCGCCAACAACGCTCGGCGGTCGTCTTCGCTCCGCTCAGACTCCCTTGAGCAAGTTGTTCGCGATGACCATCCTCTGGATCTCGGACGTGCCCTCGTAGATCTCGGTGATCTTGGCGTCACGGAAGGCGCGCTCGACGGGGTAATCCTTGGTGTAGCCATTGCCGCCATGAATCTGCACGGCTTCGGTGGCGGCCCACATCGCGGTCTCCGAGGCGAAGACCTTCGCCATCGCGGCCTCCTTCGAGTAGGGCGCCTTGAGGTCCTTGAGCTGGGCGGCCTTGTGGATGAGGAGGCGGGAGGCCTCGATGCGGGTCGCCATGTCCGCGAGCTTCCACTGGATGGCCTGGTTCGAGCCAATGGGCTTGCCGAACTGTTTGCGCTCTTGCGCGTAGGCCAGGCTCGCCTCGTAGGCGCCGACCGCGATGCCGAGGGCTTGGCTGGCGATGCCGAGACGACCGCCGTCCAGCGTCTTCATGGCGACCTTGAAGCCGTCGCCGACGGGGCCGAGGACGTTCTCGGCGGGGACCTCGACGTTCTCGAAGAAGAGCGGGCAGCAAGGGGCGCCGCGGATGCCGAGCTTGTCCTCGGGCTTGCCGATGCCAAATCCGCTCATCCCCTTCTCGAGGAGGAACGCGGTCTGGCCCTTGTGGGCGGCCGTCTTGTCGGTCTGCGCGAAGACGACGTAGGTCTCGGCGAGGCCGGCGTTGGTGATGAAGAGCTTCTGGCCGTTGAGCGTCCAGCCCTTGCCCGACTTCGTGGCAGTGGTCTGCATGCTGACGACGTCGGAGCCGGCGTTGGGCTCGGTGAGGCCGTAGGCGCCCAGCTTCTTGCCAGCAAGCATGGGACGCAAGTAGCGTTCGTGCTGGTCGGCGTTGCCGTAGGTTGCCAGCGGCCAACCGGAGAGCGAGTTGTTGACGGAGCAGATGACGCCGGTGGAGGCGCAGACGCGGCTGAGCTCCTCAATGGCGATGCAATAGCTCACCATGTCGGCGCCGGCGCCGCCGAGCTCGGTCGGGAAGTTCATGCCCATGAGGCCCAGGTCGCCCATCTCTCCGGCGAGCTCGGCAGGCCAGTGGTGGGTCTCGTCGATCTGCTTGGCGAGCGGGCGCAGGCGGCGCTCGGCGAACTCCCGCACGGTCTGGCGAATCAGGTCGTGCTCGGCGCTCGGGCGCAGGTCCACGGCCTTGCCACAAGGGGAGCCGATTTCAAGACTCCCGTCGCCTTCCCCGCGGCATGGATGTCCCCGACGGGGTCGCGGCCGGCGTCGTGGGCGGGGCCTTGCTGCTCGTCATCCTCCTGGTGCTCTGGGTCCGCGGCCTGCGCCACAAAGTGAAGGGTCTCACCTCGCAACGCCAGAGCCAGGCGACCCGGTACGGGCAGACGATGGAGCAGTTCGCGCCCTTCCTGGAGTCTTGGCCCTGGGACCCGAAACGGTTCCGCTTCCTCGGCTCGCCGGTGGACGGTGTCCAGTTCACCGACGACGCCGTCGTGTTCGTGGAAGTCAAGGCCGCTAACAGTCGCCTCAGCCCAGACCAGCAGGCCATCAAGGCGCTCGTCCAGTCGGGGCGCGTCCGGTGGGAAGAGGTCCGCATCCGATGAACGTGCTCCACGACGATGCCATGGAGGCCTATGCCGCCGCCCTCGCCGCCGTCGAGCCCGCACCCCTCGTCAAGCGCGCCGTCCGCCAAGGCATGCTGGATGATTGGCTTGGCGACAAGGACAAGCCATCCCCCATCTACGTCCTGGCCTGGGGCAAGGCTGCGCCGCGCATGGCCTGGGGCCTCCTCGAATCCAAGGTGCCGTTCACAGGCCTCGGCATTGCGCCGAAGGGCACCCACGTCCCCAAGATCGAGGGCCTGCGTTGGATCGTCGGCGAGCACCCGGTCCCGGGCGAAGCTTCGTTCGCGGCCGGCGCGGCCCTCCTGGATTGGATTGATTCTCTCCCCGATGGGGCCCCGGTCCTGGTCCTGCTCTCCGGCGGCGCCTCCGCCATCGCCGAACTGCCCGCGCCCCGCGTCCGCAAGGAGGAGCTTCAGGACCGTTGGCGCGCTTGGCTCCGGCAGGGGCTCCCCATCGAGGAGATGAACGCCAACCGCGCCAAACTCAGCGTCCTCAAGGGCGGCCTCCTTGGCGAGCGCCTCCTGCGCATCACTCCGAAGGTCCGTGTCTGGATGCTGGCCGATGCGGCTCCAGAATCGGCGCCGGCCGTCGTAGGGTCCGGTCCCCTCTGGCTCAGCGAGCGGCCGGAGCGCATCCAGCACCATCTCCTCGCAAGCAACGTCGAGGCCGTCGCCGCCTCCGGAATTCGCCTCGCCACGCTCGGCTACCAGGTGTTCCGTCACGCGCGCCGTATCGAGGCGGACGCCGCGGCCGAGATGGCGGCTTTCCTCGACGCCTTCGCAGCACTGCCCGAGGGGCCGGTCGCGCTCGTGGGCGGAGGCGAGGCCACGGTGGCCGTCCCCGACGGCGCGCCCCCGGGCGGCCGCTGCGCGCACGCGGCGCTCGTCGCCGCCGTCGAGCTCCGCAAGCGCGGCCTCGACGTGGCCGTCGCCTGTCTCGCGACGGATGGCGGCGACGGCGGCTCGGGCGCCGCCGGTGCCATCGTCACGGAGTCGGACGGCGGGCCGGACGCGGAAAAGGCGCTCTCGCGGTTCGATGCGGCCTCGTTCCTGGGCGCGCGCGACCGGCTCGTCCACGCCGGGCCGACGGGAACCAACGCGAACGACCTGTGGGTCGCCCTTCGACGTTAAATAGAAGGGGCTCGTGGAAAAAGTCATGCTCGAGAACGTCCCCACCATCCGGTCGGCCACCGAGATCCTGGACCAGGCGTTCCTGAAGGCGAACAAGATGGAGGTCCCGGACCCGGACAAGTACCACCGCGTCCGCAAGACGGAGGAGGCGCAGATGAAGCACATCGCGGACACCTGCGCCGACACCCTACAGAAGTACGTCAAGTCGTTCCCCAACATCGAGCGCTCGCCCCCCTACGAGGTCGAGATCCTCGACATCCTCGTCGGCGTGGACGACCTCAAGAAGGCCCTCGGGCACGTGGACTGGACGCAGGAGAAGATCCGCGACCTCTACAACGACATCTCCGGCGCCATGCGCCGCGAGCGCGCCATCGAGGGCCTCAAGATGCAGAAGCGCCGATTCTCCGGCCGCGCAGGGAGCCTCATGAAGGCCGTGGACAAGGACCTCGCCTTCCTCGCGCAGGCCCGCGACGCCGTGCGGCCGCTGCCCACCATCCACGCCGGCTACCCCACCGTCGTCATCGCCGGCTTCCCCAACGTCGGCAAGTCCAGCCTCCTCGCGCAGTGGACCCGCGCCACGCCCGAGATCGCCTCCTACGCCTTCACCACGAAGCAGGCCAACGTCGGCCACTTCGTCGTCAAGGACGGCGAGAAGCGCCACACGGTCCAGGTCGTGGACACGCCCGGTCTCCTCGACCGCCCTGACGACCAGCGCAACCCGGTCGAGCGCCACGCCGTCGCCGCCCTGCGCCACACCGCCGACGCCGTGCTCTACCTCATTGACATGAGCGAGACGAGCGGCTTCAGCATCGCCGAGCAGGAGAAGCTCCTCGAGCAGACCCGTCGCGACATGTCCGGCATCCCGCTCCTGGTCGCCGAGACGAAGGCGGACCTGTTCAAGTCCACGACCGACCGCATCAAGGTCAGCCCGCAAACGGGCGAGGGCCTCCAGGAGCTCCAGCTCGCCATCGTCAAGCTGCTGCCGTTCGAGGAGCCCGAGGTCGAGAGCGACCCCTTGGAGCTGTGGAAGTCCACGCGCGACCCGCTGTTCGGATAGGCCCCTCCGTCGGCCACCGCGCTTAAGTCGAACCGCCAAGTCGCAGCCTTGTGCTGGACATCAAGGTCCTCCGTGAGACCCCCGACGTCGTGCGCGCCGACTTGCGCAAGCGCGGCCGCGACGCCGCCGTCGTGGACCAGGTCCGCGCCAAGGACGACGCGTGGCGCGAGGGGCTCAACAAGCTCCAGGCGCTGCGCGCCGAGCGCAACAAGGCGGGCCAGGCCATCGCCGCCGCCAAGAAGGCCGGCCAGGACGCCAAGCCCATCCTCGACCAGATGGCTGCTCTCGCCGCGGAACAGGCAGCGCTCGAGAAGTCGGTCCCTGCCCTTGAGACCGAGCGCGACGTCCTCGTCCGCTCGATTCCCAATATCATGCACCCGTCGGTGCCCGTCGGCAAGGACGACACCGAAAACGTCGAGGTGCGTGCCTGGGGCGGCAAGCCAACGCACGCGTTCGCGGCCAAGTCGCACGTCGACCTGCTGGATTCCTTGGACCTCGCCGACCTCGAACGCGCCGCCCGCGCCGCCGGCAGCCGCTTCTTCTACCTCAAGGGCGACCTCGTCCTGCTCGGACGCGCGCTCGAGTTCTTCGCTCTCAACCAGCTTGCCGCGAAGGGCTTCACCGCCATCGAGCCGCCCTACATGCTGCGCCGCGAGGCGCTCGAAGGTGCCATTGACCTTGCCGACTTCGAGTCGGTCATCTACAAGGTCGAGGCCGGCGTGTCCGACGACGGCAAAGGCAAGGCGCCCGACCTGTACCTCATCGCGACCTCGGAACACCCCATCGCGGCACTCCACATGGGAGAGATCCTGGAGACTGCTGCGCTCCCGCTCCGCTATGCCGGAGTCTCCCCTTGCTTCCGCAAGGAGGCCGGCGCCCACGGCAAGGACTCCAAGGGCATCTTCCGCGTCCACCAGTTCAGCAAGGTCGAGCAGTTCGTCTACTGCGCCCCCGCCGACTCCTGGCGCATCCACGAGCAGCTCATCGCCAACGCGGAGGCGCTCTACCAGGCCCTCGAGATTCCGTACCGTGTCGTCAACATCTGCACAGGCGACCTGGGCAGCATCGCGGCGAAGAAGTTCGACATCGAGGCGTGGATGCCCGTCCAAGGCGCCTACCGCGAGGTCGTGTCGTGCTCCAACTGCACCGACTTCCAGGCGCGCCGCACGAACACACGTCACCGCAAGAGTCCCGGCGACCCGACGGAGATCGTCCACACGCTCAATTCCACCGCCATCGCCGTCCAACGTACCCTGGTCGCCATCCTGGAGAACTTCCAGCAGGCCGACGGCTCCGTCCTCATCCCGAAGGTTCTGCGCCCCTACATGGGCGGCCGGGAGCGGATTGGCGCGAAGGCCTGAGCATGGAGCGTTTCCGCGAGGCGGCCCAATCTCCCCTGGCGCGACCACAAACGGCTAAATAGGGGCCGTTTGTCGCAACGCCCAATCCGGTGCTCCTGATGTCTCTCTGGCAAGGTACCTCCATCCGCAAGCCCTCCGGCGGCCGCCTCATCCAGGCCCGCAACAAGCGCCGCTTCGAGGTCGCCCCCGAGGACGCCGAGACCAAGCTCGGCGAGCACGTCCAGAAGCTCATCCGCGCCCGCGGTGCCTCGCAGAAGGTCAAGCTCCTCGCCACGAACTCCATCAGCGTGATGGACAAGAAGACGGGCAAGGCCAAGAAGGCCAGCATCAAGACCGTGACCGAGAACGGCGCCAACATCCACTACGTCCGCCGCAACATCATCACGAAGGGCGCCGTCGTGGACACCGACATGGGCAAGGTCAAGATCACCTCGCGCCCCGGCCAGTCCGGCGCGCTGAGCGGCGTCCTCGTCTAAGAGGGTCGCATGGTCTCCAAGGGCGCGGACCGCTTCGTCCTCTGGCCCCACTACTTCGACGCTCGCCTGAGCCGTGCCGACGGCCGCCGCGTCAAGGAATCGCTCGCCGTGAAGGCCCCCGACGCCAAGTGGATCGAGGCCGCCGCGCGCAAGGTCGGGCTCGACGCTGAACTCGACGAGGCCGCTCGCAACCCCGCCACTCCGGGCGAGCGGTCGGGCCGCGTCCTCGTGGCGCGCAAGGGTTCCAAGGAGCAGGTGTTGGAGCTCGTCGCGGCGAAGATGCGTGAGTCCCAAGACACCCGCGCCGCCTAGGCGGGGACGACAAAGCCCATAGCGGGGGCCCCTGTCGCGCTCCCCATGCGCTTCGGCCCCCCGGTCTCCCTCCTGTTCATCGCCCTCGTCGTCGCAGGATGCTCCGGCCCCTCGGCGACGACCTCCTCGACGGCCCCCGCCGTCTCCGCGGCGTCGCTCAACCCGCCGGCCCAGGGCCTGGTCTTCCACAAGGATGGCGGCGTCATCGTCTCTGCCAGCCACTACCCCGGCGAGCCGCCGGTCTTCGCGGAGCGCTACGTCGGCACCCGTGGCGCCGGGGAGCCCACGATTGGCGTCAACGCGCGCGGCACCGCCATCTTCCCCAGCATCGCCTTCGACGTCGCGGGCGGCCAGCTCGCGAGCACGCGCGTCTTCATCAGCAAGGATGAAGGCAACACTTGGAACGACCGCAGCCCCTCCATCGCCAACTTGGCCCTCGTCCCCGCGCAGCCGACCAGCCTGGACCCGTACGTGTACGCCGACCCCGTGACGGGCCGCCTCTACACGATGGACCTCTACCTGGGCTGCAGCAACGCCAGCTGGACCGACGACGACGGCGCCACCTGGGTCACCAACCCTGTCGTGTGCGGCATCCCCGTGGACGACCACCAGACCCTCTCCGCCGGCCCCGCCAGGACCCTCCCCGTCGTCCCCGCCCCCGTCGGCACCGGACGCATGCTCTACTACTGCGTCAACCAGATTGGCGCCTCGACCTGCACGCACAGCGTGGACGGCGGCCTCACCTGGACGGCCGGCATCCCGCCCTACCCCGGCGTCGAGCAGCAGCCCGACGGCAACCCGGTCAACGCGGTGTGCGGCGGCCTGCACGGCCACATCCACGTCTCCGAGGTCTCGGGCACCTTGTTCGTGCCAAAGATCCAGTGCGGCCGTCCAGAGGTCGCCCGCAGCACCGACGGCGGCCTCACGTTCACGCGCTCCGTCATCGACTTCGTCTCGGGCGGCACCGGCCACGACGGCGCCGTCGCCACCGACGCCGCGGGCCACGTGTACTACTTCTGGCTCGACTCCAAAGGGTTCCCCCGCCTGGCCGTGAGCCAGGACGACGGCGTCACGTGGGGCGCGAGCCTGAACGTCACGGCACCGGGCGTCACGGCCGCCAAGTTCCCCGCCATCACGGCCGGCGCGGACGGGCGCATCGCGTTCTACTACGTCGGCAGCACCGTCAAGGGCGGCTTCGACGCCAACGCGACGGTCATGGCGAACGCGACCTGGAGCGGCTACGCCGGTTTCAGCCTCAACGCCACGCAGGAGGACCCCGTCTTCGCGACCGTCACCATCCACCCCGCCGCCGACCCCCTCAAGCGCGGCGACTGTGGCGGCCGCTGCGGCGGCATGTTCGACTTCTTCGACATCCAGGTCAACCCCAAGACCGGCCAGGTCTGGGCCAGCGCCGTGGACCTGTGCAACGACGCCTGCGCGCTTGCGGCCGGCACCTCGAAGGACCCCGTCACCAGCCGCGGCGCCGTCGGCGTCCAGGTCGGCGGGACGTTGCTGGGCTCGCCGCTGCCGGCCTGAGACCTTCAGGACTCTCCGACTGAACACAGATTGAGCAGATTCTCTGAGGGCTTCCAAGCGGCAAGTAAAGGTTCGTCGCTCCAGGAATGAAGCAGAGTCCGCAGTGCCTCACCATGGGAATCTGGTTCATTTTCGCCAACCTCACGATGGCAGCATGGTGTTGGCACTAGGTAGCCCACCAGGTCTCTGCGAAATCTGTGTTCAGGCGGGGAAGAGGCCCAATGGAAGGGTTACGCACCCACCACGTGACGGGCAATGACGAGGCGCTGGATCTCGCTGGTGCCCTCGAAGATCTCGAAGATCTTGATGTCGCGCATGTAGCGCTCGACGGGGTAGTCCTTCGTGTAGCCGTTGCCGCCGTGGATCTGCACGGCCTCGATGGTGGCCTTCATGGCCATCTCGCTGGCGAAGAGTTTCGCGCGGCTCGCGGCGTGCGTGTAAGGTTGTTTCTGGTCGCGCAGCCACGCGGCCTTGAGGTAGAGGTTGCGCGCGGCCTCGATGGTGACGTCCATGTCCGCGAGCTTCCACTGGATGGCCTGGTTCGTCGCGATGGGGCGGCCGAACTGCTTGCGCTCCTTGGCGTACGCGACGCTGGCCTCGAACGCGGCGCGCGCGATGCCGGTGCTGCCGGCGGCGGCCATGATGCGGCCGGTGTCGAGGGTCGCCATGGCGATCTTGAACCCCTCGCCCTCGCGGCCGAGAAGGGCTTCCTTTGGCAAGACCATGTCCTCGAAGAAGAGCTGGTTCGTGTAGCTCGCGTTGAGGCCGAGCTTGTGCTCGTTGCGGCCGACCTTGAACCCCTTCGTCTTGGTGTCCACGAGGAACGCGCTGACGCCTTTGGCGTCCTTGCTCGCGGAATCGGTGCGCGCGAAGAGGACGCAGAGGTCTGCGACGCCGCCGTTCGTGATGAACTGCTTCGCGCCGTTGACGACGTAGTGCTCGCCCTCCTTGCGCGCAGTGGTGGTGAGGCTGCCGGCGTCGGAGCCGGACTGCGACTCGGTGAGGGCGTAGCAGCCAAGGATGGCGCCCGACGAGAGGCCGGGAAGGTACCGCTGTTTCTGGGCCTCGTTGCCGAAGTTCAGGATGGGGCCGACGCTCAAGCTGGCGTTGGCGCCGAAGATGACGCTGTGGCTCGCGTCGGCGACGGCCAGCTCCTCCGCGACGAGCGCGAAGCTGACGTAGTCCGCGCCAGGGCCGCCGTACTGCTCGGGGACCGTGATGCCCAGAAGGCCCAATTCGCCCATGCGTTTGGCGGTCGCCATCGGGAACGAGTGTTCGCGGTCGTGCTTCGCTGCGACGGGGGCGATCTCCTTGGCGGCGAACTCCCGCACCATGTCGCGCACCGCGCGCTGGTCCTCGGTCAACTGGAACTGCACGCCCGCGCCAGGTCGAGGCGGGTTGATGAAGCCGACGAACCCCGGCGAACCCGCAGGGCCGGGTCTTGCAACCTCTGGCAAGTTGTTTCGGTGGTGCAAGCGCTTAGTACCGGCCCCAAGTCGCTCCAGCCATGCGCGCTCCGAAGGCCGGCCTCGTCGTCCTGCTTCTCCTGGTGGCCGGCTGTTCGACGCCCTCCGAGCCAAGCGGCACCCCTGCCCCCTCCGCCAGCCCCAGCATGGCGCCCGAGACGCAGCGGCCCGGCGAGAGCTCGGTGGCCGAGACCCGGCTGCTCGAAGGGGAGACGCGCACCGACTTCCACCTCACCGGATGCCTCGACCCGCGCATGCTCTTCCTCCTCGACCCCACCGCGGCGCAGACCCTTCTGCCGCACGGCTTCACCGCGGCCGACGCTGGCGGCCTCGTGCAGTTCACGGGGGTCTTGCCCTCCTCCCCGGTCCCGGTGGGGCGCGCAGTTGGCGGGTACGACTTCCTAGCCTGCGCGACCGACTCCCTCGGGGGAGGCTCTGCCGCCTTCTCGCAGGTGGGCATCCTCGTCAACCCGCCCAACCTGGGGGCGCGCACTCCGGTGGACCCCGCCACGTTCGACCTCTATCTCCTCGCGTTGCACGTGGACCAGCCGGCGTGGCACGCGCTTGCCCTTGCCTCGGGCTTTACCCCCCAGGACGCACCGCTCGCCACCATCGCGTCGCAGGTCCACGAACTCGCCGCCGGCCAGCATCAAGGGGCCGGCAACGTCGCCGTGGGCGGGCCGCTCGGCGAGGCGACCTACGGCGTCGCCTCGGCCGCCAACCCGCTCGACATCCGCGCCCGCTACTGGCATGTCGCCGAGAACGGGACCTTCTACTTCGAGTTCCGTCTCAAGGAGGAGGTGCGCGCCGGCCCCATCCTCACTTGCTCGCACGCCGAGGGCTCGGCCTTCGCCAAAGTGGCAGGGACGACCAGTTGCACGACCCAGACCCGGTTCGCCGCCGTCGGCCTGGACACGACGGTGGAAGGCACCGCGTATTGGGTGCCGGGTGTTCTGCCGGTCTAGGCAAGCGTCAGGCGACCGACGACGCGCTGGGGGGCTCCATCCTGGTGGAACAGGATGCCGTGCTCGCCCGGAAGGTGGACGAGGCCCTTCTCCAAGGTGCCGGAGACGGAGCCTTCCTGGCCAGGAGCGGGGGCGTCGCTTGTAAGGCGCATCGGGACGTACTGCATGCCGACGCCGACCTGGACGACGGCGCCGGCCTTGAGCGGCTGGCGGCTGAACGGCGTGCGCTTGACCTTGAAGGTCACCGCGGCTCCGGAGGCGTGGATGGTGACGGGGGCGTCGGCCGGGGCGAGGACCATGCCGCGGTCGAGCATCTCGGGGGGCGTGTTGCGCAGCGCGAGGCCGACGCGTTCGCCGGGGATGGCCTCCGTGACGTCAACGTCGTGGATCTGGATGCTGCGGATGGGGCTGATGACCTTGTTCGGGTAAGCGTACAGGGTGTCGCCACGGCGCAGCGTGCCCTGCTTGACGACTCCGAGGATGACGGCGCCGACGCCCTTGACGTTGAAGTGGTGGTCAATCGGGACGGCGACCGGCTTGTCCGCGCCGCCGCGGGCGGGGGCGGCGACGAGGTGGGCACGCGCGGCCGGCCAGTCGGGCTCCGTCTGCATCGGCCAGGACTCGAGCGTGGTGCCCTTGAGGATGGGCTTGAGCTGATCGGGCTGGAGGTAGTTCTGCAGGATGACGATGCCGTGCTTGATGCCGGCGGCGTCGGCGGCGAGGATCTGCTCGCCAACTTGAGGCGTGAGCTTGTCCACGACGAGGGCGGCGGAGTCGCAGTTGAGGACCGCGTAGCTCAGCGACTTGAGCGCGTCGGGGTACGTCGCGGGGATGATGGTGATGGCCTGCGTCGCGCCCTCCTTGAACTCGTGCAGATGGATGTCGGACTGGGTGCCGACCTTGCCGAACTCCTTGCGCGCTTCCAGGTTCCCGATGAGGGCGGCGGTCAATCCAGGCATGGACGCGGCCACTTGGCGGCCCCCCATAAGGTGCTCGACGCGCCGTCGTTCCCCAGGATGGTCCCAAGGAGTGCCCTTTTCCGTCGTCCCCCAGTCGCGCGCCTGTGAGCGACCCCGCGCCCGCGGCCCCTGCGCCCGACGCCTCCGCCCCCGTCCCGCCCTCCGTCGAGGCCTCCGCCGCCGCGCCGGCCGCCCCGGCGGGCCCCTCCCGCGCCGAGCAGTCCGCGCGCACCAAGCTCAAGGTCGCGGGCCTCATCATGCTCATCTTCGGCGCCTTCGTCGCCGTGCAGGCCGGCCCCGCCGCGTTCCTCTACGCGCAAGAGTCCACCTGGACCGGCCAGGAGGGCGGCAACCTCACTGTCGTCGTCGCCGGCCACCCCGGCGCCACCGTGCGCTTCCTCTACCCCGACGGCACCAGCTCGACGGCCGCCACCGACGCCGCCGGCAACGCGACCCTGCACGCCACCGTCGCCTCCTTCCGCCTCCAGGTCACGGCGGACAACGCCACCGTGGAGCGCAAGGCCATCGTCCCGCCGGGCACGTTCCTCGCCGCCCCCATCAACCTGGCCGATGCCAACGTGTCCCGCGTCGGCTTCGACCCGAACAGCGCCCACTGGCTCTGGGTCCCCGCCATCCTCTCCCTCGTCGTCGCCCTCGGTGGCATCGCCGCGTTCCGCCGCCAAGGCCAGCTGCTGGCCATGCTCGGCTCGTGGGCGTTCCTCGCCGGCACGAGCTACCTCCTGCTCTCCGTCTTCTTCAACCTGAGCGGAGTGGTCTTCGCCATCACGGCGGCGGCCTGCCTCTGGTTCATCCAGCGCGGCCGCGCCCTCATCGCGCCGGGATGGGCCTTCTGGCGCAGGGCGTGAGCCCGATGGAAGGCTGGGTCGCCTGCGGCGAGTGCGGGACCCGGTACGACACGGCGACGTTCGGGTTCTGCCCGCGCTGCGGCTCGGTGCGACGCTCCGGCGTCCTCCCCGCCGCGTCCTCGGCCCCGGGGGCTCGCGCGCCCCGCGCCTCGTCGCCCGTCCACCAGCGCCGTCTCCAAGCGGGGGGTGCCATCCTTCTCCTGGTCGGAGTCATCGCGCTCGCCCTCGCCGCCTACAGCCTTGGCCCCGGCCTCGCGGACGTCGAGCAGGGCGTCGGGGCCCTCCTCTCCAGCCAGCCGGACAACGTCCCGGGCGGCACGCTCGCGCTGCAGACCCTCCTCGACGGCCAGCCGGTCGCCGCCAACGTCACCCTCATCGCGGGCGGGATGGTCGTCGGCCACGCCGGCACCGACTTGACCGGCTGGAGCAACACCAGCCTCGGGTCGCACGGCGCCGTCCACGTCACCGTCCGGGCCGCGAACCGCACCTTGGAGCGTAACGTCCTGGTCGTGGACGGCACGACCGTGGCGCTTCGCCTCGACGTCGCCACGGACCCCGCCGACGACCCGGCATGGCACGGCCTCGGCTCCGCGCTGCAGGCGGGCCTCGGCCTGCTTGCGGCCTTGGCGTTGCTGCTCGCCGCGGGCGGTCTTGCCGCCCTGTTGCGCCGCCTGCGCTGGCTCGCCCTCCTTGGCCCGGTCCCCTCGCTGGCCCTCGCTCTCCTGGTCGCCACCGGCGGCGGCTCGCTCGGCGCGTGGGCCATCATCGGAACGCTCGCGGCCGCCTTCGCCCTCGTCGTCGTGGGTCGCTCGGCCTTCCGTTAGGCAGCTGGCTTGGCCTTGCCACGCGCCTTGCGTGGCGCGGCCGCGGGCGCAGGCGACTCGTCGAGCGTCTCCGCGTGGCCGCAGGCCGGGCAGCGCAGCTGGGTCGGCCCTGAGGCAGCGCGGGCCGCCGTGAACTTGGTGCCGCAGTTCGGGCAGCCCACGCGCAGCACGGCGCGCTGGTCGGGCGTCGCGGGGGCAAGCACGTCGGCGGCGAGGCCGGGCAGCAGCTCCGTCATCCGGCAGTTCGGGCAGACGATGGTCGTGTCCACCGTCGGGTCCTGCTGGACGTCGAAGGCGGCCTGGCAGCGGCCGCAGGTGATGTGGAGGGCGCGCGGGGCGGGGCGCGTCGGGCGGCGCCACGGCAGGATGGGCGTCGAGCCCCCGGCGGCGCGCACGGCGGCGCGCTCCTCCCGGATGGTGTCGAAGGCGGCGCGGCGGGCGGCGCGGCGCGCCTTGCGGGTGGTCTTGCCTTGATCGAATCGGCTGCCGGCGATGTAGGATTCCTTGACCGCGGCGCCCATCTCAATAAGGAAGGCCGGGTCGTTGCCGAGGTCCACGTCGATCTCGATGCCGTGGCCGGAACCGGACCGCTCAGCCGCCCAGAACCGGTTGAGGCGGGACTGTTCCCATGCGAGGTAGAAGCAGTTCCCGAGGATGGGGACAAGGGTGGCGAGCCAGAGGAGGACGCCGTTGCCGTGCGGGATGCCGGAGCCGTCCAACATGGACTTCGAGCGGCGCGCCGTCATCAGCGTGACGACCGTCGGCCCGCCGACGGGGAGGCAGAGCAGGAACGCGTTGATGCGGTGGTTGAGCTCGAGCGCCTCGTGGCCGTCGAGCTCCTTGTTGACGCGGTACAGCCAGGTGCGCCGCGCGATGCCCAGCGTGATGAGGTAGAGGACCACGCGCTTCCAGGCCGGCCGGGTCTGGCCGACGAAGACGACCCGCACGTCCCTCTTGACTGGGGGCGGGCCTATCACTCTTTGGGAACCCGCATCGGCCATCGGGGGCCGCATCGTTTGCTCCACCTTTCCATAAGTCTTATCTCGCTTCCTTGAACACCTGCCCCTGTGCGCACCTCCCTGCTGCTCCTGATGACCGCCTTGCTCGCCACCACCGCCCTCGCGGGATGCAGCTCGAGCGGCAACGCCGGCGGCGGCGCCTTCACCATGACGCCCCCGGCCGTGGCGGGCGGCGCGTACGCCTTCGAGGCCAAGGTCACGGCGGACAACTACACCTGGGACCTTGGCGATCACTTGACGACGAAGTACGGCGCCTCCATCACGCACGCCTACGACGTCAAGGATGGCAAGCTCACCGTCGTCCTGCACGCGCGCACGGGCAAGGACACCAAGGACTACTCGCAGAGCCTCATCCTCGGCACCGGCACCAACGCCCCCTCCACCTTCATCATGGAGTCCTCCGCCAACTGGACCGTGACCGGCGAGACCGTCGTGTTCTCGGCGGGCGCCTCGCACGATCCCGAGGGCGACGCGCTGCGCTTCTCCTGGTCCTGCAACCGCTTCGGCAACGCCGAGCGCAAACCCATCCACTCCCACGCCAGCTTCGGCCTCGCCTTCGCGAGCGCCCCCGCCGGCTCGGTCACGAGCGGCCTCGCGACCCACCCGTTGCCCAAGCCCGACGTCACCTACTCGGGCGACCTCTGCGACGCCCTCAGCACGGGCACCCCGCTCAGCACGCACGCCACGACCATCACCGGCGCGTTCAGCAAGACCGGCGTGTACGACATCTACCTCATCGCGGCCGACCCGGTCCACCCCACCACGAGCGGCTCATTCCGCATCTACGTCACCACCGCCGCCGAGCGCCCCGCCCTCGTCCAGTTCAACAACTTCACCGACCTGTTCCAGGGCGGCGTGAACGGCGGCCTGCAAGGCGCCTGCGGCAACGACCCGACCGGCCCGCGCCTGTGCGATGTCTACACGCGGACCTTCAACCTCCCGCTCAACGGCCTGGGCGGCACCGCCGTCTTCGACTACACCGCCACGGGGGCCCCTGCCCAAGCGAAGTTCGAGATCAAGCACGGCGACGCCGTCGTCACCGGCGGCGACAAGGGCACCTACACGTTCAACGGCGCGAACCTCGGCATCACGAACAACCCCGCCTTCACGCTCACGGTGACCCTCACCGCCGGCGTCCAAGTGACCTTCCACGTCAACACCGCCGTCTCCATCGACCGCGACCCCGCCAAGGTCTACTAAGCGTCGTGCGGGCCCAAGGGTTTGTCGGACCCATCCACAACCCTTTTCCTGGCGGCTCGGAGTCGCCGCGTATGCACCTCCTGCGCGGACTTCGCCTGCTGAGCCTGGCCATCCTCTCGACGGCCAGCCTCGCCGGCTGCATGGGCTCCGACTCCCTGGACCCTCTGTTCGACCCCCTCGCGGACGTCCCGCTCACGGGCAACACCATCCACCTCAAGATGTCGGTCATCGACTACAACGAGACCGGCCTCTACCCCGGCCTCACCGCCAACATGTGGGCGTTCTGCGCGGAGCCGTTCGAGGCCGGCGACGCCTACTCCGCGGCCGCCATCGAGTACTTCACGCCGCTCGCCACCGACGTCCCCCACATCTCGGACCACCAGCGCACCACCTGCAGCGTCCCCGGCCCGACCATTCGTGCGAAGCAGGGCGACCGCGTCATCGTCGAGTTCTCGCATACCCACTTCCACCCGCACACCATCCACTGGCATGGCCAGTTCGTGGACAACGAGGACGACGGCGTCCCCGGCATCACGCAGCAGGCCGTCGGCGGGACCGGCGGCATCCCCTCTTTCACGTACGACTTCATCGCCAAGCGCCCGGGCACCCTGTGGTACCACTGCCACGTGGACACCCAGTACCACGTCATGCAGGGCCTCTACGGCATGTTCATCGTCGACCCCCAGGACACCTCGCACGAGCCCAAGGTGGACAGCGAGGCCATCATGGTCCTCTCGACCGCCAACCGCGCCATCGTCGAGAACATCCCCGGATTGAGCCTGCACCAGCACCCGCCCGGCTGCTACGTCTCCGGCACCCCGAACTGCCAGAACCCGCCCCTCGACACCACCGCCGACGTCTTCCTCCTCAACGGCCACAGCTACCCGTACACGGAGGATCAGGCGCAAAGCCATTATTTCGTGGACACCGGGAAATCGTTGCGCATCCGGATGCTCAACGCCGGCAACACGGTGGAGGAGATCCATCTGCACGGCCACGACATGCTCGTGACCCACAAGGACGGCCTTCCGCTGTCGGCCCCCTACTACGCCGACACCATCGCCATCGGCCCCGCCGAGCGCTACGACGTCGTCGTGGTCGGCCACAACCCGGGCGTCTGGGCGTTCCACACCCACGTCAACAACCATGAGGCCAACGACCAGCAGGTCCCCGGCGGCATGCACACGACGCTGGCGGATGGCGCGCAGTTCCAGGGGCATGGACACGACTTCCCGGCGGAACTGGCCGGGGGCGTCGGCTACCAGAAGCCCGCCTACATCCCGGGGGACTTCAACGACGTCCAGCAGGTCCACTTCGGCTCCGCCGTCGGCCCCACGGGCGTGCCGGCCCCCGCACGCCCCGCCTCCGCGGCGTTCACCTTCCCGGTGGAGATGCCCTGCACCGTCCAGGCGGTCCGCGTCAGCGCGGCCCTCGGCGGCGTCGCGCCCAACCTCGACGACCTCACCGTCACCATCGTGGACGGGGCCGGCACCATCCGCGAAAGCTTCGCCCTCGGCGGCGGCACGGACCACGCGACCGACCCCATCACCCACGGCGCGTTCCTTCTCGACGGCCCCGGGCCGGGCGGCGCGCAGGGGGCAGCCGTCGGGAACTGGACGGTCCTGGTGGCCGGTCGTGCCGCGGCGTCCGACGTGACGGTCACGATGGCGGTGGACCACTTCGGCTCCTTCGACCAGATCAAGTATCTCCACCGTCTCGACAAGAACTACCAGCTGTGCGGGCGCTACGGCAATGGCTCGGACGGCCTCGAGACCAAGGCCCCGCCTCCCTAAGGCCGAGAGAAGCGCTTAAAACCGCCCTCCCGTCAGCGGACCTGTCCAGGGGTCCGTGACTCGTTATGTACCGCATCATCCCGATGAGTGACACTGTCCGCATCCCGCCCGAGCAGATGACCGAGGGCCTCGAGGGCACCATCGCCCGCCTCGTCCAGAGCTCGTTCGAGGGCCGGCTCAACAAGTCGTTCGGCATCACCGTGCTCACGACCAACGTCCAGCCCGCCGGCGAGGGCCAGGTCATCCACGGCGACGGCGCCATCTACCAGAAGGTCAGCTTCGACGCGATGGTCTTCAAGCCCGACAACCAGGAGATCGTCGACGGCATCGTCGCCGAGGTCGTCGAGTTCGGCGCCTTCATCCACATCGGCCCCCTTGACGCCTTGGTCCACATGTCGCAGGTCATGAACGACTTCATGACCGCCGACGTCGGCAACGAGCGCCTCGTTGGCAAGGAGTCCGGCCGCACCCTCGAGGTCGGCGAGAACGTCCGCGCCCGCATCGTCACCGCGAGCCTCAACGAGCTGTCCCCCCGCGAATCCAAGATCGGCCTGACCATGCGCCAGCCCGGCCTCGGCAAGTTCGAGTGGATCGACGAGGACCGCCGCAAGGCCAAGGAGGGCGGCGCCCCCGCCGCCGGCGACGAGCCGCACGGCGACAAGCCGGTCACCAAGCGCCAGGCCAAGAAGGCCGAGAAGGCCGCCGGAGCCGCGTAACCATGTCCAGCAAGGCCTGCAAGGCGTGCCACCTGCTCAGCGACGAGCTCTCCTGCCCGAACTGCGGCCAGGCCACCTCGAAGAACTGGAGTGGCATGCTCACCGTCCTCGACCCGGCCCAGAGCGAGCTGGCTCAGGCGATGAACATCCAGAAGCCCGGCACCTACGCGCTCAAAGTGCGCTAGGAACACCAATTCGCCGGATTCTCCGACGATTTGCCCAATCGTGCTGCACAGGCATCGCCTCGGCGCTGGCTGGAGCGATGCGTCGGTTCGCCAACCCATTCCAACGCATCCCTGACGGCTCCGCCGGCGGCGTCGCGCTGAACGACTGGATGCCATTTGGACTCGTGTTGGCCGGCGCGAAGCGCCGCAGGCCGCGCTTCGCGCGGCCCCACCCCATTTCCTGCTTGATGAACAAGCCGCCGTCGGAGGTCACTGGACGCACCTCTTGGAGGAAAAGCGAATCCCGGGTTGGAAGGGGTTGGCGCGCCTTGGAGGTGCCTCGGCCCTGTTCACGGTCGCCACAACGCATCCGCGGGGTTCCGCAACGCCATTATCCGCCGGCCTGCTCGGTGACCCGATGACGCTCAAGATGGACACCCTCCCCAAGGCCGCGAAGGCGATGCCGCCGGAGGCGCAGGCCGTGTTCCTCTCCACCTACAACGCCGACTTCGGGTGGCGTTGCAGCGAGGGCCACGCGGAGAAGGCGGCGTGGAAGGCCATCGCCGCGAAGTGGCCCGCGCTCGTCCCGAAGGAAGCCTAGCCCCATGATGCCGCCGCCGGGCGACCTACGTCTCCCGGACGCCTTGCGCACCGAGCTCGCCAAGCCCTTCGGCCCCATCCTGCAGACTGCCGAGCTTGCTGTGGCCCTGGCGGGGAAGGAGCCCATCCTCGCCGTCGGCGACGTCGTGAGCCTGACGCTGAAACGCCTCGGCATCACGCCGCGCCTGTTCGTCTGCGACTTCCTCACGCAACGCGGCGAACCTGACCCCGTCTACGAGGCGGAGCTGGGGACGTGGGGCACGTTCGCGCTGCGCGTGCGCAACCCGGCAGGCAAGCTCACGAAGGCCGCATGGGACGCTGTCGCGCTCGCGCTTGAGGAAGGCAAGGCGCCCGTCCGCATCGTCGTCGAAGGCGAGGAGGATCTCCTGGGCATCCCTTGCTTTGCCTTGGCCCCTCTGGGAGCGGTCGTCCTGTACGGCATGCCGGGGAAAGGCGTCGTCGTCGCCCCCGTGGACGCCGCGATGAAGGCGCGCGTCGCGGAATTCGTCGCCGCCATGAGCCCCTAGTCGTCGGGGTCGGTGGCCAAGAGAGCGTTTCGGAGGCCGGCGCGTGGTCCCAGCCACCGCGACCCCGCGACATTGACGACCAATCCGGCGAGGACGAAGACGGCCGCGCCCGCCTGGAACGCGTTCAGCGTCTCGCCGAGGAAGAGCACGCCGCACGCCAAGCCGACCACGGGGATGAGCAAGGCGAACGGCGAGACGGCCGCCGACGGGTGGCGATGGAGCAACGCGTTCCAGACGGCGAATCCGAAGAGCGTCCCCGCGATCGCCATGAACAGCACGCAGCCCCAGGCCAGGAGGCTCATGCCCGCGATGGCGCGCAGCGGCGCGAACTCGCCTTCGGTGGCGTAGGAGAGGGCGCCCAGGGGAAGCGGCGCGACCAGGCTCGACCACACGACCAACCGGAACATGTCGGAGCTCTGCCGGCGCGCCGCGTGCTTGGCCAGGACGTTGCCGGCGGCCCATGCGCCGGCGGCGACGAGGATGAGCAGCGTGCCGGCGAGCGTGGCGGCCCCGCCGGAGCGCAAGCGGTCGAACGCCAGCAGGGTGACGCCAGCGCCTGCCAGGACGGCTCCCATGAGGTTGTGCCGACCGATCCTCTCCCCGAGGTAGCGGACCGACAGCGCGATGGTGAAGAAGACCTGGAGCTGGATCAGGAGCGAGGCCAACCCCGCCGGCATGCCGAGCCGGATGGACAAGAAGAGGAGGCCGAACTGGCCGACGCCGATGGCCAGCCCGTAGCCGACCAGGACCGGCAGAGAACAGGCCGGGCGCCGCACGAAGAACACCATGGGGACTGCGGCGACTAGGAAGCGTAGCGCCGCCAAGGCGAAGGGGGGGACTTCGAGGAGGGCGAGCTTGATGGGGACGAAATTGTAGCCCCAAAGCACGACGACGCAGAGCGCGAGGGCGATATCGCGCGGTGGCATGCCGCCCGTGGTCGGGGTTCGCTTCAGAGGGTTCCCCGACGCCTGGACCACACGGGGCGCACGATGCGGCGGCGGACAAAGACGCCGGTTTCCGCCTTCGAGGCCGGCCCACCTTTGCCCCCCATCCCTTCCCTAGGCTTATATGGCTGGACCTGTCGGCTGAGTCGCCGGCAAGACCGGCCTTGAAGCACCTCCGCCACGGCGGGGTTGCCGAAGGTGAACTCCATGAACATCAAAATCGAGAGCAAGAAGGAGAACGCGCTCTTCGCGCGCCACGAGATTGTCTTCAGCCTGGCCCACGCCGGCGAGACCACCCCGAGCCGCACCCAGGTGCGCCAGCTCGTCGCGAGCGAGATCGGCTCCAAGACCGAGAACGTCGTCATCGACTCCATGCAGACCGAGTACGGCCTCGGCGCCACCGCCGGCACCGCCCGCGTCTACAAGTCCGCCGACGCCGCCCGCTCCACCGAGCGCGTCCACTTCCTCAAGCGCAACCAGCTCTACATCGAGAAGCCGAAGAAGGAAGCCAAGCCCGCCGCCGAGGGCGACGCCAAGGCTGCCAAGGGCGCCAAGAAGGGGGCCTAACGATGGCCGGCTCCCCCTCCCGCCTCTTCCAGGTCCAGGGCAACAAGCTCGTGCGCACGCACAAGGCCTGCCCGAAGTGCGGCCCTGGCGTCTTCATGGCCAAGCACGAGGACCGCCAGCACTGCGGCAAGTGCGGCTTCACCGAAGTCAACGCCTAAGCGTCGCGCTTCCATCCTTCCCCCCTCCTTCTTCCTCCATTCCCCGTCCTTTTCTCAATAGTCTCGCGCTCTTCCTTGCGTTGGCGCTTTCCCACGGGGTGTCTCTTCGCCCTTTGACATGACACACGACGACCTGGTGGCCTTCAAGGCCCCAAGCTGGGCCACCGACTGGTGCCCCTCGTGCGGCTGGGACGCGCAATGCGCCCGGTGCCGCGCCTGGGGCCTGGACGCGTAGGCCAAGACCCAACCCGACCACGCGTCGGGCCTTTCCCCATCAGTCCCCGGCACGAAGCACACCCGCAACCACTACCCATCAACGTGTCGGGGTCCCCTTCCCTTCAGCGTTGAAGAATCCGCGACCCCAATCGGGCGAGCTGCCCGGCGGCGAGCCAAGCAAGGGGTCCGGGGACCGCTAGGTCCCCGGTGGGGGGAAGAGGGCGGGGGGCAAGCCCCCCGCCGCTCGGCCGCAGGCCGCGCAACGTGCGCGCCGTTTGGCGTGAAGCGCCGTCTGTCGGATTTGAACCGACGACCATCGGATTAACAGTCCGAAGCTCCACCAGCTAAGCTAAGACGGCATGCCGCCCAGGAGGGCGACGGACGCGCCGACTTAGGGGTCTCGGATAAACCCTGCCATGCGGCGCCAAAGGTTTTCCCGCACCTCGGGCATGGAGTGGCGTGGCCGGCTCCCGCTTAGGTTGACTTTCGCGCATCCACTTGCGGGAGTAGCCAAGCGGCCAACGGCCCCCGACTTAAGATCGGGTCCTTCGTGGTTCGACGGTTCGAATCCGTCCTCCCGCACTCGCTTCGCTCATGCGGGCGGCCGGATTCGCCGCTTCGCTCCACCCGGAACCGCTGCACGGTTCCGGAAGCGAATCCGTCCTCCCGCACTTTGTTCCTCAAGCCGCGATGAACGCGTCCAGCACGGGGAAGGCCGGCGTAGCGTGGATGGAGCCCGAGGGCAGGAATTTGACGAGGGCGCGCGCCGACTCGCGGGCGTCGCCGGCGTAGTCGTCCCACGTGCTGAGCGCGAGCTCGAGGAGGGCAAGCAGGTCCCAGGTCGGGACGCGGCCGCCGTGGCGGTACAAGCTCAGGTGGGCGAGGAAGCGGTCGCTGAGGGCGAGGGCGCCGTGGTGGACGGTGAGGATGCCGCAGGTGCGCAGGCGGCTGACCGGGGAGGCCATGCGCTCACCAACGCCGCCGGGTTGAGGAATCCTCCTCAGGGGGAGGTGAAACCATCGCTCCGGCGCCCTTTTCTGGAGGAGAACCTTCGACGCGGCGTGCAGGAACAGGGATGGGGCCGTGCCCGGGTCCTCGAGGCCCTGAAGGCCACCCGCGACGAGGACTACACCTTCGTGGATGGCGAGATCCTTGGCTCGATGTGCACGGCACCGCACGAGATCGCCGTAGCCGCGCACGCGCAGTTCCTCGAGACCAATTTGGGGGACCCCGGTCATTTCCCGGGCACGGCCCGCCTGGAGGTTGAGGTCCTCGCCGACCTCGCGGCGTTGTTCCACGCCCCCCAGGGCGCCGCCGGCCGCATCGTCTCCGGCGGCACTGAGGCGAACCTGCTTGCCTGCCTGCTCGCCAAGGCCGCCACCGGCAAGAGCCAGGTCGTCCTTCCCGCATCGGCCCACTTCAGCTTCGAGAAGGCGGCGCGCCTCATGGAGCTCGACCTCGTCCATGTCCCCGTCGGGCGTGACGGCCGCGCCGACGTCGAGGCGATGACGAAGGCCGTCGGCCCCAAGACCGCCCTCATGGTCGCCGTCGCCGGCACCACGGAGCTCGGCCTCGTGGACCCCATCGAGCCACTGGCCTGGTTCTGCCAAGAGAACAAGCTCCGCCTCCACGTGGACGCCGCCTACGGTGGCTACCTACTGCCTTTCCTCGCCGACGCGGGCCGCACGCCGGTCCCCTTCGACTTCAGCCTCCCCGGAGTCTGGAGCCTCAGCGCCGACCCGCACAAGGGCGGCATGGCCACCATCCCCGCCGGCGCCCTCCTGGTGCGCGACGGCCACGCCTGGGACGCCATCGCGGTCGCGAGCCCTTACCTCTCGACGCGCACCCAGTCCACGCTCCTCGGGACCCGTCCCGGCGCCCCCGTGGCCGCGGCTTGGGCCGTCCACCGCCACCTCGGCCGCGCCGGTTTCGCCAGCGTTGCGGAGACCTGCCTCGACAACGCCGCGTACCTCGCCGCCAAGCTGCGTGGCCTGGGTGTCGAGATGGTCGCGGCCCCGGAGCTCGCCGTCGTCACGTTCCGCCACCGCGACCCCTCCGCGCTCCAGCAGCGCCTCCAGGGGCACGGCTTCCGCGTCAACCTGGTGACCCGCATGGGCGCGGTCCGCATCGTCGTGAACCCGCACGTCAGCCGCGCCACCTTGGACCGCTTCCTCAAGGCGCTGCCAGCATGCCTCTGAGCCGGCTGCACGCCTCCTTGCGCGCCGCGGCGGTCGTGCCGAAAGGCGACTACGCCTACGTCATCCACCCGCTCCTCGACGGCGTGCCCCGCTGCGACGCCGCCCTCCTCGACGAGTGGGCCGCCTGGGCCGCCTTGCAGCCCGTCGTGAAGCAGGCCAACACCCTCCTCGCGCCCGAGGCGATGGGGCTGCCGCTCGTGGGCGCGCTCGCCCTGAAGACCGGCCTTCCCTACACTCTTGCCCGAAAACGCGCCTATGGACGCCCCGGCGAGGTGGCCGTCCCTGCTGCGACAGGGTACGGCGCCTCCACGCTCCACCTCAACGACCTCGGCCCCGGCGACCGTGTCCTCATCGTGGACGACGTGCTGAGCACCGGAGGGACGCTAGGCGCCCTGCTGGACGCCATCGGAAAAACGGGCGCCCGCGCGGTCGGGGCCGTCGTCGTCGTAGACAAGGGTTTGGCGCGTGCCAAGCTCGAGGCACGGCACAAGATCGCCGTTTTGGCAGCGGCAACCATCCGTGTTACGCCCGCGGGCGTGCAGGTCGTCGCCTAGGCGCCCGAGGTGCGGGAGCGGCGGCGCGCGCGGCGCTCGGCGCGTGTCGGGATGTGCAGGTTGCGCACCTGGCCGACCCACTTCAGGATCGTGAGGACGTACTTCCCAATGTCCACCTGGTACCAGCGCATGCCGATGTAGGCGGCGCGGGGAAAGGCGTGGTGGTTGTTGTGCCAGCCCTCGCCCCAGCCAAGCAGCGCGACGACGAAGTTGTTCGTCGCCTTGTCCGTGGTCTGGAAGGGGCGCGTGCCGAAGAGGTGGCCAAGCGAGTTGACGCTCCAGGTGATGTGGTGGCCGAAGAAGACGCGGATGAAGCCGCCCCACAGCATGCCGCTCGCGAAGCCCCACCAGGAGTGGGTGATGCCGAGGGCGATGAGGCCGGGGAGGACCATGCCGAGCGTGGCCCACAGGGTCCACGTCTTGCTGATGAAGCGCGTGATGGGGTCCGCCATCAGCTTCTCGTGGGCAAGGCCAGTGCGGACGAACTGGTCGCGCAGCAGCCAGCCGAAGTGGGCGTGCCAGAACCCGTCGAGGGGGCTGTGGGGGTCGCCCTCGCGGTCGGCCTTGGCGTGGTGGCGAATGTGCGTCGCTGCCCAGTCGGAGGCGGGGCCCTGCATGGCCATCGTGCCGGCGATGAGGAGGACGGCGCGCGTCGGGGCGCGGGCGACAAAGGCGCGGTGGGTAAGCATGCGGTGGAAGCCGAGGCTGATGCCGAGGCCGGTGAAGGACCACATGCCGAGAAGGAGGCCGATCTCGAGCCAGCCGACGCCGGCGCCCCAGAAGGAGTAGATGCCGTAGCCCGCGGCGAGGAGGGGGGCGACGACGAAGGTGAGAACGAGGACCTTGCTCCAGGCGTTGTCCTTGTGCTGCGGGAAGGGATCGGCGGCGTCCGGGACGTCGTTGGACAGGGTTTCCTCGTGGACTTTCATTCGGACACCAGTTCAATTCTGGAAGCTGGTCCCACGCAGGGGATTGCTTCCAGGACGAAACTTCTTACCGGGCTCCCGGGTATAAGGGGCCAGGTTGGGAGCATGAAGCTAGGTATCCGCCGCAACACCAAGGCTCCGACGCCGCCCAAGGCCCCGTCGCCCTCCGAGAAGCCCCGCAGCGAGGAGGAGCAGTCCAAGCTCAACGCCGTCATGATCGGCCGGCTCGACGGCTTCCTTGACGAGCTCGCCGAAGGCCACCGCAAGGCCATGGACCAGGTCGTCACCTGGCTCACCGGCTACGGCGACCTGGACCGGGAGGTCAACCGCAGCGTCGAGGCGCTCAGCCCGCTGCTGCAGAAGTGGAGCATCGAGGTGTGCTTCCTCCTGCGCATGAAGGAGCCGCGCCGCTTCAACGAGCTGAAGGAAGGCCTGTCCGGCATCGGCAGCCGCACCCTGAGCCAGCGCCTGAAGGAGCTCGAGGCGCAAGGCATCGTCCAGCGCACCGTTTTTCCCGAGGTTCCCGTCCGCGTCGAGTACCGCCTCACCCCGAAGGGCCTGCGCATGGGCGACCTGTTCCTGCCCATCATCGCGCATCTGCGCATCACCGGCTGGCGCGAGGGCGGCGGCGGGGCCAAGCAGGGCTAGCGGTCGCGTTGAAATCCTGGCCCTGGCTGGCCGAAGGCGATGGCCCAACCCGTGCGCCCTGCCTCCTCGTCCACGCCCGCCGTGGTCGCGTCGCGGCTCAGCAAGAGCTACCCCAACGGCGGCGAGGAGCTGCAGGTGCTCAAGGAAGTGGACCTCACCATCGCGCAAGGCGAGTTCGTCGCCATCATGGGCCCCAGCGGCTCGGGCAAGTCCACGCTCCTCAACCTCGTCGGCATCCTCGACCGTCCCTCCGGCGGCGATCTGCGCCTCATGGGGCGCGAGGTGGGAAAGCTCTCGGCGACCCAGGCGGCCCTGGCCCGTCGCGCCTCGCTCGGCTTCATCTTCCAATCCTTCAACCTCATGCCCCGCATGACTGCCCTCCAGAACGTCATGCTGCCCATGGCCATCGCGGGCGTCGGACGGCGGGAGCGCCATGACCGCGCCGTCGCCATCCTCCGGCAGGTCGGCCTCGGCGACCGCATGAAGCACCGCCCCAACCAGCTCTCCGGCGGCCAGAAGCAGCGCGTCGCCATCGCGCGCGCCCTCGCCCTCGACCCGCCCATCCTGCTCGCCGACGAGCCCACCGGCAACCTCGACTCCAAGACCGGCGCCGAGATCATGGCGCTCTTCACGCGCCTCAACGCAGCGGGCAAGACCATCCTGCAAGTGACGCACGACGAAGGCGTCGCGCGCCACGCCCAGCGCATCGTCCGGTTCAAGGACGGCCGCATCGCTGGCATCGAGTCCGGTCACGCCCGCCCCGCGCCGCTGGTCTTTGAGGAGCTCGGCCACGTGCCCGCGTGGTCCGGCGCCGCCGCGGCCCAGCCCGCCTGGGAGCCCAGCCCGGAGCCCTCGCGGCGCCGTCTGCGCAAGGCCGAGAAGGCCGAAAAGGCAGAGAAGGCACAAAACGCGCGGAAGAAAGGCCCCGTCCCCGTCGCGGCGCCCGGCACCAAACCGTACACTCCAGTGCGCCCGAAGTGGGCGTCCGGCCACGGACCCGGGGAGGGATGGAAGTGATCTTCCGCGAATCGCTGCGGATGGCCGCGGGCTCGCTGTGGAGCCACAAGACGCGCAGCATCCTCACCATCCTCGGCGTCATCATCGGCGTCAGCTCCGTCCTCGCCGTGGTCACGCTCGGCAAATCGTTCGAGGCGAGCGTCGTCGGCCAGTTCGACGACGTGGACAACCGCGCCGTCTTCGTCTCCGAGACCTTGAAGGAGGGCGCCAACCGCGGCCCCCCGAACGCCGGCAACTTCGGCCCCGTCTTCACCAAGGTGGACGTGGACCACCTCACAGCAATGGACCACGTCCAGCGCGTCATCCCGAACGGCGACGTGCAGGCGACCGCCCTCCTCTACGAAGGCAAGACGTACGTCTTTCGCACCCTCAAGGCCACCGTCGCCGAGTCTGACACCGTCAAGCCGCGCGACGACAAGGCGCTCTACAGCTCCGGCACCGTCTTCGCGGACGGCAAGTCGCAGGTCGTCCTCGGCTTCAACGTCGCCGAGGGCCTCGGCAACCTGACCGGCAAGCCCGTGAATCCGGGGGCGGCGCTGACCTTGCGTTTCCCGGACGGCTCGCAGCGCGACGCCACCGTCGTCGGCGTCCTCGCCAAGAGCGACTCCTTGTTCGGCCAGTCCAACGACAACGTGTACGTCCCGCTCGACCCGTTCTACCAGGCGACCATCCAGAGCCCCAGCTCGGGCAAGATCGTCCCGGTGTATTCGGGCCTCTCGCTACGTGCCGACTCGGCCCGCAACACGAACGCCGTCCGCGACGCCGCGAAGGCGTACTTCGCCGGCACCGGATCGGACGCGAAGGCGCTCCTGCCCCCGCAAGTCATCGTCCAGGTCGCGACCCAAGGCGACATCGTGGGCGCCATCAGCGCCGTCTTCGACCAGGTGACGCTCTTCATCAGCGCCATCGCCGTCGTGAGCCTCATCGTGGGCGCCATCGGCATCGCCAACATCATGCTGGTGAGCGTCACGGAGCGCACGCGCGAGATTGGCGTCATGAAGGCCATCGGCGCGAAGAACGGCGAGATCCTGCGCCTGTTCCTGCTCGAGTCCATCCTCATCGGCGTCGTCGGCTCGGTCATCGGCCTCGCCCTCGGCCTCGGCCTTGGCGCCTTCGTGGTGAGCGTCGTCTTCAGCGCCTCCAAGACCGCCGTCGTGCTCCCGTACGAGTGGATCGGCATCAGCCTCCTCGTCGGCACCCTCGTCGGCGTCGTGGCGGGCTACCTCCCGGCACGTCGCGCGACACGCATCCAGCCCATCCAGGCCCTCGCGTATGAGTGAAGGCATGGACCCGTCGCGGCGTAGGCCAATCCTCTTGTAGGTCCCCTTCGTCGAAGCGGCCATGGAACTGTACGGCTACCTCCTCAACTTCGAGGAGCTGCTTCCCCGCATCAAGGCGGAGCACCCGGGCCTCGCGGCCATCGGGCTGCAGTTCCCGGACGGCATGCGCGACTACGCCACCAAGATCGGCGAGGTCGTCCAACGGGAGACTGGCGCTCTCCCCGTCCTCTCCGCGGACCCCTGCTATGGCGCCTGCGACCTGTGCGACGACGAGATGGCCAAGCTCGGCATCACCGTCATGATCCACTTCGGCCACAGCCCCATGCCGTCGGTGAAGACCGATTTCGGCGTCCAGGTGTACTACGTCCCTGCGCACAGCATCCACTCCATCGAGGAGGTCGTGACGGAGGCGTGCAAGACGATGAAGGGCCCCCGGGTCGGCGTCACGACGACGGCGCAGCACGTCCACAAGCTCGACGTCGCCGAGCGCATCCTGCGCGAGCACGGCCTTGAGCCCGTCACCATGCTGGGCGACAAGCGCACCGCCCTGCGCGGCCAGCTTCTCGGCTGCAACGTCCTCGCCGCCGTGAAGTGCGACGTGGACGAGTTCATCTTCATCGGCTCCGGCGACTTCCATCCGCTCGCCCTCGCGCTCGAGACGGAGAAGCGCATCACCGCCGCGGACCCCTACACGAACACGGTGCGCACCCTCACCGAGGCCAAGGGCCGCATCCTCAAGCAGCGCTGGGCCGCCATCGGCCGCGCCAAGGAGGCCAAGACCTTCGGCATCGTCGTCAGCACGAAGGCGGGCCAGATGCGCTTCAACCTCGCCAAGAAGGTCCTCAAGCAGCTGCACGAGCACGGCAAGGAGGGCTACATCATCCAGAACAAACAGATCAGCCCCGAGACGCTGCTCTACTTCCGCCACCTGGACGCCCTCGTCGGTGTGGCCTGCCCGCGCGTGCCCATCGACGACCAGCCGCGCTACAAGCAGCCCTTCCTCACGCCGCAGGAGCTCGAGATTGTCCTCGGCATCCGCCCCGCGGAACACTACGTCTTCGACGAGTTCAGCGCCGACGCGAACTAGGTCCCGCCGCCCACGACAGCGCCTAGCAGGCCGACCGGCTGGCGCAGGCTCGGAAGCTTGACGAACGTGTCCTTCGCGGGCGTCCCGGAGACCACTGCGAGGCTCCCGCCGACGGGGTCGAGGACATTGGCCATGACGGAGAACGACAGCGTCTGCCCGGGTTGGACGTCGACGTGGTCGTTGCCTGGGACACGGCCGGCCCAGTTGAGGTCCATCTGGACATCGAGGTCGCCCGGCAGGAGGGGGCCCGGGTCGAGATTCTTGCACCCAAAGGGCTTGCCTGTGGACTGGTTGCCGTCTGCGGTGGCGATGTTGATGAACAGGACAAAGGTGCAGGAGTCTCCCGCGACGGTCTGTGGCAGGAGAACGACCGGTCGGAGGGCGCGCAAGTGGAGCGTGAACGAGCCGGTGCCGAGGACGCCGGCCCTCTGGACCGTGTAGTCCCAGGGGGTTCCTGCGCGCGAGAGCAGGTCGGTGTAGGGGCTGACAGGCGTCAGGACTTCCTTCGTGCCCGTCGGGGCGACCGTGGACGCGACCGGTGGCGCCAGGAAATGGAGTTCGTCGGTGAGCCGCGGCGCGTTGGCGACGTCAAGGACATGCGCGCTCGGCTCGGCGGGCGCGGCGGCGCCCGGGGCGGCGGTCGGAGGCGAGGACGATGCGCACCCGGCGAGCAGGAGAAGTCCAAGGCAGAGAAGGGCCGGGAGGCGCATCGGCGTGCACGCCGCGAGGACGGTGAAAGGCGTTTTGGTTCACGGGCTTGACTCGCGCCTCTACGCGAACGCCCCGTCGCCGGCGATGTCGAGGTGCGCCGTGTCGTTGAGCCGCACGATGCTTGCCTGGCCGTCCTCGACCACGAGCTCCGTGATGGCGGCGTTGGCCTGCGGAAACTCGTCCATGCGTTCGAGGCCGGCGCCCGTGAGCGTGGCGAGGAGGACGCGGTTGAGGCGGCCGTGGCCGACGACGGCGACCGGATGCCGCGCCGCTTCGGCAAGGACGCGGTTGCAGAATGGCCGCACGCGGTGCTGGGCCAGGATGGGCGACTCGCCGCCGGGGAACGGCTCGGCCAGCATCCCCATGCGCCACGCGTCGCGCAACTGCTCGAGGTGCGGCTCGGCCTCGTCGTAGCGGAGGCCTGCGAAGCGGCCGTAGTCCATCTCGTACAGCTCCGGCACGACCTCGACAGGGAGGGCGCGGCGCGCGCCTTGGCCGCGTTCGATGGCGTGGGCGGTCTCTCGGGCGCGCCGCAGCGGGCTGGTGTAGAGCGTCCCGAGCCCTTGTTCGCGCAGCGCGTCCCCGAGCCGCGAAGCCTGATGGCGGCCCAGCTCGGAGAGGTCGTCGTCGAGGCGCGGCCCCTGGATGATGCGCTCGCGGTTGAGGCCGGTCTGGCCGTGGCGCAGCACGAACAGGCGTCCCATCGCGACCCCGCTCCGGGCGCGGCGTGATAAGGCCTCCCGCCCTGGAGCCCTCGTGCGCAAGGCGGACCTGGAGCGGGCGTTGGAGGCGGTGCCGAAGCGGCCCGACCCCAGCCCCGACCTGGAGCAGTACCGCACCCCCGCCGGCATCGCGGCCGACCTGCTGTGGGCCGCGCACGCCGAGGGGGCCATCGCGGACAAGCGCGTCCTCGACCTGGGTTCCGGTACCGGCACGTTCGCCATCGGGGCGGCCCTTCTCGGCGCGCGCCTCGCGACCGGCGTGGAGCTGGACCCCGAGAGCCTCCGGCTCGCCCACGCGGCCGCCGACTCCGCGTTCGTCGCGCAGCGCACCTGGTTCGTCGCGGCCAATCTGGCCAATTGGCACGCTGAGGCAGGGGCGTTCGACACCGTCGTCATGAACCCCCCCTTCGGCGCGCAGGCGGGCAACCGCCACGGCGACCGCTTGTTCCTGGAGCGGGCCGTCGAGGCCGTCAAGCCCGCGGGCACGGTCTGGTTCCTCGCCCTCGAGAGGACGGAGCGCTTCCTCGCTTCCTGGGCCCGCGACGCGGGGGGGCGCCTGGAACGGGTCGCGGCGTGGGACTATCCGCTCGAAGCCACGATGCCGTTCCACAGCAAGGACGTCCAAGCGGTGCGCGTCGGCGGCTACCGGCTGGCGTGGGCCTGAACCGCTAAAGGTCGCGGTGCAGCTGCCGCACCAACGCGCGAAGCCGGTCGCGCTCGGCCACGGAGAGGTCGCCTTCGCTCGCCACCATGTTCTCCAGTTCCTTCGTCTCGGCGTCGTCGAAGGCGCCGTCCGCCAGCGCTGTGTCCAAGGCGTGCGTGAAGCGCTCCGAGAGCCGGCCCACGAAGTTGCCAAGGATGCGCTGCCGAAGCAGGGCCAGCACATGGTCGGCGTGCGTCTCCAGCACCGTGTACTGCGTGTCGTCCAGGTGGCCTTGCGCGAGGTCACGGCGGCGGTCCTGCCGGTAGGCGTGCAGGGCGCGCACCGCCGCGAAGGGGTCGCTGCGACCCGTGTCCTGGATGTGGTCCAGTTCCCGCAGGCGGCGGTCGATGCGCTTGCGGCCCTTGTTGACCCCCAGGGCCGTCACGACCGAGCCGATCACCGTAATCAGCACACCAATCGCGAAGAACGTGTAGTTCTGGTAATCGGCGGAGAAGAGGACGGTGAGGAGCCCCGGGGTCTCGGGGGCGCTCTGCCCGACGTGGAGCGTGTGCCCCAGCGTCGAGGTGCGGCCGTCCGGATAGATCGCGCTCAGGCGGGCGGTCCGGTCGCCCCCGGTCCCGTAGGTCCGACTCGCGGTGCCCGGCTGGACGACCTCCAGCTTACCGTCGCCCCAGGCCAGGAGGAGGGTCGTGTTCGCGGGCGCGTCGTCGGGCAGGTCCACCGTGAGCAGGGCGGCCGCCTGCGCGCCGGGGTAATCGCTTGCGGCGGAGAGGGAGGGCGGCGCGGCCGCGGGGTCCGGGCCAAGCAGGGCGGATTGGCCCTCGTCGTCCCATGCCAGCAGCCGGCCGTCGCCGAGGGGCGTCAAGTGGACAGAGAGCGCCCCGGCATCCGTGGGCGAGAGCGGAAGGGGAAGCCGCAGCGTGCTCGCCCCCGCCGCGAGGTCCACGGCCAGCAGGTCCGTGCGCGTGCCGTTGTCGAGCCGCGTCACGGCGACCCAGGCGATGCCGCCGGAGACCACGCATTCCTGCAGGCGGCCGAGGCCGTACCCGGGCCAGCGCGCCACCGTGCCAAGGTCGTTGGAGGGGAGGATGAAGCCGACGGACTCGCCAGGGACGAGGAGGGCGTCGTCGCCCCAGCACGGCCCAGGGACATCGGGGCGCGAGCGCACGGCGCCCTCGATGGGGGTGACGAGGCCCTGCGCATTGGCGGGGTCCACCAGGAAGAGGCCGTCGCCGACGAGGGCGGCGGCGAGGCTTCCCATGGCGGACGGGCGCTGCGAGGCGGGGAAAAGCGTCGACCGGCCTGCGGCGGAGGTGTCGGTCGCGCTGGCCGCCAGCGTGTAGGAGCCTTGCAGGCGGCCGTCTTTGTCGAGCCAAGCGACGCCGGGGGGCGCCTGCGCGAGGGGGTTGCCGTCCAGCCGCCCGGAGACGACGACGCCGGTCGTGGTGAGGGCCACGGCGTCCATGCGGAACGCGCCCGTGGACTGGCCGACGACGTCGCCGAGCGGGTCGGGGAGGGCCGGAGGCGTCCCCACAAGGGTCCCCTGCAGCAACGCGTCGGCCGGGACGCTGGTGCTCCACCGCACCGTCCCGTCGGCGAGGCCGACGGCCTCGATCCGGTTGCGCCCGACGGTGCTTGAGAACGGGACGTACGCGACGCCGCCGTCCACGGCGAGGCCGCGGCAGGACCACGAGCCGTCCGCGTTGCCCTGGCCCGCGCCCAGCGCGAGGGGGTCCGGGGCGGCCAGGCCGGGGGCGTGCGTCCAGGCGGGCTGGGCGGCGCCGATTGGCCAGGACTGCAGGAGCGGGTCGGTGCTGGCCCCGTCCACGCAGACGAGGGCGCGTCCGTTGGCGTCGTCCCAGGCCGCGAGGCGGCCACCAAGCGGGCAGGCGATGTCCGCCGACGCGCTCGCGAGGCGCTCCGGCGGGGCGCCCGCGTAGAGCATGCAGGAATTGCCTTGGCGTCCGAGGCCGACGACGCCGTGCGGGGTCGTCGCGAGCCCAGGGCCGCCGCCGGCTTGCAGCGTGACGCCGTCCGGGAGGAGCCGTTGCGCGCCCAGGACGTCAAGGTCCCCGAGCGCGGCGCGCCCGGAGTGCGCGGGGTCGCCGCCCCATTGCGACCACGCGGCGGCGCCCGGCAGGGCGGCCACCAGGAGCGCGGCGACGAGGACCGGTCGCATGGCGAGCCAGCTCAGAGCGGGTGTGCCGTGATGAAGGCCTCGGCCTCGGCACGCTTGGCGGGGTCCCAGCCTTCGGCGAACTGCGGGCGCTGGATGGTCGCCGTGTAGACCTTGCACTGGCCGTCGCGCGTGTCGGGCCAGACGGGGTGGGCGGCTTGCCAGCTCGAGTCGATGTCCTGGTAGTCGCCGTAGAAAATCTTCCCATCCTGGTGGTGGCAGAGGCCGTGGTCCCAGCCGCCATCCTGGGGCTCGCGGACGCTCAGGTTGCGCGACCAGGTCTTGCCGCCGTCAATCGAGTAGCTGTAGTACTGGCTGATGCGCAGGTGCGGGTCGGTGTTGCCCGTGGCGTCCGGGGAGGTCGCCATGCCGCCCTGGCGGGTGTCCATCCACTGCACGTCGATGACGCCACCGGGGCTGACGGAGATGGCGGACATCCAGTGGAAGGAGGTCTCCACGGCCTTCCCGCCGTCCGGAACGTCGTCGTTGACGCGCACCGGGGGCTGCCAGGTCTTGCCACCATCATGGCTGGCGACGACGTACACGTTGAGGTTCCCGAGGTTCTTGCAGTCGGCCGTCCAGATGGGGTCCTGGCAGCCGTCGTCAAAGCTGTAGTAGATGGAATCGGCGAACGGCGAGTTGACGTAGCGGTCGGTCGCCATCGCGGGGAAGCCGGAGGCCTGCTCGCGGTCCGAGAGACGGCGCATTTGGCCGCCGGAGTGGGGGTTCAGGACGGTCTGGGTGGCGAGCCACGTCGCGCCCTCGTCCAGGCTCTTGCGCAGATGGATGCCTTGGTTGCCGGTCCAGGCCGCATAGACCTGCTTGCCGGGTCCGACGTCCACGAAGGAGCCTTGCCCGGCGTCCTCCGCGACGCTCGCCATGATGAACGGGTCGCTGTAGCTCTTGCCCTGGTCGGTGCTGCGGAAGTAGAGGTTGCCCGGAGCCAGGCTCGCGAGCCACATGACGTGGATGGTGCCCGAGGCCGAGGCCGCGACCCATCCTTTGTCGTGGAAGTCGATGGGGAAGCTGCCCTCAAGGACGCCGGTGAAGGTGTCGAACGTGTCGCCGCCATCGTGGCTCACGGCGACGATTTGGATGGCGCGGTTGAACGCGAAGTCGTTGACGGCGCCGTTCGGGCAGATGTTCTCGCACGTCTTGCTGGCCGTGACGGGGTCGCCTTGGTACGCCATGAGGAGGTAG
Source organism: Thermoplasmata archaeon (assembly GCA_023269235.1). Taxonomy (GTDB): domain Archaea; phylum Thermoplasmatota; class E2; order JACPAO01; family JAHFTW01; genus JAHFTW01. Next base: position 49,897 of record JAHFTW010000013.1, read on the forward strand.
TACAGGACACCCTCCGTGCTGAAGTAGGCCACGGGGTCGGTCGTACACCAATATTGGCTCGCGTAGTTGATCTTGTTCGGGTCGGGGTTCGTGAGTTGGCGCCACGGGGAGCCGTCGAAGCTGCGGTCTTCGAACGCGGTGCGGCCGCCGTTGTGGCTGACGTACACGCCATCCCAGACGCACTGGCCCGCGTCGGCCGGGTAGTAGTCCTTCGCGCCGCCGACAATGGAGCGGGGGTTTTGCGGGTTCACGGCGATGGTGACCTCGTTGCCCTGGCGGCCCTCGTCGGGCGTCATCAGGAAGTTGCAGGGCGGGTGCTCGGGCACGGCGGGCGCCTTGCCGTTGTCGTCGAGGACCACGAGCGGCGCGGGGCAGAAGAGGGTCGGGATGGGCAGGCCCTTCTCGTCCAGGGCCGTGAAGTTGAAGCCCGAGCCGAAACGAGCGTCCTGCGTCTCCGGGGCGACGACGGTCTTTCCGGGGGTCTGTGTCTGGGTTCCGCATCCGGCAAGGACGGTGGCGGCGAGCAGGAGGGCCACCAGGAAGGGGACGCGCATCAGGCCGGCCACTCGGCGCGCTCGGTTAAAGGGTTGTGTCGAAGGCGTCGAGCCGCGTCGGCGGGGGCGACGAGAGGGCGGCGAGCGTCGCCCACGACGTGCGTGTTCCTTCGGGCCACGCCTTGTGCGCCCTCCACCACGCCGCGAGGAAGGCGCGCGTGGTGGGGTCGCTGGGGTAGCCGGAGCCGAGCGGAAGGTCGAGGCGGCGTTCGAGGCGGCGCGCGAGCTGGGCGAGCGCGGCGTCACGGGCGACCTTGGCGACGATGCTGGCGGCGCCGACGACGGCGTGGGTGACGTCCGCCTTGTGCTCGGAGACGATGCGGGTGCCCTTGGGGAGGCCGGGGCGCAGCAGCTCGGCGAAGGCGGCGGCGTTCGGGTGCGCCGCGTCCACGATGACGGTGGGGGCGCCGAGCTCGGTGGCAATCTGCTGGAAGGCGACGACTTCGATGGCGGTGACGGATTCGCCCGCCGCGCGGCGCCGGTCGAGCTCCTCGGCCTCGATGACGCGCAAGGCGATGCGGACGCCGGGCGTCGCGCGCAGGGCGCGGTCGAGGGCGCGGCGTCGGTCGGGGCTGAGGAGCTTCGAGTCCGTGCATCCGAGGTCGGCAGGGACGGCCGGGTCGTCCACGGCGACGCCCGCGACGACGAGGGGGCCCATGACCGGGCCGCGCCCCGCCTCGTCCAGCCCGGTCACCGGTCCTGCTTCCTGCATGGCGCGGCCACTGGGCCGGGAGGGATGAAGCAACCGCCGGCGGGGGAGGGGGCGGGGGGCGGGTTTGTTGGGGGAAAACCCGCCCTTCGCCCGAGTTATATATCCTCAAGCCCATCATTGAGGTATCATGCGCGGCAACGTGCTTCCTATCCTCTTGACGGCCGTCTTCCTGCTCGGCGCGGCCGCCCTCGTCGTCCCCTCCTCCGTGGCCCAGGTCGGCGCCTCGACCCTGAAGGGCACGGTCTGCTCCGTGGACAACGTGTACTACATGCGGGCTCCGGCGGCCGACCAGGCGTGCGCCTCCGGCCGTGGCATCCCCGACGCCACCGTGCGCCTCACGAAGCCTGGCACAGTCGGCCCCGTCGGCGCCGTGGACCGCACCGCGAAGACAGACTCCGGCGGCGTCTACTCGTTCACCGGCCTCGACAACGGCGACTACACCTTGACCGCCTCGCACGCCGGCTTCTCCGACAGCAAGCAGACCGCCACCGTGAGCGGCGGCAGCGTCGCCGACGTCGTCCTCGCGGGCAACGCCATCACGGTCACAGGAAAAGTGCTCGGTGACAAGGGCCAGGCCATCCCCGGCGCGTCCGTCTATGCATGCTGCTCCGGCAACGACAGCCAGTCGGTCCCGACCGCGCAGGACGGCTCCTTCGCGCTCTCCACCGTCGCCGGCACCCGCTCCTTCTCGGTGAGCCAGGCCCGCGGGTTCCAGGACCTCAACCAGGAGCTCTTCGTGGACGGCACCTCGCCCGTCGAGTTCCGCCTCGTGCCCGTCCCGCCCCAGGACGCCACCCTGTCAGGCGTCGTGAAGGACCAGGACGGCACTCCCGTCGCCGGCGTCCAGGTCACCGTGTACAGCTACCCGAACCAACCCCAACCGGCCTACTCCGGCGACGGCTCCGCCAAGCCGGCCTCCTCCAACTCTCCCGCCTACTATCCTTACTACGGCGGCTCCAACTACACGGTTGCCGGCGCCGACGGCCGCTACAAGATCCACGTGTACGGTGGCGGCTCCGTGAGCGTCTCGGTCTCCAAGGAAGGCTACGCGTCCTTCAACGCCAACCCCACCGTCGCGGTCGGCGAGAGCAAGGCCTTCGACATCACGCTGCAGAAGTACCCGGCCAAGACCGCGCGCATAGAAGGCACGGTCTTGGACGCCGCCACCGGCAAGGCGGTGCCGTTCTTCACGGTCAGCGTCCGCTCGCCGCTCTACGGCCTCTACGAGTGCAGCCAGGACGCGTCGGCCAGCGGGTCCGGCGGCTCCACCACGTACTCTGGCGGCTCCGGCGTCGCCATCGCGCGCCCCTACCCCGGCCCCTACGAGAACCCAGGGTGCGCCATCACCGTCGAATCCGACGGCACCTTCCACGGGCTCGTCACGCCCGGCTACGCGGTCATCCAAGTGTACGCCGACAGCGCGCGCTCCTGCGTCGAGACCCGCGACGCCGGCGGCTCGAGCCGTCGCGCCTGCGGCCCCGAGTACCTATCCTGGAGCCGCAGCCTGGTCCTGCCCACTGACGACAGGACCCCTCTGCGCGTCGAGTTGCAGCAACGCCCCGCCCCCGACGCCGTCGTCTCCGGCTACCTCGTGGACGCCACGACGGGCAAGGCCATCCCCAACGCCCAGGTCAGCTTCAACAATGAGGAGACCTACGCCTACGGCTACGCCCAGACCGACGCCGATGGCTCCTTCAAGCTCCGCCTGCGCCACGGCTACCACAGCGTCAGCGCCAGCGCCGAGGGCCACCTCAGCTGGCAGGGCAACCTGATGGTCGAGACGGGCGACCAGCCCTTCGACATCCTGCTCCAGCCCGGCCAGGAGTCCTACGGCGGCTGCTGCTACGGGTGCTGCTACGCCCAGGCGTCCGACGGCGTCGCGGCCCCTGCGGCCTCGGGCGGGAAGACAGCAGGCGCCTCGAGCACCTCGGCCGCGTCCGGCGGCGAGGCGCAAGGCGGCGCCGGCCAAGCCTACGAAGACCTGCACGGCGGCCTTGGCCCCTACGACGCCTCCGCGCGCCAGAAGGCCCTCGACGCCGCGACCAGGGGCTCCCCGAGCCTGCAGGTCGTGATGGTCGCGGGCGTGCTCCTCGTCGGCGCGATCATCCGCCGCCGCGCCTGAGCTAGGCGCCGGCCTCGGCCGCGCGCAGCCCGGCCGCGACGCGCGCCAGCTCCTCGAGCCCCGGCAGCGTGCGCGTGCCGAACCAGGTGAGCGCCTCGCCGTCGAGGACGCGCACGCGCTCTGGCTGGCCGCAGGCCCCGAGCCCTTCGGTCGCGACCGCGTCGCGACGCTTGTGGAACGGGTACGGCTCCGTCGGCAGCAGCGCCCAGCGCGCGGACGACGCCGCGACCTCGGAGGGCGCGACCTCGAAGTAGCGCGGTCCCGCGTGGCCAGCAAACGCGTTGCGCAGCCCCGCGGCCTCCAGCATCGCGCTCGGGTACGCGCTGCCGTCGAACGTCATCCAGGGCTCGAACCAGATGGGGCAGAACACGGGGATGGCCTGCGCGCGCGGCAGGCCGGCGCGGA
>JAHFTW010000018.1 GCA_023269235.1 Thermoplasmata archaeon
GTCGGCGCTGATGCCCTCGGTGTTGAACTCGAGGAAGCGGGTGACGGTGACGGCCGTGCCGTAGACGCTCTCCGCCACCATTCCTACCTGGGCCGCGAGACCGCTGCCGATTGCCACAGAACTACCCTCCTAGGCGACGTGCGCCCATATCTGACCGCGGACTATTCGACCGACGGTTGAATGGTCGATCCCGAGACTTCGGGCTATTTCACTCTGGCTCTCACCGTTCCGTGATCGCTCCCGGATCGACCGAACCATCTTCTCCGTCAGCTTGGCTGACCCATGACTCTCGCCACGCGCACGCCGCTCAGCAGGCACAAAGTTGCGACCCTTGAACCGCCCCGGTTCCCGGCGGGCGGGATTCAGGTCACCAGTGAGCGAACGGCCTTTGGCGACCATGTCGGCCATGTTGTCAGCCGGGGTGGCAGCGAACAGATGTCGCGGGTTGCAGCATGGAGGGTTGTCGCAGCGATGGCAGACGTGGAAGCCCAAAGGGATCTCCCCGATGACCAGCTGATACATCAGGCGGTGGGCCTTAGTGGACGTTCGCGTGTGGTTGGTACGACTTCCAAGCGCGACCGTTCCGTAGCCATCCCGGTCACGGCTCCCAGTCCACGGCCAGCACGCATCCGGGCCCCCGCTCATGTCAACGCGCGGGAGAACCCGGTCCACCAGCGGAATGATCTTCTGCCCCACGGCTACTCCTCCAGTACCGCCTCAGTGTCGCCACCGGCGGCAGAGGGACCCTGGCGGCCCGCGCGACCCCGGAGGGATGCGGGGACGCCGCTGGGCCGCCAGTTCTCGTGCTGCTCGCACAGCCGGGCGCCCAGGTCGTCGGTGACCTCGATGGGCATCCCCTTGTGAGCCGTCGTGTTCGCCTCGGGGACGAACACTCCCTCAAACATCCCGATGTACTGGACCTTCATGGTTTCCCTCCCCTACGTGGACTGGAGGCGCTGGAACGCGCCGATTTCGAAGTCGAGCTGGCAGACGCGGCCTTCCGGGTTCGCGCCCTCCGTGATGTCCGTGGCGCGCAGCCCGGAGTACTTCACCACCGCAGCCACACCCGGGTCCGCCCGCAGGAAGTCCTCCACCTCGGCCAGCAGTTCGAACGCCCGGGCGCGCGTCGAACGGATCACCGTCTCGTCGGCCCCCGGCTTCTGGATCCAGATGAGCCCCTGGAGCGTGATGTTCTCGTTCCGCGACAGCTTCCCCAGCGCCGCCCAGTCCTGGTCCATGTGGTCCGGACCGGTGAGCTGGATGCTCTCGACCGCCGTGTCTTTCCCGAGGAACGCGCCCGACACCTGCACGCCGGCGGAGATGATGTTGGCCCGCGCTGCCAGGCCGTCCACGATGGCGACCTTGAGCGCGTGCAGCTTCGACGTGACGGTGGCCATCAGGCGACCACCACGGCCTTGAGCTGGTCCAGCACGGAGTCAACCTGGGGGATGCCGAACCACGCCCCGCGCATCCCCGGCGTCGCCAGGCTGAACGTCCCGAACTCGCCGCTCTGGGAGAGAGCCCGGTCGTCCAGGTTCGATTTCACCAGCTGATGGCGCAGCAGTCTCAGGGCGGCGCGCCGCAGGTCCAGGGGGATGGGCCGCCGGCCGTGTTCGTATTCGATGGCCACGTTTCGCTTGCCGTAGGCGAAGCTGCCCAGCGTCTCGCGCAGCAGCCGGCCGTCCCGGTACACCAGGATGTCCGCGAGGTCCGCCGCGCTGTACGCCGTCCACGTCGAGGTGCCCCGGGTGCGCTCCTTGACCGACCTCACGGCCGTCAGTTCGCGCCGGTCCATCCACAACTCCGAAGTGCCGGGCCCGTCGACGACCTCGCGTTCGTAGCGCGTGCCCATGCTCCAGCCGAGGATGCGTTCGAAGGCGTCCTGGATGAGGTCGCGCCCCCGCAGGAGGGTCGCCTGGGGGTAAGTCGTGGTGTTCGCGAGCGCGCTGTTGTCGAACGTCCGCGCCTCGTTCTCCGTGAACAGGACCTCGCCCACCGTCTCGTGGCGGCTGGTCATGGTCATCGCTGTGCCGAGCGTGAACGTCCACGTCGCGATCAGCCGCTTCGGGTTCGCGTTCTGGGCGGCCGTCAGGCTGAATCGCAGCTTGCCGCTGGTGGTGCCGACGATGGCCGCCGCGCCGCTCGCTACGGCGTCCCCGGCTTCGTCCGTGACCGCGCAGGTTGCAGTCGACGTGGGGTCGGTGAGCGCACCGTCGGATGTGAGGACGATCTCGAGGTCGCCCGCAACGCCCGCGAGGATCCGCGGCTGCGCCAGTTCCTCCGCACGGGCTGTCATGGGCTACGCCACCCAGATGTGCAGCGTGCCGAGCTTGGCGGTGCCGCCCTGGGCGACGACCACCTTGATCCGCTCGTTCGCGACGACGACCGGCGCCAGCACCGCCGAGCCGCCCGCGGCATAGAGGGCCGCGCTCCCGTCGGTGTTCAGGTGAGTGGCCTGCCGCGGCGCGACGTTGAACGCGGACGTGCCGATGTTCGCTTTCGTGAGCACCGGGATGCCGCTGTCCACACCGCTAACAGTGAGGTCAGCCCCTGTGTCGAGCGGGTTGGTCCCGTCCGGGACGTAGCGCACCTGGACCACCTGCCCGGAGACCACCGGCGTGTAGCCGGTGAAGTCCCCGGAGGCGTCGACGGCGATCGCCACAGCGTGCCGTTCTGCGTACATCTCAGGCTTCCTTCGCCCAGGTGCCGATGATCTCCTCGATCACCCAGCCGTCGACCCCATCGCAGTAGACGCGAACCATGTCGCCGAGGCGGTCGGTGGCGCCGCTGTTGATGAGGTCCTTGTTGTCGACGGACGTGAGCCCATTGCCACGGATGTGGTCCGCGGCGGCAGGGTCGAGGCTGAGCCCGACACCGCTGGAGAGCGCGCCGCACTCGAACTCGTACCAGACGCCCTTGGTGCCAGCCGCGGCGGCCGGGAGCGTGAACACGGCATCGACCGCGCCCACGAACTTCTCCCCGCTCTGGGCGGCCGTGAGGGTTTGCGTGGCAGCGGCGAGGTTGACCTTGCGGCGGATGCCGCTGATCTCCCCGTCCGCACCCGCCACGAGCGCCTTGTTGGCCGTCATCGCCCCGGCCGTTACGCCATCGATGAATCCGAGTTCGGCGGCGCTGATGGTGTCGAGCGCGGCAAGGGCGGTTGCAACACCGTTCAGTGCCTCCATCTCGTCGGAAATGTCTTCCTCGGCGTCATTGTAGAACGCGCCGCCGTTGAGGTGAAAGTTCCCGTCCTGGTCCCGGTAAACGCGGTTGGCCTGGTGCCCAACTTCGGCGGTCATGGGTTTCTCCTCGCAGCCGGTGTCGTAAATACCCGGCCCTTCTTACGAGTTGCGCTCAGCCCTGGGGGCTGCCGATTAGGCCGTGCCTTCAGCCGGCGAGACGTGCAGCTCCTGCGTCGCGATGTCCGCGTGCTTCGCCACGGGCAGCACCCGGGCGCCGTACTTCTCCGCGATCGCGAAGTCGACGACGGCGTTCTGGGTGGCCCGGTCGATCACGAGCTGCAGGTAGCGCTCCCGCGGCTTGAAGATGTCGATGATGACGGCCTTGCTGTCGTCGGTGTCCGCCACGACGATGGCGCTTCCCTCCAGGTCGGCACCGCTCGTAAGAGCCGTGTCGCTGGTCTTGGCGGTCGCCTGCTGCACGCGGATGCCCGTCACCGCGCCCGACGTGATGGCGCCGAAGCCGACGATGAACCGGCACCCCTCGAAGTTCTGCATGTCGATGACGTCGCAGTCGGTGACGTCAGACGAGCCCGCCGCTACCGGCGCGTGGACGATCTGGGTTTCGACCTTGTTGGTCAGCTGCACGGTGTTTCTCCCTGGTGTTGATCCCTTCCCAAGGGGCTCTCAGAGCACGCCCAAGGCGCGCAGGTCTGCTTGCCGAAGAATGTTGATCGGCAGGTGGTACGTTCGCTGGAACTCCTCTACCTTGGCCAACCGCGCTCCCCGGTCCCAGCCTTTGATCTCTACATAGTTCCCGCTGTGGGGCAGGTAGAAATCGGGGAGATATGTGCTGTTGGATAGCTCGAACAGCTTGGGCTCGTACAGCCAGGGAATCCCGATCTTGTCGAGCCACGAGGCGAATCTGGCTTCCCAAGTCGACCGAAAACCAATCTCCTTGTACCAGGTTCTCTTACCCCCCCGAACGGGGATTGTTCCATCTGCGATGCCGCGCCGGCGGGACTGGCTCATCCGCATCACGGCTTCGGGGGTGTACGGATCCTGGATTCCCGCGTTCCATGGCACATGAGCCTTCCGCCGTTCTTCACCCCATGGTTTTCCGGGACCGCCCCATGGCGTCCAGGAGGGGTTGCACACGCGGCAGCAGGCATGAACCTTGCCGCAACTCTTTAGCGTGTACTTCCCGAACGGCATGGGACACTCCGAAGTGGGGGGTGGGGGCCGGGAGTTGTCGAGCCTCCCGGCCCAGAGCGGCGGGGTGCTACGCCAGCTTCACGCGGACGAAGGCTTCCTCGAGGACGGGCATGCCGTCCGTCTCCATCCGGCCGATGTAGCCGTACTGGTTGGTGCGGGCGTACAGCTCGTTCAGGACCTGAATTTCGAGCTGCAGGGCGTCGACGATCCAGTAGAACGACCAGTCGCCGAGGATGCCGGCGTAGAGCCCGGTCGTGAACGTGTTCGGGGCGTACTCGGACATGACGTAGGGCATGCCGAGGATCTGGTTGCTGAGGCCGCCGTTCAGGCCGGGCGTCCAGATGTACTGGCCGTCGCCGGTCTTGAGCTTGCGGATCTGCTTCACGGCGTCGCGGTGGAAGAGCCAGGAGGCCTTCCCCCAGTACTGTCCCTTGAGGGTGTGCTGCGCTTCGATCAGGCCGTCGCCCCGGATATCCGTGGTCGTGTTGCCCGTGCTCACGTCGCGCGCCGTCGAGACGCCCTGGGCCGAAGCCGTGAACACCCCGAGGGGCTGTCCCGCGCCCGAGCCGTTCAGGAACGCGTTCTCGTTGGTCACACCGAACTGGTAGCCCAGCCGGTCAATGACCAGGTCCTCCGCCTTGCCCGCCGTGCGCCGAACCAGCGTCCGCGACAGCTTGGTTTCCTTGGTCAGCGGGATGGGCTTCAGCTCGCGCTTGCCCAGCCGGAGAGCCTCGTCGACGGTCGACTGCGTGAGTTCCTGCGTCCAGTCTGCCGCGCCGAAGTCGGTGTCGAGCGACACCACGCCCAGCGACTGGGCCTGCGTGATCGCTTCCACCGTCGCCATCTGGCGGACGAACGTCTGGTTCTTCACGTTGGCGATGAGCGCCGCGGCCAGCGTCTGCGGCGCCAGGAGGAAGCCTCCCTCGGTGTCGCTGTCGGCCTGGAGGGACCGGTGCTCGCCGGTGACCAGGAAGCGCCGGTATTCCGCCATGCGCTTTTCCTCGTCGGCGTCCAGCTTCCCGGCGGGCTCGCCGCCCCCGGGGAGCATGCGCACGTCCCGGAGCGGGGTCTTCTCGATCGCCGTCTCCCGCGCCTCGTGGCGGGTCCGCATGTCGATCTGCTTGCTGAAATCTTCGACGTCGGATTCGAGCTTCTCGTACTCCTCGACCTCGGTGGATTCGAGCCGCTTGGACTCCCGCGTCTCGGCGGCGTCCATGAGCGCCTTCATGCGCTCCCAGTTCTTCGCTCGCTCTTCGATGAGCATCTTCAGGTCCACGGTGTTCCTCCCCGGCTGCCGTTACGCCGGCAGGCGGTATCGCTGGGCCAGCAGGCGAAGGCGCCGCTGGTACAGGTCGAGGTCTCCGGAGTGGCTCTGGGCCGGCTCAGCGGGCTGAGTGGTCGCCGGTGGCGGATCGCCGGCCGGGAGCAGACGCGACAGGCGTTCCTGCGCGCTGCGAAGGATCGGCACAAACTCGGGAGCAACATCCCCCGAGGTCACCTGCATCAGGAGCTCCGTGCGCTTCTCGGCCTCCATCTCGTCGAGCCCGAGCGTGCGCAGCATCGAATCGAACTGAACCGTCCGGAGAGCCGCATCGGTCCCCTCGAACGCCGGGAACGTCACCACGGAGACGTCGAAGAGCTGGGCTTCCCGGATAGTCCGGATCGGCTTCTTGCCGGACTCGTCCCACTCTTCCTTGATGGCCCGAAAGCCGATGCTCATCTGGTTCACGTCGCCGCGGCCCAGCGTCACCGCGAGGTCCTGGGCGTACGTGGTGGGCGCCAGGTCGGCCTCGGTCAGCAGCCCCCGCTGGTCTTCGGAGAGCCGCAGTGTGCCGCTCTTCGAACGCGCCAGGACGAAGTTCGGGTCATGGTTGATGAGCATCCGAACGTCGGCTTCGCCGATCGTCTTCAGGAACGCGCCGGGCGCGACCTTCTCATCCCACATGCCGTAGATGTCCGCCCGCTTGTTGAAGACGGCCGCGTGCCCCTTGAAGGGGATCGAGCCATCATCCCCGGCCGCGCGTACCTCGAGGTCGACGGCCACCCGCCGCCCCTTGCGGTCGATCTCCTGCAGAAGCGAATCGCTGAACCTCACGGGCCGATTGTCTAACCGCGAAAACGAGGGACCTTAGTTCGCCCTACTTCAGTTTGGACTGCGGGATTTCGTCCCCTTCCGCGTCCACCGGCTGCTGCAGCGTGATCGGCAGCAGGCCGAGGTGAGTGATGGGCGGTAGGCCCATCGCCTCCAGGGCGGCCTCGGGAGAGAAGCCGGCTCGGACGAGCACCGCAACCGCCTCGACGGCTTCCTTGAGCGCAGGCTTCCCGTTGTCCTCGGCGCGCGCCATGTTCAGCGGGATCAGGTGGTAGTCGCCGCCCACCGCCACCTTCTCCATGTCCTCGAGACGGCGAACGTCGTTGATGCTGTAGACGCCCGCCTGGATCATCGCCGTGTAGAACGCGGCCCTCGACGTCGAGTCCCCGCGCAGCAGGCCGTCGAGTTCCCACTTCATGTACCGGTTGCGGCGCTTCAGCAGGTCGTCGCTGATCGCCTGTTCGAAGCGGATCGTGTGCGGCTGGATGGTGTATGTGACCGTGTTCCGTCCCTGCTCCTCGATGCCGGCCCCCCACGAAGTCGAGCGATCGACGTCGGCCAGGAGGTGCGGCGCCACGCCCGTCGAGCGTTCTACCTCTCCAAGCTGGTGATCGCGCGTCGGGATCATCATCGCCTTGTCAGGGTCCACCGACGTCGCCTGGAACTTCGCGCCCTTGTCCATCAGGCCGATTCTGTGTTTCTGCGCCATCGGCTGGTGCAGGCGCGCCCAGCGCTCCATGAGGATCTTCGCCTCCTCCGGCGACACCTCCTGGTCCGTCGTGATGATGCCGCCTGGGGTCATGTCGTTGGCGAAGAACCGGGCGGCGTATTCCTCCGCCGCCTTCCCGAGGCCGAGCGCCTGGGCCGCCAGCCGGATCGTGTTGAACCCGCGCAAACCGTCCCGCCCGAAGCCGGCCACGTGGACGATCCGGCCGCCGGCGCGGAAGTCCGTGTGCTTTTCCTTGCCATCGACCGCGTAAATCTTCGTGCCGTCCGCGTCGCGTGCCACCCTCACCCGCTTGGGCTCGAGGGGCCACATCTCGAGCGGATCGCCCAGGCCGTTCGGCACGACGTAGATGTAGGCGTTGCCGGTGAGTTCGTGGCCGATCAGGGTCTCCCAGAACTTCATCCGGGTCATTTCCGGGTTCGGGCGCTCCCACAGGTAGGCCTCGCGCGGGTCGCGCACCTGGTGACGGTTGCCCTCGGCGTCGCGTTCGTAGACGTGGAGCGGGCTCCCAGCGATGGTCGACGCGACGATCTGGTGGGCCCGCAGGAGCGCCTGGTTCTCGTAGGCCGTCTCTTCGGTGACGACGGGCCCGGCGATGGTGTTGCCGAGGTAGACGATCCCTCCCTCGCTCTGCATGAACGCGGGATTGCCCTGGGGGTAGTCGCGCTGCCCGAGGTTGGCCCGGAGCGACGTGATCACGTTCTCGAGGACTGTCACGTCCGCCGTCCGCGCCGCCCGGCAAACGACGCGGCCAGGATCAGCGCCACGCCCGACACCACCAGCCCGGCCACCCGGGAGACCTCGAATCCGGCGGCAGCGAGGCTAACGCCCCCTGCCAGTTCGGCGACCGTTCGCGCGGCTGCGCCCACTGGCAGGTGAATGCTACGGCGTCGAATTCGAACCCTCATCCGTGGCTCATGCTAGTGCCCCGCTGGCGACAGACTCCGGCACGCCCCGCGTGCCCATCTCCGTTTGGCGAAAAAAGCGAATTAAGCGAAAAAAGCCCCCGGCGGTCAATCCTCATCCGGCAGGTACAGCGTCGGCGCGCCCTTGGGCTTCGTGACCTCCGGCGGGTGCTTCAGCCCCCAGACCGCCATCGACAGCGCCACCGCTGCGTCCATCTTCTTCCGCGCCTTCCCCTTCACCAGCAGCCACGCCGCCGAGCCTGACGAAGTTTGGCGAGCTACGGCAGACTTCACGTGCCGGGTGAACCGCGCCTCGCCGGCGTGCGCGATCGTCCCGTCGATGACCAGCTCGAAGAGCGACTGCGATGCCTGGCTCAGCTTCGTCACGCTCGCCTGGCTGAACTCCCGCATCGGGTAGCCCGCTCCGGCAAGGGCCGCGGCTTCCCACGAAATGAACGCCGGGTCGAACTCGATGCTCGCCGGCCGGTAGTCCGCGAGGATCTTCGCGAGTTCTGCCTTCACCTCTTCGATGGGCATCAGCCAGCCCTCCACCGGCTTTCGCGTCTCCGGGTCCAGCGGCCGCTCCCAGATCCACGCCCGGGTGACGATGCGCGCGGGCATCGCCTCACCGTCCGCGTTCGTGCGCTCCTGGCGCTGCGCCACAACCAGCGCCGTCGAGTCGTGCTTCGTCGCCGCGTCCCATCCCACCGCCGTCGGCCAGCCAGCTTCCAGATCGAGCGCCAAATCCTCGCACGCTTCCCACGCCCCCGTCGGCAGCCACGCATCCTCCGTCTCCGTCCACTGGCCGAGGAAGTACCGCCGGTAGATACTTTCGACGGCGCGCCGAAGTTTCTTCGCGTAGAACGGCCACTGCTGAAGTGCCCCGTAGCTCGGGTTAGCCAGGCGGACGGCCTCTTCCGAGCGCCAGTCCAGCTCAACGAGCTTCCCGTCGCGGTCGACCTCCCGGGGCGCCGCATACCAGCGAAAGAACCACTCCGGCGCGTCCACTTCGCCGGCCGCCACGGCTATCCCGAAGTCGTAGTCCTGCCCGCAGAGGCTTTCTACATCGTGTCCCGGCGTCGTCGTGCGGATGTTCAGGTAGTCTTCGCGCAGCACGGTGCCGTTGAGCAGCTTGGTGGACGTCTGCACCGCGGCTTCCGACGTCCACTCGTGCCACTCGTCGAGCAGGTTCGCGAAGATGTTCAACCCTTCGGTGGCCCTGGGGCTCGCCGGCACCTTTCGAATCTCCGCGTTCGGAACACCACGGAGGAATATCTGGGTGTCGAAGCTGTCGCAGATGTCACCCAGGGAGGGATCGTCCGCCCCGGGAACCTCGACCATGGTCTTCATCGGAGTGAACACGAGCTTGGCCGACGTCTCGTTCGCCGCGGCCGCGACGATGACCGGCGTCGGCTCTCCCGATGCCACGAACAGGTAGAGCCCGATGCCCGCGAGCAATTCACTCTTCCCATTCTTCTTACTCACCCCGATCAGCGCGTCGTGGTAGCGCCGCACGTAGCGGCCGCGCTCGTCACTCCAGGTGACCTCGAAGAGTTCGCAGATCAGGCCCTTCTGCCACGGAAGCAGCCGGAAAGGCTTCCCGGTCCACCGGGCCTGGGTGTGGACGCAATAGCGCTCGATGAATCGGACGACCTTCGGCCCTTCGGTCAGGATGGTCTGCAGCGGCGTGCCGTTGCGGTCGTCGAATTGCGCCTCCCACACGTTCGCGACGCCGGCCAGCGGCCGAACGCCAAGCAGGACCGGTGAGTTGTCGGCGTGGACGACGCCGGGCGCGATGCGCACCCGGGGCGGAGCAGCTACCGTCACAGCGGCTGGAACTCCCCTTCGACGGTGTTCACGGCCCGCGGCCGCGCCGGTTCGTCGGGCTGGTTCATCCGGCGGTTCAGGTCCATGAGTTCGTTGCCGGCCTGACCGAGAGTCAGGCCCAGACGCGCCCGCGCCATCGGCGTCATGCCGAGCTGCTCATCGGCCTTCGCGATGCGCGCTTCGCAATCCTGGATGACCTTCCACACAGTGTTCAGCCTGGTCTGCCCCCTGCTCCCCGTCACGAACCGCGCCTGGCGAAACAGCCTCCACGCCCGCTCGAGTTCGTCCACATCCCGCACCCAGCGTTCGACCCGGTACAGGTCGGCCGTCCGGTCCACGTGGTCCGCCAGTTCGCTCTCCCAGAACCGCGCCCAGATCTCCCGCGACCGTTTGAGCACGCCTCTCGGGCACGGCGGCGCCGGCGGCGACTCCTCGACGGCCACGGGCGGGAGTGCCACTATCTGGCCGCGGGGCTTCGCCCGGTGCCCGGCGATCGCGTTCGGCGCTTTGCGTGGACGGCCCGACATCTACAGCCTCCTCCCCGCCCCCAGCTTCCCGTGACAGTCCCGGCAGAGTGTCCTCAGGTTCGACATCGCCCGGGCCCGGGCCGGGTTCCTCTCCCACCGCAGCGGCACGATGTGGTCGACCTCATGGTGCGCCGGGTGCGGGCACGGCGCGCCGCATTCCTGGCACCGGTGACCGTCGATCGTCAGTCGTTCGGCCCTCAGCCGGGGCCAGTCGGGTGGCCTTTTCACGCCGGAAAAAACGCGCGCGTTTTTGGGGGCGATTCTTCCGAGG
>JAHFTW010000002.1 GCA_023269235.1 Thermoplasmata archaeon
AGGGTGCCGCCACGCCGGAACCCGACTCCGGCGAGAGCACATAGCGCTCGCCGCGCCGTCGACGCCCTCGCCAACGGGCGCAAACGTCATCTGGTGGCTCGCGTCCCTCCGCGTATGCGCTGGGCGCCCTTGCTGATGGCTCTCCTTCTCGCCGGGTGCTCCGGCGCGGGGACGACGGACTCGACGAACTCCGCGGCCGGGACCGCCCCTGTCGCCATGAACCCGACCGGGCCGCCGGTCATCGCCGGCCTCAACTGGACCCTCGGCCACTCCTGGACGCACGACTTCAAGTTCGGCAACGGGACGGGAGGCACCGCGTTCAGCAGCACGGCCGTCGTGGCCGGCGTGGACGCGAACGGGTGGCTCCTGGCCAGCCCCAACCTGAACGACGCCGTCTCGGACGTCGGGTTCTTCCTCCAGGATTTGGGGCGCATGGCGCGTAGCGGCACGTTGACCAGCGGCGCGTTCTCGTTCCCCTGGTACAGCTTCCCGCTCAGCGACAACAAGACCTGGACGGCCACCGAGAAGAACGTGGACCCGAACACGATCCTGCCCGTCGAGGACACCCTCACGCTCGTCGCCCACTGGGGCCGCGACGACCACAAGTACCACGTCGAGGCCCGCTCCGGCTCCGTCCTGCGCGCCCGCTACGACTTCGACCCCGCCGTCGGGTGGTTCACCTCGTACGAAGGCTACCGCGGCGGCAGCACGACGCACGTCACCCTCAAGGAAAGCAAGGCCGGCTACGCCGGGAAACTCTACACGGCGGCGGGGATCAATTTGTACGGGGTCATCAAGTTCGCAGGCGGAGCACCCGCCACGCCCCCGGTCGGCGTGGAGCCGGGCAGCTTCACGATGACCTCGGCGATGACGCACTTGATGTTCCTGCAGTTCGCCTTCGGCGCGCCGGGGGCCGGCGCCACCCAGATTCTGGCCCCAGATGGAACGCGGTTCGCGACGTTCGGCGCCTTCGACCAGAATGGGGCCACCGTGGCCGGGGATTCCGCGCAGACCCAGCAGGTCGTCCCGGCCCAGGCCGGGCCCTGGCAGATTGACGGCTCCGGGGCGGGCGTCTTCGCGCAAGGCTATGGCCTCTTCGCGTGGGGCGCCACCGTCACGGAACTCCAGGTTTAGTGCCCGCACGGGCACGTTGAAAGCGTGGAATGCCTCGCAGGGGCATGGCCAAGACCGAGACCGCCACGCTGGGTGGCGGATGCTTCTGGTGCGTCGAGGGCGCGCTGCGCGAACTGCAAGGCGTCAGCTCCGCAATCAGCGGCTACGCCGGCGGCAAGAACGCGGACCCGAGCTACGAGGACGTTTGCACCGGCAAGACCGGCCACGCCGAGGTGGTCCAGGTCACGTTCGACCCCGCCGTCATCGACTACCGGACCATCCTTTCCGCGTTCTTCAGCGTCCACGACCCGACGACGATGAACCGCCAGGGCAACGACGTCGGCACGCAGTACCGCAGCGTCATCTTCACGCACTCCCCCTCTCAGGAAGCGACCGCGCAGGCGCTCATCGCCGAACTCACCAAGGAGGAGGTCTGGGACGACCCCATCGTCACCGAGGTCCAGCCCGCGCCGACGTTCTACCCGGCCGAAGCCTACCACCAGGACTACTACGCCAACAACCCGACGCAGGGGTACTGCATGGCCGTCGTGCGGCCCAAGCTGGCCAAGTTCCGCAAGGCGTGGCAGGCGAAGCTGAAGCCCGCCGCATAGTCTAGAGCGAACCGACGACCTTCGCCTTCGCCGCCGCAAGGCACTCCGCGACCTTCGCCGCATCGGTTCCTCCGCCTTGCGCGAAGTCGGGGCGTCCGCCGAGGGCTGCGCCCTTCGAACCGGCGGCCGGCCTTCGGCCAGCCTGCGGGGGGCTCTGCCCCCCGCCCCTAACCCCCCGCCAGGGGACCTCCGGTCCCCTGGACCCCTTGGAGTCTAACCTAATTTTCCAGTAACGTTTCGCTTCGCTTCCTCAAGGAAGGCTTTCACATCCGGGGAGCCAGCGGCCACGCCGCTGACGTAATCAGGCTTGCCGCCGCCCTTCACCGCATAGACTGGAGCTGCCTCGTCCTTCACGGTTCGCATATCGATGGTGATTTCCGCACTGCGAGCGAAAATGAACCGAGTAACTCCGCCGTCCGTGGAGGCAAGCAGCGCGACCGTCTTGCCGGCGGCGACCATCTCGGTGGCCGTCTTCTGGAGGACGGCGCTCGGGACGACAGTCGCGATGAGCTTGACGCCGTTCACGACCTCGGCGTTGCCGGCGGCCTCCTTCGACTCCAGCTCCGCGAGACGCGCGTTGAGCGTCTCGAGCTGCTTGCGCTGCTCCTTCCACTCGGTGAAAAAGCGCTTGGCGGAGTTGGCAACCTCGGTGGGCGCGACCTGCATCTCGTCGGCGGCTTGGCGTAGCAGGGCGTCGGTTCCCTGCCACTTGGCGACCGCGTGCAGGCCGGCGCTGTACTCGAAGCGCTCGACGCCGTCCTGGACGCGCTCGGTGCGCCACAGCTTGATGGCGCCCAACTCGGCGGTGTTGTGGCAGTGCGTGCCGCCGCAGTACTCGACATCGAAGAACTCCTTGTCCTCCATGCCGTCCTGGACCTTGCCGTGGATCATGACGACGCGCACGTCACGGCCCTTCGGCACGCCGCCCTGCAGGAGCTGGAGGCCATAGGTCGCCTCGGCCTGCTCGCGCTTGAGCCAGGTGCGGCTGACCTTGCGGCCGTCGAGGACGACCTGGTTGGCGAGCGCCTCGATGCGGACGAGCTCGTCCTGGGTCGGGCGGCGCCAGTGCGTCATGTCCACGCGCGCGCAGTCGGCGTACTTCTGCGTGCCCGCCTGCCACGAGTGCGGGCCGAGGACGCGGCGCACTGCCTGGTTCATGACGTGGGTCGCGGTGTGGCTGCGGGTGTGGTCCATGCGGAGCGCCCAGTCCACCTCGCCGTGGATGGTGACGTTGACCTGGAAGCGCTCGCTGACGTGGTGGACGACGTGCTTGCCGTCCTTCACGGTGTTGAGGACCTTGACCTCGCGGCCGTCGAGGGTCTTTAGAACACCGCGGTCGCCGGGCTGGCCGCCGGTCTCGGCGAAGAAGCAGGTCTTGTCGAGCACGACGCCGAATAGCATGCCGTCGGGCACGCCCTGGCCGGTGTAGACGGAGGCGAGCGGCTCGCACCACTGGACCTTGGCCTGGAAGGTGCGCTTGTCCTGCTCCTTGTAGTAGAGAAGGTCCGTCTCGGGGAGGGCGAGGCCGAGCGTCTTCTCCTTGTGCTTGGCGGCCTTGCCGTGGCGCGCGGCGACGACCATGTCGAAGTCGTCCGGGATGGCGATGGTGATGCCCATGCGGGCGGCGGCCTCGGCGACGGCGTTGGGGGCGAGGCCATGCGTGTCGTACATCTCCACGAGGTCCTCGGTGCTGAGCTCGCGTTTCTTCTGAAGCGTGCGCTCGACGAGCCGGAGGCCCTTGTCGCGCGAGTCGAGGTAGCGCTCGGTCTCCAGGGCGAAGACCTCACGGGCGCGCGGGATGGCGGCCTTGAACTCCGGGAACTGCGGCACGAGGCGCTCCAGGTTCCACGCGACAAGCTCGCCGAGCGGGGCGGAGACGCCGAGGACCTCCATGAACCGCAGCGCGCGGCGCGTGACGAGGCGCATGAGGTAGCCGGCCTTGACGTTGGAGGGGACGATGCCGTCGCCGACCATGAACGACAGGCAGCGCAGGTGGTCGCACAGGCCGTAGAGGGACTCGACGGGGCCCATGATGTCGTTGAGCTCGTTGACGTTGGTCTCGATGCCGTGCTTGGCGAGACGCTTGACGACCTCCCAGCGCAGGCCGTCGAGCTTCTGGCCGATGTCGAGGTTGAGGATGCCCTGGACGCGGGCGTGCTCGGTGATGATGCGCTTGGCCTTCTCGTCGTCGCGGACCTGCGCGGTGGCGAGGCCCTTGATGTGGGCGATGGCGTCGGGGAAGACGGTGTCGTACGCCGTCGGCGTGCCCGTACTGGCCCAGGCCAGGCGCTCGAGGCCCCAGCCCGTGTCGATGATGCGGAGGTCCATCATCTTGTACGTCTCCTCCTTGATGGTGTAGAGGGCGGTGCCGGCGGGCACCGTCTTCGGGTCGCACTCCTCCAGGCACATGAACACCAGCGTGGCGACCTCGAGGCCGCCCGCGAACACCTCGACGCAGGGGCCGGCGTTGCCGCCGCCGTTCCACGTGCCTTCCTTGAACGTGATGCGCTGCTGGTCGAGCCCAAGGACCTTCGTGAGGAACTCGACGCCGTAGGCGACGCACTCCTCGGTCCAGTACTTCTCGCCCCAGGCCTTGCTGTTGAAGGCGTGGTGGCCCATCATCTCGAACGTGCTGAAGTGGCGGCCGGAGCGGCCGATGTTGGCGAGGTCGTTGAGGCGGATGCAGGGCTGGCTGACCACCAAGGGGTTGCCCGGGGGTGGCACTTCACCGGAGGTGGTGTGCGGCTGGTAGTTCGCGATGCTAGCGATGTTTAGGTAGATGTCGTCGCGCCAACGCGCCACGACGGGCTGCCGGGGCACGATCTTGTGGCCCTTGGACTCGAAGAACTTCTGGAAGGCCTTGCGCATCTCGGGGACGGAGAGCGGCTTCTTCGTCAGCGGATTGCCGAGGAAGTCGTACTCGACGCAGTTGGAGTCGCCGCACAGGGTCCGCTCCATGTCGGTCGTCCAGAACGGGTCCTTGCACGTGGGGCAGATCCTGCGCTGGTAGCCGTTCTGGTGGAAGAACTGCAAGTCCAGCATTTTGGCGAGAACGGGGTCCATGACGGGCGTCCCACCGAGGGCCGACTCATAAGCGGTTCAGTGCGGCTCAGGTGAAGTTGCGGATGGCCTCGACGAGCGCGACCAGGAAGAGGATGGCCAAGAGCGCCAGCAGTCCGTTGACGCCCAAGGCCCATGTGGCGGCGCGGCGCGGCTCTTTGCGGGCCAATGCCACCCCGGCCACAACGACGCCCGCGACGGCGCACGCTGGCGACCCCAGGAGGGCGACCCCGCCGACGCTGCCAGCGGTGCTCGACCGCAGGAGAGCGATGGCGAGGACGAACAGGAGGACCGCCGCGACGGCGAGGAGGGCGGCAAATCGGGTCCACTTCTGCACGTCGCAGCATTCGCGCCGGGCGTTTCAGGCTTGGCGCGCGGGGCGTTTTCCACTGGCGACCTGAGGACTTATGTAGAAACAAGAGAAGTGCCCCGGCATGTCGCGTTGGGTGGCCATTGCGCTAGCCATGGCCTTGATTCCTCTCGCCGGTTGTTTCGGCAAGTCGTCCGAGACGAGCTCCGAGGCGCCCGTCCATGTCCATTCCGCCACCAACACCACGGTCGCCCCCGTCGCCGCCGCCCCGGCGCCAAGGTTCCCGCATTACCCGAGCGACGGCGCAAGCGAGCTCACCGACACGGAGATCCAGTCGTTCGACGCGCACAAGATTCCGGTCACCATCTACAAGCCCAAGGTCGCCGACGCCACCCACCAGGTCCCAGTCATCCTGCAGAGCCACGGCTTCACCGGCCACCGCGAGAAGGGCGCCGACGCGTTCAAGGCCTACATCGCGGCCGGCTTTGGCGTCGTGAGCTTCGACGAGCGTGGCCACGGCGACTCCATGGACGACTCGGAGGTCCAGTTCATGGACCCCAACTACGAGGTCAAAGACATCGAGAAGATCATTGACGAGGTCGCGACGTGGGATTGGGTCCTCCTTGACGGCCCCGGCGACCCGCGTCTCGGCGGCATCGGGTACTCCTACGGCGGCGCGTTCCAGCTCATGGGCGCCATCTTCGACCCGCGCTTCGACGCCATCGTGCCCGAGATCACCTGGAACGACATCGCCGACGCCTTGGCCCCCAACGGCGCCATCAAGTCGGGCTGGGTGGACCTGTTCTACGTGGCCGGCAACGCGCAGCAGACCGTGAAATTCAGCAACGACTTCCACGTCGGTTGGCTCTGGGCCACGAGCACGAACCAGCTTCCTGCCGGCCAGGCGCCGGGCATCCCCGACCTCGTGTCGCGCTTCCACGCCGACTCCCCGAAGGCCTACCCCGAGAAGCTGCGCATCCCGACGCTGCTCATCCAGGGGATGCCGGACACGCTGTTCCCGCTCAACCAGGCCGTCGCGAACCTGCGCATCCTCGAGGCGAACAACGTCTCCTCCTCCCTCTACACGCATCTGCGCGGCCACATCGCCAACACCGCCTCGCTGAAGCCGGGCACAGCCCCCCACGACGTCGGCCTGCAAGGCCTCCCCGGCGGCGACCCGTGCGGCAAGGTCGTGGACCTCAGCATCCGCTGGCACCTCAAGTACCTCCTCGGCCAGAACGTCACGCCGATGCCGCGCGTCTGCCTCGCCCTGGAGGATGAGACCACCGTGACGGGCGCCGCGTTCCCGCTCTCGGGCACGGAGATGCGCCCCATCGCCCTCGCCGGCCCGACCCCCATCGTGGAGGCGCCCGCCGGCGCGAGCGTGAACCTCCCCTTGTTCACTCCGGACAAGGAGACCGTTGTCGCGGGCATCCCGCATCTCAAGGGGACCATCACGGCGGCCGGCGCGGACGCCATCGTCTACTTCAGCCTCCAGATCCCGGGCCGCAACGACCCCATCGAGTCCATCGTGGACGACCAGGTCTTCCCCATCCGCATCGCGGGCCCGGTCGTCAACCAGCCCTTCGAGCTCGACCTCGGCGGCGTCGGCGTCCGGCTTGCCGCCGGCGAGGCGCTCGTCCTCACGGCAAGCACGGTGACGCCGATGTTCTTCGGCAACGCGGAGCGCGAACCCGGAGCGGTCGTCCTTGACGGCCTCACCCTCGAGCTGCCCATCGTCCCCGCCGACGCGCCCGCGATGACGGCGACCGCAGCGCCGTAGGTTCACTCCCCCGGCGCCCTTTCAAGTGGCCCTGCGCCCTCGCGACATCGTGGAGTTGCCCGCTCCGTTCGCCGCCCGCGCCGCCCAGGGCGCGGCCTGGGTGCGCGAGCAAGGAGCCGCCGGCCGCGCGGTCACGGTCGTCCACCACATCGACGCCGACGGGGTCACGGCGGGCGCCATCGCGGCCGAAGCGCTCGCGCGGACCGGCGTCGCCGCGCGGATGCGGCCGGTGAAGTCCTTGGACCAGCACCACGTGGACCAGCTTGTCGCCGAAGACCACCAGGCGTTCTGGTTCTGCGACCTCGGCTCGACGGCCTACATGCACTGCCCTGCGACGCCGAAGCTGGTGTGCGACCACCACCAACTGGTGCGCGACGGCGCGGAGGACTCCTTCCCGCACGTCAACCCCCTCCTCGACGGCCTCGACGGCGGCGAGGTCTCCGGCGCCGGCTGCTGCCTCGCCGTCGCCTTGGCCCTCGACCCCCGCAACGTCGACCTCCTGCCCATCGCCCTCGTCGGCGCCACCGCCGACCGGCAGGACCGGCCCTTGCACGGCATCAACGCGCTCTACCTCGCGGCCGCGCAGAAGGTCGGCCTCGTCGACGCCGCCGTGGACCTCTCCTTCTTCGGCCCGGAGACCCGCGGCCTCGTGAAGTTCCTCACGCTCGCCAACGAGCCCGCCATCCCTGGCGTCGCCGGCGACGCGACGGGGGCCCAACGCCTCCTGCGCGACGCGGGAGTGGACGTGGACGCCGCCCGGACCTGGGGCGACCTGACCGAGCCGCAGCGCCGCGCGGTCCGCACCGCCCTCGTCACGCGTCTACTCGACGCCGGGCTCGCCGCGGAGATCCCGCGGCTCTGGCGCACGGTGGTCCGCATCCGGCGCGAGCCGCGCGGCCCGACGCGTGAATTGCAGGAGTTCGGCACTCTGCTCAACAGCACGGCGCGCTACGACCGCCCCGACGTCGGCATCGCCGTCGCACGCGGGGACCGTGGGACCATGCTGGAGGAGGCGCTCGACCTCCTGGACGGCCACCGCAAGCACCTCGTCGGCGCCCTCGACGCCCTCGCCAAGAAGACCGTGCGCGAGACGGCGGCGCTGCAGTGGGTGGACCTGGAGGACGCCGTGCGCGACACCGTCGTCGGCATCGTGGCCGGCATGGCCCTCGGAAGCCTGGGCCTACGGCAGGACAAGCCGCTCATCGCCTTCGCGTGGACGCCGGACGGCCGCACCAAGGTCTCGTCGCGCGCCCCCCAGCAGCTCAAGGGCCGCATCGACCTCAGCGTCGCCGTCCGGGAGGCGGCGGCCGTGGTGGCGGGACAAGGGGGCGGCCATCCGGGCGCGGCGGGGGCGACGATCCCCCGGGGCGCGGAGGCGCGGTTCCTGGCCGCGCTCGACACGACTCTCGCAGGGCAGCTGGGACTCGCCTCCCCTACGGCCGCCCCTGCGGCGCCACGCGGGCCAAGCCGGCAAGCCAAACTGGCCGTCTAAAGACCGAGCAGCGCCCCAGTGGGACGCCAAGGAAGCGCTCCCTTTCCCCGAACGTATTCCTTTTTACGAAGTCCTGACCTAAACGGAGCCGATGACAACCACGGTCGGCATCAAGACGCCCGAAGGCATCATCCTGGCGACGGACCGCCGCGCCACGATGGGCTACTATGTCGCGGACAAGGACGTCGTCAAGATCGAGCCGCTCGACGACGACTCCGCCATCACCATCGCGGGCTCGGTCGCGCAAGCCCAGGCCTACGCCCACCTGCTCCGTCTCAACCTGGAGCTGTTCCGCACGCGCCGCGGCTGGCCCCTGTCGCCCGCCGAGCTGGCGAAGCTCGCCTCCTACTCCATCCAGCGCTCCGGCGGCGTGTACGGCCAGTTCATCCTCGCCACGCGCGGTGCCGACGGCACCCACCTCTGGGACGTCGGCGGCGACGGCTCGCTCATCACCAAGAAGGACTTCACCGTCACCGGCTCCGGCACCGGCCCCGCCGTGGGCGTGCTCGAGTCCGCGGAGTGGTCCAAGATCAAGGGCCTGAAGGACGCCACCGAGCTCGCCAAGCGCGCCGTGCGCGCCTCGACCCAGCGCGACGTCGCGTCGGGCAACGGCTTCGTCGTCTACACGCTCCCCAACTCCGGCCCCTCCAAGCTGCAGACCTTCACGTTCAGCACCGAGGTCACCGAGGACACGGAGGTGGCCAAGTGAAGCCCCCCGTGGACATGGCGTACCTGCACTTCGACGAGTCCGGCGCGGTGCCCGCCATCAAGTTCGCCCGCATCGCCGTCGCGATGGGCCTCCCCATCCTGGCCGCGAAGACGGACAAGGAAGTGGTCGTGGCGACCGTCAACCGCGACGGCGCCCAACTCTTCACCGGCGCGGAGAAGTCCATCCAGGTCAGCAAGGACTGCGTCGTCCTCGTCACCGGCCACGGCGGCGACACGAACCAGATCCGCCAGACCCTGCGCGACCTGGCCGTCAACCACAAGTTCGTCCTCGGCTCCGAGGTCTCCCCGAAGGAGGTCAGCCTCGCGCTCAGCGACTACCTGCACCAGCTCGGCATGAGCTACCGCCGCCCGCTCGGAGTCGGCATCATCGTCGCCGGCTTTGACCGCTCCGGGCTGGCGCCCGTCATCTATCACTGCGACGTGGACGGCAACGCCACGGACCGCGTCGGCATCGCGCTCGGCAAGGGTTCCAGCGAGGCCGAGCATGTTCTCGCCGAGGCGCTCAAGGCGAAGAAGCCCCTTGAGGCCGCCATCAAGGCCGCCGCCGAGGCCACCATCAAGGGCATGAAGGAGTCCAACGTGGACATCGCGTCCCAGAGCTTCCGCGTGGACGTGGAAGTGCTGAAGTCCTCGATGAAGTAGGCCACCCCGCGCACCGTTTCGCTTCGCAAGCCTGAAGGGCGCGCCTCGGCCTGGAGCATCCCATGCAAGAGGGCATCGGGCGCGGCGGCTACCGCGTCCTCGCGACCGTCTTCCTCGGCCTCGGGCTCCTCGGGCTCGCGAGCCTCATCCTGGCCTGGGCGCGCGATTCGGTGCCCGCCCTCGTCCTCGGCATCGCCCTCGTCAGCGTCGCCTTGGTCGTGCTCTTCGTCCTTGCCCTGCGCGCTTTGGCGGGCGCCAACCCCGGCCCCGCCAGCGCAGGCGTTCCGCCCAGCAGCCGCGTCCTCGACCTCGACTACCTCGAAGCGGACGAAGGCCTGGAGGCCGACGGCGCGAGTCCGGCCGAGCCCGGCGAGCGCATCCCCGTCCCCCCGAACCGCAACCTCGTCGCCGACACGAAAGGCTGGCCCTCCCGCAAGGGACCCACCGGCGTGACGCGCGGCGAGGCGAAGAAGCGCGAGGCGGGCCGCCCCGTCGAGTTCGCGCCGGTCCCCGGCCGGGTCGCGGTCCCGAAGGCGAGCCTGCGCAGCCCGAGCGAGCCTCCGACGGTGCTGGCGCGCGAGACGAGCCGCAACGCCAAGGCCCCCGAGGGCATGGCGAAGGGCCAGTGCGGCACCTGCGGCATCATCCTGCTCGCCCCCAAGGTGCGCCCCCTCAAGCTGCGCTGCCCGAAGTGCCAGAAAGTGACGACGCTGTCCTGAGGGGCAGGCGTCGCGGCTAAACCGGGGCGCCGCGTCGCACGACGTGTGAGCCAGGTCCAGGTCACGCTCGACGTCACGCGCCCGCAGACGCACCTCGTCCGCGTCACCCTGCGGCTCCCCGCCGCCCCCGGCAAGGAGCGCACCCTCCTCATGCCGGCGTGGGTACCGGGCTCCTACAAGATCCGCGACTTCGGCCGCAACGTCCAGAACCTCACGGCCACCGTCGCGGGGAAGCCCGCCAAGGTCCAGCACCCGACAAAGGACTCCTGGGTCGTGCGCGCCGACGGGGAGGCCGTCACGCTCCAGTACGCGGTGTACGCCCGCGAGCTCGCCGTCCAGGAGAGCCACGTCACCGCCGACCACGCGCACCTCTTCCCCGCGACGATGGTCCTGTACGACGCGCACAGCCGCGGCCTCCCGCACAAGCTCACCGTCCGCCGGCCGAAGGGCTGGTCCCTGTGGTCCGGCCTCGAGACCGCCCGCCTCGACGGCACGCTCGCCGTCGCCACGGACTTCGACCATCTCATCGACTGCCCCGTCGAGTGCGGCCCCGCCTCCGACTACCAAGTGCGCCGCTTCATGGTGCGCGGCAAGCCGCACCGCCACGTCGTCTGGCGTGCCCCCGCCGGCGTGGACTGGACGCGCGTGGACCGCGACATGGCGGCCATCGTGAAGGAGACCGTGGCGCTCTGGGGCGAGGCGCCCTACCCGCACTACACGTTCCTCAGCCTCGTCGCCGTGGACGGGGGCGGCGGCCTGGAGCACCGCAACTCTACCGTGCTCGGCGTGGACCCGAGCCACCTGCTGGCTGAGGAGAAGCTCGTGACGCGCTTCCTGCCACTGGTCGCGCACGAGTTCTTCCACACCTGGAACGTCAAGCGCATCCTCCCTGCCGCGTTCCAGCCCTACCCGCTGCAGCGCGAGGCGTACACGGACCTGCTGTGGCTCTTCGAGGGCTTCACCAGCTACTACGAGATCCCCCTCCTGCACCGCGCCAAGGTCGTGGAGCCCGAGGCGTGGACGAAGATCGTCGCCGAGGACCTGGAGGCCTACCACAAGGCGCTCGGACGGCGCCGCATCAGCGTCGCCGAGGCGAGCCGCCTCACCTGGACGCTCCTCTACCAGCCGCACGAGCACAACGTCAACCGCAACGTCTCCTACTACACGAAGGGGATGTGGGTGGGGCTCTGCCTGGACGCGGAGCTGCGCCGCCGCGGCGTCCAGGACGGCCTCGACGCCGTGATGCGGCATCTCTGGCGCAAGCACGGCAAGACGGGCGTGGGCGTCACGGACGACGCGTTCCCGGACGTGGTGGAGCAGGCGACCGGCGTCAATTTGCGCGCCAAGCTCGCCGCGTGGACGCAGGGCACGGAGGAGCTTCCCCTCGTGGCCTCCTTCAAAGTCCTTGGACTCGACCTCATCGCCGACTGGAAGGACCCGAAGAAGCGCCTCGGCCTCGGCCTGGAGTTCAAGCCTGGCGGTTCGGTCATCGCGCGCCTCTGGGAGGACCGTCCTGCCGCAGTTGTCCTGCAACCCGACGACGAGGTCGTGGCGGCGCTCGGGTACAAGTGGAACGCCGAGGCCTTCGCGGAGCGCGTGGCCGCCAAGAAGCCCGGCGAGGTCGTCGAGATGGCGGTCTTCCGGGAGGGCCGCCTGCGCGCGTTCCAGGTCCCGCTCTCCGAGGCACCGAAGGAGAAGTTCACCCTGAAGCCGCGCAAAGGCGCCGCCGCGACGCGCGCCCGCAAGGCCTGGCTTGGCGAGGGCCGACCGTCCTCCGGGAAGGCGCCTTCGGGGCCCGCGAAGCCGCGCGGCCGCCACACCCGCTATTGAGCCTCCCGCCCCCCTCCCCCACATTTGCAGGGCTCCGCCACAGCGTTTATCCTCCCCCCGCCGACGTTCCGGTCGTGCTTGCCCGCCTTGTGGCCCTTCTCGCCTTCACGGCCCTCCTGGCCGGCTGCGCAAGCGCGCCCGCCGAGCCCGTGGCCGACGCCGTGGACGGAGCCTCCGTCACGGCCGTGCGCGTCGTCCCGGTGAACCACACCGTCGACTGGCAAGGTGCCCTCACGTCGCAACCCTGCGACCCGCGCGGCGGCAACCCCTGCGACCACCCGCGCGCGACCCTTCCCGGCTCCCAGGTCGGCTTCCAGGCCGCGAGCAGCACCCGCATCGTCTCCGACAAGCAGGCCTTGCTGTGGCGCATGCACGGGAAGCTGCGCATCGAGGCCTCCACGCCGCAGCCGGAGGTCGGCCTGAAGGTCTTCGTCACCCGCCCCGACGGCGGCCACGAGCGACTGGTCCTGGAGGCGTCCGGCACCGACGAGATCCTCGTCAAGAGCCAGGATCTTTACCTCGAGGAAGGGGAGCGCGATTTGCACCTGGTCCTCGAGATCGCCCAGGACTACGAGTCCACGGCCGCCAAGCCAGTCCGATTCGACGGGATCCTCGTCGCGCAGGCCTTCGTGGACGCCGGAGACGCCCCCATCATCATCCGGCAAGAGTAGCTCTCTCGGGACCTCTCCCCGCCCGCCCCCACCCCGCCTCGGGCGCGCTCGGTCTCCCGTTCGCCAAGCCTTTTGTCGCCCACGCCGAACCACGTTCACGTGAGCCTCCCCCCCGGCATCTCCTGGCAGCCCTGGGAGGCGGCCAGCTTTGCCGCGGCAACGCGGGAGAGGAAGCCCATCTTCGTCAACGTCGCCGCAGGCTGGTGCCATTGGTGCCACGTCATGGACGCGGAGACCTTCTCCGACCCTGCCGTCCAGGACGCCCTGGCGGCGTTCGTCGCCATCCGCGTGGACGCCGACGCCCGCCCCGACCTGGCCGAGCGCTACGCCGACTGGGGATGGCCCGCCAACGCCATCTTGACGCCCGACGCCCAGCCCGTGGTGGAGCTGCGTGGCCACCAGGAGAAGAAACCGTTCCGCGACCTCCTGCTCGACGTCGCCGGGAAGGCGCGCGCCGGCTCGCTGACGGGCCGCATCGCGCCGCCTTCACCCCCGCCCGTCACGGGCGAGCTGGCGCTCCTGCGCGAGCGGATCGAAGAGCAGCTCGCCTCCTACTACGACCGGCAGGCCGGCGGCTGGGGCGGATACCAGAAATACCCGCACCCGGGCCCGCTCGAGCACGCCTGGCTCCAGCATTCCCGCGGCGAGCAGGTCGGGCGGCGGCGCGGCGGGCACACCCTCGACGGGATGATCCACCTCGTGGACACGGTGTGGGGCGCGTGCTATCAGTACTCCACCGACCATGACTGGAAGCACCCGCACTACGAGGCGATTGCGCCGGTCCAGGCCGCTGCCCTTGCCTCCTTTACGCAGGGCTGGCAACGGCGAGGGCACCCGATGTGGCTGCGCTGCGCCGAGGCTGTGCGTGGCTACATCCTCACCTGGCTCGCCTCCCCGGAGGGCCCGTTCTACACGAGCCAGGACGCCGACGCGACGCGCCCCGACGGCACCACGATGAAGGGGTCGCGCTACCACGCGCTCGACGACGCCGGCCGCCGCAAGGTGGGCCTCCCCAAGCTCGACCGGTCCGTCTACGCGGACTGGAACGGCCTCCTCGTCCACGCCCTGGCCCGCCACGCCGACGCCACCGGTGACGCGGCCAGCCTCACGGCCGCCCTGCGCGCCGCGCGCGGCGTCCTCGCGACGCACCGCGAGCCGGGCGGCGCGTTCCGCCACGCGGCGGGGCCCGACCGGGTCCTCCACCTGCGCGACAACGCCGCGATGGGCCGCGCCTTCCTCGCTCTCGCCAGCTCGACCGGCGACGCGGCGTGGCTCGCCGAGGCCGAACGCGTCGCGCGCTGGCTCCTGCGCGACCTCGCGGCGCCCGACGGCGGGTTCTGGGCGCACACGCCCGACCCCGCCGCGGCCGGTGTCTTCGCGCAGCGGCGCCGCCCGCTCGAGGACAACGGCCTCGCCATCCGCTTCCTCGTCGAGCTGTCCTGGCGCACCCAGGACGAGGCGCTCGCCGCCTCCGGCTTCGCCGCGGCCGAGCAGGCCGCCCGTGCCCTCGGGGACTCCCGCACGGTCGCGCCGGAGGCGAACCTGGTCGGCCAGTTCCTCCTCGGCATCGAATGGCTGCTGCTCGCGCCCGCGAAGGCGGTCGTTGTCGGCGCCGGCGCGGACCACCCGCTCTGGAAGGCCGCCCTCGCCCTCGACGCGCCGGCCCTCGTGGTGCGCGCGGCCCATCCGGAAGAGTATCCCGCCACGCCGTCGCCGGCGGTGTACCTGTGCCGCGGCAACGCCTGCAGCCGCCCCGTCACCACGCCTGCGGCCCTCGGCGACGAGCTGGCGCGCCTGCCGTAGCTTCATCCGGAGGGTCGGCCTGCCGCGCCTGATGTCGCACGCCCCCAGCACCGTCCGGGCCCTGATCGCCGAGGCCAAGCGCGGCGGCCGCCCGACCGCCATCCTGCTCAAGGAGGCCCGCTCCATCCCCGAGCCCTCGCACGCCGCGGAGGCGCTCTTCGGGCTCTCCGAGTTCGTGCAGGACAAGCAGGCCGGCCATGTGCTCGACGAGGTCGCCGACCTGGTGGGCACCATCGAGCGCGGCTGGCGCAAGGCCGAGGTGCTTTCCATGCTCGCGAAGAAGGGCCCGACGTGGCGTGACGGCGACGTGGGCCTCGACGAGACGCTCGCGCGCTTCCAAGACCGTGTCGTCCGCATCGCGTTCACCCTGGACGGCAAGGAGCTGCTGGAGGCGCTCCCGGCCGTGGCGCGCTGGTGCCCGCCCGAACTGATGCCCGAACTCCTACGCCACGCCCTCGAGAAAGGCTCCGACCCGCTCGAGGCCGGCAAGCGCGTGCTCGGGCTCGGCGAGGCGCCCGGCGTCGTGGAGGCCATCCGCTCGTGGCCCGACGCCTCCCTGCGCGCCCGCCTGCTTGCCTACCACCACAACCACAACCCGCAGCCGCTCCTGGAGGAGGCCATCGGCATCGCCGGGACACTGCCCGCCAAGGACCAAGTCGAGGTCATCCGCGGCATCGTCGCGAGCCTCGCCGGCGACGACCTCACCATCGTGCACGAGGCCCTGGGTGACGACCCCGAGGTCCGCGCCCGCCTGCTGGCCGCCCTCGCCGCCCGCGCCGACAAGGTGGACCTGCCCGACCTGGCCGCCGCCTGGTTCGCGGAAGGCTTCGAGGTCGCCAAGACCGTGGCCGACCCCAAGGCCCGCGAGGCCATCGCCGGCAACATCTCCAAAGGCGCCGAGCGGCTGCGCACCGGCAAGCCCGCGCCCGCCTCCGCCCCCACGCCGCCCACGCCCGTGACGGCGATTCGCGCGGCGGCGCCGTCGAGCAAGCGCCCCATCCTCGCCATCGTGGACACCTACGACGGCAAGCTCGGCGAGACCCACTTGCGCGCCGTCGGCCGCGCCGCGCCCCTGTGCTGGGCCTTCGGGCTCGACCTGGCGCTCGTCGGCTTCCCCGGCGGCCTCGACCAGACCGTGCGCAAGGCCGCGAAAGAGACCCACATCGGCGAAGGCGAAGGCTACGTCTCCGAGCTCGCCGCGGCCGGCCGCATCCACTGGATCCCCGCCGGCGAGGACGGCTCGATGCCCACTTGGCCCGGCCTTCCCATCGCCACGACGCCGTCGCCGGACGTCCTCAAGGCCCTCGACTTCGCGACCGCCGCGGAGCGCGCCCACGGCCGCCCCCTCGTCGTGCTCATGGGCCTCGGAAAACGCGGCCTCCCCGCCTCCTGGCTCAAGGGGATCCCCCACCATTTGGAGCTCACCGGAAAGCGCGTCAGCCTCGAGACGGCCACCGCCATGGGCATCCTGGCGGAGCGCATGCGCCTCCTGGCAACGTGAAACAAACCCCCCAAAAGAGTCAAAAGCCAGGAGCGAAGTGGGAGCTTGGTTGTCGCCATGACCCGCCAAGCCCTTCTTGTCCTGCCCCTCCTGGTCGCTCTCTTCGCCGGTTGCACCGGCGTCGGGGGCGCCACCGCCCTTGGCCTGCGCTCGGTCGCCGATGGCGCCGCCGCTGACTGGGACTCGAACGCCCAGCTTGTGAGCGTCTTCGGACTCGAGGCCAACATCACCCTCCCCCCCGCCGCCCGCGAGGCCATCCGCGAGCAGGCCCAGAAGCAGGCCGACACCAACCCGGAGGCCATCCTCGCCATCCTCTCCGACCCCGCCGTCGGCGACGGCGTCGCGCCCGGCTGGGGCTACGCCTACCTCTCCTCGAAAGGCGTTTACGGCGTCCTCGTCGGCGCCGACCGCTCCATCCTGTACAGCAAGCAGGTGGCCAACAGCACGGAGGCCGAAAGCGGCATGGCCCAGATCGAGAAGTCCGGCATCGACTTGCGCGCCGCGCTCAACGCATGGACCATCGACTCCGACAAGGCCTCCGCCAACCTGGCGGCCGCCAACTCCACCTTCGCCCAGCAGGTCGGCAAGCCGAACCAGGTCGCCACCTGGTTCCTCAACCCCGAGGACCGCACTTGGAACGTCCTACTCGCCCCGGCCAAGGGCCGCGGCGTCAGCCTGATGGCGAGCGTCTCGTACGAGGACGGCACCGTCAAGTCGGTCCGCGTCATGGGCGCCAGGAACCTCAACATCAACGGCGTCAACGTCGACGTGCCGGACCAGTCGGCGTCCAAGCCGGCCGCCCAGGCGCCGAAGATCAAGCAGGAGGCCGGCACCGTCCAAGGCACCGTCTCCACGCTCTCGAACACGGACTCAGGCTCGTTCGACATCTCCAAGGTCCACAAAGACGGCGTCCTGGTCTTCTCGGCCCGTGACAGCGCCGCCGGCACCGGCCTCGGCACCATCACCATCACCGTGACGGACCCCAACGGGATGGAGTACCGTCAGACTCTGACCCCGACGTTCGGCTCACAGCAGAAGTCGCTGCCCTTCGATCCGACGACGGGCGACTGGAAGGTCCAGATGGTCTCGAGCGGCGTGACCCTCGGCCTGGACGGGACCGTCGCCTGGTGCACGGACGGCGTCCCGACGGCGGACTCCTCGCAGAACGAGGCCTGCCAACAGCTTTCCACGGAAGGAACTGCCTCGTCGGCGTCCCTCAGCGCGTGGCTGCCTTTCGCAGCCGCTCCATGACGGCGGCGCCCAAGCCGTCCTCCGGGATCGCCTCGACGACGATGGCGTCGTAGCCGACGTCCGCGTCGCGTAGCGCCGCGAAGAGCCGGTGCGCCCACGCTTTGGGGTCGTGGCGGGAGGCAACCACGGTGACGCCGTCGCCGCGCAGCCCGGACTCGGTGCTGACGAGCCACGCCGTGCGCGTGGCGCGGCGGCGCTCCTGGTCCCACAGCGCGCGCAAGGCGCCAGACGCGACGAGGCGTAGCGGCGTCTCCGGCGCGTAGTGGCGGTACTTCATCCCCGGTGCCAACGGGGCGGCTCCAGGAGCGGCATTGGCGAGCGGGCCCGCCACGGCCGCAATCTGCTCGGCGGGGACGCCGCCTTGCCGAAGCAGGGTGAGCTTGCCGCCGGGCCAGCCGACGACGGTGGACTCGAGGCCGACGTCGCAGGGGCCTCCGTCGAGGTACAGGGCGGCCCGCTCGCCGAGGTCGGCCACCGCGTCCGCGACGCGAGTCGGGCTGGGAAGCCCGCTGCGGTTGGCGCTCGGGGCCGCGATGGCGAGCCCGCTCGCGTGCAGAAGGGCCTGGGCGACGGGGTGGGCCGGCACGCGCAAGGCGACCGTGTCCAGGCCTGCGGAGCAGGTCGGCGCGGTGGCCCTCGAGCGCGGGACCACGAGGGTGAGGGGGCCCGGCCAGAACCGCTTCGCGAGCTCCAGCGCGCCCTTGGGCCAGGGGCCGCTCACGGCTTGGGCGTGGGCGATGTCACGGCAGTGCACGATAACGGGGTTGTCCGCCGGGCGGCCCTTGGCGGCGAAGATGGAGCGCACGGCGTCGTCGTCGGCCGCGTCCGCCCCGAGTCCGTACACCGTCTCGGTGGGGAAGACGACGAGGCGGCCCGCCCGCAAATGGGCGGCGGCCTGCTGGACGGCGGCAGGGTCGCGGCCGTCGCGGACGTCCACGCTACTCCAGCTTCTCGGCGAGGACCTTCTGCATCTCGCTCGCCCGGTGCTCGACAAGCTTCTTGGCGAGCGCCGGGTCGGCGACGGCGAGCATCTGCGCGGCGAGGAGGCCGGCGTTGCCGGCGCCGTTGATGGCGACGGTGGCGACGGGGACGCCCTTGGGCATCTGGACCATGGCGAGCAACGAGTCGAGGCCATCCAGGTACTTGCCCGCGATGGGGAGGGCGATGACGGGGCGGGTGGTGAGGCTCGCGACCACGCCGGCAAGGTGGGCGGCGCCGCCGGCGGCGCAGATGAAGACCTTGGCGGGGGAGGCGTCCACGTAGGTGTGGAGCGGCCCGGGAGCGCGGTGCGCAGAGAGGACCTTCGCCTCGGTCGTGACGCCGAGCGCGGTCAGCTGGTCGCGGGCGGCCTTGACGACCTCCCAGTCGGACTTCGAGCCCATGAGAATAGAGACCTGGACGGTGCTCATCGGGTCGGGCACAGGGCCGTCGGAGAAAAGGGTTGGCGGCCCCTCCTCCTGGTGCTCCCAGGCCTAGCGGTAGGAGTCGCGGCTGAAACCGTGGCTGCCCTTCTGGCTGCTCTGGCCTCCGGAGCTGCGTCCGCGGCTGAAGCGCCCCTGTTGACGGGGCCCGCGTCCGCCGGAGCGGCCGAAGCCGCCCTGCGGGCCGCGCTCCTGGTCGGGGGCGTTGCGGGCCTGGTGGCCGCCCTGGTGGGGCTGGCGGAAGCCGCCCGGGCCGTTGTTGCCGTTGCCCTTGTAGACGACAGGGGCCTTGTCCATGTCCGGGCCGGCGGGGCCCTCGGGCGGAAGCTGGCCCAGGTCGTGGCGGGGAATCTGCAGGCCGGCAATCTGCTCAATGGTGCGCCAGTCGCGCGCCTCGTCGCTCTGGACGAAGGTGAACGCCTTCCCGGTGCGGCCCATGCGGCCGGTGCGGCCGATGCGGTGGACGTACGCCTCGGGCTCGTCGGGCAGGTCGTAGTTGATGACGTGCGTGAGCTCGGGGACGTCGATGCCGCGCGCGGCGACGTCGGTGGCGACGAGCAGGCGGGCCTCGCCCTTGCGGAAGGCGTCCATGGCGCGCTCGCGCTGGCCTTGGCTCATGTTGCCCTGGAGCGGGACGCAGGACCAGCCGCGCGCCTGCAGCTGGTCGGCGAGGCGGCGGGCGAGGTGCTTGGTGCGCGTGAAGACGATGCCGCGCTCGGGCTGCTCCTGGTGCAGGAGGACCAGGAGGGCGCGCGACTTGTCGGCCTTCTCCATCTTGATGAAGCGCTGCTCCGTCAGGGTCGTCGTGGTCGGGCCGGACTCGACCTTGACCTTCACGGGGTCCTTGAGCATCTTGTCCGCGAGCTTCTGGATGGGCGGCGGCAGCGTCGCGGAGTAGAAGCCGGTCTGGCGCTTGACCGGGAGGACGCGGATGATGCGCTCCATGTCGTGGATGAAGCCCATGTCGAGCATGCGGTCGGCCTCGTCGAGGACGAGGATCTGGACCTGGTCGAGCTTGAACGCGCCCTGGCCGAGGTAGTCGATGAGACGGCCCGGCGTGGCGACGAGCAGGATGGTGCCGCCGGCGCGCAGGTCGTGCGTCTGCTTGCCGTACCCGACGCCGCCGTAGATCTCGACGACGCGCAAGCGGGAGCCCTTGGCGAGGTCGCGGCACTCCTCGGCGACCTGGATGGCGAGCTCACGGGTCGGGACGAGGACGAGTCCGACGATGCCGGGAGAGCCGCCGGAGCGCAAGCGGTCCACAATCGGGACGCCGAAGCTGGCGGTCTTGCCGGTGCCGGTGCGGGCCTGGGCGAGCACGTCGCGGCCGGCGAGGAACGGGGCGATGGCGGCGGCCTGGATGGGCGTCGGGGTCTCGTACCCCATCGCGGCGATGGCGTCGAGCGTGCCCGGCTGGAGGGGCATGGCGTTGAACGTCGCGAACGACGTGGGCTGGGCGGGGGTGGCCTGGGAGGCCGAAGGGGTCGGGATGGACATGGTTGTCTCGGGTCGGGGGCGGATAGCGCCGCCCTGGCCCGGGATTGCGTCCCGATGTGCAAGCGTGCCTTGTCGCGGGGACAAAGGGCGGCGCCGCTTGCGGCCACTCCGTTCTGACTTGGACTGCGCCGCAGTGGGCGAGGTGTTAAGGGTGCCGGTCGCGGCGACGGGGCCCACGTTTCGGGCAGTCCGCTGCGGAACGCTGTGGGCGTCGGCACCGCACTCTTGGTCCAGAGGACCCCTGGTCTGTTTTCCGGATTTTGGGATGCGAGTCAAGGGGCCTGGCATGTGTCGGGAACGAAACGGGGTTCCAGACGCGACGAGCCACTCCTGTGGTTCCTTGGCCCAGACGTCCTTCACCGTGCTGCGCTCGACTTCGGCCACGGCGACCCCGCGCCATCGCGGCGCGGGCGTGCGGGTTGGTCCGGGAGCCGATGTCCCGGACGGGGACAAGCCACGGCGGCATCCACGATCCTCAGAGTGCCGGCGGTGAGGACGGAGGCGGCATGCTGTCCCTCGTGACGACGACGAAGCCCAGCAAGACGCGCGGGCGGCAGCTCACCTCGCCTAGGCCGTCGGCGAGCGGAACGAGGCCGGGCTCGCACGATGGACTTCAGGCGCGCGCCTGGTGCGGGCCGCCTGCAAAACGCCCGCCAAATCCGCGCGGGTCACAAGACCGACCAGCCGCCCTGGCTCATCGCCTGCCACGACGGGCAAGGCGTTCAGGTTCCGTTCCAGGAGCGCCGAGAGCGTCTGGAACAGGTCGTCCTCCGGTCGGGCCACCACCAGGTCGCGGGCCATGACGTCGCGCACCGTTCGGTTGGGCCGATCGGCCTCGGGGACGCGCTGCAGGTCGCGCAGCGCCGCGATCCCGATGAGCTTCCCATCCTCCAGGACCGGGAGTGTCCAGATGTCGGTCTTCTGCAGGAAGACCAGGGCGTCGGGAAGCGGCGTGTCGAGGGAAACGGTGGGAGGATTCGGGTGGAGCACGTCGCGGACGCGGTGCTGGTGCAGCACGAGGGCCTCGAACTCGTCCGCGTGCGCGGGGGACGCCAAGCGGTTCTTGACTTGGCTGGCGAACATGCTCTTGTGCCCGGAAAGCAGGAAGGAGAACATGACGGCGACCATGGAGGGTCCGAGCAGACCGTAGCCGCCCGTCATCTCGACGACCATGATGATGGTCCCAATGGGCGCCTTGGCGGCCCCGGCGAAGTAGGCAATCATCCCGACGATGGCGAACGGCGCGATGTCGGGGACGACGCTTGGCCACACCGAATACGCCACGCTTCCGAAGCCGGCGCCCAGGAACCCTCCGACCACCAGGCTCGGGCCGAAGATGCCGCCCGATCCGCCGGACCCCATGGTCAACGTGATTCCGATGAGCTCCGCGGCGGCGGCGACGAGGAACAAAACCGCGGTGGGCACAAGGGTGCTCGTGGAGATGGGCTGGTGCAACAGCGCGAGCTGGAGCCACCCCGCACCGGTGCCCAGGACGTTCGTGAACCCGAACGCCTCGAACGTCGCCAGCGCCACGAGCCCCACGAGAAGCCCGCCGACGGGGGCCGTGAGGTAGAGTGGGAACCGCTTGAAGAACGACTGCGTCGGGTAGAAGATCCGGATGGCCAGACGGGCCGCCAGCCCGCACACGGTCCCCAGGACCGCATAGAGGAGCAACGTGATCGGCGCCCCGAAGCTGAAGGGGTCCACTCCAGTTTGGAAGATGGGTTGCCATCCGGTCGCGAACCCAACCACACTGTATCCGACGACGGAGGCGACCAGCGTCGGAACGAGCGCGTCGACCTCGAAATCCTCCCGGTAGAACACCTCGGCGGCGATGATGGCCCCCGCGAGCGGGGCCTTGAACATGGCGGAGATTCCGGCCCCAAGGCCGGCCGCCATCGCCAGCCCATGCTCCTGGGCCGAAAAACGGAGCTTGCGTGCGATCCAGGACCCGGTGCCCGCGCCCACTTGGGCGATGGGGCCTTCGCGACCGCTGGTACCGCCGCTGCCGATGGTCAGCGCGCTGGAGACGAGCTTGACGAGCGTCGTCTTGACCGAGATGGCCTCCTGGCGATGGAACGCGCGGATGGCGGCATCGGTTCCGATGCCCGCGGCTTGCGGGGCCAGCTTCCAGACGAGCAAACCGGCCAACAGGCCGCCGAGGGCCGGGACGAGCGGGAGGAGCCACGGATGGGTGAGGACGGCAGCGTGGCCCCCCTCGGGAGCCTGGTACCCGGCGATGGATTCCAGAAGGAAGTGGGAGGCGGTGCGGATGGACCACAAAAACAGGATGGCGGCGCCCCCCGCGGCGGCTCCGACGGCCGCGCCCATGAGAACCCATTTGCGAAGCGTGCGCGTCTCTTGTTCGACCTGGACGGGCACCCGGATGCGCGGCGTTGGGATCCGGAAAAATGCCCGCCCCCGTGCGGGGGCGTCCATTGCTCTCGTGGCCCGGCTAACCGCGGCGAACCTTAACGTTGTGTTCGAGTCGCGGCTCGGGATTCCTTCTCTGGAAAACGGGCTTGACATGTTCAGGGGAAAGCCCCTTAGGTGCCACACGCATCCAGCACCATGAGCCAGTTCAGCTGGGCCAAAACCGTGCCGCTTCCGCCGCACGAAGTCTTCGCCGTGTTGTCCGACACGGACAAGCTCCAGGATTGGAATCCCATCATGGAGGAGGTCGAGCATGTCTCGGATCGCCCCCTGATGCCGGGCGCGGCCTGGATCGAGAAGAAGAAAAGCCCGGACGGTCACGGCACGTATCGGGCGGCGGTGCGCGTCGTGGAGTTCGACGAGGGGAAGACCCTGTCCTGCATGTTCGAAAGTGACCGCGCCACGGTCCAGCGCCGCTATGACCTTCATCCCAACGAGCGGGGCACGCGGGTGTCGTACACGTTGCGCGTCGCGCCGCGTGGCTGGATTCGCCGGTTCTCGGGCGCGTTCGAGACCGCGCTCGTCCGGCACGAGGAAGGCGCCCTGTCGCGGTTCGCCACGTTCATCATGCGCAACCGCGACCCCGTCGATCCCTGATCGAAGTCTTAGGTCCGATCGCGGTCCTCGTCGGGGGCCGGCTTGTCCTTGCGGGCTTGCCGCGCCGCGAAAGGCCAGGCCATCAGCTCGACCGAGTAGGAGACGGCGTGGATGAGCCCGCGGATGCCCGCGACGGAGGACATCTGGTGGACCTCGCGGCGCATGGCGCGCGCGACATCGACGATGCGCCGCCCCTGCGGGTCCTGCATGCGGGCCACGGCCAGGCCGGCGGCGAGGCAGAGCCCGAGCGACACGACGCAGAGGAGCTGGAATCCCCGGAACTCCCATCCGCCCAACCCAGGAATGGTGCCGGTCCAGAGGACGCCCGCGCCGATGGATTGCCAGATGGCGCCCGCGGCCAGGACGCCGACGCCGCTGGCCGCCGCACGGACGAACGAGATACCCGCCAAATGGGCCGCCTCGTTGCCTGACGGTGCGGAGCGCAGGAGCAGGTTGGTGCTTGCCAACTCGATTCCGCCGAGCGCGAAGCCGGCCAGGAAATGCAGCACCAGCAAGGCCGCGAAGAGGCTGGGACCCGCGCTCCAGCCCGCGAGGGACCACCCTGCCATCGTGAACGCCAGGATGCCCATGGAGATGGACAGCAAGCTCCGGTCGCCGTGCTTGTCCGAGATGAGCGCCCAGCCCCGCAAGCCGGCCAGGTAGGCAAGCTGACTCGTGACGGCCATCGTGGTGACCGCGAGGAAGCTATACCCAACCCCGCGCAGCAGGTACACGGCCGTGAAGGGGAGCGCGAAGGTCGCGGCCACGCTGGCCATCGAGAGGGACGTCACGAGAAGGCGGGGCGCGCTCTTCAGCGCCAGGGGGATGCGCCGAAGCGACCCGGCCGCCGACGGACTGGGGGGAGGACGCACGTGCGGCGTTCGAGCCAGGGCGACGAGACCCAGCAGGCCCGCCAAGCCTCCTGCCCCGAAGAGCACCGCGTAGCCCCACGGCGAGTGGCCGCCCTGGATGAACCGGTCCAGCATGGCCCCCGCAAGAAGGATCGTGCCCAGCGTGGCGAAGGTGGCGCCGCGCAGACGCTGCCCGAAGAAGGAGCCCAGTTCCCGGGTCGGGATGAGGTCGCGAATCCACCAGTTCCAAGCGGCGGTGGCGACGACCGTGAGCAGGGCGGCGGCGCCAAGCACCCCGATGAGCAGCGTCTCGGTCACGGCGGCGGGCGAAGCCACCAGGAGCAGCGCGATGACCAGGAGCAGGGTCCGCGATGCACCGGCCGTCCACAGCACGATGCGGCGCCGGTCGGTCCACTTGAGCAAGATGGCGACGGCGGGCAATTGGGCGACTTGCGCCAGGAAGGGAAGCGAGGCGAGCACCGCGAGCCCGAGATTGTCAGCCCCCACCAGCAGGCCCAGCCCGGCAAGGAACGACCCGCCCGTGAGCGCGTCCATGAGGCGGGAGAAGACCGCGTCAGCCAGAAGGGGCCGGCGAATCGCCGGATCGATCATGGGGCCGGAGACCCCGAATCGGCGCCCAGGACGTGCGCGCGGAAGCCGGCCAGCGCCTCGTCGAGGACCTCCTTGATGCGGGGGCCGGCGGCTTGCGCGGTGAAGTTGGGGAGCGTGACGTTCCCGGTTTCTCCCATGCGCCGCGTGGCCTCGGGGTCGCTCAGGACCCGGTCCATCGCGTCCGCGAAGGCCGCCTCGTTGCCGGCGGGGAACACCAGTCCGTTCACGCCGTGGTTGACGATCTCGCTGGCCCCGATGCCGTCGGAGATGATCGCCGGTCGCTTGTAGATCCAGCCTTCGAGGGGCGTCAACCCGAAGCCTTCGATGTCGCTGGGCAGCAAGACGGCCGTGCAGCGGGCGTACGCGGCGGCCAGGAGGTCGTCTGGCACCCAATGGGCGAACACGACGCGGTCCCGGAGTCCCAGCTTCTGCGTCTCCGCCTCGACCGTCGCTCGCCACCGATCCGCCTTGCCCGGTCCGGTCGTGGCCCCGAGCTTTCCGCTGAAGCTGCCGTTCCCGATGAACGCGATCCTCGCCGTGGGATGCTTCTTGGCGACGCGGGCGAAGGCGCGGACGGCCAGGTCGTGGCGCTTCATCGGATCCATGCGGGCCACCATGAGGAACAAGGGGGCGTCCTCCGGCAGATGCCACGCCTCCTCGAGGCGTCGCAGGCCTTCTTGTGTGGCGGAGGGCCAATCCTG
The DNA here is from genome assembly GCA_023269235.1 of Thermoplasmata archaeon. Classification (GTDB taxonomy): domain Archaea; phylum Thermoplasmatota; class E2; order JACPAO01; family JAHFTW01; genus JAHFTW01. The sequence continues at coordinate 25,628 of JAHFTW010000002.1, forward strand.
GGGGTCGATGTGGGGGTAGATCTGGCGGACCTTGCCATGGAAGCCGGCGTCCATCAGTCCTTGCAGGTCGCGGCGCGTGCTGACGATGACCGCGTCGAAGTCCTCCATCGCCCGGAGCAGGAACTGCCGCGTGTACGGGGGCATGCGCTTGGGGTCCCAGGGGACGTGCCAACGCAACACGCAGGGCGCGGCGGGACCAATGAGGCCGCCCACTTGCATGAGCTGGAAGTCGTGGATGTACGCGAGCTCCAAGTCGCTTCCGTGCTCAAGGAGCGCGTCCGCCGTGCGCGCATTGTAGCGGGCGTATTGGCGGAAGTCCTCCGCCTGGAGGGGCGCGTGCGGGAGCCCGTGGATGTCGGCCCACAGTTTCTCCTTGCTCCGTCCGTAGGCCTCGAGGGCCACGGGGTTCATGTCCAGGTGGTGCAGGGTCACGTTCCCGCCATCCATCGGGACGACGGAGGGGGCGCCGGGGTTGAGGGAATACCAGTGCGCGTGGTTGAGGAACCCGGCCGCTCGCAGGTGCTGCAGCGTGGGGAGGACCATGCGGCAGACGCCGCCAGGGGACAGCCGGTGGGGCGGCAAGCCGGGGCCGGCGGGCCCGGGCTGGCTTCCTTTGGCATCAAAGCGCAGGAGCGGGGTCTGCGTCGAGACGACCATGTTGATGCTCACGCGAACACCTCGGGGAAGGCGGCGTAGACGGCTTCGACGAAGCCCTTGGCGCACTCGCCCCGCGTGGTCCACTCGGCCACGTCCCGCAACTGCGGAACCGCGTTGCCGACGGCGATGCGAACATCGGCTCTGAGGAGGAGCGGGACGTCGTTCTCGCCATCGCCGACGGCGACAATGCGCCGCGGCGAGATCCCGGCGTAGTCCAGCCAAGCGGAAACCCCGGTGCCCTTGTCAATGCCGAGCGGGAGGACGTCAATGGAGTCCCGGTTGGGCTGCACGGAGCAGGACCCCATGTCGCGCAGGGTCTTCTCCCAGTGGCGATCCACGGAGAAGGAGGCCGTCCGACGTCGCACTTGAGCCCCCGCGGCTTCCAAGACCGAGGCGGCGTCCATCACGTGCGGGGCGCCTGCCGCGCAGGCCAAATCGTCGTGGGCGCCCCAGCGGGCCCCTCCTTCCAACACGAAGCCATCGAAGAGGTTCGTCAACGGGTCAATGGGGAGCTCCGGAAGCCAACGCCCGGTGGCGAGGACGCAGACGATCCCCTCCTCTCGCAGCAAGGCGACCGTCGCCAGCGCGTGCGCGTTCAGGGACAAGTCGGGGTTGCTGAACGTGCGGTCCAGGTCGGTGACCAGGACGTCTCTTCGGGAATCAGTCGCCGCGGAATCAGCAGAAAAACGGGACGTAGGCGGGCTTGGACGTGGCGCAACGGCGCCGATCACGGTGGAGGTCATTCGGCAACACGGAGGGTCAGTACGAGGGCCAACGCCTCACGCGATAACAAGGTTGCGGAGAGCCGGGGCGGACCCTGTGCGATCGTTCGCGCGCCTCGGACCTTAGAACGCCGCCGACAATGGTGCGGGCCCTGCCCGTTTCGGGCGTGCCGCCGAAGGCCTCGAGTTTGGGCAGAGGATGCCGAGCTTGCGCAGGTCGCGCAGGCTCGCGCGCACCGCCTTGGCCGTGAACTTGGAGGCGAGCTTCGCCACGACGGCGTCGTCGCCGAGGCGCCCTGTCGCGGCCTTGAACAGCGCGATGGCGACGGGCTCGAGCTTGTAGACCTCGATGTCGTCCTCTTCGCGGGCGAGGACGGTCGGGAAATTGCCCCTGGGCGCCGCGAGCGTGTCGCCATGCAGCAGCTCCTCCGGGTCGTGGCGGAGCGCGAGGAGAGCCATGCCGGACGCGCGTTTCACGGTCTTGGACTTCGCCGGCTTCGCGTACGCCTTGTCCATGAGGAGCATGCCGCCGGCCTCGATGGCGACGAGGTCGGCGACCGGTGCTGGAAGGGTGCCCTTCTTCGCGGCCGCGAGGGCCCAGGCGCGGAACTGACGCACTTCGTCGCGCGGGTCCTCGAACGCGTACGGCTTGTCCGCGAAGTAGGTGGCCGCGAGCCCGACGGCGTGGTCCACGGCGGCGACGGAGCGCGGCAGGTCGCCGCTCAGGTAGCTGAAGCGGTCGATGACGCGGCGGCTCGCGAAGTAGGCGGCCCCTTCTGGCGGGAGGCCGGCGAGTAGGGCCGCGGTGTCGCCCGTGAGGCCAAAACGGCGCGCGTACGCCTTCGGGTCGTTCTGGAACGCCTCCAGGCGGCCGGGCTCCATCAGGAGGGCCGCGAGCGCGGACTGAAGTTTCGCGAGCTGGCTGGAACCGGCAGCAACCATCTTAGGCCCCTGCCGCGCCCTGCATTAGCCTGTCGGCTTTGCGCACTTCGGCCTCGAGGCGCTTGAGGCTGCCGAACGTCTGGTCGCGCTCGATGAGAAGAGCGCGCACATGGCTCGCGTCAATGACCTGCTTGGTGAGCTTCCAGACGTCGGGGTGGACGGCGGCGCCGTGGGTGTCGAGCAGCTTGCCCGCGACCCACTCGGAGCCCGCGAGGTGGAACTGGACCAACCGATTCAGGGGGAACTCGGCGAGGTAGCGCTGCGGGTCCCAGCCCAGGTTGGCCGCGTTGTTGCGGAGGTTCGTGACGTCGAGGAGCACACCGCAGCCGGTCTTGGCGGCGACCTCGGCCATGAAGGCGGGCTCGCTCAGGGTGTTGCCGGGGAACTGGAAGTACTGGCTGATGTTCTCGATGAGGAACGGGACGCCGACGGCCTTCTGCACGATCTTGACGTTCGCGACGACGGCGGCGAGCGAGGCGTCCGTGTATGGGATGGGTGTGAGCTGGCCGATGCGCTGGCCGCCGATCTTGGTGAAGCAGAGGTGGTCGCTGCACCACGGCACTTTGTAGCGGCGGTTGACGCGCGCCATCTTGGGGAGGAAGCGACCGTCGGGGCCGGTGGCGGTGCCGATGCTCAGGCTGATGCTGTGCGTCACGACGGGGCGGTTCGCAGTGTCCTCGGCCAGTTCGGCTTGGGACTGCGCGCTGGCGTCGAAGATGTGCTCCGGCATCAGCTCCAGGAAGCCGAGCGGGAGCCCCGGCTGGTCGTAGAAGGAGCGGATGGCGCGGCGGTAGCCGAGGCCGGCTCCAAGAAAGGGAAGGGAAGAGGGAGAGAGGGGCATTGTTCTCCTGAAGGAGAGGGCCTTACTTGGCCTTCTTGGCGGGGGGCGCCGGGGCCGCGGGGGCCTTGGCGCTGCCACAGCTCTTCGCGGAGCCGCAGGACTTGTCGCCACCCTTCATGCTGCCGCAGGACTTCGCCGAGCCGCAGCTCTTGGCGTCGCCCTTGGCCGAACCGCAGCTCTTCTCGGAGCCGCAGGACTTGTCGTCTGCCTTCTTCTTTTTGCCGATACCAAAGAGTCCCATTGTGGTCACATCCGTGTAGTCGGCCCGTTTCCGAGGAAGCAGGCCGGCAGAACGTTCGTCTGCAATGAAACGAAGTCGGGGGGGTATGAAAGGCTTGAGGCGTGGGAGCGGATTCCGTAGGCTATTTTCTCCTGTCGAATGGCCAGAAAGGCACAAGTTGCGGCGAATTTCGTGCCGTGCCGGCCAGTCCATTGGGCTTTACCATGCAATCGGCGGCCGAGGGGCGACGGGCGTCCCCAAACCCTTCATGGAACCCCCCCTTCGGCGACGCGATGACCTGGGGCACCCCCCTCACGGCGACGGCGAAGAAGCTCCTGCTCCTGGGCTCCGGCGAGCTCGGCAAGGAGGTCGTCATCGAGGCGCAGCGGCTGGGCATCGAGACCATCGCGTGCGACCGCTACGCCAACGCCCCCGCCATGCAGGTCGCTCACCGCAGCCACGTCCTCGACATGACGGACCCCGCCGCCCTGCGCCGCGTCATTGAGGCCGAGGACCCCGACTGGGTGGTCCCGGAAATCGAAGCCATCGCCACCGCGGAATTGGAGCGGCTGGAGGGCGAAGGGTTCACTGTCATCCCCACCGCGAAGGCCGCTCGCCTGACGATGGACCGCGAAGGCATCCGCCGCCTCGCCGCCGAGACGCTCAAGCTGCCGACGAGCCACTACCGTTTCGCCTCGACGCTGGAGGAGTTCAAGGCCGCCGTCGCCGTCATCGGGATGCCCTGCGTCGTGAAGCCCACCATGTCGAGCAGCGGCAAGGGCCAGAGCGTCGTGCGCACCGAGGCCGACGTCGTGACGGCTTGGGAGCACGCCATGAAGGGCCGCGTCAAGACCGGGCGCGTCATCGTGGAGTCCTTCATCCGCTTCGACTACGAGATCACGCTTCTGACCGTGCGCCACGCCGGCGGCACGCTGTTCTGCCCGCCCATTGGCCACGTCCAGATTGACGGCGACTACCGCGAGTCGTGGCAGCCCATGGCGATGAGCCCCCAGGCCCTGGCCCGTTCGCAGGAAATCGCCAAGAGTGTCACCGACGCGCTGGGCGGCCGCGGCCTGTTCGGCGTCGAGCTCTTCATCGCGGGCGACGAGGTGTGGTTCAGCGAAGTGTCGCCGCGCCCGCACGACACCGGCCTCGTCACGCTGGGCTCCCAGGAGCTCTCCGAGTTCGCCCTCCACGTCCGCGCCATCACGGGCCTCCCCATCCCCGACGTCGGCGCGAAGGGGCCGTGGGCCTCCGCGGTCATCCTCGCCCAGGGCGAATCCGGGACACCGCGCTTCGAAGGTGTCGAGGCCGCCCTCGCGGAGCCGGGAACGCTCCTTCGCCTCTTTGGAAAACCGGCGGCGCACAAGAACCGCCGCATGGGCGTCGTCGTCGCCTCCGGCAAGACGACCGCCGAAGCCCGCGAGCGCGCCAAACGGGCCGCCGCCAAGGTTCGTGTCCTCTGAGCGACCGGCGGCAGGCCTATGAGCCACCGCCATGCTGGCTAGGCATGGTTTCCGAGAGGCACGACCCGGAGTGGCCGGACAAAGCGATGTTCGCGGCGCTGCTGCTCATCGTCGGGGGCGCTCTCGGCATCCTCGTGGAAGGGCTGCGGCAGATCGCTACGGTGAAGAGTGGCCTGCCTGCCGGCATCCTCGACCAGTATCCGTCCTGGCTCTCGCTCCTCATGTCGGCCGCGACCCTGGTCTTCGGCATCCTATCGTTGCGCGCCCAGGCGGCGTTGTGGGGTTATCTCGGAGCCCTCACTGGCCTCTTCTCCCTCGCCTACGCCGGCCTGGTGCCTGGATTGTCCCTGCTTGCTATCTCCATGCTTATCAAGAGCCGCATGGAGGGTGAGGAGACGCGCGACGACGGCGTGACCCTGCACCCGTCCATGTGGCCGGACAAGGCCATGGCCGCGAGCCTCTTCCTCTCTGTCGGCGCCGGAGTCATCCTGGTGCAGGGCGTCTCCATTGCACTCAACTCGTTCCAGCCCATCCTCCTGCCCGACAGCCTCTCTTGGCTGGCGGCGAGTTTGGACATCGTCGCCGCCATCGCCATGCTGGTGTTCGCGCGCGAGATCTATCTCATCCGCCGCCCTGTCCTGGGCACCGTGGGGGCCGTGCTGGGCATCGTGACGCTCGGCCTCTACGCCCTTGGCCCTGTGCTGGCGCTCATCGCGCTCTTCCTTCTGCGCCTGGCGCACAAGGAGAACGAGTTTGTCAAGCACGCCGCTGACGTTCCAATCCCCACGTCGGCCCCGCGGGCCCGTCGCGAGCGGTCGAAGGCCTAGGTCCGCTTTTTCTGGCGTTCCTGGCCAGTTTTCCGGCGCCGGCTGAACTCCCACCACGGCTGCTCCTCGCCGGTGCGGAGATTATGGATGGCAGCGGTGTAGGTGTCGAGCACGCACGGGTCGTGGGCCACTCCATCGAGGTGCCCGATCCGGTCGTACAGGGTCTGCGCGTCGGAGCCCTCCAAGTCCTCGAGCGTACGCAGTCCGAGCCGGATGAAATCGTGCGCCATCGCAGGGCCGATGTTGGGGAGTTCCTGGAAGGCGAGCCATGCCGTGCGGGCGGCGGGGTCGGCGGGAGGCTTTGGACGGGTCATGCGAGACGACCTCCCGCAGGGCTCATGACCGATTCGCGGGGGTCGGTGAAGGTCGGTCCTGCCCGAGGGCGCCCGGGCGACTATCCTCGAAGAGGGCCAGTTCGTTGCCGCTCGGGTCCTTGAACATCCGGCACGGCCCGTTGGGGATGCCGAAGGGCGGTCCTTCTGGTTCCCAGCCCGCGTCGATGAGCGCCGGGACCGTAGGCTTGAGTTCCGCCACCTCGTAGACGGGCATCATCGTCCCCGCCTCGCGATGGTCGGCAAGGAGAAGGAGCGGGCCAGGGCCGACGTCGAGGGCGGCGACCTCGGCGCCGAACTCCTTGTAGTGCCAAAGGAGCTTGGCGCCGCCTTGGACATACCACGCCGCGTCACGCTTCGTGTCCTTCGTGCCGACGTAGAGGAAGCGCAGCGTCCAGCCGGCCGTCATCCCGCCGTGGCCTCGCGGACCTCGAGCTCGATGCGGCCCGCTTCCTCCAGGCTCAGTCCCAGCCGCTCCCGCAGGTTGCGCAGGATGGCGCGCTCCTTCGGGCCGACGGTGCCATCCTGCCACGCGAGGGCGACCTGCTCGCGGTAGAAGTCCGTGCGGTGGCCTGCCGGCTGCTCCGCCGTGGGCCTCGCTCCGGGCACGAGACGGTTGGCGACCCGGTTCGTCAACTTCTGCATCGGATCGCGCAGGAACACCAGCACCCCGGCCATCACGACGCCGACGACCCAGCCGAACTCCGCGTTCAGCCAGTGCTGCGCGACCTGCGTGGCGACGACGAAGATGGCGACGACGAGGGCAGTCATCGTGCCTTGCGACACGGTGGCGCGGACCTTGAGGTCGAAATCGAGGATCTGGCCACGCAGAAGACCCACCGCCAGGGCGCCGAGGAAGAGGAAGAAGTAGGCGGCCCACGCGAACAGGACCAAGTCGCGCATCCCATCATAGGCCGGCCCTTCAAGGCGGTCGTAGGCGTAGAGGAGCATGACGTTGGTGAAAATCATGCCCAGGTCGCGCGCGGCGAAGGCGACGAGGTAGTTGCCCAGGCGCTTCTTCTCCAGCGTCCCCGGCGTGGCGGCGCGGTAGGCGAAGAACGTGAGGAGGAGGCTCCCGGCCGAGACGACGACCATGACCCACGAGGCGTCGTCGATCCAGGCGTCATAGTGGACCTCCTTCGTCGCAAGGTACCCCGCCCATGCCAGGACAGTGAGAAGCACCGCAGCCCAGCCCACACGTTTCCGGCGCATCGCGCGCGTCCAGCGAGTGTCCACGGCCCACAACGTGAAGAGCAGGGACAGGGCGGGGATGGCGAGGGTCGAGAGGGCGAACAGGTCGGTCAGAGGCTGGAGCCACGGCCCGTCCCCGATGGGCGTCAGCAGGCCCGAGGCGATGCCGCCCCACCCGAGGCCCTCGACGAGCAGGAGCGCGCCGAGCCACCCGTTGACGGGGCGCCGGCCCCCCACGGCGAGGACGGCGATGCCCAGCGCGATGGCAAGGACCCCATAGAGCACCTCGAGCATCCAGGCCCAGTGCAGGTCCATTCGACCCTTGACCAGGTGACTTGGATTTGGACCTTGTCAGCCGGGCTCACGCTGGGCGGTGAGGCTTTTGCCGGACGAGGGCGGTCCTGGCCTAGTGGGCCTTGACCGGGGTTCCAGCCTTCTTGTACTTGGGGTGGAATTGTTCAATGGTCTTCTTGTCGATGCGGGTGAGCAGCTTCTCGTCCACGGTGGCAAGGAGTTCCCAGCCCAAATCGAGGGTGTCCTCGATGCTGCGGTCCTCGTCGCGGCCCTGGCGGACGTAGCGGTTCTCGAACAGCTCGGCGAAGTCCAGGACCTGCAGGTCGCGGCTCGACAAGGCGTCCTTGCCGACGATGGCGACGAGGCCACGCAGGTCGCGGCCCTCGGCGTAGAAGGCGTAGCACTGGTCGCTGACCTTCTTGTGGTCGTCGCGGGTCTTGTGGCCGCCGATGCCGGCGTTCATCAAGCGCGACAACGAGGGGAGCACGTTGATGGGCGGGTAGACGCCCTTGCGGTGCAGCTCACGGCTGATGACAATCTGGCCCTCCGTGATGTAGCCCGACAGGTCGGGGATGGGGTGGGTGATGTCGTCGCCGGGCATCGTCAGGATGGGGAACTGCGTGACCGAGCCCTTCTTGCCCTTGATGTTCCCGGCGCGCTCGTAGAGCGAGGCCAGGTCGGTGTACATGTAGCCGGGGTAGCCACGGCGGCCAGGGACTTCCTCACGGGCGGCGCCGATCTGGCGCAGCGCCTCGCAGTAGTTCGTGACGTCCGTGAAGATGACCAGCACGTGCATGCCGAGGTCGAAGGCGAGGTACTCCGCGGCCGTGAGGGCCAGGCGGGGCGTCAGCAGGCGCTCGACGGCGGGGTCGTCGGCCAGGTTCTGGAAGATGACCGCGCGCTTCAGGGCACCCGTGCGCTCGAACTCGCCCATGAACTTCTTGGCTTCCTCGTTCGTGATGCCCATCGCGGCGAACACGACGGCGAAGGCCTCGTCCGTGCCACGCACTTTGGCTTGGCGGGCGATCTGGAGAGCGATGTCGTTGTGGGGGAGACCGGAGCCCGAGAAGATGGGGAGCTTCTGGCCGCGCACCAGCGAGTTGTTGCCGTCGATGGTCGAGATGCCGGTCTGGATGAAGTCGTGCGGCGACGCGCGGCTGTACGGGTTGATGGCGGCACCGATGATGTCGCGGTAGTCGTCCGGGATGATCTCCGGCCCGCCGTCGATGGGGGCGCCGGCGCCCGAGAAGACGCGGCCCAGGATGTTCTTGGAGACGCCGAACTTGATGGTCTCGCCGAGGAACTTCACGGTCGTCTTGTCGTTGTCGATACCGGTGGTGCCCTCGAAGACCTGCACGACGACGTGCTTGCCGGAGGTGTCGAGGACCTGGCCGCGGCGGGTTTGGCCGTTGGGCAGGCGCAGCTGGACCAGCTCGCCGTAGCCGACCGCGTGCGTCTTCTGGACGAAAACGAGGGGGCCCTTGACGTTGGAGATGGTGCGGTACTCTTTCTGCGTCGTCTGCGCCGCGGGGGCGGCGGGGGTCTTGGCGGCCATTAGGCAAGCACCTCGTGCTTCTTGGCCTTCGCGGCCATCTCGGTGAACGCATTCTCCAGGCCCTTCATGGCGGCGGCGTAGGCCTCCTCGAACTTGGCCTCGAAGCGGGCGCGGGCGAGGTCGGTGACCGCGGCCAGGCCCGTGAGCTCCTTCGTGGTGGCGCCCATCTTGAGGGCGGCGCCGGAGAGGGTCTGGTAGCGCAGGATGGCCTTCCAGAGCTTGTAGTCCTTCTGCAGGCTGGAGTAGGCGTCGACCTTGTCGTACGCGTTCTGCTGGAGGTAGATCTCACGGATGAGGCGGGCCGTCTCGAGGGTGACCTGCTGCTCGGGCGGCAGGGCGTCGGAGCCGACGAGCTGGACGATCTCCTGCAACTCGGCCTCCTTCTGAAGGATCTCCATGATCTGGGCCTTCGTCTCGTTCCAGTCGGGGGCCGCGTGCTCCGCGTAGTGGCTGGCGAGGTATTCGGGGTAGAGCGAGTAGGACTGCAGCCAGTTGATGGCGGGGAAGTGGCGGCGCTGGGCCAGCTTGGCGTCGAGGGCCCAGAAGACCTTCACGATGCGCAGCGTGGCCTGCGTGACGGGCTCGGAGAAGTCGCCGCCGGCGGGGGAGACTGCACCGATGACGGAGATGGAGCCTTCGCCGCCGTTGAGGACGGTGCAGCGGCCGGCGCGCTCGTAGAACTCGCTCAGGCGGGCCGAGAGGTAGGCAGGGTAGCCCTCCTCGCCGGGCATCTCCTCGAGGCGGGAGCCGATCTCACGCATGGCTTCCGCCCAGCGCGAGGTCGAGTCGGCCATGAGGGCGACGTCGTAGCCCATGTCGCGGTAGTACTCCGCGATGGTGATGCCGGTGTAGCAGGACGCCTCACGGGCGGCCACGGGCATGTTGGAGGTGTTGGCGATGAGGCAGGTGCGCGCCATCAACGGGTTGCCGGTCTGCGGGTCCTCGAGGACGGGGAACTCGGTCAGAACTTCCGTCATCTCGTTGCCGCGCTCGCCGCATCCGATGTAGACGACGACCTGGGCGTTCGAGTACTTGGCGAGCGACTGCTGGGTGACGGTCTTGCCGGAGCCGAAGGGGCCCGGGATGGCCGCGGTGCCGCCCTTGGCGATGGGGAACAGCCCATCGAGGATGCGCATGCCGGTGATGAGGGGGATGGTGGGCAGCTGCTTCTCGGCGAAGGGGCGCGGCTTGCGCACGGGCCACTTGTGCATCATGGCGACCTTGGCGCCGTTGTCGAGCGTGAGGATGGTCTCCTCGATGGTGAAGGAGCCGGCCTTGACGTCCGTGACCTTGCCGCCCTCGACGTTCGGGGGCAGCATGATCTTGTGCAGGATGGAGGTGGATTCCTGGACCGTGCCGATGACTTGGCCGGGCTTGATGGCGTCGCCCTTCTTGACGAGGGGCTTGAACTCCCACTTCTTGCTGTGGTCGAGGCCGGGGACGTCGACGCCGCGCAGGATGAAGTGGCCCATCTTGTCCTGGAGGACCTCGAGGGGGCGCTGGATGCCATCGTAGATGGACGTCAGGAGGCCGGGGCCGAGCTCGACGACGAGCGGGAGGCCGGTGTTCTCGACGGGCTCGCCGGGCTTGACGCCGGACGTGTCCTCGTAGACCTGGATGATGGAGTACTCTCCCTCGATCTGGATGACCTCGCCCATCAGGCGCTCATCGCCCACACGCACGATGTCGTACATGGCGGGCTTGATGCCGGTGGCGGTCACGACGGGTCCGGAGACGCGGTACACAGTTCCCTTGAGGTTTACCATAGATCGACACCAACTGCTTGCTTGATCTTCTCGCGAAGAGTGTTGTCCTCTTCCAGGCCGACGGCGACGACCGTCGGCGAGACGCTCGACACCAGCTCGCCGCGGGTGCGGGGGCTGATGCGGGTCATGTCCCGGGTCTCCAGGACGAGAATGGAAACGCCGTCGTCACGGCGGGCGAGGGCGATGGCGCGCTCGAGCTCCTCCTCGGAGCCAGCGTCCCACACCTTGCGGATGCCCGCGAGGCGGAAGCCCAAGGTGAACTCGGCGCGGCCGACGACAGCGAGCTCGCCCATTAGACGATCAACTCCTTGAGCCGGTCCGGGGCGAGGCCGGCCGCCTTGCCGCGCGCGATGGCGCGCAGGGTGGCGACCTCGCGGTGCTTGCGCACCAGGAAGAGAAGGATGGGCACGAGGCTGAGGGGGTTAGTGTGGCCGAGGCGGTCGAGCGCCTTGAGGTGCGCGCGCCAGACGGCGGCCTGGAAGGCGCCGAGCTTGCCGGCCTTGGCGGCGGCGTCGGCGGCCTCCTTGAGATCATCGGCGACCTTGGTGGCGGCGAGGGCCTCCGCGAACGCGGGGAGGTCCTTGGCCTTGGAAAGGGTGAGGGTGTCGGCGATGCCGAGGTGGCGGCCGCCGGGGACGACGTAGGGCGTGAAGTCGCCTGACTCACGCGCGGCGACCCAGCGGGCGGCGTTGAGGAGGTTGCGGGTGTCGATCTCGCGGCGCACGAACTCGCGCACGACGTCGGCGCCCTTGGCGCTCGCGGCGTCGAGGCCGAGGAGGAGGCGGTTGTAGTACGCCTTGTCGAGCGCGTCCTCGTAGCGCGGGAGCGGGCTGCCGGCGGGGACCTTGGCGAGGATGGCGGCCCAGGCGCGCGCCTCGCCGGACTGGTTGCCCAGCGCGGTGAGGACGTCGGCGAGGGTCTTGACCTCGTCCGCGAGGAGCGGGGCGAAGAGCGCGTAGGTGGCCTGGTTCTCCAGGACCATCTCGCGCAGCAGCTCGGCCCGGCTCGCGCCGGCGGCCTTGCCGCGCAGGAGCGTCTTGAGGTCCTCGAAGTGGTTGCGCTCGAGGTAGAGGTTGACCAGCGAGCCGGCCTCGCCGCCCAGCATGCGACGGACGGCCTCGAAGGTGCGCTCCTCGTTGACGGTGAGGGCAGCCTCAAGGAGGTCAAGCCCGCTGAACTTGGTGGCGAGCTCGTCCACCTCGGCCTTGTACGCGGACTCCTCCACGAAGCGCGTGATTTCGGCCACGTCCATCTGCAGGGCCTTCTCGTAGTCGCTAGCGTCGAGGAGCTTCGAGCGCTTGGCGGCCACGCGGGCCACGGCGTAGGGGTAGTTGCTGGAACCCTTGCGCAGCAGTTGGAGAGCCATGGAGGACCTTTAGGCGAAGAGCCCGGCCTCGGCGCGCAGGACGGTGCGCCACTGGTCGTCGAGCAGCGTCTCGTAGGAGAGGTCGAGGCGGGCGTCGCCGGACTCGGACTCCACGATGATGCCGCCCGCGATGGCGGTGGCGCCGGCGTAAGCGTACGGCTTGGCCTTCTCGAGCGTGGCGGCGTCGGCCGCGTTGCCCCAGACCTTCCCGGCGGGGATGATCTTCTGGGCGCGCGCGACGAGGGCGGTGAGGTGCGCCTGGCGGTTCTTGGCCGGGGCGTCCTTGAGCGCCTTCAGGATGGCGGCCTTCAGCTCGGCGCGCAGGTGGGCCTCGCCGGAGAGGACGGCCTTGCGGGCGTCCGACTCGGCGCGGCTCGCGACCATCGCGGACGCCGCCTTGGCCTGGCGCTCGGCGTCGGCGAGGCGGGTCGCCTCGTACGCCTTGGCCTGGCCACGCGCTCCGTCGAGGAGGGTGGCGGCTTCCTTGCGGGCCGCGGCCAGGATGGCCGCCGCGCGCTGCTCGCCGTCACGCTGGACGTCGGTGATGACCTCCGAGAGTCCCATGGGGATCGCTCTCGGGTTAGGCCATCTTGCCCATGAGCAGGAAGGCGATGACGAAGCCGAAGAGAACGATGGTCTCCGGGATGACGGTGAGCGTCAGGCCCTTGCCGAAGTTCTTCTCGTCCTCGGCGGTCGCGCCGACGGCGGCCGCGCCGATGCCGTACTGGGCGATGGCCGTGCCAATGCCCGCGAGACCGACCGCGAGGCCGGCGCCGATGCCGATGAGTCCAGATTCGATGGCCATTGTGGTGTGCTCCTTGTGTGGTGGGGGGAAGAGGGTGGGAGAGAGGTGGGGAGGAGGGGGTGGAATCGGTGGGGGGAAGGGTCCGTTTTGGGCTCCGGTGAAGGAGTCCATTAGGAGGCTTGTTTCGCGCGACGGCCGAACGGTACATAAGGCCGTCCGCCGCCGGTGTAGAACTTGCCGAAAAACTCGACGAACTGCAGACGCAGGGACTGCAGCGTGCCCGCGATGATGGCGAGGACAAGAATGAGGCCGAAGGCGGCCAGATACACGAGCCAGCCGACGATGCTGCCCGTGTTCGCGACGCCGTCGTGGCCGGCGATGACGACGAAGGCGATGTTGCCGAACGCGATGGCCATGCCGGCTTTCGAGGCGCCGATGGCGGCGAGACGCGTGTAGGAGAGGATGTTGCCGACCAGGCCGGGGATCTCCAGGAGCGCGATGAAGCCGACGCCGATGACGTGCTGGGCGCCCATGTAGAGGAGGACGACCGAGGCGACGGCGAGGCCGATGCCGGCGTAGCTCAAGGGGGCGGGGGCCAGCAGGGCGACGGCGCCGCCGGCCATGAGGGACAGCCAGGCGCCCTTCTCCTGGATGGCGAGCTTGAGGCCGTGCGCCTTCGCGACATTGCGGAAGCCGAGCAGGAGGCCGAGGATGACGTGGACGAGGCCGATGAGCATGCCCCAGACGAGGAGCGCGAGGACGTCGTGCGTCTTGGAGTACCAGCCGAGGACGATCGGGCCGGCGGCGAGGTGGACGTCGGTGTGCGGCGCGAGGAGGGCGCCGAGGCCGCTTCCGGCCGCGTGGGCGGCCTCCGCGACGTCCGCGTGCGTGAGGTGGAAGAAGCCGGTCGTGTCGAGGTGGAGCCCCAGGATGTTGGCCCAGGACAGGTCGCCTTCGAGGGCGGCCTCGTGGGGGACGACGAAGTGGATGCCGAGCGCTTCGCCGAAGACGAAGAGGCCGACGAGGGCACTCATGACGCCGCCCATGAAGATGCCACGGCCGACGGCGGGGCCACCAATGCCGAAGACCTTGTTGGTCTTGAGGAACCAGCCGACCGCCATGATGAGGAGGCCGACCGCGACGTCGCCGACCATGAGGCCGAAGAAGAGCGGGAAGAAGACCAGCATGAGCTTGCTGGGGTCCACCTCGTTGTAGCGCGGCTTGCCCAGTAGGCCGAGGAAGAACTCGTAGGGCTTGGCGGGGCCCTTGTTGCTGAGGTGGACGGGAGGCTCCTCGGCGGCCGTGGAGGCGTGGTGCTCCTCGTGGGCGCCGGCCGCATGCTCGGTAGCGTGCTCGCCGTGCTTGTGGTGTTCGGCGTGGACAGCCTCCATGGGGGCGTCGCCGAGGTTCTCCAGGTAGAGCTGCTCGCCGAAGCGGGCCTTCAGGGCCGAGCGGACGGCGTCGAGGTGGCCGGCGGGGACCCAGCCCTCGATGTGGAACGTGGTCGCGGTGACGCCGAACTGAAGCGGCGCCTGCGTCTGCTCGACCGTGGAGGCGAGCGTGGCCTCAAGGGCGGCGAGGCGGGGGCCCCACGCGGTGCGCAGGGCGACGAGGTCGGCCTCGGCCTTAGCGAGGTCGGCCTGGAGGCTCGTTCGCTGGGCCGCGAGCTGGCTAAGGCGCTGGGCCGGGACGCCGGTGCCGGCGGGGACGGTGATGGAGTTGAAGCCGGCCGCCGCGAGCGCCTTCTCGGTGGCAGGGGCCTGGGCGAGGGGGGCGACGACGGCGAGGACGGAGCCGGAGCGGCTTGCCTCGACGCCCGCCGGGAGGACGGGCTCGGTGCGGGACGTGCCGACGAAGAGGCGGACGGAGCGCAGCGAGGCGGCGAGGCCGAGGTCGAGGCCCAGGCCGGCGAGCGGCTGGAGGGAGGACTCCTCGGAGTCCAGGCCGGCAAGCTTGGAGCGCAGGCCAGTGGCGCGGTCGAGGGCGGGTTGGAGCGCCTTCTGCGCCTCGCTGAGCGACACGGGGGTGCCAGCCGATGGGGCACGGCCGAAATCCTCGGAGCCGAGCGCCTTGACGAGGCCGCGCAGCGCGACGAGGTCGGCGCTCGCCGCGTCGCCGGCGGGAAGGGGGGTGCCGATGCGGGTCGTGCCCGTCGGGTCGGCGTAGTCCTCGATGTGGAGGACACCTTGGGCGTGGAGGGTGGCGATGGCGCCGGCGAGATGGCTGGAGTGCCCTCCGATGAGGAGACGAGCCATGCGGGCCGGCAGGAACGCCATCAGAAGGTCCCCTCAAGGGTCTTCACGGCGCGCTCGGCGGCGGCGGGCAGGCCGGCCTCGACGCGCTTCTTGGCGTCCGCGGCCTTCTTCTGGCCGGCGGCGACGGTCCGCGCGGCCTCGGCCTCGGCGGCCTTCCGCGCGGCCTCGACGCGCGACTGGTGGGCGAAGTCGGCCTGGGCGCGGCCCTCGGCGAGGATGGCCTCGGCCTGGCGGCGGGCGTCGGCGACGATGGCCTTCGCCTCGGCCTCGGCGGTGGCGACGCGCTTGTCGGCCCCCGTCTCGGCGTCCTTGATCTTGAGCAGCAGGTCGCTCTTCACAGGCCCTCTCCAGGGCGCGCCAGAGAGGGGGGTTATTTCAGCGCTTGGCCGCGCGCGGCGCCGCTTCCGGTGGAAGGCCGTCCATCGGGTTGGATGGAGGAGAGAAGATCGGCCGAGGGCACCGCTCGGCACGTTGCTCCAGCCGGCGTTATTCCGGTTGGAAGTAGCGCTGCACGGTGAGCATGCGGCGCGCCAGCCAATGGCTGCTGCCGCGCTCGGAGGCGACGCGCATGAGGAGGACGTTGCCGGGGGCGCGGTCGGCGATCTCCTGGGTGCGCGGCCCAAGCAGGCTGCGGCGCCATGGGCGCGGTGCCATGCTCGCTCCCAGGACGAGGAGGTCCTGGCCGCGGCTCGCCTCGAGCACCTTGGCCACGGTGGGGCCGTTTGCGAGCTCGGTGTCGAGGACGGCGCCGGGGACCGCGTTCTGGGCGACGGTGGCCTGGGTCCGGGCGCGCTCGCCGTCCGTGTCGCTCCCGGTCAGGACGTGGAGGATCTTGGCACGGCCGCCCCAGCTCTTGGCGATGGCGGTGCCGACCCGGATGCCCAGCGACGCCTGGGCGCCCGCGGTGACGAGCACGCGCCCGCCCGCGACCTCCGGGGTGCGCAGGCGCAGAAGCCCGAGGTCGCAGGGCGGGTACGCGAGCAGTCCGCTGGTGGGCTGGCCCACGGTGGCGCGCGCTTGGCCGCTCATGAGGAGCAGGCTGCTGCCCTCCTCCTTCGCGGCGTCGCGCACCATGGCGTCGAGGTTGTGGCCGATGCGCACCATCGTCGTGGCGGGGACGCCCGCCGGAAGCGCGGCGCGCGCCTCGGCGAGCAGCGTGCGGTCGCGCTGGAAGGCCTGCCCCTCGGCGAGCGGGGTGAGCTCAGGGACGAGGATGGGTTGCAGGAAGACGACCTCGCCGTCGAGGCTCTGCGCGACGGCGCCGGCGGTGCGTGACAGGGCGCGCGCCATGCTCGGGGCGGGGCTCAGGAGCAACACGAGGATGCGGTACGCGCGGCGGTCCTGGCGCACCATCGGGAGGGGGATGAGCGGCAGGGGAGTGGGCGGCGCGCTCGTCTCCCGGGGCCGAACGTAGAGGTAGTACGCGAGCAGGCCCACGCCGAGCCAGGCGAGCGTGACGTACCACGCGAGCGGGGAATACTTGAACAGATAGACGGCGAGGAAGAATTTCGTCAAGATGCCGACGATGGGGACGATGGGAAAGAGCGGCGCGCGGAAGCCGAAGCGTTCGGCGGGGATGACCTTGCGGAGCTTGATGTAGGCCAGGTTCACCAGGAGGAACAGAAGGAGGAACATCACGTCGGCGCTGGCGGCGACGGCCTCGATGGGGAACACCGTCATGATGAGCGTCAGGACCCCGGAGCCGAGCACCGCCGTGTGGGGGGTGCGGCGTTTCGGGTGGACCTTGCCGAAGACGCGCGGCAGGTTGCCGTCGCGGCCCATCGCGAAGCTGACGCGGGAGCTGGAGTAGATGGTGGCGTTGAGCGCCGTGAGCTGAAGCAGCAGGGCGGCCCCCGCGATGAGCACGGTGCCGTACGGCATGATCTGCGCCGCCACGGTGGCCAGCGCGCGCTCCTTAAGGACGCCCAGATAGACCCAGCTTGGGCCGCCATCGGGCGCCGCCGTCGTCCCCAGCGCGATGAAGGCGATGAGGAGCATGATGACCCAGGCGATGAGGAAGCTCGCCCAGATGGCGCGCGGGATGTTGCGGCGCGGGTTTTGGATCTCCTCGGAGGTCTGCGAGATGATCTCGTAGCCCTCGAACGCGATGAACGTGATGCCCATCGCGAGGAAGACGTTTGACATTCCCGTGAGCGTGCTGGAGCCGCCGAAGAACGGGAACAGGTTGGCGTTCACGAGCTCCGGCTGGTGCGCGACGCGCCACAGGCCGAAGCCGATGAACACGATGACCAGCAGGAGGACGAAGCTGTTGACGACGTTCTCCGTCTTGATGCCGATCTTGACGCCGACGTAGTTGAGGCCAACGAAGAGCGCGCACAGGCCGAGGGCCAGCCCCTTGAGGAGCCAGAAGGACTCGCCCTCCAACCAGCCGGCGTAGTGGGCGAGGGTGAGGATGAAGGCGGCGCTCGCGATCGAGTAGAGGGCGCACGCGATGACGTGACTGAACCAGCTGAACCAGCCGCCCAGGAACCCGTACGGCTGCCCGAGGCCCTGCTTGACCCACAAGTAGCCCCCCCCGGCGTCGTCGGAGGCGGAGCCGAGCTCGGCGTACACCAGCAGCGTCGGGATGGTGATGAAGCCGTTCAGGAAGAGCGCCAGGATGATGGCAGGCCCGGCGACGCCCGCCGCGAGACCGAGGAGGACGAACACGCCACCGCCCATCAGCGCCCCGACCCCCATCATCGTGGCGTCGAGCAGGGTGATCTCGCGCGCCAGCCGGACCTCGCCCTCGCCCGACTCCCCGGACGGGGCTGGGCTGGGTGCGTTCGCGGGCGGCTCCACCAGGCCCGGCCACTTGGGTCTTGGACGTAAGGGTGCTGGTGGCGTTTCCAGAGGAGAAAGGGCACCGGTCGGGGTCCAGGGGGCCTCAGCCCCCTGGCGGGAGATAGCCTTGAGCGCAGGAGCGCTCAAGGCGCAGCGACTGCCTTTTGCGAGGGGTCGCGAAGCGACCCCTCAAAAGTGCGGGAGATCGGATTTGAACCGATGAACCACGAAGGACTAGCACCTCAAGCTAGCGCCGTTGGCCAAGCTTGGCAACTCCCGCGGGGGCGAATGGGGGAAAAGGTGCCGGGGGACCGGCCAGCGCGAGGAGAGAGATTTGAACTCTCATGCCCAAGAGGGCACGGCCTTAGCAGGGCCGCGCAATACCAGGTTATGCGATCCCCGCACGCGGCGAACCGCGCGACTTAGGGTGCCCATTTAACCGTTCTTGGCCGGCTTCTCCTTAGGCGGGCGGCGCGGAGCCCGGCGTGTAGCCCGGAAGGTCATGCGGCGCGAGGGGGGCGCGCAGGCTGTTGTTGCGCAAGCCCTGGACGACTTGGCCGATGGCCTGGGCGTCCACGCCGTAGTGGCGGTAGAGGTCTTTCGGGTCGCCGGACTGCGTGAAGCCGTCCTGGACGCCGACGCGCCAGAGCTTGGCGGCCACGCCTTCGCCGGCGAGGCACTCCGCGACGGCGGAGCCGAGGCCGTTGTGGATGAAGTGGTCCTCGGCGCTCACGACGTAGCCGGTCTCGCGGCCGGCCTTGGCGATGAGGGTGCGGTCGATGGGCTTGACGGAGGCCATCGCGATGACGCGGACGCTGAGGCCCTTGGCTTTCAGGTCCTTGGCGGCGATGAGCGCCTCCTGGACCTGGGGGCCGTTGGCGATGATGGCGGCGTCGGAGCCGTCCTGGAGGACGTGGCCCTTTCCCCACTGGAACTCGTAGTCCGAGTCAAAGAGGACGGGGGCTGCGGCGCGCGTGCTGCGCATGTAGGCGGGGCCGGGGCGGAGGTACATGGCGAGGACCGCCGAGGCGGCCTCGACCGCGTCGCAGGGGGCGACGACGCCCATGTGCGGGAGCGTGCGGAAGACGCCGATGTCCTCGAGGGAGTGGGCGCTGCTGCCATCTTGGCCGGTCATGAGGCCGCCGTGGGAGCCGCAGAACTTGACGTTCAGCTTCTGGCGCGCCACGCAGTTGCGCACCTGCTCCCAGCCGCGCTGGAGGAAGATGGCGAACGAGCTCGCGAACGGGGTCTTGCCCATGTGGGCGAGGCCGGCGGCGGTGACGACCATGTCCTGCTCGCTGATGCCCATCTGGTAGAACCGGTGCGGGTATTCCTTGGCGAACCAGTGCGAGCGCGTGGACTCGGCCAAATCGGCGTCGAGCGCGACGACGTCGGCGTGCGTGCGGCCGACCTCGAGGAGGCCCTTGCCGTAGCCGTCGCGGATGCTGACCTTGTCGCCGAGCTTCCATCCGTGCGGGACGGAGCCCGCGGAGCCGGCAGCCATTACGCAGCCACCTCCGGGGTCCACTTCTCGCCGAGCTCAGCCATCGCCTTGACCATCTCGTCCTTGGTGAGGGCGCGGCCGTGGAACTCGGGCTTGCCGACCATGAAGCTGACGCCGTGGCCTTTTTGGGTGTCCATGACGAGGCACTGCGGCTGGCCCTTCACGGCGTCGGCCTCGTCGAAGGCCTCCAGGATGGCCTTCATGTCGTGGCCCGGGACGTTCTTCGTCCAGAACCCGAACGCCTTGAACTTCGCCGCGATGTCGCCGAGGTCCTTGACGTCCTTCGTCCAGCCGTCAATCTGGATCTTGTTGGCGTCCACGATGACGGTGACATTGTCGAGCTTGCGGTGGCTGCTGGTGAGCGCCGACTCCCAGATGTTGCCTTCTTGCAGTTCGCCGTCGCCGAGGACGACGATGACGCGGCCGGCGCGGCCGTCGATGCGCTTGGCGAGGGCGCAGCCGTTGCCGTAGCCGAGCCCCATGCCGAGGCTTCCCGTGCTCATCTCGATGCCGGGGATCTTGCGGTCGGCATGGCCCTGGAGGAGACTGCCGAAGCGGCGCAGCTTGCCGAACTCGCTCTTGGGGAAGAAGCCCAAGTCACCGAGGATGGCGTAGAGGCCGGGGGCGCAGTGGCCCTTGCTGAGAATGAAGATGTCACGGTCCGGGTCGCGCGGGTTCTGCGGGCTGATGTTCATGCGGTTATGATAGAGCGCGACGAGGAATTCCGCCATCGAGAAGGAGCCCCCCGGGTGGCCGGAGCCTGCGCCGAACGTCATCTTGAGGGTCTCGACGCGCAGGAGGCGGGCCTTCTCTTGGAGCTCGGGAATCGTGAGGAGCTTGCGCGCCGGGTCCGCCACGAGTCCAGCGACGGGGGGGTCGGGCATAAGGCTTCATCCCGCCCGGCGGAGAACGCGGGGGGTCCGGCCGGCCACCCCCTTACAGAAACCTCTTGAAGAAACGGTGCTGGTCGGCTCTTCATGCGCGCTTTGCTGCTGACTGGACTCCTGGTGGCCCTCACCTTGGCCGGCTGCGCCTCGAAGGACACGACCTACGTCTGCACGACGGGCCCGGCGGCGGGCAAAACCATCGACCTCGCCAATGTCACCGGCAGCGACGCAAAGGGCTTCGACCCGGAGAGCGCCTGCCCCAAGCCGGTGCCGCCAAGCGTCGTCTTCAAGACCATCCCCGCCGCGATGACGGCCTACTTCCCCGCCAAGGTCGAGTGGACCGTGCTCCCCGGCACCTACGCCGAAGGCCACTCGATGCTGACCGTGGTCGCCGCGAGCCACCACCCCATCACCAGCGCGACCCCGACGCTTGCCGACTACGCATTCCAGTACGGCAAGAAAGAGCACCAGGAGGTTCCCCAGACCTTCTCGACCACCCTCACCTTCACGGAGGAGGGCGCCCGCTACATGCGCCTCTTCGCCAACGTGCGCGGCGCCGGCCTCGCCGAGACGCCCTACTACAGCGACGAGGTCAAGATGACCATCCTGCCCGTGCCCGCCACCGGCAAGACCGTCGTGGCCACCCAGGCGCTCGGCGACCAGGTGGGGGGCTTCAAGGCGGACAGCACGAACCTCCAGCTCGGCGACGCCGTCGTCCTGCACAACGCGGATGCCCGCGGCCACGTCTTCACGTTCGCCGAGGTCCCCGCCGGCTTCCACAAGCCCGACCCCATGACGGTCGCGATGGGTGGCGACTCCCCGAGCGTCCTGCTGAACATCCCCGGCAGCTACCGCATCACGGTGGACGACGCGGTGGTCCAGCAGGTCACCCTCAGCGTCGCCGCCCCGGCCTGAGCGCGGGCGCAGGTTGAAGCCCGGGAACGTCCTCGGCCCAGCGTGGCCGGCCCCCTGGTGTCGTGCGAAGAGTTGGCGCAGCACCTGAACGACCCGTCCTGGCTCATTCTTGACTGCCGCTACGAGCTGGCGGACAAGGAGAAAGGGATCCGCGACCATGCCGCCAGCCACATCCCGGGCGCCTACCACGCGCACGTGGACCGCGACCTCTCCGGGCCCGTCGGCGACGGCCGCAAAGGGCGCCACCCCCTCCCGCTCCCCGGCGCGTTCCCGCGCTTCCTCGGCGACCGCGGCGTCGGCCCCGACACGATGATCGTCGCCTACGACGATGCTGCCGGCCAATGGGCCAGCCGCGTCTGGTGGCTCGCGCGCCACCACGGCCACGCCAACGTCGCCGTTCTCGACGGTGGCTTGACCCGTTGGAAGGCCCTCCGCCTGCCGCTGCGCGCTGGCCACGAAAAACCGCGCCCCCCGACCCAGTTCAAGGGCGTCCCCGGCGCGATGCCCACGACGGACGCTGGCGCCATCGCGGCGGGCGGCATCACGCTGTTTGACGCGCGCGCGCCCGAACGGTTCCGCGGCGAAGTCGAACCGGTGGACAAGCGCGCCGGCCACATCCCTGGCGCCCGCAGCATTCCTCTCGCAGGGAACGTCGGCCCCGACATGCGTTTCCTCCCAGCGGCCACGCTTCGTGCGCGCTTCGAGGCCGCCTTGCCCCCGGCCGGCGGGTCGGTTGCGTGCTACTGCGGCTCCGGCGTCACCGCGACCCACAACGTCCTCGCCATGGAGGTCGCCGGCCTGCCGACGCCCGCGCTCTACCCGGGCTCCTGGTCCGAGTGGAGCTGGCCCGACGCAAAACGGCCCATCGCGATGGGGCCGGAACCCTGAAGCCCGCCACTTCATCGCGTCCTTCGATGGCAAAGACGCCGGCCAAGAAGGCCGCGCCGCACGCGACGAAGGTCAAGCTCGGCCTGCTCCAGACGCACGCGTCCGACAAGGCGACGGACAACCTGGCCCGCACCCTGAAGCTCATCGACCAGGCCGCCAAGAAAGGCGCCAACGTCGTCTGCACGCAGGAGCTGTTCCTCGGCCCATACTTTTGCCAGGAGGAGGACGCCGCTAACTTCGACCTCGCCGAGCCCATCCCCGGGCCGACGACGCAGGCGCTCGCCAAGAAGGCGAAGCAGCACGGCATCGTCATCGTGGCCTCGCTGTTCGAGAAGCGCGCGAAGGGCCTCTACCACAACACGGCCGTCGTCTTCGACACGGACGGCACGATGCTGGGCACATACCGGAAAATGCACATCCCGGACGACCCGCGCTTCTACGAGAAATTCTACTTCACGCCGGGCGACGCCGACGCGAAGGGCGGCCCGTGGCGCGTCTTCGACACCAAGTTCGGCCGCATCGGCGTCCTGATTTGCTGGGACCAATGGTACCCGGAGGCCGCTCGCCTCACCGCGATGCAGGGTGCGGACATCCTCGTCTATCCCACGGCAATTGGCACCTGGACGGGCGAGATGGAGTACAAACCCATCCAGCACGACGCGTGGCGCACCATCCAGCGCTCCCACAGCGTCGCCAACGCCTGCTTCGTCGCCGCCATCAACCGCGTCGGCACCGAAGGCGACCTGCTGTTCTGGGGCGGTAGTTTCGTGAGCCGCCCGATGGGCGTCGTGGCCGCCGAGGCCGGCGACAAGGAGGAGGTTCTCGTCGTCGAGTGCGACCTGGCCGACATCGAACTCGCCCGCCGCGGCTGGCCTTTCTTTAGGGACCGTCGCGTGGACGCCTACGGCGGCCTGACGAAGCGGTTTGGTCACTGACGCGCCAGCGTCGCCTTGAAGTCCCGCACGCCTTCGCCGGAGCGATGAGCCTGCGCGGACCGACCCCGACCCCCAAGGACTTGGGCTTCCGGATGCCGGCCGAGTGGGAGCCGCAGGAGTCCGTCTGGCTCGTGTGGCCGCGCGACCCGCTGACGTGGCCCGACCGCGTCGAGAAGGCGCGCGCCACGTTCCTCGCAGCGATGCGGCACATCACGCCGAGCCAGCGCGTGGACCTCGTCGTCCACCACGACCTCCTCGCCGACGCGAAGAAGGCGGTCGCCGACGCCAGCCTGCGCAACGTCGCCTTCCACGCCGTGGATCATCAGGACTCCTGGATTCGCGACTACGGGCCGCTCTACCTCGTCCGGCAAGGCAAGACGCCGGGCGCCGCGCGGGAACGGATGGCGGTGCGCTTCGGCTTCAACGCGTGGGGCAACAAGTACGAGTCCCTCCTGAAGGACCAGGGCGTCATCGCGCAACTGGGCGCCGCCATCGCAGCCCCGCTCCAGGCGGTCGAGATGGTGCTCGAAGGCGGCAGCCTCGACGTGGACGGCCAAGGCACGCTGCTCACCACGAAGCAGTGCCTCCTCAACGAGAACCGAAACCCGGACATGGACCAGGCCGCCATCGAAGCGAACCTCCGCGCCTACCTCGGCGTGGAAAAGGTCCTCTGGCTCGGCGACGGCATCGAAGGCGACGACACGGACGGCCATGTGGACGACATCACGCGCTTCGTGGCCCCCGGCGTCGTGGCGACCTGCGTCGAGGAGGACCGGAACCATCCCAACTTCAAGCCCCTCGACGAGAACCTGTGGGCCCTCCAGAACATGACGGACGCCCACGGCCGCCCGCTGCGCGTGGTCGAGCTTCCGATGCCGAAGGACATCCTCGCCGAGGGCGAGGTCCTGCCCGCGTCGCACGGCAACTTCCTCATCACGAACGGTGCCGTGCTAATGCCCGCGTTTGGGGGCCCCAGCGACGACGTCGCGCAGCGCCGCCTGCAGCAGTGCTTCAAGGACCGCCCCGTCGTCAAGCTCCCCTGCGCCGACCTGGTGTGGGGCATGGGCGCCATCCACTGCCTGAGCCAGCAAATGCCAATGGGTCGTCCCGCCTTCCTGTAGGGCCGGCCCCGGCAACGGACGATTTCAAGAACATCCTCCCCGTCGGTCGTGGCATGGCCCACCTGAGCGCTTCCTACTCCATCACGCTGCGGCTGCAGATTGACAACAAGCCGGGCATGCTCGGAAAAATTGCGACGCGCCTTGGCGAACTGGGCGGCTCCATCGGCGCGATCGACATGGTGCGCACCGAGAAAGGCGGCGCCGTCTTGATTCGCGACATCACGGTGGACTGCTCCTCGGAGGAGCACGCGCAGAAGGTCCAAGCCGGCGTCAACGACATGGAAGGCGTGACCGTGGCGGCCGTGAGCGACCGCGTCTTCCTGGCCCATCTCGGCGGCAAGATCACCGTCAACTCCAAGATCCCGCTCAAGACGCGCGACGACCTCAGCATCGCCTACACGCCGGGCGTCGCCCGCGTCTGCTGGGCCATCGCGAAGGACAAGTCCGCCTCGCACAACCTCACCATCCGCAAGAACACGGTCGCGGTCGTCTCCGACGGGTCCGCCATCCTCGGCATCGGCAACCTCGGCCCCGAGGCCGCGATGCCGGTCATGGAGGGCAAGGCGCAGCTCTTCAAGGAGTTCGCCGGCGTGGACGCCTTCCCGCTCTGCATCGACGTCCACGACGTGGATGGCATCGTCAACTTCGTCAAGGCCATCGCACCCACGTTCGGCGGCATCAACCTGGAGGACATCGCGGCCCCCAAGTGCTTCGAGATCGAGCGCCGCCTCAAGACCGAGGTGGACATCCCGGTCTTCCACGACGACCAGCACGGCACCGCCATCGTCATGCTCGCGGCGCTCACCAACGCCGCCAAGATCGTGAAGAAGGACCTCAAGGGCCTCAAGGTCGTCGTCAACGGTGTCGGCGCCTCCGGGACCGCCTGCTCCAAGATCATGCTCGCCGCGGGCGTCAAGGACGTCGTCGGCTGCGACACGAAGGGCGTCGTCCACAAGGGCCGCACCGACTTGAACCCGGAGAAACTCGAGTACGCGAACCTCACCAACCCCCGCAACGTCACCGGCACCGTGCGCGACGCCCTCAAGGGCGCCGACGTCTTCGTCGGCCTCTCGTCGGCGAACCTCCTCAAGCGCGCCGACATCCAGTCCATGGCCAAGTCGCCCATCGTGTTCGCGATGGCGAACCCCGACCCCGAGATCACCCCCGAGGAGGCCGGCGACGCCGTGGCCGTCATGGCGACCGGCCGCAGCGACTACCCCAACCAGATCAACAACGTGCTCGCCTTCCCCGGCGTCTTCCGCGGCGCCCTGGACGCGCAGGCCACCGACATCAACGAGGAGATGAAGGTCGCCGCCGCCAAGGCCATCGCAAGCCTCGTCCTCCCCGAGGAGCTGTCGCCCGACTACATCATCCCCAGCACCTTCAACCCGAAGGTCGGCCCCACCGTCGCCAAGGCCGTCAAGGAGGCCGCCATCGCCACGGGCATCTGCCGCAAGAAGTCCAGCACGGGCGCCCCCGTCGCGCTGGAGCACATGAACGGCTAACCCGTTCGACTCAGACGGACGGCTTGCCCGGCTTCGACAGCCACCACGCGACAGCGGCCGCCAACATGGCGACGACGGCGATCTCCCACCCGACATGGGGCGCGCCGCTCACGAGACTAGGGTTCCCGGTGACGTTGTCCACATAGGAGCGGGAGCCCCAGAACGGGAACTCGACGGGCCAGAGCCAGCATGACGCGCACGCGGCAAGAAGAACGAGGGTGGAGCGGCCCATGTCGCGACGGAAGCGGGCTGGCTCGTGGCGCCAGCTCGAGGCCGCGACGCGGAAGAACAGCACCAGGATGGCCAGGGCGAGGAGGGCGATGGTAAGCCACTGCGCCCAGACGCGCGCGACCTCCCCGGTCTGGTCCCAGAGCCAGACCGGCTCCACCAGGTCGCCGCTGACGCCGTCGAGAGTCGCGTTGAGCCCCCACCAGGGCGTGATGAGGCTGGTCGCGGCGAGGACGAACGCGAGGAGGGCGAACCAGTTTGCGCGCCGCAGGCCAGGCTCCTCGGGGCGCTCGATTTGCGTCTCCTCCATGCTCCTCCCAGGAGGGGCTTGGGCATGAGGGTTGCGAAACCCCAAGAGGGCCCCGTCCCTTGCGGGGGCATGGGCAACGAGCTGACGGGCAGCCTCACCGGCACGGGCGCGAAGATGAAAGCCGAGATCGGGACCGGCGTCGTCGTCTTCCGCGGCGCCTTCAAGGCCGAGGTGCCGTTCAAGGAGATCGTCGCCGAGGCCCGCGGCACCCTGCTCATCCTCTCGACGCGCGGCCACGTCGTGCAGCTCGCCGGTGGCGCGAAGGCGGCCTCGATGGCGGCCAAGATTCGGGCAGGATGACGCCGTGAAATTTCTTGTTCTCGTGTGCGTGTTCCTGGTGCTGGCCGGCTGCGCGACGCCGAGCGGGACTCCGACGTCCGGGGGTGGCGGAGTGCGCGGGACGGTTTGGTACGGTGCCACCTGTCCCGTCCAGCGCGATCCGCCGGACCCAAACTGCGCGGACCGTGTGTACCAGACCACGCTCGAACTCACCACTGCGGAAGGGACGTTGCTGCGGACCTTTGGCTCCGGCGCCGACGGGGTGTTCCAAGTGGAGGTCGGACCTGGGACCTATGCGATTCGCTCGCCGCCGCAACCTAGTTTGCCCAGGTGTTCCGCGGGGCCGTTCGAGGTCGTCGCGGGGAATTACACGGTCGCAGACGTCCATTGCGATTCTGGAATTCGCTAAGCCGCGACGGGTTCAGCACTCTTTTGGGCGGCCGCGACGACGGCGAGGATGCCCGCGCCGTAGCGTTCCGCCTTGCTCGCACCGATGCCGCGCACCGCCTGCAACTGCCCCAGCTCGGCAGGGCGGGCCTGCTCGATGGCGCGCAGCACGGCGTCGCTCGCGATGATGTAGGGCGGCACCTGCTGCGTCCGCGCTTCCTGGGTGCGCCACTGGCGCAGCGCGGCGAAGAGCGGGCCGCCGGCGCGCGGGAGGGCGTTGGTGCGCAGGGCGCGCTGGAACGTGGCGAGGGCGGTCTCGAGGTCGGTCGTGGCTTGCGCCAGGTCGGGCGTGGATGCTCCGGGGTCGGGCATGGGGTTTCCGAAGACTGCTCACGGGATACGCTGGATGGACAGGTCTTGGCCTGTCTCAGGCCGGCCAGTCCTTCCGGAGAGGGTCGCCATCGTCGAGGGTCGCGATCTGGCGCGCCCCGCAACGTCGGGCGTGTTCCTGCCACGCCGGGCCATGGTCCTCGTCCTCGTCGAACAGGAGGGCCGCCGCGTGGGCCACCTCGTGCCGCGCCGCCTCCAGCAGCAGGTCGCCTTGGACGTGGGCGGAGAGCAGAAACGGCCTGAGCACGCGCCATGGTCCGGCCCCGTGCGTCCGAGTCATGGAGAAGATGTCTTTCCGGTCCACCACCTCGACGCCGGGGAAGGCCGGCAGTGTCCCACGGTACACGTCGTGGTTGAGCCGCTCGTATTCCTGCCGGAAGCGGGCGGCGGCGTCGGGCACGGTCACTTGGCCGACGCGAGGCGTGCGCCCGCCTTGAACGCCACGCTAGTGGACGGGCATCGCAGCGGGGCCGGCCGACGGGGCCTTGACGCGCAGCAGGAAACCGGCGAGCAGGGCGGCCACGATGGCGCACGCCGCGCCAGCGACGAAGGCGGCATGGTAGCCGCCGTTGAGGGCCGCAACGGGGCCGAATCCTTGGCCGGTGAAGACCGCAGACCGTGAGGCGGCGAGGCTTGCAAGCCCGGCGAGGCCCAACGCGCCGCCCATCATGAACGAGGTGTTGACGAGCCCCGACGCGAGGCCGGCTTCCTCCGGCTTGGCGTCACTCATGGCCGCCAGGAAGAGCGGGTTGAACGCCATGCCGGCGCCAACACCGAGGATGAGCATGCCCGGCACAACGTCCACCCACACGTCGCCGCCGACGGGGGCGCGCGCGAAGAGCAGGAGGCCGACCGCGGCAAGCAGGAGGCCGACCGCCATGGGGCCGCGGATGCCGAACTTGTTGACCATGCGCGCGGAGAGGCCGACCGAGAAGGCGGCCATGATGGCGTCGGCGGGCACGAACGCGAGGCCAGTCGTCTGCGCGTCGAGGCCCAGGACGCTCTGCATGTAGAGCGAGATGAGGAAGAACCACGCGAACATGGCGGCGGCCCACAGGACGCCCGCGATGTTGGTGACGACGATGTTGCGCGACTTGAACAACGACAGCGGGACGAGCGGGTTGGCGACCTTCTTCTCGATGGCGATGAAAAGGGCTACGAGCGCCACCGCGCCGGCGAAGCGCAGGAGGGTCGCCTGCGAGGTCCAGCCTTCGTCCTTGGCCTGCACGACGGCGTACACGGCGAGCAGGAGGGCGCTCGTGATGGTGGCCGCTCCGGCGACGTCGAGGCGGCCGGACTTGACGCCCTTGATGTCGGGCACCGTCGCCATCGTGCCGAAATAGACCGCGATGCCGATGGGGATGTTGATGAGGAAGTTCCAGTGCCAGTCGAAGTGCGCCGTGATGTAGCCGCCCACGACCGCGCCGAGGGCGCCGCCGCCGGAGGCGATGAAGGCGAAGATGCCCATCGCCTTGGCGCGCTCCGGGCCGTCCGCGAAGAGCGTCATGATGATGGAGAGCGACACGGCCGCGACCACGGCCGCGCCGAGGCCTTGGATGGCACGCGCCACGATGAGGACGACCTGGGAGTGCGCGACGCCGCACAGCAGCGAGGCGCCCGTGAAGACCGCGAGGCCGACGAGGAAGACGCGACGCGGTCCGAACAGGTCGCCCATGCGGCCCGCGAGCAGCAGGAAGCCGCCGAAGGTGAGAAGGTACGCATTGACGACCCACGCGAGGCCGGCCTGCGAGAAGCCCAGGTCGGCGCCGATCTTGGTGAGCGCGAGATTCGCGATGGTCGTGTCGAGGACGTTCATGAGCGTCCCGATGCCCATGACGGCGAAGGCAAGCCAGCGGATGCGGTTGCTCAGGCCGTGCGCGGCGGACGGCGCCGCGACGGGCGTGGGGACAGGAAGCTCGGTCATGCGGAAATCCGGTTACGTGCCTGGCTTGAAAGCCTCGACGAGGGCGAGGCGCATCGGCTCCGGCTTGACGGCGTGCGTTTGGCCAGGGACGACCCTGTGCTGGGCCTTGGGGACGGCCTTCGCGACGGCCTCGGCGGCGGCCTTGAGGTTGGGCGCCGTCTTGCCGCCATTGGCGACGAGGGTGGGCACCTTGACCTTCGCGAGCACGGCGGTGGGGACGACGAAGCGGTCCATGATGGCCGCGTCGTAGGGCAGCGTGTGGGCGACCGACTTCATGGTCTTCCACATCGGCAGGAGTTTCATGAACGCGACGCCGATGGCGGGGACGCCGACGGTGCGCATGAAGTACGCCACGGCCTCACTGCGCTGGTCGTTGGCGCGGAACGCCTCGAGCTTGGGCTTGAACTCCGTGTCCGGCTTGCCTCCGGGGGCGGCGGCCACGAACGGCGGCTCGTAGGCGTAGAGCTGCTGCATCGGGACCCCGCCGGCCGCTGCATGGAGTGCGAGGGCCGCGCCCGACGAGAACCCGACGACGAACGGCTTGCCTCCGGCAGCGGCGCAGACGGCGGCGAGGTCGTCAATCTCTTTTTGGACGGTGTACGTCGGGTTGTCGCCGGAGTCGCCGCGGCCACGGCGGTCGTAGCTGTACACGGTGAACGATTTGGCGAGGTTCTCGGCCATCTTGCGGGCGAAGACGAACGTGCGAATGGCGAGCGCGCCGGGCACGATGACGAGCGGCGGGCCGCTTCCGAGTTTGTCGTAGCCGATCTGGGTTCCGTCCTTGCTGGTCACGAAGTTGGTCATGCGGATTCCTCCTTGGCGATGGCGACGGCCTGCTTGAGCAGACGCACCAGTTTGACCTTTGGCACGGCGCCGGGCTTCGTGAGCTTGACGGCGCGGTACGTGGCACTCGTGCTGGGCTCGAAGAGTCCGTCCGCGTCGTCGATGCGGGCGCCGCGCGTCAGGCCGAGCGAGGCGTGCCTTGTGAAGATGGAGACGTGCGCGAAGCCGACGCCGTCCTTCACGGCCCACGTCGGCATCTGGTGGTACAGGTCCTCCTCGGCGTCCTTCACGGTGGAGCGGATGAGGTCGGCGAGCCAGCGGCCAGCTTCTCCGGGCTCGCCGAGCCCGGCCTCAAGAACGCGCTCGACCTTGGGATTGCGTTTTTGCGGATCCTTGAGGCGGAACGTCATGCGGACACCTTAGAACGGAAGTTCTTGCTCGACGAGGCGCTGCAGATTGTCGAGGCTCTGGCCCCATCCGATGGGGGCGCCGTCGGCGGCAGGGCCGGGCGGGATGCCTTCCTGGACGACGGAGACCTCGGTGCCGCCCTTGACGGGCTTGAACGTGATGGTGGTCCGCATGTCGCCCTGCATGGCGGGGTCGTCGGTCTCGAAGAAGTTCGTGTGGACGAGGCGCTCGAAGGGCTTCATTTCGATGTAGCGGCCGCCGAACGTCTCGCTCCAACTGCGGTTGATGGTGGAGAACGACATGCGGAAGCCTCCGCCGACCTTGGCGTCCATGTTGTGGACCTTGCCGGTGAAGCCGTGCCGCGGGAGCCACTTCGCGTACGCGTCGGGGTCGGTGAAGCAGTGCCAAATCCGTTCGGGCAGGGCCTTGAAGACCCGGTTAAGGTGAACGGTCACGGTCGTCGGTTGCACACGCTTCGTTTTGGATGCGATGGCTTTGGGTGGCAAACGGTCACGTTCCTGTTGCAACGGGCAGGAGGGCACGGACGCGGGCATCGCGCAACCACAAGCCGCCCCACAAGAAGAACGCCAGGTAGATTGGGAACAGCACCGTGCTGAACAGTGGCTTCTCCACGCGCATGTTGATCGCGATGGCGCCGCCGAAGTACGCCGTCAGCAAGACGGCCCCGAGGGCGGCGGTGCGCGGGATGAGACTCACCGCGAGGAAGATAGCCTCGAGAATGCCGACCACGACGAGCATGTCTGCGGGCAGCCCGAGCTCCCCCGCGGTGGCCACGGCGTGTTGCTCTTTCGTGACGTGAAGGACGGTATCGAAGAGCATGAACGAAGCGAACAGACCCGTGAGGACCCAGCTCGTGATGCGGACTTGTTTGCGGTCGAAGTTCACGCAGTTTCCCCCAACACTTTGGCCATGTGTCCAAGATTGCTGATGACGCCGTCGCGGCTGCCCTCGGTGAACTCGACGCTTGCCATGGGGCCCTGGGTGAAGGTCATCTTGGTGCCCATCACGCCGGGTTGCATGGTTGGGCATTCCTCCAATTCGATGGTCACCGAGATCGGGTATGGTTTCTCGCCTGGACCAAGGAAAATGTCGAACATCCATTCCTGCACGAGGCGCTGATTCGCAACGACTTCGAGGTAGGTGCCGTGGTTGTGCAACTCTCCGTGCTCGCGATTGGACATGGTGATGTCGTATTTGCCGCCGACTTTGACGTCCAGCGTGTTGACCTTGAATGCGTACCCCATCGCCTGCGCGCCGGGGCCCCACCACTTCGCGAGGCCCTCCTTCGTTGTCCACATTTGGTAGACCTTGCTCGTGGGGGCGTTGAAGTAGCGCACCAAGCGGAAGCCCTCGCCCGGGCCGGGCCGCTCGATTTCTTCCGCCAAACGATCGGCCACCATCGCGAAGCCGGCCGCGGCACCTTCGGGCTGGTAGGGCCCTTGCTTGGGGAAGGGTCCGTGCGTGACTTTGAGGCGCGTGCCGCCGTTTTCCGGGATGAACTCCAAGGTCCCGGTGGCCTCCAGCCCGGACCCGTCCGGCCAGATGTCGCGCGTCACGATTTTCTTGTTGGGGACGATTTCGACGTAGGTCCAAATGGCCGTCCAGGGTTGGGTGCGGTGGCTGATGCGCAACTGGCCGCCGACCTTGAACTCCAAACGGTCCACCTTGCCCTCTCCAACGGGCCAGAAGAACTTCGGGAGCAGGGCGGGGTCGGACCACGCCTTGAACACCTTCTCCGGGCTGGCCTTGAACCAACGCTCGACGTGCACCGTGCGGTCCTTGACCTGGCCTTTCGCGGGCTCAGTGATGCCCTGGATGTGCTGCTTGCGCGCGACCACGATTAAGCCTCCAAGCGTTTGGCGAGCTTGTCAAAGCAGGCGCCCCACCCGGCGGTGGCCCCGGTGTGATGCTCGCTGGGAACGCCATCCATGACGACGGTCATGCGCGTCTGCTTGGTCCCCACGGGCGTGAACGTGACATCGATGAGGAACGACTTGTCGGGGGCGCCTGACACAAGGCGGCGCGGTTTGTCGAGGACGTGGAAGACGCCGCTGTTCGGCATCTCCTGGCCGTTGTCGAGCGGCATGAAGAACGCGACCTTGCCTCCGACGCGGACCTCGAAGGTTTGAATCTTCAAGTCGGCTTTGCCCGGGTTCATCCATTTCGCGTACCGCGTCGGATCCGTCCACTGCTCCCAAAGACGCTCCGGAGTGGCGTCGAAGACCCGCTCGAGCTTGAGCTTCGGCGGTTTGGCGGGGACGGTCTTGGTCGGGGCGGCGGGCGGGGTCTTGCTCGTCATGATTCATCATCCTCCAGGGCTTGCTCGAGGCGGTCGAAGGCGGCGTTCCAGCGGGCCTTGGATTCTTGAATCCACTTGTCCGCGCGTTCTAGGCCGTGGGCCCGCAGGCGAACGTGCCGGCTTCGACCGTGCTTGCGTGTTGCCACAAGACCCGCCTCCTCGAGGACCCGGACATGCTTCTGCACCGCCATGAGGGTGATGGGGAGCGGCGACGCGAGGTCGCTGAGCGTCCTCTCGCCCGCCTCCAGCGCTGCCAACAGGTGGCGGCGCGTGGGGTCGGCGAGCGCGGAGAAGGCCCGGTCCAGATCCATGCTAAACCGTTAGGTTGAGCTTCTTTGTAAGCCTTTTCGTGGGGCTCCCTGCTGCCGATATCGTGGCAACCAGCAAGAAGACCGCGAAGCCGAAGGCCAAGGCCATCCCGGTGCGCGGAGGCGGAACGGGCGGCACCGGAGCGACGTCCGGCGTGAAGGACGGCATGGACACCACCTACTACCCCAATGGGCAAGTGAAGGAAGTCGGCCAGCGCGTCGGGGGCAAGAAGCAAGGCCCGTGGACGGTGTACCACCAGGACGGAACGGTGTGGAGCACGGGCACGTACGACCACGGAGTCGAGCATGGGCGGTTCATCTGGAACGCCAAGAACGGAGTCCTCCGGCAAGCGGGCTCCTTCGACCACGGCGTCCAGACCGGTCTGTGGAAGCGCTACCGCGGCGGAACCGGCGTCCTCTACGACTCCGGCACATGGGAAAACGGCAAGCGCGTCGGCAAGTGGACGACGTACGACAAGGATGGCGCCGTCAAGAAGATTCAGACGTTCAAGCCGAAGTGAACCGCTTCAACGCTTTTTTGCCGCCCTGCCGCCCATGTCTCTCGCCACGTCCTGCATCATCGCAAGCCGCAACTTAACGAGCCGCATCACGAGCGCGACGGGGATGGGTTTGTCGTGCGGGAACTGGATGGAGCCGACGCCCAACTTGTAGCCCTTCACGGCGGCGGGGTGGGCCTGGAAGAAGGCGGGACCGACCATGTGGAGCGTCGCATGCTGCGCGGCGGCGCCGAAGAAGACGACCGGTTTCCCGCCCAGCTTGTAGACGGGGACGCCGTAGCTGATGCCCTCGACCGCCTCCGGGGCGGCGGCGAGGATGGCGGACCGCAGGACGTCAAGCTGGTTCTGCACAGGCCTTGGCCACTGGGCGAGGAACCGCGCGACGTCGGGCGAGGGCGTCGTGGAACTCACTTTGTCTTGCCGCCCACGCGGTCGTAGGCGGCCTGTAGCCCCTTGACGTCCAATTTGACCATGCCCATCATGGCCTGGAAGACGGCGCCGACCTTCTTCGGGTCGGGGTCGCTGGTCAGGCGCAGGAACGCCTCCGGGACGATCTGCCAGGTGAGGCCGAACTTGTCGTCAATCCAGCCGCACCGGCTTGGCGTTCCGCCGTCGCCCTCGAGGGCGTTCCACAAGCGGTCCACTTCCTTCTGGTCCTTGCAGACGACGAAGAAGGAGAACGCGGGGCTGTGCTTGTACATCGGGCCGCCGTTGAGCGCCATCACCTTCTGGCCGGCGAGCGTGAACGTGCCGCCCATCGGCCCCATGCCATCCACGCGCGAGCCGGGGAACAGGCCGACGTAGTAGCGGGCGGCTGCCTCGCAGTTGTTGTCGAACCAGAGGAACGGGGTGATGCTGCGCACGGAGGACCCCGCCGGCGCTGGTTTGGCCTTCGCGACAAAGCTCGGAGGAGACGCCTTGGTTTTCTTGGCGACGGCCTTGCGCGCCGTCTTCTTGGCGGGTCGCTTCGTCGCCATCTACTTTCCTCCCGACAGGCCGATGAGCATCCCACCCGGCTCGCGCACGGTGGCGATGACGACGCCCGGCATGATCTCGTTGGGCGCCATGATGGGCTGCGCCCCGGCGCGGACAGCCTTCGCGAAGGCGGCTTGGCAGTCGGCGACGTGCACGGTCGGTGTGCTGTGCGGCACCTCACCCGGTCCGAGGCCGCGCACGCCGCCTCCGCCCTGCTCGGAGAACGCGAACAGGTGGTAGTCCCCTGCAGGGGACGGGAACGCGGGGCGGAACGTCCAGCCGAACGCCTTCGCGGCCCACGCCTTGGTGGCGAGCGGGTCGCTGGTGGCGAGCTCGGTGTGGGTAATCCATCCATAAAGGCCCTGCGTCGGCGTGTGCCGGCCAGGCGCCTTGGGTTGGGGGACCTTGCGGGCTGGCGCCTTTCGCACGGCGGCCTTGGCCGGATTGGTGGTCTTCTTCGCGCTCTTGCGGACAGGGGTCTTGGCCATGGTGCGCCGGCGCCGGCGGGGCCGGCAAGTAGCAAGCCGGCTTTGGTGCTTGAACCTGACTGACCCCTGCGACGGGTCGTCGGCACGGCGACCTCGACGGGTCCTCTTCCAAGCCAGCGACGCCCGCAGGTGCATGTGACGGCAACGGAATGGCCTTCGCCCTCGACGCCCTGCTCAGCCCGCCCACGGACCCCAATCGCGCCGCTGGGTCGCGACGGTCATCCGGCCGGCTCGGGCCCCTTCGTTCCGCCGATGGGCTCGTCCCCCGGCTCCGGAGGCGACGCCGTCGTGTCCTCGGGGACATCCGGCTCCACCGGCTTCGCCGACGAGGCGCCTGCCAGCGTGGATCGCTTGGCGAACGGGCGCGCGAGCGGGGGTGCCGCATCGCGCAAGGCGAGGTGCTCCGGACTGGTGATCTCGATGCCGGCTTCGCCGAACAGGTCGAGCACGCGCTCGATGAGTTTGGAGCGGATGGCGACCATGACGCGCGGGTCGGCCACGAAGGCGTGAAGCGTGTAGGAGACTGCGAAGTCGCCCAGCTCCTCCTGGAAGATGCGCGGTTCCGGATCGGCGAGGACGCCCTCCTGCTTGGCCGCCTGCTTCAGGAGGCTGTGGACCTCGCGCCACGGGACCTCGTAGCCCAGCCCGATGCGGACCTCGACGGCCACGCCATTGCCGCCCGCGTCCGCGCTGTAGTTGGTCATCGGCCCGGCCATGACGAGCTGGTTCGGGATGGCGATCTCCTCGTTCTTGATGGTGCGGACGCGGGTCACGAACAGGGTCCGCTCGATGACGTCCCCCGTGATGTCGTGGATGCGCACCCGGTCGCCGCGGTCGAAGCCCCTCGTGTAGGTCAGGACGATGCCGGCGACGGCGTTGCCGATGGCGCTGCTGGCGCCCAAGCTCACCAGGGCGCCCACGAAGATGGCGATGCCCTGGAACCCAGAGGTGCCGCTGCCGGGCAGGAGCGGGAAGATGAGGATGGCGACGAGGATGACGATGGCCATGCGCACCAGGCCGTAGGTCTGGCGGGCCCAGCTTTTGTCGAACTTGGGAAGGCGGATGCGGCCCTTGCGGATCTCCTCAAACATCCACCGCACGGCGCCGAGGAGAATCCGGAACACGACGACGAGGAGCACGATGTTGGCCAAGTTCGGCAGGAACGCGACGAAGCCTGCCCCCAGCCCGCGCGCGGAGGCGGTGAAGAAGCTCCAGGCGGCGTCGAGGAGGACGTCTCCGCCGGGGAGCACGAGGGCGAGGAGAAACGGCCAGGCGAGCAGAAGCACGAAGCGCCACATCCACAGCGCCGCGCGGTTGCCGAGTTTCCGCAGTTCGAGAAGCCACCCCGAACCCATGATCTGCATCGACCCGAGGCGCAGCGGCTTCGCGGAGCCCGGGCCCTCCTTGACCACCGCCTCCTGCCAGTGGCGAAACAGGATGGAGCCAAGACGCCACAGGGCCGCGAGGGCAGCCGTCATCGCCGCCGCCAGGAGCAGGCCGATGGGCCAGGAGAATGCGACCATGCCGGGGCATGGCCCAGGTGCCGGTTAAAGACCTCTGAACCCCGGGAGACTCGCCGCTACGTCCTGAACTCGGGGCTGCCCGCGCCCCACCCGGGCAGGTCGCATGACTGCCCCAGCCAGGAACGCAGCTGCGCCTCGTCGTACTCCGCGTCGTTGTGGATGTGGAGACCCCGCGCCTGCACGAAGGCCGTGACGGGCGGCGCCGGGTCGAGGCCACGGGCGTACAAGGCGACAGCGACGTAGCCCTTGAACGACCAGAGCGCCATGAGCCAGCCCTGGCCAGGCCGACCGTAGAAGGGGACGCCCAACGGCTGCGACGGCTTGCGCCACTTGGCGTGGCGCTGGATGCCGGGGATGGTCTTGCCGATGAGGGCGTCGATGCGCTTCACGAGGGCCTTGTGCTCCGGCTTGACCGCGTCGAGCCAAGCCTGGACGTCGGCGCCGCCGTCGGCCTTGGCAGGCTTGGCCTTCTTGGTGGCCTTCGCGGCGGCGGGGCGCGCGACTTTCTTCGCGGACTTCTTTGCGGCGGGCTTGCGGGATGGAGAAGCCATGGCGCCGGCCAACCGTGGCTCCGGCTTGAACCTGTCCTCGCGCTGCGGAGAGACTACGACTTGCCCCAGCCTGGGATGGCGGCTGCCTGCTTGAGCCACGTCGCCATCTGCGCCTCGTCGAGGTCGCCTTCGTGGACGTCGATCCAACGTCCGGCTTTTCCTTCGCCGCCAGGCGGGACCGGCCGCAACGACGTGCCGAGGAAGAAGGTCGCCTTGACGGCGTTCGTAAACACGTGGAACGCGAAGAACCAGCCCTGGCCCTCCACGCCATAGAAGGGCGAGTTCCACTTCACGGCCTTGCGGACCCCAGGGACATGCTTTACGACGAGGGCATCGAGCCGGCGCGCGACGTCGCGCTTCCAGCCCGGGATGGCCGCGATGTAGGCCTGCACCGGGGCGTCGCCGTCGGCCATCTCGACCTGCGGGTTGCCGCCCGCCAGGAGACGAGGCTGGGCTACTGCTTTGGCCGGCGTCTTGGCCATCGCGGCGCGCGGGACGGACGTCTTCGCCGCGGCCTTCGCGGACGTGGCAGCCTTCTTGGTCGTCTTCTTGGCGGGCACGCCAGGAGACCCGGGCCTCGCCAGATGAACCTCACGGCCGAGGCGGTCGTGCACGTCCCCGAAGCCCTTATCGCGGCGCCCCAAGGTCGGTGCCCGCATGCGCGTCACCTCCTACGTCGACATTCAGGCTCCCCCGAAGGCGGTGTGGGCCGTCGTGAGCGACATCGAGCGCCTTCCCGGCCGCGTCAAGGGCATCCTGAAGGTGGAGGCCGTGGACCGCCCCAAGACAGGTCTGGTAGGGTTCAAGTGGCGCGAGACGCGGAAGCTGTTCGGAAAAGAAGCCACCGCCGTCATGTGGATCACGGACGCCAAGGCCCCCAGCCACTACGAGAAGC
Source organism: Thermoplasmata archaeon (assembly GCA_023269235.1). Classification (GTDB taxonomy): domain Archaea; phylum Thermoplasmatota; class E2; order JACPAO01; family JAHFTW01; genus JAHFTW01. Next base: position 63,633 of record JAHFTW010000002.1, read on the forward strand.
GCGGCGAGGAGCGCGGGGTCGTCTACACGACGCGAATCGGCGTGTCCTCCACCCCGGACGGGTCGCGGTTGACCATGTACTGGCAGGGCATCCCGCAAGCGTTCGGAGCGAAGGTGATGCTTGCGCTCATGGCGCCCCTCATCAAGAGCGCCACGCGCAAGGCCCTGCGCGACGACCTCGCCGACATCAAGGCCGCCGTCGAGGCCGCGTAGCGCACTTGGCGTCGCGGCAAACCGGAAGCTGGCCCGTGCGCCGACGAAGGCCGGGTTTACCGCACCTTGTAGTGAGTGTCGGCGCCGTTGCTGACAATTCGCCTACAACACGGTCACTGATGGTCGCTTGCCCGGGTCCTTGTTAGGGGCAAGAACTACCGAACCACGTGGAAGGTAAATGGCTGATGCCGTACAGACTATGCAAGTAGCGATGCTGCAATTTCGACGCCGTTTCCATTGTCTTAGCCAGTCACCTCGGCTGGACGTTGATCTTGAAATTTGCGCCATTGGAAGCCGGAAACCAGTTTTTTTCCATTAGCTTGCGCTGCACAAATTCGCTGGAGGCTTTGGGTGTGAAGCCGGGCTTGGCCCTGCCGCATACCACGACGTAGGCGGGACCATTCCATTGTGCAAACAAACGCACCATGGCAAGCACCGTGGTGTCGTTGATCTTGAGCTGAACATGGTGGACCATCCCCGCTGGGACTGGGGGACTTTCTTCGGGCGTGAGGCTTCCGACCCATTGGCCAATATCGTTGGAAATGCCGAGCAAGGCAGGTACAATGGGCGATTCCAACACGTTTTCTGCGCCGTATTGTGCGCAAGCGAAAGCATACCCAACTTTTCCAATCAAGCGGAGCCAGTCTGAGGGGACAACCTGCAGTTCTCCTTTAATTTCCGTTGCGCCGTGCTGTTTAACCAGTTTTTCGGCGGCGCTTGTGTCAAGCAGCGCTGTCGAGACGCCGATGATTCTCACCTGTTCGGGATTTGCATCAGGAATGCCAATCCCTGCCGGTCCAATTTCCGGGAACGAAATTACAACTGGTATATCGTTCATGTTGCCGGTCACGTCTTTCGTGGACCCGTCTGCAAAGCCCAGAGTGATCGTATGGCTCGGTGGCTGCGTTTTTGGCGTCCGACTTGGTGCCTCAAGCTTGTCTCTCATTGGCCCCAAGAACCGTTTCAGGATGCGGCTTTCGAACGGTTTGAACTTGTCCTGACAAACACGACAGGTGGCTTTGCGATATACCCACGGGCCAGCGATAGAGTATGGGACAACGTGTTCGTCTGTGAGCTCTTGTTTACTGCCGCAGAAAATGCAGATTGAAGATCGCCCCATTTCGACCGGTTCCATGCCCGGTGCATATTTGCCCATGTCTCCAACAATTGCAGAGGGGAGATGGTCTTTGGGGCTAGTTTGGCCTAAAGATGCTGCCGCGGCTGCAAATTTCCATCCGAGAAAGGCGGTCCCCCGACTTCGGAACTCTAAATCCTGGATTCCAGCCACCGCGCGGTTGGTATTCCCCTTGGCTTAGCCAATGCCCATGTCTCGGACAGGCGCCAAGGCCAGTCTCAGAGGTCGATCCGGATGACTTCCTCCTTTGCGGTTAGCAACAAGGACCATGAGAAGGTCGTCGCCCAATGGGAGCTCGAGTACCGGATCCCGGAATCAAAGGGGAGCTCCGTGCTGTCGGCCCAAGCTCAATTCTCCCAGATTTGTAGTGCCTTGAAGGGAATTGTCAGCCCCGGCAAAACTGCGGTTCCCTTCTCACGTGTCCGCACGGTTCAGGGAGGCGTGCTGCTGCACGGGCCTCCCGGCTGCGGAAAGACCCATTTGGTTCAGGCCGCCGCTGGCGAACTTGGTCTGCCGCTGTTCGTTGCGCAACCAGCGCACGCAGTGGGAGTCTACTTCGGTGAGACCGGACGTGCATTGACATCCCTGTTTGAAGCTGGGCAGCGGGTCGCTGCCAAAGGGAAGGGGGCCGTTCTTTTCTTAGACGAGCTGGAAGCGTACGGCCGCAGGAGCGCGAATCCAGATGCCATCGCGTACAACATGATGATGGCGAACGTGCTCAAACTCATCGACTTAGCCTCGGCTGCCGAAGGAGGCAATCGATTGGCCATCGTGGGTGCCACGAACATGCCGGATGCCTGCGATCCCGCCCTGCTCAGCCGGATGTCAACCCGTCTCGAAATCCCAATTCCGGATTCAATCTCGCGTCGGGCCTTCTTTGAAGGCAACATCGCGGACGCCCGCGCTGCGGGGTTCGACATCGACCCGCAAAATCGAATGGAAGCCCTCGTGTCCGCGACTGATGGCTTGAGCACGCGCGCCCTGAGTCAACTCTTGGACGCCGTGAACGCTCTGGTCCTGTCGGGCGACGGCGCCGCCTCGCTGGGACGCATGGACCTGCTGGACGCGCTAACCATTGTCGTAGAAGCAAAGGGATCGACTGAAGCGGATCGCCGATTGCGGGAAGGGTTTGGGGGTTACACCTAGTGTTGCTTCACCGCTTCCCCGACTTCCAACCTCTCCAATTGCACCATCGAGCCGACGTCGAACTAGCGCTTTCACGCACGAGCGCGTATCTGCCGCCATCTGATTTCCATCCCACCTCGCTCCTGGTGTGGGGAGGAAGCGCAGCCGGAATCGCGAAGCTCGAGCATGGAATCGTGGTCCGACTCCCCGCCTATATACACGGCCGATCAGATGTTCTCACTTGGTTGGCACCCCACACAAGCCACGATGAACTTGATGCTCTGACGAAATTTGCTGTCACGGAGGGTTTGTCACTGGAGTTGCTCCCGGAAGCTACCGCTGCCGGTCTGCCTGCCAAAACCGTCGTGCTTCTGGACACTCCAGGTCACTCCGATTACATTTACGAGACGACGGAGACCGCAACTCTCGTAGGCAATGAATGGCGCAAGAAACGGCGTGATCTCGAACGGTTCATCGGCGGTGCTGGCCGCAGCGCGCGCACCGGGTTGATGGATCTCGCCAATCCAAAACACCGAAATGAATGTCGCCAACTTTTTGTGGAGTGGATGTCCCACAAAGGGGGAAAAGCCGCCAACGCCAATGAGTGGCAAGCCTTCGAACGGTTTTCACAAATCGCATACAGCCTGAATCTAACTACGATTGGCGTATGGCTCAATGGGGCACTCAGTGCATTCTCCATTGGGGAATCCTTCGGTCCAAGCGGAGCCACGTTCCACTTCGAGAAAGCCATGCCCGGAGTAGCCGGCCTAACCACGCATCTCCGAACCACCCTTTGCCGCGAGCTGGCAAAGAATGGAGCAGACTGGATCAACGGTCAACAAGACCTTGGCGTTCCAGGCCTCAAGCACTCAAAGCGCTCATGGCAGCCCACGACAATGCTGCAGAAATTTTCCCTGCCGAACCACTAGCGGTTAGTCGGCTGCGCGGAAAAGGTTGAAATTACTCAAAGTGCCCTCAGACCAGAAAAACACGGAATTTTTCTGCCATTAGAGTGGCGTCTTACAAATTCGTCGACTGGTGCCGTGCTCGTTTTGACCTTTCGCATACTTCAGGGAATTTCGTGATTATTGAGTTTCGCCGCCAGAGATTCTGTAGTTTCCCAGCCTTGTGGTGCCTTCCTACCGTGGGCCTTGTTCCGATGGCACTGCAACAGCACGGCTTGCTCGAGTTGCAGATTTGGATCGAGCTTCGGATCCAGGAGGTCGTGCGCTTGATACTGGTGAATATCATTCAGGTTGAGTTGCACGCACTGGACCAAATCTTCCTCCGAGAAGTCAGTTGGCTCCACTGCGCGTTGGGCTTGAACCACGACGAAAAGCAGATTCTCGTTTTCCTTGTGGCGCACGATTGAACCGGGGGCGAACGACGGCCGAACATTCGTCTTCGAGGCCGGGGTGGCGGGCGAAGGCGTAACAGAATGGCGAGCTTCTTTGGGCAAGGCTTTGGAGGGCCGCCGGACGGGGATCTTCTTTGTTATTTCAGGCATTTCTATGGCCTTTCTCTTGGCAGTCGATTTCTGTCCTCGCTTGGCCGAGGGTTTCGCCGTCAGTCGTCGTAGAGTTTGTCCCGGAAGTCAGCCTCTGCCTCTTCCTTCGTCTTGCCGAACCCCTTGACGAGGTTGCCTTCCTCATCCTTGCCTCGGGCCACGTAGTAGTCGTGGCCGAAACCGAAGGCTCCGTTCTCCATGCGGATTGATGGGCGAGTTGGGCTCATGTCATGCTCCAGACAGCATGAATGCATTCGCAGCATTCAGGATTTCGGCAACTGCAATGCCAGATAACTTCCCGGTAGCGAGATTGGGCCCTCTGGGCGGGACCCAATTGGTCGTTGGGCGCAAGAAATGAGTTGAGCCCATCTCTAGCATTCAGTCCTTATTGCATCAATTGACGAATCGCTTGATTAGCAAGAAGAATTTCCACGAGTTGCGGCAATTCTTTTTCCTTTTTCATTGCGAGGCTAACAAGCTGTGCCGAGAGAACCTTATCGCCGCCCTTGGCAGCGAGTACCGCATGCACAAGCATGAGGCCGGGGCTGCACGTCAGAAGAAGGTCGTTGGCTGGAAGCGCCGGGAGCTTTTGCGCAAATTCCTGCTCAGCTCCAACAAGGATGCTCGCGGCCACGAGTTCAGTCCGCCACCCAACAGTGTCCCGCCCCGGTTCTTCGCCCATTTTTTCAATCAATTCTCGAGCGCCCCTCAGAAGCTCCAATGCCGGGGGTAGCAGTTTGGGCGACTGCCCGATTGCCACGGCAAGAAGCATATCGGCCCCCGGATGCAACGGCGCGTTCTGGTCTGTAGCGTGCTTTTTGCCTTCGGTAACGACGCGGTCCGCACTAACAGGGTCGCCAACCCGAAGGAGGAAAGCCGCATACTTCGAGCGATATCCAAATGGATTTCCTGCAATTACATCCCCGGCCTTGATCGCATTGCGGAAAGCTGCATCCGCCTTGAGCCGCATGTGGCCCAACACAATTGAGGTCGAATTGGGAGGCGCTCTCAAGAAACCCGGGGCCACAAATTCGGAGTATGCGTTTGCGTAGGCGCTATGGAAACGAGTTTCGTTGATTTCCCTGCGACGGGCGTCGTTTGCAAAACAGTGTTGCAAACCGGCAATCGCTTCTTGCGGCCTTCCTCTAAGCGTAAGGAAGTTTGCAAACTCGACCGCAGTCCCGCCCAGCATCGACGCATGGACTGTCCCGAACTCCAAGCCCTTGCCACCCGGCCAGGCGCTACCCAAGATTTGCCGGAATAAAGGCTCGGCTTCCGTGGTTCCCGCCAAGTCCCCTCGCTTGGCGAGGGCCTGCGCTAGTCTACGGGCGTTTGCTGCGGTTCGTTGGTTTTGAAAGGTCTGTCTTATTTCGTCAATAGCTTCGGTTCCCCGAACGAATTGCGCCTTGAATAACTTCAATTTATGTTTGATGGCGGGACTTTCTGGATTGGCAACTATAGCCTCGTCAAGGCGGTCAGATGCCTCTTTTTTTCGACCGCGTTCCTGAAGGTGATGAACATGCTGTTCCCACAGGGATTGCGCGGAAGGATGGTCTTTTAGCCAGGTGTATACGGCTTTCAACACCCCGTTTTTCTGTTCGGCTGATATGGCCAATTTGTCATGGCGACCAAGACTCCAGCCTGCCCATGCAATCCAGGTCTGCTCCCCCATGTCATCTTGGTTCCGCGTGGTCCAGTCGTTGACCGTCGTGAAGACCTTGCTTGCAAGGTTGAGCAGCGTACTGCGTTCGGCAAGCTTCAGAGTTGCAACGACCTCCGGCCCGCCTCCATCGTCTTTTTCGAGTCTTTTCAAGAATGCTTCAAGGACCCGCCGTTGATCCGATTCAAGCGGGAGTACGTCCACGGCGACCTGCCATGCCCCATATGGCAAGCGATAGATGTTGTCTTGCAGGAATGATACCCAGGTTCGGCGATGCCGCAAGCTCGCCTGCATCGTAGGCTTCGGCTGTCCGTCCTTGTTGGTGTCGCTACAGCATTCGTGGAGCAAAACCGCTGTGGTGCCATCGAGCCCCTCGCTGTTCGCAAGCTCCAAGAGTTCTGCAAAGGCCTGATCCACATCGTCCTGCACACGTTCGCGTCTCGCGTAATTCAAAATCGCGCTTAGCACAGCTCGATCGTCTGGATGACTGTATAGCCAGGCCTTTGCGGCGTTTTTGGCAATCGACTTCTCATGGTCTGACCCTTCTCGGCCGTGCGCGGCTTTCAACTGGAGCAAAACATCTTCTGTTGTCTTTGGAGTCGTTAGCACTATGCGGAGCACCAACTCCTTCGGCGATGCCTCGACGGGAACGGCCGAAGGTGCCATGGCCGCAATCGCACTCGGCGTAATTTGGGCAACCTCCACTTCCCTCAATTTTATTCGTGATTTCTGCACTTGTTCAGCAGGCAACTCCATCTCAATTCCCTGAAGAACATCTTTCGCCAGTTTACCATGTTCTCCGCCAACGGTCTCACTAATCACTTTCCAGGTGCCAAACAAAGTCCATTTGAGGTTCAATCCCCAGTCCCACGCGATTTGAGCGGCGCGTGAGTTTGGGGCCCCCAAATAATCGCCGTCCCTGTGAACCAGGCCTGATGTCAAGACGGGCAAGAGCTCGGAGTCAGGCCAGATTTGACGCGCGACCGCGACCGGCAAGCGCAGGCCAAATCTGCCACCAAGGAAAATGGCACCCATGACCGGCCATGCGTCGCGACTCCCGCTGAAGTCCACCAATCTCTGTTGAAGCGCTTCAGGTCGGCCGTTGGACAAGAACCACGAAACGTCGCCAATCGCCAGCGGGCTATGGTCTTCCACAAGCCGCGCGGCCTCGTTAGGATTAGGCCTGGGTGTCAGGGTGGCATCCAGCAGCGCTTCAATCGAGTTACGGAGAGTTCTTTTTTCAGGTGCCTGTGGTGCATCGAGCGGGATTGGTTCCGTCTTTGGGTGCGCACATTTTGCTGTGACCACCGTCAACCGCGGTTGGAATTGTCCTCCAAGGAGAACGTCTGCCGCGTCTTTTGTGACTTCCTCTACAACAACCATAGCCCGGCGCACAGCCCCGAGGTCGTTGATGATTGCCCGCCATGCCCCTGTTAGCGTCGGATCGTCGATGCGATACACAGGACACGCCTTGGTTGCTGCATCGCGTGACGATGCATGCGCAATTGCCAATAGCATTGCAGATTTTCCTGTAGGTCCTTCGCCAGTCAGTAAGAATATCTTCGGCCCAATGTGGGTCTCCTTAAGCTTCTGAAGAATGGCATCAAAATTGGGGCGCCGATGAGCAGCGGGCGAGCTCACTACTCCAAGGGTTGCGGGCAAGCTCCCCTGATAGAAGGACACCAGTTCCGGGGGCGTGGCTGGCGTGACTTGATCCGGCACGATGTGGAGGTACCCGGGGTCCTTGGGAATAACTTCGCCTGCGTAGATTGCCAGTGCATCCTGTTGCGGCCGCGTCCATTCTTGTGCTTGGAATCCCGCGTCCCAGCTTGCCACCAAATTGGCCAGGTCCAACGCGGTCGTGACCACTGTGTCTTGGCCCGTCTTATCCGGCACACTCGGCCGCCCGGGCAGCCAGTAGATGCCGCGAAACCGATTGTCCTCAAAGGCGCCGTTCCGCAAGCCAGGAAACGCGTCATTTTCGATTCCGTTTAGGTTGCCATTGTTTTTCTCGAATTCAGCCTTCAGGCGCCGAATACCCCTATCGATTTGAATTGAAGGTGCCGTGCATTCTCTGCCATGGACGAGATTCTTCGCATGGAGGTTGGTCGCACCTTGATACGTCTTCAACTCGACTACGAAGACAAGTTTCTTGCCGATGATTATGAAATCCGTTTCCAGGTTGGAAGTGTGCCGATGCGGAGGAATGAGAATGCAGTTCACGCTTGCATTCGCCTGAAGCGCCGCGTTCAGATCACGAAAATGCTTCCGCTCGTCGCCCTTGGTACCAACCGTGCTTGCATCCCGCGGCGTTCGAACGGCCATGGCCCGACTCAGCTACGACGACGCCGAAGACCGGAGAGCGTCGAGTTCTGAACGCCGAAGTGATTTATTAGTCGCTCGGAAACCTGGATTGTGGGTGTCGTCTCCGCTAGGCTCTTCTACGAAGACACGCTAGACAACTCGCCCGAAAGGGCGACGGATTGGTACCCGGCCAACCGTCTACCATGGCAGTCTCTGCCACACCAACAAAGGATTTGGAAGAGCATCCGGACTTCTACGCGGAGGCGCCGCGGGTCAGAAGCGCCCTCGATGTCCGGGCGGCACTTCTCCACCGTGTCCAACGTGACCCCTGCCGTACCGCTAGGTTTGTCGCCGCTACGGATGGGCGGACTTCTGCTACAGCTGCCAAGACACACCTTACGGCCCTCGGGGACGCTGGCGCCGTCGTGCCGTGCCAAGCTGCGACACCCAAGCGGGGTCCTCGGGGCAAAGCTGGTTTCCGGGTAACGTCCAGGGGCGAAGCCACGCTGGTGGACTACGACCTAATTGTTTCGCAGCTAGCGCCCAATGTCCTGATTGAAGAGGCCGCGCGCGTCCTCTCCTACGTCAAGGCCCACGATGGTGCCTCGGTGACCGAAATTCGTCTTGGATGCGGTAGCCGCCACTGCGCCCAGCGCTGGATGACGTTCGCGTGGGACCGCCTCGTGCGTGTCGCCGATGCGCTGGCAAACAATGGCTGGCTGGCACGTCGCGAGACGGTGTCGGGCATCGGCTGGCACATCACGGACGCTGGCACGGCTCTGGAGGGGCGTCTAATCACCTTGATTCACGGACTTGGACTGAAGCCATGACGAAGCCTTTCTCACCGAAGCGGTGCGCGCGCAATCGCGGTGCCGAACGCGACAGTGACGAAATGCGAATCCGGGATTCCGCATGCCGCGAGGGCCATCAAGCCAGCGTGGCTATGGAGGTTTGACCCACAATGAACAAGGACAGCGCCAACCCGACCTACACGCCCGCCACCGCTGACCAAAGGACCGCGGGGGACAAGGCCTTCGAGCAGGCACTTCACGACAAGACGCCGATTCCTGTTTCCCCCGACGGCACCCCCGGCTTTGGTTACAGCGGCCCACAGGTGGCGCCGCGAGGGTGGTGGGCGTGGAACGACGATCCCCGCATGGAGGATCGGTCCGCCGCAGAAGTCGCGGCCATGCGCTACTTCCCGGGATTCAAGATTTACCGCGAGCCGGACGGTGCGCGACGGTGGTACTGGGCCGGCCAAGTCAAGAGTGACTCAGGCCACACCTACGATTTGGAAATCACGTACCCTGACAACTTCCCGGTCCAGTCACCCGTTGCCTTCATCCCGAATCTGCCGCTCAAGAACGTCTCGGAACTTCACAGGTTCAAGGACGGGCAATTGTGCCTATTTAAACCAGGGGAACGCGGGATTGAGCCCGGACAGACCGCTGCGGACATCGTGCGACGCGCCGCCCTATGGGTCCGTGCCTATGAGTTTTTTTGCAGAAATTCATACTGGCCAGGCCCGGCGGCATCCCACTAGGAGACTGACACCATGACGACCCCAACCCCTGCACAAGCCGACAACCGAACCTCCGGCGACAAGGCCTTCGAGCGAGCCCTTCACGAACAGAAGGCGATCCCGGTTTCGCCCGACGGAACCCCGGGTTTCGGTTACGACGGCCCCACCATTGAACCGCGCCCCTGGTGGTCTGCGCCGATGCGGCTTCTGAACTCCCGAGCTCGGCAACGGGTCGGCGAGATTCGTCTGACTCGCCAGCAGTACGAAGCCATTCGAAACGAAGTTTTGCAGAAGGCGCCCTTGGAGACGGGTGGCGTGGTCATTGGCCAGGTCGCGCCGTCCGGACGAGACTTCGATGTCGTGGCCGTCACAGGCCCCGGGCCGAATGCGATCCATGAGCGCTACCACTGCAGCATTGACGCTGACTACGCGCAACTGCACATGCGAGCTTTGTCCGAGGACAAACGAAACGTGCCGGCTGCTGACTGGCATTCTCATCCAGCGGGTCTTCGAGTGCCATCTGGGCCCGACCAGGCAGCGATGGCACAACTGGAAGCCGACGGGTACGCCTTGCGTGCACACCTCATCGCCACAGTCGATACCGAAGGCTTCCACCTCGACGGTTTCATCAAGCGTCTCGGCTGCAAAATTGAACCCGCTCGGATTGTGTTCGTCGAACCTGATCCCCACGCCTTGTTCCAGCGCCTTCGAGGCTTGGCTGGCGTGGACACACTCGTCAAACGCGAAGTCATGATTGTTGGGGCGGGCTCCGGGAACAGCCTTGTCGTTGACGGGCTCGTGCGCGCCGGCGTAGCCTCTTTTAGTCTCGTGGACCAGGATGTCGTCTCCACTCCAAACTTGGTACGCGGCATCTTCGAAGCGCGCGATGTAGGCCGACTCAAAACTGAGGTTCTGCGCGACCGCATTCTCTCCATCAATCCTCGCGCGCACGTCGCAACCTTTTCTCACACTATTCAAGAAAAGCAAGACGCGCTGGAGATCGCCGCGGAATCCGCGGATCTCATCATTTGCGGCACCGACAGTCAAGACGCCAACCACAGCGTCAACCGCCTCGCCCTGAAGGCCGGCAAGCCAGCCGCTTACGGTGCCGCTCTTCCTGAAGCCTATGGGGGAGATTTCGTCTTGGCTTTGCCTGGGCAGGCCTGCTACGCGTGCGTAATGAGCGCAATCAGCACCCCAGAGAGCGCGCCCGGAGCCCCTCAACCGCGTGGCATCAACTACGCGAGCGGAGCCGCCGCCGCGTTGCCGCCCCAGCCAGCCCTTGGAGTCAACGTTTCAATCCTCGCGGGAGTTTTCACCAAGCTTTGCCTTGATTTCCTCATGGCAGGCACCGGTCCTTCCAAGGGAAACGTCCTGTTCTACGGCATCGAACCCAAGCCGCCGTTCACCGATAGTTTCCAGACCATTTGGCAGGAAGTGCTTCGCAAGCCAGGTTGCCCAGCGTGCATGACTGATGACGAGTTCGCCGCACGACAGGGCGAAAGACCGCATGGGGTTCCCGCCTCGTTGGCCGAAATTATTCGGAGCGCAAAGCCGAAGGCACGCATCGTGCCACTGGACGCTGCCTAATGCCCGGACCCATGGCACCCCCGCCGGGGTGGGGTACAACCGGGGAAAGGCAGACTGTCAGCTCGGAGCCGCCGACATCCAGCTGGGAACCATTGCCAAATTCTCAGCAGCGGGAACGCGTTTTCTCACCTGCTCCGAGACGCGGCTCTCGCTTGGCGAGGGGGATTATGCGCGTTGGCGCATTTTTTGCCGCTGGCGTTGTCCTGATTGCGGTATTCGCTTTGGTCGGCTCCGGACTTGCCGCATTATCATCACAGCCTTGGTCGACTTCCTCCCCGCACAGCGAAGCAACCGCAACTCAGGCACCATTCGTAGCCCTGTCACCAATTTCGGTGACTGGTCACCTGCCATCGCCTCGCTACGCTGCCGCGGCCGCGTGGGTTGGCAATCAAGTCATCGTCGTTGGAGGGGCCATTGACAAGACGCACTTCGTTGATGAAATTGTCTCCTACGCCCCGATCAACAATGTTGTCCACACCATGACGACTCACCTACCTGAACGATTGGCCTACACAAGCCTGGCCTGGGACGATTCCTCCGGAACGTTGTACATCCTTGGCGGACAACGTGAAAACGGGTCTTTCTCATCGGCGATTCTTCGATACGATCCGATGCGGGACGCCTTCATGCAATCCGCATCCACTCTGCCCGAGGGGCGTTGCTGCGGGACGGCGTTCTGGGACAGACAACGCGTGATCTACGTTGGCGGTTACGCCACTGGGCCGAACGGGAATGAATACGCAGGCGTCGATAGTTTCAACCCTTCCACTGGCGAGGTCTCGACAATCTCCCACGACTTGCCGGGCGTCTTGCTTGCAGGGCGAGGCCTGGCCTCCGCCGGAAACGCTTGGGATGGTCACTACCTCTACTTGATGGGCGGCCAATCTCCATCATATTCCAACTACATCGGGGAGGTCACACGCCTTGACCCGTATGGCGATGTCGTCGAACGAGTGGCCCAGAATGGGTCGTGGGAAGTTCCGGATCAACTTTACAGTGGCAAGCAAGTGCTGGAATCGGACTCCTGTTGTGGTTCGGCGTGGTGGGATTCCACTAACCAACGCGTCATTTTGGCAGGAGGCATCGATGTCGATTGGCAAGGCTCGACCACAAGTCGAAACACCTATGCGTTCGACCCAGCCACCAAGGCCATCCAGAAACTGCCGTGGAGTCTTCCAGAGCCGCGCTCGCACGCGGGGACCGCATCATTCAACGCTGGAAACTGCGCCTTGATCTTTGGTGGATACGATGGAAGCACCGCGATGGACTCCATCCTCCAATTCGAGGCGACTGGAGAGTCCTGCCGACAAATCGTACGAAGGTAGGAGACCAACCCCAATGCTGCGGCACACCGTCAGATGACACCATGAGAACTCTACAACCTCTGGACGGGGAGACCACTTCGTGGCGCGGCTCCCCGCATTTCATGTCCTTCTTGCCGTTCTTTTCACCTTGGCTAGGTTTGCTCGTTTGGGGACTTGCGTTTCCAACTCTCTGGCCTTCTTGGCCATCAGGGTTCAAGTTCGTTGCATGGCTAGGAGTCGGAATCCTCATTCTGGTTGCTACCGCATATTTCGCGCTTCGAGCGGCCTATCTTGCGGGCGGATTCGGTCTACTCGCTGCCATTGTCTCGAGCCAAAGCTTTGGCTGGAATTCACCTCCCATCCTGGCGGCCGAAGTGGCCGCCATCGGAGCCCTGGGAATCATCGGCACTGAATTTTGGCGCCGAAGCCACATCTATTGCCTGACGAACTATCGGATTTCTGTAAAATCTGGTGTTGTCAAGCGCCGAGAACGCAGCATCAGGTACAACGCAATTTCTGATCTCCACGTTCAGCAGGGGCTATTGGGGCAGCTCGCGGGATACGCAAGCATCGTCCCGGTGACCAACAGTGGCCTAGGTCTGGGGAGTGATTTTGCAATGGCTGGAGCGGCGTTCAACCTGCAGCGCCTTCGTCGGTCTCTTCCATTCACGCTTGGCGGCGGTGGAGGCCACAGCCGAAACGCTGCAAAGGTAGCTCCCGGCGATTGTCTTTTCGGAGTCCGCCCAGCCGAAGGTGTACACCACTTCATTGAGGCTAGAATCCACGAGCACTCTCCAATCGCCCATTCCATCAACCAGGTCAGCGCGCTTGGCCGCATCGAACGGTTGCTGCAACAGCGGATGCAGCAATAGTCATCCGGACGAGTAAAAGTTCTGCTCGTTCCGGGGGCACTGTTCGCGCATGAGGGCCATGCAGCGCAGGATGCTGGCGTCGCCTGTTCCCGCGCTGCTGGTCGTGTTCTTGCACTTGCTGCACGTCGCTTCGACTCCGTCCAGCCACAGGCCGTCGTCGTTCTCGACCTCCTGCTCCTCAGTCGTGCAGCGGACAAGCACGCTAGCGATCCGTGACGCCGCCAATCCAGAGGAACCGACCGCGGGGGTCTTGGTGGACGTGGAACTTGTCCGTCATGAATTTCAAAGTGCCTTCGAAGGCGGCCTGGTCGCCATCGAACGCCGGCTGCCGGCCTACTTGTTCCCAGAGCGCCTTGTAGGTGATGTAGGGCTCGGCGAGCACGGCGAACTGGACTGCACGGTAACGTGGGTCGGTCGGCCGGGACACCTGCTGGCCCAAGTCCACGAGGACGGCCCGGTTCTTCTCCACGAAGCGTTCGAACAGCCGCAATTGGGTGTCGTGCACCTTCTTCGCCTCCGGAACGCCCAGGGTCGAGACTCCGTTGGCCCTGGCAAACGACGAGCCGAGTTGCACGAAGGTGGCCGGCAGGCGAGGCGCCATGATGTTCATCAGCGCGCGGCGGTCCGCCGTGCGCCTGGCGAAGGACTCCAATTCGCCTTCGATGCGGTCGGCGACGCCGGTCACGTACTGGGACAGGGCCTTTCCGTCCACCTGCGGGACGGTGTGAAGGTGCGACGCAGCGACGGCGCCCCAGATGCGGCTGTCGGCGAAGCGATGGATGGTGCGTTGCACGTACTTGACGTCAATGACCTCGTCCAGCTCCATGGGCAGGGACGCATCGGCGGCCGCGTGGCCGAGGATGGTTGCGATGGCTTTGGATCGGGTCGAGCCGTTGGCGAGGCGCATGCTCGCGTGGCGGCTTTCCTCCTCGCCTCCGCGCTGCCTGGCAGCTTGGGCGGCGTAGGTTGCGGGGTCTTCGGCCACGAAGTGCGTCATCGTGTGACCGGTTTGGGGCGGGCGCTGCGCGAAGTGCATCTCGACGCCCCGGCGCAGGTCGGTCCAGGCGCCTTTGGCGGCGTTCCCGGCAGGCCAAGGCCGCATCTCGGGCGGCGTGAGGCTGCGGTGGTCGCGCTGGAACTGGTCGACTTGACTGGCGCTCAAGCCGAACGTGTCGACGGCGACCGAGACGCCGCCGGATTCCATGTTCCTCGGCGGACTGCTCAACAGCGGCAAGCCATGCACCAGGCCCGTGAGAGGGTCGCATCCGAGGGCTTCGGTGACGAGCTGGACCAATTCCTTTGGCTTGACCTCGACGTCGGAGTAGGCGACCAGTGGCTCCTGTTCCGTCCACGCCTCAACCGTGACGCAGTAGTCTCCGATGGTGCTGCCGCGTTCGGGGAAGTAGGCGCCCAGGGTGGCGGATTCGATTCGGATGAATTGCCCATCCTGAGGGATGGGCTTTCCCTCTGGAACGATGGCAACGACCTGGCCCCCGTCTTGGTTGTACAGGGCGCCGAGGCCGATCGGCGTACCGCGATTGCGGAGGCTTGCCTTGACCGTGGCGGACAGGCGCAGGGGAACGACGTAGACGTTGGCCTGCGAGATCGCCCCTTTGCGGAGGCCTTCGACCCACGAATGGAATTGGTCTAACTGGGCCTGTTCGTGTTCGCGAAACTCGTGCCCCCTCATCCGGACCCATGGCGTCCGGACCTTGAACGGGTCCGCGAGGCTGGCCTGAATCTCCCGGTAGACCGCTGGGTATGCCATCCAGCCATTGCACCCCGCCGGCACCGTATAGACCCAGCGGCGGGTGGTGAAACCGCTCCGGAAAGGGGAGTTTTCACCGCCCCCCGCAAAGCCTGACGACAGCCTAGTCTCCGGCGCGGTTGGGTCCAAGTGGTCGCTCCGCCATCGCTTGGTCGTGGACCAGGTCAGACCGTTTGCTGACGATCGCCTACTCGTCGGTTGCCTGTACTGCGCGGGCCGCGCAGAAACCCGCGACCACGTCCCATCGAAGGTGTTCCTGGACGACCCCTATCCGACCAACCTCCCGGTCGTGGATGCCTGCCTGGCTTGCAACAACGGCTTCTCCGCCGATGAAGAGTACGTTGCATGCCTCATCGAGGCCGCGCTCGCTGGCACCACCGAACCGGACAAGATTCGGCGGCCCTCCGTGGCAGCAATCCTGCGCCGTGCCCCAGGGCTGCGCGCCCGCATCGACTCAGCAAGGGCCGAAACAGACGGAAACGTATCCTACAAGGCCGAACTCGGCCGCGTCCGCAACGTTGTCCTGAAACTCGCTCGGGGCCACGCCGGCTACGAACTGAGCGAACCTTGCCGCCAGGAACCCACCCATGTATCCATTGTCCCCATCGGCCTCTTTACCAAGGAACAACGAGAGGAGTTCGAGGACGCCAATTTTCCGGAAATCTGGCCAGAGGTCGGCTCTCGCGCTATGCAGCGGATGTCGGTCCTGCAACCCAGGCTAAGCGGGCCACAAGGGGACGGTGCTTTCCCCGGTTTCATCATCCAGGACTGGCAGGACGTCCAAGACGAACGCTACGCCTATCTAGCAACCGCGGACGGCACCGAAGTGCGCGTCCGAAGCATTATCGGCGGCTACCTCGCCTGCGATGTGCGATGGGCGCAATAGCGCCGCCCGGTTGAACTCGACTTCCCGCTCAAGGCCAGAAGCGAATGACGGCTGGCCGTAGACCTACCAACTGCGTCCCGCGGGCTGGAACGGGAGCGTGCAGGCTCTTTATTTAGGTCGGCGTTGGCGTTTCCATGACCCCTGAGGTCGTAGCCGGAGCGCCAGACACTGAGGAGCAGAAACGCCGTCTGCGCCAGGAGATTTCCATCCGCTTACACCTCGACTCGCGAGCTGCTGCTCACGACGACCAGTTCTGGAAGGAGGTCGGTCTCGCGCACCAGAGCGCCGACCCGAAAGCCAGCACTGCTCAACTCGCTACCCTCGTTCTTAGGAAACTGGGCGCGGCCGACGACGAGAGTGCCGACTTTGCCGAGGAAGGCGGCAAAGCCGTCAACATCGCCGCCCACGAATGGCTCCTGGCCTACCTGATGGACGCCGGAGACCGTGCCGAAGGCACCGAGGAGGGGGACGAAGACGACGACGGAAACCTGGCTCGCGAGCAGCAGATCCTCGTTGCCAATCAGGACAATCCCATCCAGAGCATCGTCCAATTCATTGAGGACGGTACAATCGTCCTTGATCCCGACTGGCAACGTGGCTACGTGTGGAAACAGCGCCAAAAACGCCGGTTCATCGAATCCGTCTTCCTCAACCTCCCCATTCCGCCAGTCCTGCTCTTCCAGGACCAGCAGACCAAGAAGATGTTCGTCATTGACGGTCGCCAACGTTTGGAGACGGTATACCGATTCCGGAAAGGCTCGAAGGAGAAGAAAGAGTCCTTCCGCACATACGGCCCGAAACAGCCCGGATGGACGCCAGCGGACAAGCTGAACCCGGCTGCCAACAAGTACTTCGACAAGCTGCCCGAAGAAATGCAGCGCCACTTCAACACATTCGTCATCCCGGCGCGCGTCTTCATGAATCTCCCACGCCGCACGCTCTACGAGGTCTTTCGGCGATACAACACGGGTTCGGAGAAGCTCCGGCCGGCCGAAATCCGCAAAGCGGTCTACCAGGGCGCACCACTCCACGAAATGATGTACGAAATTGCGGGCGAAGCCGGCGTGGAGGCAATCTCCGACGAGCGCGAACGGGAAGTAGCCCGCGTCCTGGAGGACACGATGCGCGGCAAGAAGGCCCGATACGGCGCATACAACTTCGTGGGGCGTTGCCTCGCCTTTGCCAACGTCAAGGACGAGATGTCGGTGGCAAACGCCATCAACCGGTTCATGGACGACTTCGCAAAAGACGATGCACAAAAGTTCCGAGAGCAGTTCATTCGCGCACTCGAGACAACCCTTGTCTGGTACGCTCAACACCATCCGCTGTGCACGACCGACAGCGAAGGCAAGCGCGTTGCGTTCCATGAGTGGATTGCAACAATCCAGGTCGCCTCCACTATGGCGGCGCTCAACAAGATTGATGCTGGTGAATTGACCGAAGAGGCGGCGATGGAGACCGTGCGAACGCGGTGGGACGCATTCGTCTACGGATCGTGGAACGACCAGGCCAAAGCAAACATCGGCGGCGTGCTGCAGGAGAAACAAAACACGACTACGCATTGGCAAAAACAGCGCGACTGGATTGCCATGCTCGTCGGCCCCGAAGCCACCGTCGCAGCCCAGTAACCATGAGCCAAACCTCAGCCCCCATTTTCCTGTGGCCGGGCGAGATTGAGCGCCCTGACCCAGACTCGTACGTCCCGCCAAGCGGTGCGTGGTGGGCGCAGTACATGGCCTCACTAGCACCCGCGATTGCCAAAGGGCAAATGTCATCGGCGGCCATCGAAGAACTTACACGCTCGTCCCGCCGCATTGGCGCGCTATTACCTAACCCTCGCGAATGGACTCGCCCTAAGCCGTGGAAGGGCCTCGTTGTGGGCTCGGTGCAGAGCGGCAAGACGCAGAGTATGATGGGTGTCGCTGCAGTTGCTCTCGACGCGGGCTATCGATTCATCATTGTACTGGCTGGCTTGAAGGACGACTTGCGCACGCAGACGGGCCGCCGGTTCAACACCCAGCTTCTCCTGAACAACGACATGGTGCCCGGAACTCAAAACGCGACCACCATGAAAGGCCCTCGCGGACCGCAAGGAAAGTGCCGCGCATTCGCCCAGCCATACTTTCGAGATTGCACAGATGATGCGTCCCTGGCAGTTGTTCTGCCCACCGTCGTCAAGACGCAGCCCGTCGTCCTTGTGATCAAGAAGAGCCCAACGAGTCTCGCGTTCGCCAGGCGCCTCCTGCGCGCCGTCTACCAAAGACACGGCTTTGACAAAGTTCCCACCTTAATCCTCGATGACGAATGTGATGAAGCCTCGGTGCCAGGCGGATCAGCCGAAGAAAAACCCGTGCCAGAGGGAATCACGGGCCTGTGGGAAAACATGGACCAGCTCCCGAATGTTGCATATGTAGGCTACACGGCCACGGCTGCAGCCAACCTATTGCAAGATCCGGCATGGCCTTTGTTCCCCGATTTCGTTTGGCTTCTGCGAAGTCCCGGCGATGAGGACTCCGATTTGGAGTACCGCGAGCCCGCGGCAGATTCATGGTACTCGGGCGGCGACTGCTTCTACGAGGATTTCGGGGACGATGCCCGGGAGGACTCCAACTTCCTAGTTGCAGCCACAATCACCGACGACGATTTGGCGAAAGCGCCAGAAGAAAACCAAAGCCTCGCCGACGCGATCCGCGCCTTCTTCGTCGCCGGGGCCTATCGACTTGTGCTTCAACCCGGCACAGCCCTGGCCGGGGACGCACCGAGGCCAGACCCTCACTCAATGATGATTCACACCTCCGCCGTTCAGGATGACCACGACACCTGGCTGGCTGGGCTGCTGGCGACTTGGGGGGAAGCCCGCACGCCGGAAGGTGTTCTAACGCTTGGGCCCTCAAGACTGAGTCAGGATTTGGCCGAACACGAAGGCAACTGGAAATCCTGGTTCGACCGCTTCTCGGCCGCCCGCAGCCGAATCTACGATGACCGGCCGCGACCCGCACCCTTCAGCCAGCCGTCGTGGCAAACCGTGAAGGGTCGGCTTCCCGAGGCCTTCGCACACTCGCGGGTGAAGGTCGTTAACTCCAACGTCGGCGAATTCCTGGACTACGACAAGGCGCTCGCCGCCGACGGGCGGGAACTCCCTCCACAGGACGTGTACGTCATTGCAATTGGTGGCTCTCGTCTATCGCGAGGAATCACCGTCAAGGGATTGGGCATCTCCTATTTCGCCCGCTGGGCTGTCAACAGATACGAAGACACGCTGCTGCAAATGAGCCGATGGTTTGGGTACCGTGGCCCCCATCTCGAATTTTGCAGAGTTTTCCTCACGCCGGACGCATACCGCGGCCTCCGGGAAATGAGCGAAAATGACCGCCGCATTCGCCGCCGCCTAGCAGAACTCATGCGCGCTAGGTCTTCACCAGCTGAAGCTACCATCGTATTTCGAGCAAGCCCAGAAGTCCTTCCAACAGCCAAGCTTGGTGCGGGAAAGATTCGTCATCTGGCATTCAGCCCGTTCACGCACGCATTCACGGATGTCCGCTACGGAACGCAGGACGCCACCAATCAAGACTGGGCAGAAAAGGTAGCCAATCTCATACAACAACGGACTCACGTACGCGCAACAACCGACAGCGGCACGCTACGTGGTTTGTACACAACCGAGCTAACCGCATTGGAGGTGGCCGACCTTCTCGACGGCATCGGCTACGAAACCCACAACCCCGACGACGATGAGAACGTCCACGAAGGCCGATTCCGCAAGCCCGACCGTTCCCGTCCCGCGGCGATTAGGCTACAGGCGGGGAGCGACCCCTACCACGTCGCTTCGTACCTTCGGTATTGGCACACCATCGATCCCGGCAATACGCCAGTATTCAACGTCGGTATCTCCCAGGGTGAAATGGTGGACCACGCCAAACCATTCACCTTCCCGCTCGTCAACCGCGAGGTCACGCCCGAAGGACGCGTCGAGGGAAGCTGGACGGGCCCAAGTTCCGGTTGGCCCGGTGACTTCTACTTCGACAGGCCCCCTGTAACTCAGCATCTTGGACGGAGTGAGCGCGCGCAGGGCGCGTCCGGCCTGCTACTCCTGTATGTCATTCACAAGGCCGCAACAGGCAAGAATCAGAAGGGAACTCCGCGGCCCTATCACACACCGATGATCTGCATCAGTATCCCCGCAGGAGGCCCGCACTTCACCAGAGTCGTGCGCAGAGGACGGACATGAACGACATCGAAACCCTCGTCAAACGCTTCGAAAGCCTCCCTTCTGCGCGCGAGGGCCGGTGGAGCGTCGACCCCCTGGTCGAGAACCGGGTCTATCTGACCCGGAGCGACGATGCCCGGAACGCTCTTTTCATCGTCGGTCCCCTCGCTTCGTTTGGTACTTACCCCAAGAGTCGCGCGATTCAACATGCCTCAGGAGTCGTACCAGTTCCCGGCGGCAACCCCATCGAAGCGTTGAGGCTCACAAGTCCCGCTGGCGGATACGGAAACCGTGCGGTCGCCCACGTCGCCTACGAAATCTTGGCGCTCCTTTCCACCAAGCCCAGTATCCCCAACGCGGACCTGGTCGCCCAAGTGAGTTGGGTGCTTGAGTTGCTCTCTTCCCAGGAAGCCACGATGCCCCCAGACCAGCAGAAGGGACTGATTGGCGAACTGCTTTTGCTCCGTAAGTTGATTGTTGTGGCACAGAGCGCCGGCCTGCCAACGCGCGAAGCCCTGCGACGCTGGATGGGCTGGGACAAGGCCAAACGAGACTTTGCCGCAGAGGGCCTGGCGATTGAAGTGAAGGCTACCGCTCTTGCGACGCGTCGCCATCACATCGGCAGCATAGACCAACTTGAAACCCACGGTCAAGAGACCATTTTCCTATTCTCGGTGGGGGCCAGACTGGATCCCACCGCGCCCCGCAAACTCCCGGACATCGTCAACGAATGCCGCCAACTGCTCCTGTCTCTCGATGGGTCGCCAGACGAAGACGCACGAATGCAATACGACGAAGTTGTCCAGCGTTACGGATACGACGCATCTCAGGAAGCGGTCTATCGAGCACTGCCTGGTGTCCTCAACTTCCACTTGCCCCCTCGATTCTATCGTGTCAGTGATCTCGACCGGTTGCGCCTTACGTCCTTCAAGGGCGATGCACCGCCGTCGATGGTCAGTGAAGTGTCCTACGTGTTGGACGTGCGAGCCACGGAATTGTCCCCTGGCGAGGAACAGGAGCTCCTCCTGTCCCTTCTACGCTCCCCGGCAACCGGAGCTTGAACGTAGGCCAGACCGCGCAACTGACCACCTGCCGCCTTGGACTGAAAGCCAATCACGACGCGGCTAGCGCCGCCTTGGCAATCCGCTTCACTACGCCAACATGCACCGCGTTGCCGAGGGCCGCGAACGCCTCTGCCCGGGCGCCAGGCAGTTGGTGCTCGTCCGGGAACCCCTGCAAGCGAAGTCCTTCAATGCGCGTAAGGTACCGCTTCTCGGGGCCCAGAATTGGAACCTGCGTCGACGTCATGGCGACCAATGCCGGTGAAGCGTTGTACCGCTTGGCGCGAAGTCCCGACGGCCGGAATTGAAGGACCTTCGTCCAGAGGTCCCGCTCTTCGTTCATGCAATTCCATTCAAGTTTTCGCAGGCTGGCCGGGAACTTTTTGAGAGTCTCAAGCCACCCGCCGGGGGCATGGGCAAGGTTTTCCCCAAACCAGTCTCGCGAGTCCCCAATCATGGCCACTTTCCACGAGGGAAACTCCGCCACCGGCGTCCGGGCGTAAGATGGAAGCCCCTCAATGTATGCCTCTTTCGACGTGGTCGGCGGAAACTTCTGGGCTCCCACGTGGTCGCGGATCTTGTCTGCGCTCAGTCCCCACGGAGCATGGCTTCGGAACGGATACGTTTCCCAGGCTTCGTCGCCCCAAAGCGGCGAAAGGATCGGAGTCTTTTCTGGAACCGCTTTGATGAGGTTGTTCCAGTGGTTGATGCAGCGCACCTGCTGATCGGAAAGGACCGTTTCGCGCTTGTGCGCAGCCGAAGGCGCCTCCTCAACGACTTTGGAAAGCGAAGTCTTCGGGGCCTGGCGAGCCGGGAATTCGACCGTGACATCCTCGCGCGTCGCTACGATGTAGAAACGCTCGCGTTGGTGTGGAAAGCCCAGGTGATGGGGCGAAATCAACCCGTTACCTCCACTTGCCTTGTGCTCCGTCGCGCTCACGTGGTAGCCCGCGGTCTCCAGACCAATCTTGAGTTCGCGCCACGCTGCGCCCTTTCCAATCCGTCCGAAGTTGCCCACATTCTCCAGGAGGACGTACGACGGCTTTCGAGCACTAGCGATTTTCACAATCTGCCGCATGAGCTTGCCGCGGTTCTCGCGCCGCCCATGTTGCTTTCCGGACTTCGAGAAAGACGGGCACGGGAAGCCGCCAGCCAAGATGTCGTGTTTAGGGACATCGTCGACCGCCTTGACAATATCACCCTTGAGGTAACTCGCCGAGCCGTCGAAGTTCTTCTTATACAAATCCTGCAAACCCGGCACGATCTCCGAGGCGAACACACAATTGTGCCCAAGCCCATCGCCTAGTGCCCTATGAAAGCCGCCGAGGCCCGCAAACAGGTCGACGAAGTCGAGGGTCTCCGGCATGGCCGCAAGAATTGGAGCTCTGCGCGCCTAATAAACTTGGATGAGCTCGACGAAGCTACTTCACCGCGCGAAGCTCTCGATACACAATCGGCCGCGCCTGCTTGAGTCCCAGCTTGACGCCAGGCTGATCGACGACCCAACGGAGGTAGTGAGAGGCATCGCGTACATCGCCAGCAGCCTTGTCCTTTGCCAGTTTCTCGCGCAACAAAGCGGTTGCGGGCGACGTTTGGCGCCCGCCTTTGCGGCCCTCCCCGGACTTCGCCTTGTGTCCGCGTACTAGTGGCGCTCCGAAGATTCGCTTCGCCTCGCGGTTGATGATGAGGGCGGCGCTGTTGTCGCTGCCTTTGTGGCCGGCTCCGCGCAGTGCGGCGAGGTAATCATTGCGCGATCGTGGGCGGTCGCCGTCGGCCGTCATGGCAGCGATGAGTGCCTGGGTCGCTGGGCTTGGTTTCCTGCCGGGTCTTCCGCGGGCCTTGCCATCAACGATAGCGTTCGGGCCAGTCAATTCGGCTGGGCTCAACGTCAATCGCATTCCGTTTCCCCAATCCAATGTGATTGGGCCTGTCACGCGGAGGACTTGACCTGTGGCTCGGGCCATTGGCGTGGCCATGGACGCGGGGTTATGGAATCTTCGTGTGAGGCGACCAGGATGAGTGCTGCGAGCTGGCTAAGCCTTATCCATATCAATATGGTATGCTATGTGTGCGGAAGAAGGACACGAGCAAGGGCTTCGACCCGAGGTGCCACGTGGACGACTCCATGCGGTCGCCGGCTCGCCACGCGTTTCGGTTGGACGGGCAACTGGACAAAGGCGTGCTCAGTCCGAATCTACACCAACTCATCCTCACGATGGCGCGTGTACGAAACGTCGTCAGCAGCATGCTCATGGAAGGCGTGCGCGTCGATCTCACCGCAGCGCGGGCCGTCGTTGAATCTGGTAAGCCGACCACGGATAACGAAATCCAAGTCCTTCGCTTCGCTGAGCGCTACCGCTGGATTCACGAAACGCCAGCCGAGAAGCTTCCTGAACCGGACTTGAAGTTGGCTAAGGCGCTGCACAAGGAGCTCTTTGCTGGGCATGACGAGTACTTACCCGGAGAAGTCAAAGATGGCCCCAACGCGATTGTTGAGCCCATCACCGGCCGCGTGCTCTTCGAATGCACCCCGCCGGAGAGAGTCGAAGCCGAAATGGCGGCCCTCCAATCGTGGCTGAAATCAAAGAGCGAAACCGACCTCGAACCAGTAGTCGCCGCGATTTGGTTCGCCGAGTTCGAAGCCATCCACCCGTTCCGCGATGGCAACGGCCGGCTGGGACGACTCCTGAATCTACTCGTTCTCAAAAAACTCGGATTGGAGAACATCGTACTCGTGCCGTTGGACGCTCGGTTCTACCACAACCGCGACCGCTATTACGAACGTCTAGCCGCCACCAATGACGGAGTGATGTGGCACGTTTGGGGCAGGCACTACTGCAAGGAACTCGAAGCAGCGTATCGACAAGCCGTCTCGATGGGCGACCTGCAAGTTGTCCTGGATCAACAGACCAGCAAGCCGACCCGGGCGGTCCTCGAATGGATCCTCCTGGGCGGCAATGCCTGGTTTGCCCGGGGAGATTACCCGAATCCCAAGAAGTTCAGTGACGTCTCCATCACGAAAGCATTGGCGGTGTTGACGCAGCAAGGCGTCCTTGAAGCCAAAGGAGAGAAACGCGGGCGTAAATACCGCGTTAGCACGGCGTACCTCAAGAAAATCTTTACCGGAGCGCTTCGGGAATAATGGTCCAGACATGGTCAATAACTGCCATTAAGCAAACTAGAGGTTGCAAAAGACCGACCTTGGAACGTGCTTCGTCAGAGCGGTACGAACGCGCGGATTTCGGTTGTATTGCGCCGTAACGCAAGCCTTGCTCTTCCCTTATTGTGGAGTAGTGCTCCAGTTTTGGAGGTTTTCTGCTTTAGAACTGACGCTGGAAATACTTCCCTTAACTCTGGTTTGTAACCACCTCTTTGCCAGCCGTTTTTGGGTGCAAACCCAGTCCAGTCGTCGCTTTGACGCGCCACTTTGACAACCGCATCGGGCCGCACGGATAGTACGGCATTAGGACGATAGCCAGTTTGGATGGTGATTCGTCGATCAAGATGACCCGGACCTACAAGGCGGCCAGCCGACAGCGGTGGCGGCGACACGGCAGATGCAGTTACTGTCTTGACGGCCATCTTCACAGGAGTCAGGGCCGAGTGTCGGCGGCCGTCCAGGATTTGCGCGACTTCTTTCGAAAACGCTCGCCCGAATAGCAAGCCATCTGGGGGATTAGCCATCGCCGTGGCACGTTAGGCAAACCCATTCTGGGTTTTCGATGGAGCGCTCCTGCATTGCCCGGCCGCAAGTCTGGCACCAGCAGGGGCAGCGCTTTGTCCCATGCAAGCGCAGGGATTCCTTCAGGGCCTCGTCTGGACTAACAAAGCCGAAGAGAGCGCCGCCACCCGTCTGGTACAATTTGTACCATTTCTTGCCCTGGGAATCTGTGAAATCCATGAGGAGCATGAGATGCGGACAAGCCCCTGCTGGAATTGACGGCCGCCAGTATTCGACGCGATTTGGGTAGTCATTTGGCAAGACGTGGCATTCGAGGCGGTGCTTGCCCACAAGACGTTGCGCGGCTCGCTCAATTTGCTTTGCACCCAATTCGTAGCCGGGTACGTCCTTGACGATTGCATCAAGCGTTCCCCGGCCATTGATTCGCCACAAAGTTCGGAGGATCGCTTCCTCGAGCAGCAGTTCCTTGCACGCGGAACACATGCGAATCCTCGGGACTGCCCCGATGATGACGCTGGTGTGCCATGAGCGCAGGCCGGGGTCGATTCCACAGAAGGACTCGGATTTCTCGTTGAGGTATACATGGGGAAGTCGGTCGTTTTGATTCGCCAAAAGGCCGGCGAACCCCAGTGGTGGCGAGTACGGTCTAGGCACGCTTGGGCCTCCGGAGGTGCTTCTCGAAGAGCCAACGATAGATGGATCGAATGCCGTACATTTGCTATGGAACCGGGTCCCGTCGAATGCGTCGTAGGGCTGCCTGGTCCAGGACTTGCAGTGGTTCGAATACACGAGGCAATGCCTGATGATGTTCGAGGCATAGCGTGGTACCCAATGGGCGGCCCCCCGTTTGTGCCAGCACGACTGGGCTTCCAATCAGGATGCGGGCCGCCAATTTCGGCCCCGGGTCCCCGTCAGGGCACATAATGCAGCCATTGAAGTTCCAGCGGATACCAGGGCAGCTGCGCATGATGGCCTCGACGTAGAAGCGAATGAAGTCGTTCCGCGCCTCCGCCGTGATTGCGGCCGTCATCCTGTGGTGCTGGCCGTACATGTCTAGCGCCTCTTGAATCGCCGCGTGAAGCTCCTTCGGGAGGTCGTGCATGTCGGAATTTGTGGCCATTTTGTCCTCACGAGTCGGGGCGTTTTCGCCTGTTCTTCAAAGACGGTTCCCCGGCGAAGAGCCACGGGTACGATGCCAGAAACGCAGGAACGCGGTCCAAGCCGACAAGCCGGGTGTTGAATTGCATCACCGCAAGCATGCCCGCCCGGTAGGATCGAAGAACATCTTCGCCAAGAACTGTAATCGACCACGTCACGGGCCGACGAACTCCCTTCGTCACTGTGTTGCCCGCGACGTAACCCCTGGCATTGAGCCACGCCAAAGTCTCTCGCAGCTCCCATGCCTTGATGCTGGTGAACGTCCGAATTCTCGTCGAGGACGCCTTCCCGCCAAGAAGGTAGAGGTTGTTCAGCAACTTGTACGGGCGAATCGGTTGGTCTGCTGGGAACTGATTCCTGTGCTGGGCGCCATTCCCGACGGGCTTGGGAGCTCCGGAGGCTCGCCCCATTCTAGTTCACCTTCGAGGCCCGCTGAAGTTGGAAGGTCAGTACCGTGCGCTTGGAAACGTCAGGCGTCGTGAAGTCATGAACAATCACAGGGTCGAGGTGGAACGGGTTTCCACACGCCTGGACGTGGCGCAAGTAGTCGACGACGAGGAAGGGCCACGCTTCGTCTTCCCATCCAATCACGCGGTATTGTCCCCAGTTGCTGCTGTCGAGCCGAAGGGCGTGGTGGCGCCTTCGCTCGATGTCGAGGCAGTGGGGATCGATGGGTTCGCCGGGCGCATGTTCCTGCAACCCTTCCGTGATCATGCGAACAAGGCCGCTGGACGACGCCTCGGTGGACTTGGGCGCGGGGACGTTAGAGCGGGGCAAAGCCTTCACCACGGCGGTAGATGCGGCCAGAGTTGTGCAGGTTGCCCATGGCCTTGGTGACGTCGTCGACCGTCAGGTCGACCTTTGCCAGGATTGCGATGACGGTTTCAGCCTTGGCGCCCTGGCTGCCATTCTTCTCTGAGATTTGCCTGATGGCTTCGAACGCGATTGCCATCTTCCAGTGGTGGTTGCGGGATTCGACTGCCATGAGCTCCACGAGCTTGTCGCTGGGGTAGAGGCCTTCTGGGACGGCCGGACGCGGCGGTGGGGCCGACTTAAGGCCAGGGATTGCGAGGATGGCGTCTTGCATGCGGGCCAATGGCGGCCGGCCGGCCGCCACGTCGGCCGCACCCACCATTAGGATGGTGATGCCGTGGCGAACGAATTCGTCTCTTGACAGGGGAACCGCAAACGCGCCGGAAGCCAGGAGGTCGTCGATGGCTCTCGCTAGGCTGGCCGTGACGTTGACCGTCTTCGTGCCCGTCCTGCTCAAGAGTCTTCCTCCAGCGTCTCGGCGAGTTTTTGGATGATTTTCGCCAGCTCGGGCGCGGCCTTGCTCGCCTCGTCGAGGCGAACGCCGACCCCTACCCAGAATCGAACGTATTCACTCACGCTCGTTGCCTTCCCGGGGACGAGCGTCTTCACCGTGGCGTACAACTCGTCCGGGAGTCCGATGGTGGTCCAGCCGTCTTTACCCATTTTGTCACGTAAGCGCGCCGTCGCTGGGGGGGAGCTATTGGGTCCAGGGCTTGTGTCTTGCGCGGGGGGGCCAAATTGACGCGGCACGAACCTTCCGTACCGTCCGGGGTTCTTAGGGCGTTTTCAGGTGCCGGGGGCTGAAGAAGGCGGTTTGGGCCGAATTCGGTTCTCCGCCCGGAACTCGTAGCCCTCGCTGCGCTTGTAGACCTGGAAGAAGAGGGAGTCGCGCTTGCCTTCGGCGCCGACCCAGCGCCAGATTTGGACGTCGTCGAAGCGGTCGTCCCAGGGAATAGCTTCGAGGGCCTCGATCTTGTTGCTGATCGTCGTGTGCTTCGTGACTTGCAACCAAAGGGTGCGCTCGCCCACCTTCTTTCCGATGAGATCGACGGCGCCGAAAACGTCGTTGCCATTGCTGCGCGGGCCGGCGGCCGTCATGTACGAGTTGCGAATCGTCCGGTGCATGGTCCAGCCCTGCCCCTGGTGCAGCTTGAGGACCTCCACCTCGAGCTTGCGGCCGATTTCGACCGGATTCTTCCGCTTCAAGTGGCACCAGCCATTAGGTTCTGGCGCTTCAGCGCCAGCAGGTACTCGACCTTCTGGCCAGCACGGTGGGCGCGCTTTGGCTTGGAGAAATCAAGGTAGCGAGACACGACCTTGTCTCCCGTATGCCCGAGGCCCAGGCTAATGCTGTCCAAGGAATCGAGATCGGCCCCCTTTGCGGAGGCGAACGTTCGCCGGTGCTGGTAGGGCGTGTAACCCTTGATGCCGAGGGCGTCCGCCGGTGCCCGTGACAAGGTGGTGTATTCGTCCATCCCCATCGGCGCGTAGTAGCCCAGTTTTGCTGCCTTGGGGCTGAAGAGCACCATGGGTGGCGGGCCCGGGTTTGATTCGCCCTGGACCGGCTTCAGGAGGGTCGGGTGGATGCTCAGCTGCTGGCGGAACGTCTCGCTTGCACCTTTGAAGCTCAGGCGACCGTCGTCGGCGACCGGACGGTTCGGGCGCGGCTCGTAAACCTTGACCTTCTCGTCCTGCCAGTCGATGCCAATGATGGGGCACATGCGAGCGTGAAGCGGGCGAGACCCGTTGAGGACTTCGAGCGTCTTGATTGTGCGGGCTTGGACGAGATCGCTTGCATCGAGGCCGAACTGGCCCTGTTGAACCACCAGGAGCATATCGGCTGCTTGGTCGTCGTCCAGGCTCAGGTTCGTCCGTTTCTTGCGCTCCGCTTGGAACTTGACATTGGCGGGCGCAGCAATTGGGGCGATGGCCGGCGGCTTGGATGCTTGGTGAGCGAGCTTTTGGGCATCGACGTCCGGAATTTTGCTCGCCCGGTAGCAGACGTAGTAGAGCCGATACAGGGTCCGTGACGCGTGACCCTTGAATTGCGCGTCGTTGCGTGTCCACAGCTCGCTTGCTGCTTGGGGCATGATGCGGCCTGGAGTGCGCAAGGGGAACGCCTCCATGGCGCGCAATTTGGCGCGCTCATCCGGGGTTGCCTCGCTCATGGGGCGTTCATCGTCGCCCATGACATAGTTGAGTCGTTCCAAGACCATGCATGGGCCAAGCACCGTGCCGCGCTTCTTGGCCGTGTTCAGGAATTTGAAGAGGTCGAAGGCTTCCTGCTCCCGTTTCTTGTTGCACATCATTTGCAGGGTGTTTTTGATGCGGCGTTTCGGGCTCTCGCCGAAGAAGTTGTGCAACTTGTCTACGTTGTCAAGCAGTTCCATGTTGTGCAGGTTCCACTTCGCGTTTGTCGTTGGTTCGTTCATGGTTGGACCTCTGTAACAGCTAGTTTTGCCAATTCGTCGGGGGCGAGCCCCTTGTCGTAGAGTTGGATGACCAGGCGAACGAGCGCCGCTTTGGCCATGCCCTGTGGAGTGAGGGCATCCAGTTGCAAGACGCGCAGGCATACCTTGCAAGTGCGATCTCCGGCGCGGTTGGCGTGACCAGCGGGGCAGTAATGGGTGTCGAACGTGGGTCCGAATTGGATGGGGAGAAGCAATTCCTTGCCGACCTGAGGATTGTTCTCCAGGAAGTTCTGGATCCGGCGGACATGCTGGAGATCGCGTGTGCCCATCATGCTGAGCAACCAGGCATCGATGTCGCCGTCGATGTTGAGCAGCGTGGCCAGGATGGTGTTGCGCAGGCGCTCGCGGCTGATGGGTCCGATGTTGTCGCCCAAGCTGGAGATGATGCTGTGGAGATTGGGTTGTGGCTGGCCGGGATTGGCAGGGTCTTCGAAGAGAAGCTTCGTGGGTTCCTCCCCGATCTCTTTCAGGTAGTCCTCAACGATTGCTGGAGCGACGATGATTTGGTAGATGCGCTCGGTCGGGACGCTCTTGGTCTTTGGGAGTTTGACGTAAAGTCGCTGGTTCTCCTTGTAGAACTGGCCTCGGCGAATCGTCCACAACTCGTTGTCCTGCATGGGGCTGAGGCTTAGAACGAAGAGGCAACGGGTTCGGGGGTTCTGCGCCCGGGTCGCCAGGATCGTGTTGATGTGTGTCCAGGACGAAAGGCGCACGGGGTAAACGCGGGCATTGTGGTGGCCGGGCCACGTGGCGTAGGCGTACGCTTGGTTGACTCCGAATCGGGCGACACAGTACCGGTAGTGGCCTCGCTGCAGGGACGCGGCTTCCGTTCCATTGGGGGCAAGGTCATGGCGGTTCGGCTTCGTTCCGTGGCGGAGGGCCTGGCAAGCGGACAGCCAGCCGGCAAACTCGTCGGGGTCCTGTTCGTCAAACGGCCTTCCGGAAAGGTGCGCCAGGAAAGCCATGATTCCAAGTGCTTCACGTCCGCGTGTTGAGACATGCAAGGCGCCGTTCACGTAGCCAAAGTTGGGGGCGGCGTCGGGCGCACGCAGGCCGGTGCTGGCCTTCCAGTGCCCGGTCAATTGGCCATTGATGTAGGCCACGAAGGCGTCACGGTCGCCGACATTGATGGCGGGGTCGGATGCAAAGTGGAGGACGGCTTCGATGCGGTCGTAGCCGGCGAGGGCGGCGCGAACGCAGTCCTCCATGGGGGTCAGGCAAGTCATGGGGAGCCCCCCGTAGTGGCGGCCGCCTTGACCTTGATGCCGTACACTCCGCGCTTTACATTGGGTTTGGCGGGGGGAAAATCGCCACAAATAGGCACCCATACGGGGGAGCGTACCCCGCCAAACGCAATGTATGGCGTTTCGGCTTGGCTGCGTTGGTCATCGCGCTGGGGTAGGGCGTGCATCACATCACCCTGCCGGTGACGGTGCCGGCCGCCTTCGCGACGGCGACGTGGCGGGAGATGATCTCGAGGCGGCGCTCCTCGTCGAGGCAGGCCTTGGCGCCCCCAAAGTCGTGGCACGGCGTCTTGTGGCTCGCCAGGCAGCGGTGATAGCGATCCGTCAGCTCGGCGTCCGTGGCGGCCGCCGGCGGCAGGCGGTGCAGCTTGGCCACCTTAACGATGATCTCAATGCGGACTTGCTCCGGCGGAGCGTCGTGGAGGCCCTCTTTGGTCTGGAAGGTCAGTTCGTCCGGGGTGAGCGGCGAGGCAATGTCGAACATTGCGCTCAAGCCCCCGTCGCGACGGCCGCCGCAGCTTGTCGGATGATCCCGCGCGCGACGGCGCTCCGGTTTGCGCCGAGATGGTCCTGCAGTTCCGCCAGGCGTTCGAGCGATTCCCCCGTGAACGAGAAGCTGACGTCGATGCCCCCCGCGATACCCATGTCAGTAGGCACAATCTGGGGGCCTTGCGCAATGACGTCGTTCAGGACGCCGCTGAGCGTCGTAGCATTCTGACGGCGGCGAAGGCGCTCCAGCCTCCTGACATCCTGTTCGTCCAAGTGGACCGAAACCCGCCGGGCCTTCACTTGTCACCACCCCGGGAGAGGACGACAAGCAGCTTGCGCGCCAGGAATTCGACGCGCTGCAGGCGGTTCATCCCGCTCAACTCCGGGAACACCATGTTCGGGTCCGCTCCGGAGATGTCCTTTTCTTTCTCCACGTACCGTCCATCATGCTGGAGGGTAGGCATCTATCGAGCGCCAACCAGGAGGAAAGCGCCCTTCGTTTTCAGCTCTTTAAATACACCGCGGCGCACCACGGTTTTTTTGTCGCGTACCGTACCAGCTTCGTGGCAGCACGTGAGCGAGCCTACCTACGGATTGAGCTGACCAAGCTCGGCTCCCTGCAGGCGAAACTTGACAGATGGGCAAAGGTCGAGTTCCCCACGGACCCCGAGGCGGACGCCAAGATGCTCGTCCGCAAGCTAATCCAGCTCTACGCTCGGGAAGCTGCCCGCCCCGAATCCGCCAGAAAGGGCACCGCAACCCCCCTTGCCCGGCTGAAATTCATTCGCGGGAGCCTCCTCGCCGACAAGGAACGAGGCGCGGAGGTGACGGCCCTCCACACGTTCTTGCGAGGAAACCCTGCAAGCACGCGCCAGGCGAGGGCGAAAAAACTCCGTTCAGCAGGCGATGAAGGCGGAACTCCGGTTCCGTCGGCGTATCGTCAAGGCTGGGACAATCTCTTCCTCGCGTGCATTCAGTACGTCAGCACTCCTGACGCATTCAAGGCAGTAGAAGTTGCCTTGAATATGGACGGGGAGGTCCCCTTTTCGACGACCGTAAGGCCGGCGTCTGAGGCCGGATTCCCCGGCGCGGAGCGGCAACTCGAGTACGAGTCTGGGATTCTGGACGCGAAAATGGCTCTCTGGTCGTTCATGCGAACCTTGCGCTTCCTGGACGAGTTCCCGGAGTTTGCCACTGTGAGCGGCTACGACGACCACCTCGCATTCAACGACGACGACACACTCGCGAAGCTAGAATGGCAACGTGACGAAATCGATCCACAGGCGGGTCAACAACCTACTCCAGCGGTTGTAAAACGGATTGCACACCGGGGCCGTGTCAAGAAGCAGGCCTAGCCCTGGTCGTCGGCTGTCGAATGAATATGTCATCGGCGGCCGCCGGCAGACGAGGCATTCGCTTCACTAATCAATAGGTTGGCCGCGTCCCAAGTCCAATCCGGTCCACGCAACAGCAAGTCGAGGTCGTCATGCATGAAGTGAAGGAGGCCTTCTGTTCGCGCAACGAAGACCCGTGCCCACACCGCTGCCAAGTTTGGTTGCACTCTCATGCTGCGGTTTGCCCAGATCATTGCCCGCAGGTTTCGCCCGTGATCGTAGTGCCGGAAGGCGTAGACGGCAATGAGTTCGGCAAAAATGGAGCGTGGCGTCATGGAGCAAACACCAGTTGTCGGCGTTGATAGCGCAATTCGTGAAGAGGAGGCACCACCGGTAATTGCATGCACTACTAGGCTTGATTGGCTATTGGCGGGCCGACGGGACAGCACGCGCACTGCAGTTCGGTCAATCGGTACAGCCTCGTGACGCTGGCGTCCGGCTACTGACACAAGGCAGTACGCCGGGCGTGAACGTCTCGGTTCCGGTCTGCAAGACGAGTTCGGGGATGTCGTTGGGGAGGCACCACGCGCAGCCGCGGTGGGTGAGGGCGTAGTCGAGCATTTGCCCAACGTAGCTGAACTCGCAGTTGGAACCGATGACCTGGATGCTGCGCTCGACAACACCCAGGGCGTGGCCGGCGGCGTCAACGACCGGGCTGCCGGAATCGCCGCCCAGGCATTGGCCAACGAATTGGGCGGTGCTGCCCCACGCAAGGTGGCGGGGGTCAACGGGGAGAGTCTCGGTGGGCGTGGCGAAGCCCTCGCGGGGCCTCGTCATCTCCTGGACTGGGGGCACGATGCCCGACACGATGGGAGGCGTCTCGCGGTAGATGGTGCCGCCGACAGTGTAGAGGTGGTCTCCCATGCTGGGCGCCGTGCGCGTCATGGGGAGAACGGGGCCGCCCCAGTGGTCGAGACTGGGGTTCGTGACGTGGGGGTCGACTTCGATGAGGGCGAAGTCGTTCTCGTAGCACGCCTCAACGTTGTGTTCGCCGAGCTGCTTCATGGCGAGATTCGAGTTGTACACGTAGTGGCCAACGCTGCGGGCCTTGGCGTAGTCCATCCATTGGAGGTCGGGGCCGAAGAAGGCGAGGCGCTGGTCGTTGGCGGGGTCCACTGGGGCGGGGCCCGTCAAAGCGGCGCAGTCCCCTCCGCTGTTGGGAAGGGCGGCGCAGTGGGCTGCAGTCCCGATGAAGACGCGCGTCGCGTTCGGGTTGGTGAACACGAAGTTGGCGGTGCAGCCGCCGTTCCAGGAAATGAATTGGACGCCGGGGTACACTTTGGCGTCCGCCTTGGGGGTCCAGCCGTCGTGTTCGAGGCTCCACGCGGGGGGCTCCTGCGTGGTGTTCGTCGTCGAGTTGGTGGTGGGGTGCGAGCTCGTCGAGGACGAGGGGGAAGGCGAGGAAGACGAGGAAGACGGAGTCGAGGACGGGTGGTGCGTTATCGCCGCAGAGCTGCTAGGTGCCACCGGATTTTCGTGGCCAGCACCTGCTGAAGGAGCCGGGCCGGATGGGCCCGAACAGCCCGCAACGAGCAACACGATCACTGCCCAGCCGATCCTATGCAAGTAGTATTACCAAATCCGACTGAGTCTTATGCTTTCCCGCAAGGTCTCCCGGCTCCATGGGCCGCCGACCGAAGACGTACGCCTCTGAGGAGCCTAAGGTAAGGCGCTCGGTCACCATCGACGCAGACCTCGACGCCTGGGTCCAGCAGCAGGTCGGCACAGGCAAGCCGTTTTCCTCCTACTCCCACGCCGTCCAGTCCGCTGTCGCCCAGCTGCGCCAACGCGCCCGTTAGGAATCCTCGCATCGGCCAACCGACTAGATGCCCAGGACGGGGCCGTACTTCGCGTACAGCTCGGGCAGACGACGTAGGTAGGCATCGTACCGCTCCAGACTTCCCGGGGCCAGATCGCCGCGAATCAATTGGACGTCCGCGTCCTGCGCGCCGGCGTCGCGAGCGGCCGTCGTGCCGAAGGCACGGAAGGCGTGGGAATTGGTCCGGTCTTGGCGGCGGGTTTCCTTCCCAGTCATCAGGCCGAGCTCGATTGCGTCATTTTGGAGGGCGGTGTTGTAGTTGTGCACAGCCTCCTTGCCCCACGGGTTGCCGAAGATGGTGATCAAGAACCGGTGGTGCAGGGGCTTGCCGTCCTTGCCCCGCTTGACGTGCTCGTCCCACCAGACCTTGTATTGGCGAACCCAGCGCTTGGCTTCGGCGTCGAGGATGATGCGCATGTTGCCCTTGCGCTTGTTTCCAAGCTCCCAATTCATAGGGATATCCATCCACCCCTCCTCGAGATTGCAAAACTCGGGGTCGAAGCTCAACTTGAGGACCTCGTGGATGCGAATGAGACACTTTGCCATCAGCATGTAGCCGATGCCGTGGTTGATGGGCGTGCCGGTGACGAGACTGCGGATTTCCTCGAGCTTGAAGTTGCGGCGGCGCGGCTTCCGGCGGCGTTCATCGAAGAGTGACGAGTAGCGGCTGGCAAAGTCCCGCATCACCTTCAAGGCGGGGTTGTGCTTGATGCGGCCTTCCTCCAGGAGCCACTCGTAGAACCGGTTGATGGCGCAGATGTACGACCATTGGCCGGCCGGGTCCAGCGGTTGGTACCCTTTGCAGGACGTGTAGTCGGTTTGTCCGCGCAGCAGTGGGCACTGCTCGATGTCGAACCAGTGGCCACGGCATTCCGGCGGGTCGCTAAGCATCAACCGGGAGCATTTGCGTTCCATGCGGGCCATGAAGGCCTCAATGTCGGCCGACTGGAGGTCAGCGGGTACCTTCTCGAACATGCGGATGAAGACGCCGACGTAGGTCTTGTTGTTGCGGCGGGAGTTCTTGGCGCCACGCTTGTCAACGTGGAGGCTCCACTCGCGGTAGTACTGTTCGGGCGTCGTCCAGGGCTCGAGGTCGCGAGGAGGTGCGACCTCGATGGTTTGGGTCCAGGTGTTCACGCCTGGTCCCCCTTTTTGTTGGCGGCCGAGCGAAGGGCCTGTTGCAAGGCCTCCTTGAGAGTTCCCTCGAGGCCCTCCACGCGGGTCTTCATGTCGCTATTCTCGACGCTCAGCTGTCCGCAAGTCCCGCGCAGGGCCGTGTTCTCATCCCGGAGCCGCTGGTTCTCGGCGCGGAGATCCTGTACGGCATCCTCGAAACCGTTGATGCCCTTCTCGACCATCATGACGATCCACGCGCTGAGGGAGCGCTGCTTCTCGGCGAGTTTCTTCCAGGTCTTCTTGCGCTCCGGCGAAACGTGGATCGTGGTCTTGCGCTCACGGTACTTTGCCTCGGCGGCCGACAAGGTGGCGGCTTCGTCTTCGGTCAGGGTCTCACGGTGCTGGCGCTTGTAGCGGAGCTGGGTGACGTGGTTTTGCGGG
Source organism: Thermoplasmata archaeon (assembly GCA_023269235.1). Classification (GTDB taxonomy): domain Archaea; phylum Thermoplasmatota; class E2; order JACPAO01; family JAHFTW01; genus JAHFTW01. The sequence continues at coordinate 99,413 of JAHFTW010000002.1, forward strand.
CGGGGACCGAACGGCATGTTGGAAGCCAACACGGTCCCATGGTTGGTAAGATCTCCTGGGAAATTCACAGGGTAGCTGACTTCGTCTCGTTCCCGCTGTAGGCGGTTTGTAGGCTCATCGGGCATTGGCTCACGCTTCATGCCCCTCTGTTGGCGACCGCGGCGGCCGGCCGTTCGCCTACAACACTCGACGTGTTGGAGGCGAACTTTACCTGACCTTGTAGTACGTTGCGTTGAGCTTGGACTCGTAGCGCGGGCGGTGGCGCTGGAAGACCCAGAACGCGAAGAACGTGACGAGGAGCGTCTGGTGCGCGGTCAGCAGGCCGAGCCAGTCGATGAGCGTGCTGGGGTCGGGGACCTTGAGGGACTCGTAGATCCAGTGCGCGTGGCCGTGGAACGGTTGCACCTCGTAGGCGAACAGGATGTCGGCGATGGCGACGATGCTGAGCCACCACACGAGGGCCAGGCCGAAGACGCCCATGGCCGCGTTGAGGGGGCCCTCGACGGGGCGCTTCGCTTTCTTCCCGAGCGTGAAGAACGGGATGAACATCGGCCCGAGGACGATGACGTTCACGAGAATCGTGCCGAGGAACTTGGTGTCGATGAGGGGGTCCGGCAGGAACGGGATGCCGAAGCTGGGGATGGGGTACTTGGCGAGGAAGATGGGGCCGAGCGACCACAAGAGGTACCAGTCGGGCTTGACGTACCGTGGCGGTTTCGTCATGTCGTAGCCGGGGTGGAGCGGCGGCGGCACGATGGAGATGAGCAGGAAGATGGTGCCCATCATGAACGCGATGAGGATGCCGTCGCGCAGCAGTTCGTCGCCGAGGCTGATGCCCTCGACGCCTTTCTGCTTCTTCGCCGGCTTCGCCAGCTCGAGGCGCACCTTCGCTTCGACGTAGAGATTCGTGAGCTGCTTGAGGGAGGCCATCTCACATCACCTCAATGGGGCTCCGCCATGCCTTGGAGCCAGACGATGAACATGTGCAGGACCATGAGCCCGAACAGGATGAACGGCAGGATCCAAACGTGCAGGACGTACATGCGGGGGATGAGGCCCGCGTTGATGTCGGTTCCCGAGAACATCAGCTTGGCGAGCGTGTCGCCGATGCCCGGGATGCTGCCGAACATGTTCTGGCCGATGGTGGCGGCCGCGATGGCGAGCTGGTCGGCCGGGAGCAAGTAGCCCGAGTACGCGAAGAAGAACGTGATGCCCAGCAGGAGGACGCCAAGGACCCAGTTGAGCTCGCGGGGCTTCTTGTAGGCGCCCACGAAGTAGACGCGCATCATGTGGAGGAAGACGCAGGCGACCATGAGGTGCGCGCCCCAGTGGTGCACTCCGCGCAGGACGTAGCCGAGCGTCACCTTCTCCATGATGAACTGCACCGACTCGCGCGCCGCGAACACTTCCTGCGGCTCGTAGTGGGGCACGTAGTAGAGCGCCAGCACGACGCCGGAGATGGTCAGGATGAGGAAGCTGATGAACGCCAGGCCGCCCAGGCAGTAGAGCGGGTACCAGTACCAGATGGTGCGCAGCTTGTAGCGTTCCGTGTGGCTGCGCGGGAGCTGGCGGTTGATGCTCAGCGAGGCGGCTTTGGCCGCCTCGATGTGGTTCTTGATGCGGATGGAGTCGTCGAGGTACGCGAGCGTCATCAGGTAGAGGCGCGCGAACATGCCCAGGCGCTTCTCCTTGGCGAGCTTCTCGTACGCGCGCTTGCCGGCCTTGTGGGCGCGCTCGTTCGTGGCCTCGGTGGCAGGGGCGGGCATCGGGGGGGCCGCGGGGGCGGGGGTGTCGCTCATGTTACGCCTCCTTGGCGGCCTGCGAACCGAGGGCGAACGCGGTCTTGCCGGCCTTGCCGTCCAAGTCCGCGTCGCGGTACGCGCCTTGCTTGAGGATCTCGGCGCCCAGGATGGCGTTGGAGGCCGCCTGGATCTTGCCGTCCGGGTCCGAGAAGCTGCCGATGCGCATGCGGATGATGTCAAGCGGCGCCGGGGGGGGCGTGCCGGGGACGTTGCGCGCGAGGTTGTGGATGTCGTACTGGCCCTGGTGGCAGGGGCAGAGGATGCGGCCCTCGTTGATGCCGTCGCCGTTGTAGTCCTCGATGTCCTTCGAGGCGCCGAACAGGCCGTTCCAGCCGACCGTGCAGCCGAGGTGCTTGCACTTGCCGCGGTACACCAGGATCGCGTAGGCGGGGTCGCTCGGGTGCGGGACCGCGAACTGGGCGGTGTTGATGCCGCGTGCCGCCGAGGAGGCCTTGAGGATCTCGATCTTCACCATGTACACGATGGCGGGCAGGAAGTTCCATTCGCCGACGAAGGGCTGGTTCGAGGGCTGCGGCTTCAAGTCGGCGACGGTGACGGGAATCTTGGCGTTCGTCTTGGGGTCGCGACGGATGACGGGACCGGAGCCGGAGCCGGCGAGCGCGTTGGGCGCGATGGCTGGCAGGACCTGGCTGAGGGCGCCCGGCAGGATGGCGCCGGCGACGGCGAGGCGCACGGTGTTGCGCACGAAGTCGCGGCGGCTCAGAAGGGACTCACCCTTCGGCTTTTCGCCGGGCAGGATGGTCTTGGCGGGCGGGTTGGGGCCGGGGCTCATTTCAGCTGCACCCCTCCATCCGTTCCGCAAGCGGACCGGATGGTCCGCTGCGCTAGGTTGCAGCTGGACTTCGCTGCGCTCATTTCAGCTGCACCCCCTCGTCCTCCCATTTGCGGAAGCGCCGCTTCACGATCGTCGTGTGGTCGCGGAAGTAGCGTTGGTAGAGGAACACCATGAAGCTGAAGCTGAAGAAGAGGCAGGCGAGCCAGAACGAGATGATGGTCTGCTCGTTGAGGAACAGCTTGCCAAGCGGCGCGCCGTTGATGGCGGGGTCATGGGTGGCCGCGTTGTTGGCGTCCGGGATGTGTTTCTTCGGGTCCGCGATCATGTCCTGGTAGATGGCCATCGAGACCAGGACCAGGAAGAGCATCTGCACGACGAAGAGGCCGAGGATGAGCGCACCCGCGAAGGCGGGGCGGCTGGCCGCCGTGCGGCGCACGACGGTGCCGGGGACCTTGCCGGTCTCGATCTCCAGGCTCACGGCTCACCTGTCCTTCTGGTCGGAGTTGTGCTCGCTGCCGAACTTGAGGAAGACGTAGCCGGCGACCATGATGAAGATCATGCCCGCGAGGCCGATGAGGCCGATCCAGTACTGCTGGAGGCTGATGCCGAACTCGACGGCCTCGACCTTGGCCGCCGCTCCGGCCTGGGCGCCGGAGCCGTCGGTGAGCCAGACGCCCATGCCGCGGTAGACATGGTCGCCGCCGTCGGGGCCGCCGTTGCCGTTGACATCGTTGACGAAGTAGTCGAAGACGACGGCGCCCGATTCGGGTGCGGTCCATTGGACGCTCCAGTGCGTGTTCTTGGCGTTCGTGTGCGTGGCCTGCGACTGGTCCTTGGTCACCTGGACGTCGGCGGAGCCGGCGGGGACGTCGAGCTTGCCGGCGCTCGCGGCGAGGTTGAAGCCGGCGTGGTTGTCCTGGTCGGGAGCCTGCTCACCGGTCAGGGTGATGGTGATGGTGTAGACGGTGCCCTTCACGTAGGCGTTGCCGGCGAGGGGTTGGCCCTGGGCGTCCGTGATGGCAAGGGCGACATTGGAGGTGGCCGAGGGTGCGGCGAACTTGCCGGACGCGCCCTTGTCGTTGTGGCAGGAGGTGCAGCCGTTCTTGGCGAAGTCGCCTGGGAAGATGCTGACGTCCTTGCTCATCCCCGTCGAGAGGCCGAGGCCGGAGGGGGCGAGGATGACCAGGACCGCGGCGGCCAGCACGAAGGCCGCGAGAGCGTTCCGGTTCTTCCAGGGCGCCAGGAGGGGCGTCACGCTCGCGCCCAAGGTCCCCTCACTTATAACTGGTGCGACCCCGGGACCGCGTCGCGCGACGACGCGGGGGGTCCGCCGTTCCGAAGCCTCAAAAAACCCCGCCCTGTCGCGCCGTCATGGCGAAAGCGAAGCCCAGCACGACCACCCTGAGCGCGACCGAGGCCGCCCAACAGAAAGGCGAGCGGCTCGTCCTTGTCTCGTTCCTGGTCGGCGCCATCGCCGTCGTCATCGGCATGGGGCTCGTCTCCAATTTCCTCTCCAACAACGCGGAGAACCGCATTCCCCTGCTCGTGGGCTTCGGCGCCGCGGCCGCCCTCACGGTCGCCCTCTACCTCGTCGGCCGCCGCCTGGCCCACAAGGCCTGAGGCCGACGTGGCCGACCGCATCCCGGACGTCTCCGCGCGCATCGCGGAGCCCGCGGAAGGCGTTGCGGCGCACGAGGAGCTGGGCCGGGTCGTCGTCGTGCGCGTCCGCTATGGCCCGACGCGCCGCGCGCTCGCCCGGCTGGTCCGCCTTCCCACGACGTTCACCGTGCGCCTCGACGAGCTTGGCTCCGCCGCGTGGCGCCTCCTGGATGGCCGGCGGACGGTCGCGGAGGTGCGCTCCGCCCTCGAGCAGCAGTTCCCGTGCCAAGACGGCCTGGGCGCGCGGCTGGGGAAGTTCCTCGGCCTGATGGTGAGCCGCGACCTTGTGCGGCTGCGCTGAAGCCCGTTTTTCGGCTGGCCTGTGGTGCGGCCTACTTGCCTTCGCAATGGTCGTACAGGCCGACCGCACGGTAGCTGTAGCCCGGCCTCTGGGGATTGGCGACGCTGGGCGTGTAGCTCCAGTGCGCGTAGGCTCCGCTGGGGTCGGGGGAGCCGTCCTGCTTGTCGAGGAGGACGTGGACGGTGAAGTTGCTGGCGAGGCGGTCCACGAAGTGGAACTCGCTGAACAGGAGCAGATCCCCCTTGGCGTCGTAGCCGTCGGGGAGACCGATGAGGCTGAACGGCAGGACCCTGCCGCCCTCGGGGCCGCCGGAGGCGTGGGTGAAGCGCAGCGACAGGTCGCCGCCCATGACGTAGACGTAGCGCGCCGTCGTCTTGCCGTCGCGGGTTTCCCAGTTGAAGTCGAGAAGGATGCGGTCCTGCGTCAGCGTCCGCCCGTCGTTCGTCGTCTCGGTGTCGCCGCTGGTGAGGGGCGTGCCGGGTTTCGTGGCGTTGCCCGCGGAGAAGTCCACGGACTGCCACGTCGTGGGGTCACGCGGGTTCATGACCGTGGTCACGGAGGGACTGTTGAGGCCCTCCGTCCAGTTCGGGCAGGTCGGGGAGATGCTGGACACGCGGGTGGGGCCGTCGAGGCAGCCGGCGGCGAGGGCCAGGATCGCGACCAGGGGAACAAGCAGGCGCATGCGACGCGATTCCGCGTCATCCTCTTGTGCTTTGAGGTCAGGCGCCGCAGACGCGGTACTGGAAGCGGGCCTCGAGCTCAAGGGTGGCCCGGGCGCCGCCTTCGTTGGTGAGGGTGAGCCAGAGCGGGCCCGGGGCGGGGGCGGGGCCGCCCGCGACGCCGGAGAGGAGGACCTCGAACTCGCGCTGCGCGTCGGCGGCGGACGCGAAGGCGAGCACGGGGACGAAAGCGGGCTCGGCGGCGCGGTAGGAGCGCAGGGCGAGCTGCGCGCCCATCGTCCCGTTGGCGTCCGCGAAGGCGCGCACCGCGACGGCGCCCTCGGTGACGGTGAGGTTGCTCACGCGCAGGGTGACGAGGTCCACGGGGAGGCCTGCGTAACGGAGGCCGGCGGGCGGGTCGAGGCGCGTGCTCAGCACGTCGTGGGCGGCAAGGGTGGAGCGCTCGGAGAGGATGCCGGGCCCGGGGAGCCATTGCGGGCAGTAGCCAAGCAGCGACGGAGCGGAAGAGGTGTCCTCGCCCGGCAGGCCCGTGCATCCGGCCAGAAGGAAGGTCAAGGCCGCGGCGGCGACGAGGGGGCGCACGCCCTTGCCAGGCCCGGCTCCCCCAAGACGGTTGCGGAGCGTGCCCTTAAGGGGCCGCGCCGGGTGGCGGAAGACGATGATGGACCGCAAGAGGATGCAGGCCGCGGCCGAAGGGTACGACGCGAAGAAGCTGGCCTTGTCCTGCGTCGCGAGCCACTCCGGCCTCGACGTGTACGACGGCGCCGTGGACGAAGGGTTCCGCAGCATCGCCGTGGCGCAAAAAGGGCGCGAAGAGGTCTACAAACGCTACTTCGCCACGTTGCGCGACGCGAAGGGCAAGCGCATCCGGGGCTGCGTCGACGACACTTGGACGTTCCCGAAGTACGACGGCATCATGGCGCCCGCCCAGCAGAAGAAGCTGCGCGCGAACAACGCCTTGTGGGTCCCCAACCGCGCCTGGACGAGCTACTGCGGCATCGACGGCGTCGAGGATGGCTTCGAGGTCCCTCTGGTCGGCTCCCGCAGCCTACTGCGCTCGGAGAACCGCGGCGAGACGAAGGACTACTATTGGCTTCTCAAGAAGGGCGGCCTGCCGTTCCCCAAGAAGATTCGTGAGCCCGCCGACATTGACCGGCTTGCCATCGTCAAGCTCCACCATGCCAAGAAGAAGCTGGAGCGCGGCTTCTTCACCTGCGCCAGCCCCAAGGAGTTCAACGCGAAGGCCACGACGCTTCTGAAGCAGGGCGTCATCGACAAGGAATCGCTCGCCAACGCGCACATCGAGGAGTACGTCATCGGCCCCGTGTTCAACCTCAACTTCTTCTACAGCCCGGTCAGCAAGAAGACGCGCTCCGCGGAGCCGCTGGAGCTGCTCGGCATCGACTGGCGCTTCGAGTCCAGCCTCGATGGTCACGTCCGCATCCCCGCTCCCCAGCAACTGACGCTCCCGGAGCACCAACTCGTCCCCGAGATGACCGTCGTCGGCCACAACACCGCCACCGTCCGCGAGTCCCTGCTCGGCAAGGTCTTCGCTCTCGGCGAGAAATGGGTCGCGGCCGCCAAGGAGCACTACGACCCCGGCATCATCGGCCCCTTCTGCCTCCAGACCTGCGTGGACAAGGACATGAACTTCCACATCTACGACGTCGCCCCGAGGATTGGCGGCGGCACGAACGTCCACGTCGCCGTCGGCCACCCCTACGGCAACGCACTCTGGCGCACCAACATGAGCACGGGACGCCGCGTGGCTTTGGAAGTCAAGAGGGCGGTTGACGCGGATTGCTTGGCATCCATCGTCACGTAGCATGAAGACCGACTCCAACCCCCGCGTCTTCGCCGTCGTCTTCGGCAACCTGTACCCGATGTACGTCAACAAGGTCGAGCGCAAGGACCGCACAACAAAGGAGTTGGACGAGGTCCTGTGCTGGCTGACCGGCTACACTGCCGCCGGTCTGAAGAAGCAGAGGACCAACGGCAACGATTTGACCAAGTTCTTCGCGGAGGCGCCGAAGATGAACCCGAAGCGTTCGCTCGTCACCGGCGTCGTGTGCGGCGTGCGCGTCGAGGACATCGCGGACCCTTTGATGCGCGAGGTTCGCTGCATGGACAAGCTCGTGGACGAGCTCGCGAAAGGCCGGGCGATGGAGAAAATCCTGCGGCAGTAGGGGCGACGATGGCCACCATCTACTACACGGCGACCTCCCTCGACGGGTTCCTGGCGACGAAGGAGAACGACCTCTCCTGGCTCGACGCTCTGCCGCAACCGAACACGGACACCTACGGCCCATTTATCGCGAACGTGGGCGCCCTGTGCATGGGCGCGGCGACGTACGAGTTCCTTCTGGCGCACGTCGCCAAGGGCAACCCGTGGCCGTACCAACAGCCAACGTGGGTGTTCACGCACCGCAACCTGCCCACACCCGCGGGCGCCGACATCCGCTTCGTGAGCGGCGAAGTCGCCCCCGTTCACGCTCTCATGGTCGTGGCCGCGGCGGGCAAGGACGTCTGGGTGTGCGGCGGCGGTGAGCTCGTCGGGCAGTTTCTCGACCGGGGCTTGCTAGATGAGTTGGTCATCACGGTCGCGGCGCAGACAATTGGCGCGGGCAAGCCGTTGCTGCCGCGCATGGCCCGACTCCGTCTGGTGTCGGCCAAGATGTTGGGGGCGGGGTTCGCTGAGTTGCGGTTCGTTCCACGGCGGAACAGTTAGTCCTACTCATTGCAACATAGGACGTGGCCTAAGAACAAGCGCGCCGGACATACTTGTTTGATTTGATTGCGATCTAATCTTTGGCCTTCTCATCCACCCGAGCGTAATACGACGTGGGTGGATAAGTTGGGACTGATGCATACCCTGATTCCGCGTCAATCAGAATTATTCCAGGATTCATTCCGATTGCATTTGGCTTGAAATGACGCCGCCGGATTGTAAGACGCTTTTTGCAGATGCTACCGTCATCGAGAACAAGTCGCAGAATCAATTCTGTTCCTGGGTGAAGACATGTTTCGAGTCCTTTGTCGTGAAGAACCAGAGTTTGCATTCCACCCGGCAATATTGCGTTGTTAGCCACCATATTCCGAATCGAAGGAATTGCGGCCCCAAGATTCGCCCAACTTAGCTCGCGGCTGGAGAAACTGCCATTGCCTTCCTTGGTTTCCAGAAAGATTGTCTTTACGTTCCTAGTTTGGTCACCGCCATTTTTCAGATTGACCACCAGAGTGCCGTATCGCCATGCAATCGAAAACAAGGTAATTCTCACTGTGTGAGATCGGATTGTAAGCCGATCCCATCCGCGGAACTTTACAAAAATGTGAATTGCCTCTGTCGCCACGCCGCCAAGCATAGCCCCGACTAGGGCGTCGGTCCATTCCATGAATCCGCAGAGTCTTTGCTTCAGATAAGGCGTCTGAAACTCGCCCAAATCAACGAACTGCCGGAATATTACGCGAACGTCGCAACATCCGCGAACGGCTTGCGGCTGCTGGGGTGCTCGCGGGCGCGCATGCCTTCGGGCAGGACGTCGGCGGGGCCTTGGTGGCCGATGGCGATGGCGCAGACGACCTCGTGCTCGGCGTCGAGGCCGAGGATCTGCTGGGCCTTGTGGATGTCCACGCCGCCCATGTAGTGGGCCTTGAGGCCGTGGCGTTCGGCCTCGAGGACGAGTTGGAGCGCCGCGGCGCCGGTGTCGAAGAGTCCGTGGCGGTTGGGCGTCCCGGCGGGGTGCTTGTCACTGGGCGGCACGGTGGTGCGGGCGACGACCCAGACGAGGACGGGCGCCTTGTCGGCCCAGGAGCGGTTCCACGGGTTGATGGCCTCGTTCCATGCGTCGCGCGTGGCGCCGGGGCCGTTCGTGATGTAGAACTTCCACGGCTGCAGGTTGTTGCTGCTGGGGGCCCAGCGCGCGGCCTCGACGGCGGAGTCGAGCGCCGCCTGCTCGACGGGGGCGGAGGTGAAGGAGCGCGGGCTCCAGCGGTTGACGAAGAGCGGGGTGACGGGATGCTCGGGGGTGCGGGCGAAACTTTGGGGAGTGGAGACGGTGGTCATGCTGTTGCCTTGCTTTGTGGTACACAATGTGTAGTTTAAGGCTCCGCAGTTCGTAGCAAAGGAGTCGCTACGGGAATGGGGAGTGAGCTTGCCTTGCCTCGACCGGCCGACCTTATGGGATCGGACCCGGATGCCTCTGCATGGAGGCCGCCCAAGGGGCCGTGCGCGGCGCGACCGTCGCTGTCGCCGCCCTCGCCGTCGGAATCCTGCTGCTCAGCGCGCTCCAACCGGGCGCCCAAGCGACGCGACCGCTGATGGCGGCGGACGGGTCCATGCTCGCCGTCCCGGCCCAGCCCGGCGTGACGAAGGCGGTCTGGAACGGCCATGCCATCCTCGTCTTCGCCACGACCTTCGACGAACTGGCCGGCGTGGACGCGGCGCGCGGCCTCGGCTCCGCCACGAACTCCATCGCGGGACCGAACGGGTTGCGGCTTTTCGCCCTCTCCGCGAAGTCCACCCAGGCCGGCTGCCTTGTCGGCTTCAATCCCACGCTTGGCGCTTCCCGAGACGTCGCGGACTACGACCGCGACGGCGTCGCCGACGGACGCATCATGGACCCATGCCACCAAGGCCAGTGGGACGCCTTCAACAAGGCCAAGCCTGTGCCTGGGACGCCGGCCCCGACGCGGCTGGCCGCCCTCGACCTCGCCCTGCGGGACGGCGTCCTGGTCGCAAGCGCGTTCGACGGCCCCATTGGCGTCCACCGTTAGCCCACGGCCCCTGCCCGCTCCGGCAAGCGTAAGTCGAAGAGCCGGCTGACGCGCGCATGCGCATCGCCGTGCTCGGAACGGGCGGAGTCGCCCAGAACCTCGCTTCCGGATTCCTCGCCAAAGGCCACGAAGTCGTCATCGGCACCCGCGACCCCAAGGCCTCCACGGCCCGCGTGGCACCCGACCAGATGGGCACCCCCGGCCTCGGCACCTGGCTCAAGACCAACCAAAAAGTCAAGGTCCACGCGTTCGCCGACGCCGCGAAGTGGGGCGAAGTCATCGTGTTCGCCATCAAAGGCGAGCAGGTCGCCGCCGCCGTCAAGGCCGCCGGCCCCGACCATCTCGCCGGCAAGCTCGTGCTCGACACCACCAACCCGCTCGAGTTCGGCGCCAACGGCATCCACAAGGCGAAGTCCATCCCAGACTCTTGCCTGCAGGTCATCCAGCGCGCCGCGCCCAAGGCGAAGGTCGTGAAGGCGTTCAACTGCACGCCTGGCCACCTCATGGTGAACCCGAAGAACCGGGGCGACCAGCTCATCTGCGGCGACGACAAGGCCGCGAAGGAGCAGGCGACGAAGATCCTCAAGGAGTTCGGCTGGGACGTCGCGGACGTGGGGACCGCCGACAAGGCGCCGTACGTGGAGGCCGTCTCCATCGCGGCATGCAACTACGCGCTCGCCACGAACGACTGGAACTGGGTCGTGGCGCTCCCGGGACGCAACAAGTAGCCCCAGTCTCCCATGTGGGAAACGGCTATGGCCAAGCCCCATGTGGCGCCCGCATGGCCACCAAGCCCTTCACGCTCGAACTCTGGATCGACGCCAAGCCCGACGCTGTCTTCGACGTCCTCGCCGACCTGGACCAGGCCAAGGCGTGGCATCCGAGCATCGTCTCCATTGAGAAGCTCACCTCGGGCCCCCTGAAGGAGGGCTCGACCTGGATCGAGACGCGCCCCATGCGCGGCAAGCCCTCGCCCGCCACCATCAAGGTCACGCAGTTCCAGCGCCCGAACGCCTTCGCCATCCACGTGGACCACAAGATGGTGGACCTCGACTGCACCTTCGCCATCACGCCGATGAAGGGCGGAACCCGCGTCGAGTACACTGCCGTCGGCAAGGGCAAGGGCCTCGCGCGCCTTTTCTCCGGCATGATCAACAAGCAGATGGAGAAGGTGGACGGCGACCTGCTGCCCCGCCTCTGCCACCAAGTCGAGGCCAACGCCAAGCCCGCCAAGGCGCCCGGCGCCAAGCCGGCCAAGAAGGCCGCGAAGAAGGCGAAGTAGCGACCTGCCTGAGCACAGATTCCGCAGAACTTTCCTTGCTCGATGCGGGCAGACGTTCGTCGGGAAAACGTCGCTTGCGACAATGACGCAGATTCCAGGTCTGCTGAATTTTCGGCGGCAGTCTTAGCGCCTGGTGCCGCCAGCTCAGCGCGTGGAGAATCTGCGGATTCTGTGTCTCGGAGAGGGCGTTAGGCCGGAATCGAGCCGAACTTCCCGGCCTGGAAATCCTCGACGGCCTGAATGATTTCGGCGCGCGTCGTCATGACGAAGGGGCCGTACTGGAACACCGGCTCGCCCAGCGGGACGCCCGTGATGAGCACGGCTCCGAAGCCCTCGGGACCCGCCGTGAGCGTCACCGTGTCGCCCGCGCCAAGGACCGCCAGCTCGCTGTGGCGCACGGCCTTGCCCGCAACGGTGCCCGCGCCGCGCACGCTGTACACGAAGCCCTTGTGCCCAGCGGGGACGTTCATCTCGACCGCCCCGCCGGCGGTCAGCTCGGCGTGGAGGAACTGGATGGGCGTGCGCGTGGCGATGATGGCGGAGGCGTCGCGGAACTTTCCCGCGAGGACCTTCACGGTGCCGCCCGGAAACGTGACGGCGGGGATTCGCGCCCCGGGGAATTCTTGGTAACGCGCCGGCATCATCTTGTCCTTCGCGGGGAGATTGACCCAGAGCTGGAGCCCGTGCAGGGTGCCGCCGTTGCGGCGCAGCTCGGCGCTCGGCATCTCGGAATGCATCACGCCGGAGCCGGCCGTCATCCACTGCACATCGCCGGGGCCGAGGCGGCCCTTGTGGCCGTGCGAGTCCTTGTGCTGAAACTCCCCCTCGAGGAGATAGGTCACGGTCTCGAAGCCGCGGTGCGGGTGGTCGGGGAAGCCCTGGCGTGAGTTGGGCGGCAAGACGAGCGGACCCATCTCGTCGAGCATCAGAAACGGGTCGAGGCGTCCGACGGACTGGCCGGGGAAGGCACGGTGGACGACCATGCCGTCACCCTCCGGGGTGGCGGGGGCGGCGACGACGCGTTCGATGGTGCACTGCATGGAGCGAACTCGGCGTTCCTGGGTTTGGCCTTTCGCTTCAGGGGAAGGAAGCGACTTCGAGCCCTCAAACGCTTAACCGCGCGCCCAGGTGGCCGCGTGTCCATGGCGAAACGGCTGCCCGACCCGAAGCGGTGGGAGTACGTCCGGGTCCACTCGGGCCTGCACGGCCGCGGCCTGTTCGCCGCCGTGGACATGCCCAAAGGCCAGCGCGTCATGGAGTACCTTGGCGAGCGCGTGGGGAAGAAGGAGAGCGAGCGCCGCACGGAGGCGCAGTGGGCGAAAGGGCACGTCACCGTCTTCACGCTCAACAAGCGCGTGGACCTCGACGGCTCGCCGGCGTGGAACCGCGCCCGCCTCGCCAACCACTCCTGCGACCCGAACTGCGAGTCGCAAAACGACCGCGGCCGCCGCATCTGGATCGTCGCCCGCCGGAGCGTCAAGGCAGGCGAGGAGCTGACCTACGACTACCACTTCGACTTCGTGGACCCGCCCCCCCTCTGCCTCTGCGGAGCAGCGCGCTGCCGCGGCTTCATCGTGGGTCCGCATCACGTCCGGCGGCTGAAGGCGTGGCTAAAGCGGGAGAACCTCCCGACGCCCGCGGGGCTGCTTCCACGTCGGTAAGGGAACGCTCATCGTCCCTGTCCTCCTCCGACGTTCGTGTTCGTCTGCCCGATGCACCCGGAGATTCGCCAGGACGGCAAAGGCCGTTGCCCGCTGTGCGGCATGGCTCTTGTGGACGACGCCGTTCCCCCAGTCGCCCACGCCGAGGAGGCCGCCAGCTACCGGCCGCTCATCGTCGTCTTCCTCATGCTGCTCGCCGCCACGGCCGTGCGCGCCTGGGCCGACTGGAGGAGCGGCTCCCTGTCCGGAACCGGCGTCGTCTCGACCTTCATGGCGGGTTTCTTCCTCGTCTTCGCCGGTTTCAAACTGATGGACCTGCGCGGCTTCGCTGACGGCTACTCCACGTACGACCTGTTGGCCCGGCGCGTCCCGGCGTACGGCTTCGTGTACCCGTTCATCGAGTTGGGCTTCGGTCTCGCGATGCTCGCCGGCCTCGACGCGCCCGCCCTGCTGTGGGCCGAGCTCGGGGTCATGCTGTTCAGCGGCCTCGGCGTCGCGCTCAAGCTCGTTAAGGGCGAGAAGTTCCAGTGCGCCTGCCTCGGCACGTTCCTCAAGGTGCCGCTCACCAAGGTGACGCTCGTCGAGGACTTCGGCATGGCCGCCCTCGCCGGCGTTCTTCTGTTCCTGCGCGGGACGACGTGAACACAGATTCCGCAGATTGTTGTCTGCTAAGCTGGCAGAGCGAAGGACTGCAAGAACACGAGGCCGCAAGCATTCATGAGACCCAGCATCTGCTGCATTGTCGCGGCCGACCGTTTTCTGACGAACAGCTGCCCGTACAGAGCAAAGAAAGCTCTGCTGAATCTGTGTCCAGGCGGAGTTATTTCTTCGGCGCTTTGGTCGCCTGCGCCTTGCGGAAGGCGGCGGCGACCGCCTTGCGCAGCGCGCCCTCGGGTCCAGCCGCCGGGTCGAGGCGGACCCACCCGAAGAGCTTGAACACGGCGCCCTCGGGGTCGCCAAGCGGGAAGGCGGCCGCGAGCTCGGCTTTCTGCGGCGCGTCCAGCAGAAGCTCCACAGCGCCCGGCTGGGCGCCGCCCCGCCACAGGCGCACGAACTGGTTGCAGCCCACGATGAGGGCAACGTGCTCCTTGCCGAACTCGGCCTGAAGCTCCGCCCCGGCCGCGGCCGCGTCCTCCTGCGCCCACGCCACGGCGGCGAGGAGGGCCGCCCGTTGCGGCTCCGGCGCGCGCTCGAGCAGGCGCACGGCGCGCTCGTCGGCGGGGACGGTCGGTGTGTGGTCCATGGCCCCTTCGACGCGGCGGCACGGCAAAACCCTTCACTTCGGGGACGCGACCAGGGTGCTTATCCCGCGCCGGACGCGGCTTTCACGAAGTCGCTAGGCTGCTTATAGCGGCTGCCCGGGGGATGACGGGCCATGAACGCGTGGAGTGTTCTTGCAGGCTTGCTGGTGACCGTCGGCGGAGCGGGCGCGGGGGTGCTTCTCCACCCATTGGAAGGGTCGCCCCTCACAGGATCAGCGCCGCAGGACGGTGGCGGGCCTCTCGGACTTGGCGATCCGCTGGGCCTTGGCGGCGGGAGCGGCAACAGCACCGGCGGCAACGGCGCCGGCGGGAACAGCACAAGCGGAAACGGCACCTCGCCCCCGTCCGGCAACAGCTCGGCGCCGCCACCGTCCAGCACGACGGCGCCGCCCGCCAACGCGACGGCCGCCACGAACGGCACCTGCTCCTGCGTCCACATCGAGGAGTGGAACGACGGCGTCGGCCCCGCCTCCGGGCGCTGGTCGTTCCCGGTCGTCGCCTCCAACACGTTCCTGACCTTCCACCTCGACGTCGGCTCCGGCATCGGGGTGGACGATGGCGTGAGCGCGCGCCTGCTCGACGGCAACGGCAACGTGGTGGCGCAGGTCGAACGCTCCGGGTTGGAGCTGCTCACCTCGTACGCGACCATGGACGGCACCCTGAAGGACCCCAGCGCGGGGACCTGGACCCTCGAGGTCAAAGTCAACGGCGTCGGGCTGCTCGGCTCCTACGACGTCAGCGTCGAGACGGGCTGCTGAGCGGAGCTTCCTCACGGGAGCGGGGCTGGTCGGCCCAGGAATCCCACAGGGGCGTGTCGTCGCCGTCGAGGCCGAAGGCGTCGATGCCCATCTGGCGACGGAGCAGGTTCTGGATGGGGTTGTGCGGCATGGTGCACCCGAGGGCAGGGACCCTGCTTTCGCGCCGCTTAAGCCCATCGAATCCTGGTTCGGCAGGGCGCGACATCGCGGGAGGCGAAGGCCGGCGAAGGCCGAACTAATCAATCCAACATGAACATGTTCACTATTGAATCGAAGATGCGGCCCACACCCGGCCGACCCGAAGGTCGTGCGCCTCCAGCGGCAAGGCGGGCACCACCTGCGCGTCGAACGCGAGGGCCCAGACCGGGCAGCGCAGGCCTGCGAGGAAGCGGTCGTAGTGGCCGCCGCCCCGCCCCAGCCGCTCGCCCGCCACCGTGAAGGCGACTCCTGGGACAATGGCAAGCTGAACCTCCGACGCCGCGGCAACGGGGCCGGTCGGCTCGGGGATGCCGCCCCATCCGGGCCTGAACTCGGTCCATCCCGACGCGGCGCGCAGGACCAGGCCCTCTGGAGTGGTGACCGGGAACAGCGTGGGCTTGCCGTCCCGCCACGCCGCGTTGGCGAGCCCGACGGTGGAGAACTCGGGCGCCACGGAGCGGTACAGCAGGACGCTGCGGGCGCTGCGCCACTCTGGCGTCGCTTGAATCGCCGCCGTGACGAGCTCCTCCTCGAGGGCACGCCGCGCCGGCGGCATGCGGGCGAGCCGCTCCCGGACCTGGGCCCGCAGGGCTGCCTTGTCCACGCCCCGGGGAGGGGGCCTATCTTTATGGGCGCGACCGGCCTCGACGCCCCATGGGACAACCGGTCGCCTCCTGGCTCGCAGGATATGACCCCAAGGACCTCACCATCGCGACAGCGGTGAGCCACTCCAGCCTCCAGATCTTCCACGGGGCGAAACTTGAGGGTTTCAAGACGCTCGCCATCGCCGCCGGCGACCGCGATGTCCGCTACTACGACGCGTTCCCGAAGGCCAAGCCCGACCGCATCCTGAAGCTCAACCGCTACCACGACCTCCTGGGGATGGCCGAGGAACTGCGCGAAGAGAACGTCATCCTGATTCCGCACGGCAGCCTCGTCGAGTACCTGGGACCGGACAACTACGTCAACATCGGCCTCCCCATCTACGGCAATCGCAACGTCCTGCACTGGGAATCCGACCGCGACGCCCAGCGCACCTGGCTCGAGGCCGCCGGCATCCGCATGCCGCGCAAGATCTCCGACCCGCAAGACATCAACGAACCAGCCATCGTCAAGTACCACGGCGCGAAGGGCGGCCGCGGCTTCTTCATCGCGAAATCCTACCGCGACTTCAAGCGCCACATCCAGGAGGGCGAGCCCTACACCATCCAGGAGTTCGTCCTCGGCACGCGCTACTACCTGCACTACTTCCACAGCCCCCTCGTCAAGGAAGGCTACCAAGTCGAGCTCAAGGACGCCGCCGGCAAGGTCGTTGCCACCAGCACGCTGCAGATGCTCAGCATCGACCGCCGCGACGAGTCCAACATCGACGAGATGAACCGCCTCGGCTCGCTCAAGGACATGGACGAGATCGGCATCCCGCCCACCTTCGTCGTCACCGGCAACATCCCGATGGTCATCCGCGAGTCGCTGCTGCCCGAGGTGTTCCGCATGGGCGAGCAGGTCGTGAAGGAGGCGCACAAGCTCTTCGGCGGCCTGTGGGGCCCCTTCTGCCTGGAGACCGTCGTCACCGACAAACTGGAGTTCCGCGTCTTCGAGATCAGCGCCCGCATCGTCGCCGGCACCAACCCCTTCGTCGGCGGCTCGCCCTACTCGGAAATGATCGCGCCCGGCCTCAGCACCGGCCGCCGCATCGCCCAAGAGATCAAGCTGGCCGCCCAGACGGGGCAACTGGCCAAGATTCTCACCTGAGAGGCCAGCCAGGACCGGCCTGCGGGGCCGAGCGACGCGAGCGCCCCGCCGTCCAACGTGATCGACCTTGGCTGAGGGCGCGGCGGCGCCGTCGGTTTTGAGCCGGCACGAAGTGCCGGGTCTTCGGTTGAAGGTCGCATGGGGATCAAGCTGGCCACCCAGACGGGGCAGCTCGGCAAGATCCTGACGTAGTTCGCGCGGCGCGTGCCGGACCGACGAACCGAAACAGCACAGACTGCGCAGGATGCTCTGTGCGCTCTATGTTCTCGGGGGTTCTTCTCGCCTTAGCGCGCCGGCGCCGGGTCAGGGTCCGTAGATTCGCCGCCCAAGTGGGAGTCCTGCTCGTCCACGAGGTTGACTTCGGGGTCGAGGTAGTCGGCCTCGTACACGTTGAGGATGGAGACCGTCACGCCGACCAGAAGCGGGCCGAGGAACAGGCCGATGAACCCGAACACGGCGGCGCCGCCCAGCACGCCGACGAGGACGAGCATGGGATGGATGTCGCTGTGGCGCCCGATGAGCTTGGGCTTCACGACGTTGTCCATGAGGACCATCACGATGAACGTGCCCCAAGCGAGCATGAAGACGCCGCCCCAGACGTTGCCGTCCACGATGAGATACAAGCCGGCGGGGATCCACACCAAGTTCGTGCCGACCACCGGCAGGAGGGCGAGCAACGCCATGACGGCACCCCACAGGACCGGGTTGGGAAGCCCGGTGATGAAGAAGCCGATGCCGCCCAAGGTGCCCTGGATGAGGGCGCCGAGGATCTGGCCGAGGAAGACGGCGTTGAGGCCCTGCCGCGTCTCGCGCAGGAGGTAATCCACTTGTCGGGCGGGCAGCGGCGTCGAGCGACGCAGCCACGCGACAAGGCGTTCGCCATCGACGAGGACGTAGTAGATGACCATCGGGATGATGGCGATGGCGATCATGATGTCCGGCACGGCGGCAATCATATCCTGGCCGAGATTCGTCAATGTCTCCACCAGCCAGCTTTTCCCCGCGGCCGTGGCGTTGACCAGGCTCATGCGCAGCTCGGTCGCGTTCTGGCCCGGGTACACGTAGCCGAGGAGCTCGCGCGGCAGTTGCCGCTCGACGGTCTTGTTGATGTACACGTCGAGGTTCTTGTCCCCGAGGTTGGTGGCAAGGCTGCTCACGTCCTTGTACATCGCGACGCCGAGGACCAGCAGCGGGATCGCCATGATGAGGAACATGGTGAACATCGTGAAGCCGGCGGCGACACGGTTCGGGAAGAGACGCTCCCAGAACTTGTCAATGGGCAGCGCGATGACGGCGAGGAAGACGCCCGTGATGATGAGGACCACGAAGGCGTGGAAGATGAGCCACGTCAGGTAGAACATGGCGCCCAAGATGAGGAAAAAGAACGCCTGGCTCTGCTTGGGCAGGCGCCGCCAGGGGCGGCCGCTCTTTGGTGACACGCGCACGTCAGGGGGCTTGTCCCTTACAAGCTTGAGGGTGGCCTAGCCGAAGCGGTTTGGCTCAGTCGTTCGTGCGCGCTTCCTCGCAAATCCTGACGAAATTGCGGAACATCTGCACCCCATGCTCGGTGTGCTCGACCTCCGGGTGGTAGCTCATTCCGAACAGCGGCCGCGTCGCGTGGCGCATGACCTGGATGGGGCAGTCCTTCGAAGAGGCGAGGACCTTGAAGCCGGGCGGTAGGACCGAGACCTCGTCGTGGTGGCTCGCCCAGACTACGGTCTTGGCGGGGACGTCGCGCAGGATGTCGCCCTCGTCGAGCACATCCATCTCGACGCGGCCAAATTCCGGGGCGGCCCCGGGCGCGGCCTGGCCGCCGAAGTGGCGCGCCATGTATTGGTGGCCGGCGCAGACGCCGAGGACCGGGACCTTGAGCTGGTCGAGGTAGTCGCCGACGTTGCCGAGCCGGTCGTCGAGGCCGACGCGGGCCCCGCCGCCGGAGAGTAGCAGGCCATCCACGTTGGCGGCGGCGATGTCCGCGACCGGGGTGCTGTTCTCGACGATCTGGGTCTCCTGGCCCAGGTAGCGCAGGACGCGCCACTGCCGGTGGGTCCATTGGCTGCCGTTGTCCACGACCCAGATGCGCATGGCTGGCCCACGTCCACCGGGCTCAAAAAGGGCGTCCCCGGACCCGGCGGGCGCGGGCCAATCTTCATCCAGCGGTCGCCGATGGATTTGGCGTGCCCGCGCGGCCCGCCACGCTCCGTCTCCTCCTGGTCGAGGACCACGCCCAGGACGTGCGGCTGCTGCAGGAGGCGTTCCGCGAGACCGGTTTCGCCGTGGACCTGCAGGCCTGCCCCGACGCGGAGGCGGCCTGGAAGGCGCTCCAGGCGGCGCAGCGCCCCGCCGACCTGCCGCAGGCCATCCTCCTGGACCTGAACCTGCCCGGCACCTCGGGGCACGAGTTCTTGGCGCGCCTGAACCAGGACGCCCGGCTGCGCGCGCTCCCCGTCGTCGTGCTCACCTCCTCCAACCACCCAAGCGACGTGGAGCGCGCCCGGGCCGGCGCGGCGTCCGCGTACTTCCTCAAGCCCTTGACGCTCGCGGGTTACCTCACCCTCGCCGGCGAGCTCCAGACCCTGTGGCGCAACGGCCTTCCTCGTCGCCCGTCGGCAGCGCGCCCCGCGGGCCACCGCGCAAACCCTTAATGGACGCCGGCCAGTGATGACACGCATGGGCCGGCCCGCAGCGTCCTCGCGCGCGTCGTTCCTCGGGGTCGCGGTCCTTTTCGCCGCCGTCGCCCTTGCCGCCCCCGTGCAGGCCGAAGGGGAAGTCCTCGCGGCCGTCGCCACCATCGCGGTCCCCGCGCCACTGGACCGGCTTCAGCTCCTGTATCCCGCGGACGCCTTCCCCGAGGCCGGCCCGTTGCCCATCGTGGATTCCTGCGGGACGAACCATTTTCAGGTCGATGCCCCGGCTGGTTGGTTCCGTTTCCTGGAGGCCCAGCAGGAGACCGGGTGCGGCGAGGCGCGCGTCACGCTCCCCGTCCCCCCGGGGGCAACCGGGCTGACGATTGGGTTCCTCGCGGACCGCTCGATTCGGCAGACCTCGGAGCAGCCGCTGACGCCCGTGCTGCAGCAGCAGCTCGTCGTGTACGACGCCGCCGGCCTGCAGGCCTCCTCGTTCAGCGTCTACGACCCGTCGGCGCCCGCGCAGCTGACGCGCCTGCCGTTCGCGTTCACCGTCCCCCTCGCCCCCGGCCGCACCAACGTCAGCGCCGGATGGTCGTTCGCGGACCGCGGCGGCCCATCCGGCCAGGTGCTCGTGAGCCCGCTCTCGGGCCAGGGCTTCGAAGCCGTGGTGGACCAGCCGACCTTCACCTTCACCGGGCTTCCCCTCGCGGTGGAGCGCGTCCACCAGGAGCGCATCGGGGTGCGCGGCGACGCGGTCGCTTCCTTGACCACGGTGCAGGTCCGCCTGGAGCCTTGGATGCTCAGCCGTGGGGCCGCGGCCATCCTCGTGCGCGTCCCCGCCACGCTGGCGCTCGACGGCGCCTCTGCCCCGGACGGGGTCGAACTTGCCAACGGTGACGTCGCCGCCCTCGACCAGGCGGGGGAGCGCCAAGTGACCATCGCCGCCGCCGCGACGGTCGCGCACGGCCCCGGGACGTACACGCTTCGGTTCCTCTCTGCCTCCACGCTCCAACCCGTGGCGGCCCTCTACCCCTTCGCGCTTCTGATCCTCTTCGTCCCGGTCGCCGCAGGGGGCGTCGCCTTGCACAACACCCGCAACTTCTTGCGCCAGGCGCCCACCGGGTTCCGCCGCACGGCGCGCATCTTGGTCCGCAGCGTCCTCGCCCTGCTCCTGGGGTACCTCCTGCTGCCTGGTTCGGTCATCCTCTCCGGCGAGATGCCGCTCCTGGCGTCTTGGCCGCTGGAGGGCGAGGCGGGCCTCATCTACATCCTGGTCGGCGTCGCCTTCCTCGCCTTCATCGGGTTCGACGTGGCGGGCCGGCGCAACCTCGCGCGCCTTGCCGCCCTCGACACGGCGGCCCGGGAACGCTCGGCCCAAGCCCTGGCTCGCTCGAACCGCGACCTCGAGCAGTTCGCCTACGTCGCCTCCCATGACCTGCAGGAGCCGCTTCGCATGGTGGCCTCGTACACGGAGCTTTTGCGGCGGCGCTACGGCGGCAAGCTCGACGCAGAGGCCGACGAGTTCATCGGCTACGCCGTGGACGGCGCCACGCGCATGCGCCGCCTCATAGACGACCTGCTCGCTTTCAGCCGCGTCGGCACCGGCGGCCGCCCCTTCGAGCCGGTCCGGCTGGACGGCGCGCTCGACGAGGCGCTCCTGAACCTTGAGGTGGCGCGGCGGGACTCAGGCGCCGTCCTCCAGCGCGACCCGCTGCCGACCGTGCCGGGCGACGCCGTCCAGCTCGCCCAGGTGTTCCAGAACCTCGTCGGCAACGCCATCAAGTTCGCCAAGCCCGGCCAGGCGCCGCGTGTGCGCGTCACGGCGCGCGACCTCGGGGAAGAGTGGGAGGTCGCCGTGGCCGACGAAGGCATCGGCATCGCACCGCAGCACATCGGGCGCCTCTTCGTCATCTTCCAGCGCCTCCAGCCGCGCGACGCGGCCCCCGGCAACGGCATCGGCCTCGCCCTCGTCAAGCGCATCCTGGAGCGCCACGGGGGGCGCGTCTGGGTGGAGTCCGTCCCAGGCGAAGGGTCCACATTCCACTTCACCCTCCCCAAACGGCCGAGGCCTGCATGACCGCCCAACGCCCCCGCATCCTCCTCGTCGAGGACAACGCCCGCGACGTCCGCCTCATGCAGATCGTCCTGAGCGAGCTCGACGACTTCCCGCACCTCCTGGAGACGGCGAACGACCTCGTCTCCGGCGTGGCGCGCGTGCGGGCCGGCGGCGTGGACCTGGTCCTCCTGGACCTCAACCTCCCCGAGTCGCAGGGCGTCGCCACCCTGGCCCGCTTCGTGCGCGAGGCCCCCGCGGTCCCCGTCATCGTCGTCACCACCCTGGCCGACCGCGAGCTGGCTGCGGAGGCCGTCGCGAAGGGCGCCCAGGATTACCTTGTCAAGGGCCGCATGCACGGTCCCCTTCTGCCCCATGTGCTGCGCGGCGGCATGGAGCGGCACCGCCTGACCGCCGAGCTGCGCGCGCTGCGCTCCCCGAAGGCGTAGCCGGCATGGCGGGACGCGCCCTGGCCGTGACCGTCGTGCTCGCGGGCCTCGTCCTGGCGGGCTGCGTCTCCGGTCCCGTCCAGGCGCCCCCCAGCAAAGCCACGCTCCTCCCCGCGCCCATCACCCTCAACATTGGAGCACGGGATTGCCTGAACTTCATCCTGTTCCAGTTCCTCCCCTTCGCTGCCGCCGATGCGTTTCTTCCGCCCGGCTACCACGCCCGGGACCCCAAGGATTTCCTGAACTCCCCGGCGGCCACGGGGCAGGCCGCCGCCGTGGTGTTCCTGCTCGACTGCGCAAGCCGCGACGCGGACGGCAAGCCGTGGGTGAGCGGGTACTCCGGCGTGTACGTCGAGCCGCCCGCCGTCCCCGACACTCCTGATGCGGTGCCCTTGAACTTCTACGAGGTCGAGCACTTCGGGGAGGAACTGAACGGGACGCTGGCCAGCCTGGGATGGCCGGTCCATGCCTCGAACGTCAGCGTGGCCCGGAACACCGTGAGCCAGGACACCGTCGGGAAATCGGGCAGCATCACGGACGCCAACGGGTTGCTGTTCCAGTTCTTCGCGACGGCCGCGGCCCCGTATCAGTTGGCCTTGGGCCCGGTCCGGTTGTGGCACGAAACCCCCAAGGGAACAGGGTACTTCCAGTACAACGCGACGCTCGATGCCCAGTTCGGACCGGTCGTGTGCATCCTGCCGCAATACGGCACCGTGCTTGGGGCGCTCATCGGGGAACCGACCCGTCTTCCCAACGGAGGGAACCTGGTGGCTTGCGCCCCAGACCGCGCCCGGCTGGGCGCCACCTTCCCGAACCTGTCGTTCCTAGGAGAGTTCCGGTTCCTGCCCGGCGTCCACGCGCGGTAGGCGAAGCGACGGCCGCTGCGCTCATCGCAGCAAGACGCATCAAAAGGAAGGGGAAGGAAGGGGAAGGGGAAAAGAAGACGGGGCGGACGGCGTTAGCCGAACAGGGCGCCGAGGCCAGCGGCGGCCTCTTCCTCGGAGACGCCCTTCTCCTCGGGCTTCTCCTCGGCCTTCGCGGCGGGGGCGGCGGCGCCCGCGGGGGCGGCCATCGCGACCGGCGCGGCGGTGGCGTTCTTGATCGCGGCGCCGATGTCGGCGCCCTCGAGGGCGGCGACCAGGGCCTTGACACGGCCGGCGTCGGCAGGGATGCCGGCGCCCTTCAGGACCGCGTTGACGTTCGCTTCGTTGATCTCTTTCTTGGCGCTGTGCAGGAGCAGCGCGCTGTAGACGTATTCCATGGTGTTCATTCCTCCTTAACCAAACAGCGCGCCTAGTCCGGCGGCCGCTTCCTCTTCGCTGACGCCCTTCTCCTCGGGCTTCTCCTCGGCTTGCGCCTTAGAGGAGCCGGCCGAGGCGGGCGCCGCCACGGCCACTTGGCTGAGGATCTTCAGGGAGTCGCCCAGGCGCTGCTTGAGCGCCTCGGACAGGTCGGACTCCTTCTTGCCGATGGAGGCGAGGACCTTCGCGTAGTCGGCCGTGATGGTCTTCTCGACCGCGGCGTCCACGCTCAGGTTCTGCTCCAAGACCAGGGCGATGGCCTGCTTGTAGGCACGGCCCAGGAGAGCGTCGGCCGTCTCGCTGGTGATGAAGCCAGTCTGGAGCGACAACTCGTGGGCGGTGCGCACGGCGAGGCCGAGCTGGCCGAAGATGACGGTCTCGTCCACGCCGAGGGCCTCGGGGCCGAAGACGGTCCCGGCCTCGAAGGCGGCCTTGAGGTCGATCTTCAGCTCGACGGGGCGGATCTCGAGCTTGGCGAGCAGGCCGGCCAGCTCGTTGGAGACGACCTGGCCCGCCTTGACGGGGGTGGCGTCCTTGGAGATGACGACCTTGCCGGCCTCGATCTTCGCCGGGATGCCGACCTTCTGCAGCTCACCGACGATGGGGCCGGGGCCGAAGGGCGTGTTGCCCTTGGGGATGAAGATGTCGTTGGGCGCAACCTGGCCGCCCTTGAGGGGGGCCATGGAGGCGCCGGCCTTCAGGCTCTTGAAGAGCTTGAAGGGGTTCTGCTTCGTGGCGAGGATGACGGACTGGCCGTGCATCTTGGCGGCGAGCGCCTCGATGCCGGGCTTGGCCTTGGCGGCCTCGGCGATGGCAATCTTCAGCAGGCTGTTCTTGCTGCCGACGACCGACACCTTGCCGCGCAGGCTGACGCGCATCTGCTGCATCTGCGGGGCGGGGATGCCGGAGACCTCGGCGATGGCGACGACGGGGTTGTCCACGAGGAGCTTGGTCAGCATGGCGACCTCCTCCTTCTTCCAGGGGGCGACGTGGGCGTGGCCCTCGGTGGTGCCCTTCGTCATCTAGACCACCTTCACGGAGGGGCCCATGGTCGTCTTCACGTACACGGCGCTGACGTTCATGCGGCCGTGCTCGAGCTTGGACTCGACACGCTTGAGGACCGCGTCGATGTTGTCGGCGAGGTCGGCGGCGGACATGGTCTCGGCGCCCACCATGCAGTGGAACACGAGCTTGTCCTTGGAGCGGAGCTTGACGGTGTTGCGCAGGTTGTTGACCTGGGGCGTCGGGTCGGCGCCGGGGGGGACGGGGCGGGGCATCTTGCCGCGGGGGCCCAGCACGACACCGAGCGTCTTGCCGATGTTGGCCATCAGGGGGGCCTCGGCGAGGAAGTAGGTGGTGTTGTTGACGATGCGCTTGAAGTTGCGCTTGTTCTTCGTCAGGGAGTCGAACTCGTCGGGCTGGATGACGGTGTCCGCGACCTTCTTGGCCTTGGCGGCGCCTTCACCCTGCGCGAACACGCCGACCTTGGCCGGCTTGCCGCGTCCCTTCGGGAGGATGATGTCCTCGTCGATGCGGTTCTTCGGGATGCTCAGGTCGACGTTCTTGAGCATGATGGCGAGGTCCACGCTCTGCGTGAACTTGCGCTCGAGGGACTTGGAGGCCTCGAGGGCCTTCGTGACAGCTTCCAGTGTGGTCATCTCGGCGATAGGAATCACCTGCGGCAGTATGGCGACCCGAGACGGGTCTCCTGCCGGCTTTCGTTCCGACAAGCCCCCCCTATTTAGCCATTTTCGAGGCGAAGCGAGGGTCTCCCGAACAGGGCACACGCAACCGCCAAATGGGAAGGCCCCTGGTGCGCCGGCATGAAGCAGTTGGAGTCCTACCTGGTCACCGGCGGGGCCGGGTTCCTCGGGCAGGCCCTCGTCAAGCGGCTGGCGGCGCAGGGCAAGCGCATCCGCGTCCTTGACAACGCACCGCGCCCGCCGGAGCTGGCCGGCATCGAGCTCGACTATGTCCAGGGCGACATCCGCGACCGGGTCGCCGTGGCCAAAGCCGTGGCTGGAGTGGACTGTGTTCTGCACGGCGCCGCGGCGCTGCCCATCCTGCGCGATGGGAAGTTCATCCACAGCGTGAACGTGGACGGCACCCGGAACCTTCTCGAGGCCTCCGTCGCCGCGAAGGTGCCCTCCTTCGTCTTCGTCTCGACGACCGCCGTGTACGGCCTGCACAAGGAGCACCCCATCACGGAGAAGAACCGGATGATCCCCATCGGCCCCTACGGCGAATCCAAGGTCGCGGCCGAGCTCCTGTGCGCGCAGTTCCGCGACCGCCTCCATGTCGCCGTCGTGCGCCCCAAGACCTTCCTCGGCCAGGGCCGCCTCGGCGTCTTCGAGATCCTCTTCGACTGGATCCACGACGGCAAACGCATCCCGATGATCGGCAAGGGGCACAACAAGTACCAGCTCCTCGACGTCGAGGACCTCGTGGACATCCTGCTCCTGTCTGCCAGCCACCCGAAAGGCTCGGACACCTTCAACGCCGCCGCCAACCGGTTCGGCACCCTGCGCGAGGATCTCGCTCCGCTGTTTGCCGCCGCCGGCCACAAGCCGCGTTTCCTCACGACGCCGCGCAAGACCACCATCAGCGCACTCTGGGTGCTTGACAAGCTCCGCCTGAGCCCCCTCACGCAGTGGCACTACGGCACGATGTCCTCCGACTCCTACGTCGAGACCGACAAGGCGCGCGAGCTCCTCGGCTGGAGCGCCAAGCGCAGCAACCAGGACACCTTGCTTGCCGCCTACACCTGGTACCACGCCCACCACGACGAGGTCAAGAAAGTGGGCGGCGGCACGACGCACACGGTGCCGTGGAACCAGAAGGCGCTCGGCTTCTTCAAGCGCTTCGCGTAGCGCGCGTAGAAGGTCGAGGGCGGAGCGCCTCCGGCTTTGCGCAGCAAGGCCGGAGGCAAAAGGCTCTCAGCTTCTTCAAGCGCTTCGCCTGAGCGGTTACGGCTGGCATGCGGACGGCGCATCGGGCGCCGCGAACGCTGGCTCGAGGGCCTTGAGCGCGACGGCCATGCACTGGCCGTTGATGGTGTCGTGGCGGCCGCCGCCGGCGACGCTGAGCTCGGTGGCGACCCACGGCTTGACGGAGGTCGCCGCGTGCGCGCCGCACGACTGGCCGACGTGGAACGTTGCCCCGTTGCGCTCCAGCCAGAGGCCCCCGGCGCGGGCGGAGAGCCGGTCGCCGGGCACGAGCGTGTACGGGCCCGGCACGGCGTCGAGGCCGGCAAGACAGGTGTCCCCCAAGGCCGCGTTGAGGGGCAGCGCGAGGTCGGGGCCGAAGGTGAGGACGGGGACCTTGGCGGCCGACCAGCTCGTGAGCTGGGCCGAGACGGCGGGGCCCGCCCGGTAGGGGCCGTAGCCGCCCTCGATGAGGACGAGGTCGGGGGCGCCGGAGACCGCGGGGCCGAAGACGTCGGCCGCGGCGACGCGGGTCTGGGGCAGGGCGCGGGGCAGGGCCGCCAAGGCGTCGATGCCCCAGAAGTGGCTCTCGCCCAATTCCGGCACGCTTGGATCCGTCATGGACGAGCGCTCATGGAGCAGGAAGAGGACGTTCTTCGCAGGGGCCGGGGCTGCCTGGAGCGCCTGCCGCTCGGCCAGGGTCTGCTCCAAGAAGCGCGCGCCGTACTCTTGGCTGGGCTCGATGCTGGAGCCTTCGAAGAACTCGTTGAAGGTCGCGATGACGGGGAAGGTCGGCGGGTGCGCGATGGTGGAGTCCCAGCTCCGCGAGTAGAACGACGCGCCGCCCGGACCGTCGGGGAACGCGGGGATGACAAACCCGTTCGGGCGGTTGACGGTGTCGTCGTACGAGGGCGCCACGCCAAACGAGCTCAGGCGGCCCGTCGCGTCGGCGAAGGCGGTGAGGCGGTGGTTGCGGTCCTCCCACAACGCGAAGGTGTCGTTGAAGGGCGCCTTCGGCTGGTTGCCCCACGTGAAGGACGGGCTGTAGATGAACGACCCGTCGAAGGCGGAGAGGCTCACGAGCGACTTGACGGTGCCCGCCTGGAAGTCGGCGCGCTCGTTGAGGGCGTCGCCGTTGACCATGAAGAGCGGCGTCCCGACGGCGGCCTCGAGGCGGGCGCGCAGGTCCTCCCAGAACGCGACGTGCTGCACCAAGTGGGCTGCGCGCCACAGGCCGTTGGCGCCAGGGTCGTTGAAGGACTTGTACGTCGTCGGGTAGTACTGCAGGACTGAGGGGACGGTGGCCTGGAGGCTGGAGTCGTTGAAGGCGGCGCGCAGCGTCTCGAGGGAGTGGAGGGAGAGGAGGGTGCGGGCCAGGCTCGCCTTGTCCTCAGGGTGGAAGCTGACCCCGCCGACATACGAGTCGTAGAAGAAGACCACCGGGCGGCCGCCCATGTGGAGCGCGGAGGGTTGGAGCAGCTGCGCCTTGAGGTCAACGACGAACGCCGAGATGGCGTCCCGCGTGCCGTTGTCGAGGCGGTAGAAGGAGGCGGGGACCAGCTGCCCGAGCTCGTTCACGGGGTGGTGCTCCGCCTGGTCGTACACCTGGTTGAGCTCAATGAGGGGCGCGACGCGCAGGCCCGCCTTCGTCGCCTCATCCTGGAACGTGCGGTAGCGTTCGGCCTCGCCGCGGTGGTAACTCACGACCGCGGTGTCAATGCCGGCCCCAATCATGGCGGCGACCTGGTCGCGGGCCACGCCCCGCGTGTTCGTGTAGTAGCCGATGGTGGGGACCTGGCTGACCACCTCCCAGTTGCCGTAGCGCACCGCGGGATCATGGGCCGGGTTCTGCCACCACAAGTAGGTGAAGGCGCCCACCAGCGGCTGAGCGGTGGCGGGGATGAAGGCGGCGGGCGGGGCGGCCGCGCCGCCGAGTGCCGGCAGGAAGCCGACGCCGATGAGGAGGAGGCCGAGAACGCCCGTCGGGAGCAGGTGGCGGACGCCCACGGGGGAGCGCGAACGCTGGCCGCTGAGGATGCGCAGCGCGAGCCACGCCATCGCGAACAGGGTGATGGACACCAGGGCCACAAGGATGGTTTGGAGCCACCACCAGAAGTCCGGCGAAAGGCTGCGCAACCGTTCGGCCGCAACGTCCACGGGCACGCCGCCCAAGACGACGTTGGCGACGTCTGGGGGCAGGAAGGTGAGGAAATGGAAGCCGCCGATGGCGATGACGAGCGCGAACAGCGTCGGCGTCCAGCGCGTCAGGAAATGGCCGAGGCGGTCGAGGACGTGGAGTTGGTCCAGGACGAGGATGGGCGCGACGAGGAGCACAAGGTACTGTTCGTTGACGACGCGGTTCCACACGAGGATGGCGATGCCGGCCATCAGGGTCAGCATCAGGCTGGTGCCCTTGCCGCGCAGCCGCGTTGAGAGGTAGCCCACCGCGACGAGGGAGGCCACCATCAGGAGCGGGCTGAGGAGCTTGACGACGCCGTCGGAGAGGACCTCGCGCGGCACGAGCTGCCAGAGCGTCAGGCCCTGCACGCCGCGCGCCAGGTGCATTCCGACGACCTGCTGCCAGAAGCCGCCGGGGTCGGAGAGGAAGAAGGGGGCGCTCACGGCGGCGACGATGCCGGCGCCCGCGGCGCCGAAGCGGAACGCCGACTCCCAGCCGTGGCGCCGCACCAGGTACGGCAGCATCGGCAGGACGAGGAGGGCGGGGAAGGGCTTGACCAGAAAGGCGAGGCCGACGAGGACGCCAGCCTTGCCGGGCTTGCCGTTGCCGTAGGCGAGCAGGCCGCCGAGGTAGAGGGCCATGAGCGCGACGTCGGTCATGCCCCACGCGGCGGCCACGAGCAGGAGGAACGGGTTCCAGAGGAAGCGCCGTTCGACCTTGCGGGCCTCGTCTTCGTCGGAGCCGAAGCGGCGCGCCCAAGCCCCAGCGACCCAGGCGAGCGCCACAAGGGAGGCGATCATGGGGAGCTTCCACAGCACGCGCTCGGCGAAGGGGGGAAGATGGAACAGGAGGGCGGGCCAGTAGGTCATCGCCATGCCAAGCAGCATGAGGGGCGGGTAGGCCCACCACTGCGTCGTGGTGTCGGTGGGCCCGAGGAAAGCGTAGAACGGCTGCTGCGCCGCGATGCCGTACGGGGAATGGCCCTGCAGGAACTGCGTGACCACGGTGCGGAACACGTAGCCGTCCCAGTCGTGGTCGAGGAGGGCCGCGAGCAGCAGGGCGACCAGGAAGGGCATGCGGGCGTCCCGCAGGCGCACCCTCCAGGCCTCCGGCAGCCGCTCCAGCATCTTGGCCACTTGACCCGACAGCGTGGTATAAGGTTCGTGGGCGCGGCCCTGAACTGATGGAGAGAGACCCCGGGGCGGGGGCGCGCTTAGAGGCGCTGCAGCCAGTCGAGGGCGTGCTGGGCAGCCCCGCCCTGGACCGCCACGACGAGGGCGACCCAGACGGCGCCGTTGAGCAGGGTGGCGCGGTCGCGGAAGAGCATCTGCGCCTCGTCGCGGCCGTCGCGGCGGTGGACAAGGTGGTTGTAGCGCAGCACGCCGTAGAACGCGAAGGGGAGCGTGAACATCATGGCCGGGTGGGGGCCGAAGAATGTGTAGAGGCTGTACGCGGCGAGGATGAGGGCCGTGGAGACCTGGAGCGTCTGCTCGACGAAGGCGACCGAGTACTCGGCGAGCACGGCGCGATGCTCGGAGCCGGCGCCGACGAGCAGTTCGTGGCGGCGCTTGGCGAGGCCGAGGTGGAAGGCGAACAGGAAGGTGCAGACGATGAGCCACGGCGACGGCGGGACGGGGAGGACCGTGGTGCCGGCAAGCGCGCGCAGGACGAAGCCGAGCGCGATGGCGAGGAGGTCCCACAGGAAGACCTGCTTGAGGCCGAGGTTGTAGAGGACCTGGAGGGCGACGTAGGCGAGGCCGAGCGTGAACGTGACCGTGTTGGCGCGCCACAGCAGGGCGAGGCCGCAGGCGAGCAGGACGACTGCGAGCAGGAGGGCGGCCGGGACGGAGACGGCGCCGGAGGCGACGGGGCGCGTGCGCTTGGTGGGATGCAGACGGTCCTTGGCGGCGTCGCGGGCGTCGTTGGCGCAGTACGCCGCAGAGCTGAGCATGATGAACGCGACGACGGCGAGGGCGGCGCGCGGCCAGAGAGTGGTGTTCCCGAGGTTGCCGCTGAACAGCAGCGGCACGAGCACGATGCCGTTCTTGTACCACTGGCGCGGGCGCAGCAGGGCAAGCAACGGAGGCAGGGTCACCAACGCGCACAGACCGACGGCTTCCGGTTCAAGGTTGCGCCTGACCCCGGAGCCGGCTAGACTTCCCAGACGTCGGACTTGCGCTTGGCGCCGACGAGGTCGATGGCGCCCGGGGCGGACTCGGCGGCGTGCGGGTTGCGCCCTCCCCCGAGGCGGCGGGCGGGCTCGGCCTCGACGACCTTGCTAGCCCCCATGTTGTCCACGAGCGCCATCTCGCCCATGAACGTGAAGCGGATGGACTCCTTGGCAAGGCGGCCAAGGAACAGTTCGCACGCGGAGACGAACGCCTGCGCGTCGAGCTTACGCTGGCCGGGCGCGGCATCGGCGGGGTAACCGCCCATGTAGATGGTGAGGAAGGCGCGGCCGAGGCGGCGCACGAAGATGAGCGTCGCCGTGCCGCGCCCCAACCGGAGGTGCGTCCCCGAGCTGTGCAGGACGAAGCCGGTCTCGCCGCCGTCCTGGACCTCCCAGCCGTCGAGCCCCATCTCGCGTGCCTGGAGCGGGCCCCACATCGCCATCGCGGTGTGCTTGGGCACGGGCGCCTCCCATTTGCTGACGAAGACCCCCGCGTCCAGCACGTCCATGCCAAGGAATGCAAGGCGCGGGGTCATGGCCCTTCTGCTTCGCGCCGGTGGGAAATCAGGAGGCGGCGATGCGGCGAAGGATGAGGTCCACGGCCGCGGGGAGCCCGTCCACGACGGGGACGTCCCAGCCGCGCTTCGCCATCGCGGCCTCGAGCTGGGGCCGGGAATGCGAGGTGGAGAGAAGGATCGCCTTGCAGCCGTAGGCGTGGGCCGCCTCGGCGTCCTTGACGTTGTCGCCCACCATGACGGCCCGCTTCGGGTCGGCGCCGAGCGCGCGGCCGCCGTCCTCGAGCATGCCGGGGCGTGGCTTGTGGCGGCGCCCGAAGGGGACGGTGGCGGCCTCGATGCGGTCCAGGCGGCCGCCCGCGGCGCGCAGCTCCTCCATCATCCAGGCGTGGAGCTCCGCGAGCTTCGTGCGCCGGAGAAGGCCCGTGGCGACGAAGGGTTGGTTCGTGGCGAGGCACACATTGATGCCGGGTCGGTTGAGGCGCGCGACGGCCTCCTTCGCGCCGGGAAGCCACTCCCATTGGGCGATGCGGGAAAGGAACAGCACGGGCCTCGTCTTCGCGAGGACGCCGTCGCGGTCAAGGAAGACCGTGAACGACCGGGTGGGGGCGGTGGCCGTCTTGCCGCTCATTCCGCGGCCCCGAGGGTCGTGTGGCGCTCGGCGTAGGCGTTGTGCTTGTGGATGGACTCCTGCGCCTCGCTGGAGACGAAGACGCTGGCCCCGGCCAGTTTCTTGTTGCGCTTGGCGAGCAGGTGGATGGCCTCGCGCACGACGTCCTCCACGAAGCGCGGGTTGTCGTGGGCCTGAATGACGAGGGCGCCCTCGTCGCCGCGCTTGAGAAGCTCGAACGTTGGGGCCGACAGGGCCTCCTCGGCGACCCCGACGAGGTCCGCCGCCTCGACGTCGGCATCGCCCGGCAGGTCGAGCAGGAGGGTGACGACGTTGCGCTGGTTGTGCGTGATGAACGGGAGGTTCGCCGCCGGCTTGCGGCCCTTCTCCGTCATCTGGTGGCGCGCGGTCTCCATGGCGCACGGGCAGGCCGACATGCCGACGACTTGGACGCCGACGCGGCGCGTCGTCGTGGGCTTGGCCTTCCCCGTCCCCCGCAGCGCCTCGGCCTCGGTGAGGAGGCGGTACACCTCGATCGTGGCCTTGCCGCCGGGGTTGGTGCGGGTGAGGAAGTAGTCGGCCTCCGCCTTGACGTGGGCGTGGCTCGCGTAGTCGTGCCGCTCCAGAAGCCGGAGGGCGAGGCGGCGGCACAGGTTCTCCAGGCTGGGGGCCTCGGTCGCGACCTCCTCGTCCAGGATGTCCGCGAGCGCCTCGAGGTTGCGGCTCATGTGGGTGCCCTTCTGCGTCTTGGGCAGATCCACGAACAGGTCGAAGGTGGCCACGACGCCGGTCGGTTTTTGGCCCGGGCGGTGGACGGTGACGGGTTTCTTGACGCCGCGCACGCCGACGCGGGTCAGCTTGTAGGGGTGCGGGGAAGCCGCCGCCTGGACGTCGGGCGAAGCCGTTGGCTTCGATCGCGGTGCGGCCTTCGTTGCCCGGTGCACGCGGCGGCCACCGTCGGCCCCGACTTGAAGTTGCTACCCGGGCCGCACGCCCAGCAGCCAGGCAAGGACAAGGCCGTTGACCAGGGCACACAGCACGAACGGCACGAGGAAGGCCGCCTTGCGCGTCTTGTGACGAACGACGAGAAACGCCACGAGTTCGCCGGGCCAGCCGCCAAGCAGCGCCAAGGCCAGGAGCGCCGCCTCCGGCACGCGGCCTAGGCCCCGTTGGGCCTGGCGCTTGTCGATGGCGGCAATGACGAGGCCGACGAGGCTGGCGGCGATCAGCCAGGCGGCCATGGCCAGCCAAGGGGCGTCCATACGGGGGGGAGGGCCGGCCGCCTTTTGACCCGGCGGCTCGTGGCCCGGTCGTGCTGGAACTGAAGATCGACGGCTGGCGCAAGGGGCTACGGTTCAGCAGCGCCCACATCACGCCGGAGCACAAGAAGTGCGGCCGCCTGCACGGGCACACCTACGCCATCCACTTGCGCATGCAGGGAAAGCAGGACGAGTGGGGCATCGTGCTCGACTTCGGCGTCATCACGGACACCCTCAAGGCCATCGGCGACGAGATCGACCACCTCGTCCTGGTGCCGACCGAGAGCAACCACTACTCGAACCTCAAGGTGACGAAGAAGGACGTGAAGTTCCGCGTGACCGACCCCTACACGGGCGAGCCGAAGGAGTTCAGCTTCCCCCGCCAGGACTGCGCCCTGCTCCCGCTCCCCTCGACCACGGCGGAGGACTTGGCGAAGTACGTGTACCGCGAGTTCATGAAACGCACCAAGTTCACGACGGACACCGCTTTCGTCGAGGTCGGCGTGGACGAGGGCTACGGCAAGGGCGCGTGGTACTCCGACGCGAAGCCTGTGAAGGGCAAATCCAAGGTGAAGTAGTGGCGGGCGCACCCGCCAAACCCCGGGCCGTCGTCCTCCTCAGCGGCGGCCTCGACTCCACGACGGCGGCGGCGTGGGCCCAGAAACGCGGCTACGAGGTCGTGGCGCTCTCGTTCGACTACGGCCAGCGGCACAAGAAGGAACTCACGCAGGCCAAGGCTGTCGCGAAGGCGTTGGGCATCCGGGACCACCGCGTCCTCAAGGTCCCCGTCGGCGACCTGGGCGGCTCCGCCCTCACCGACAGGCGCATCGCGGTCCCCAAGGCCGGCAAACGCATCGGCGCCTCCATCCCGTCCACCTACGTCCCCGCCCGCAACACGGTCTTCCTCTCCCTTGCCCTTGGCCTCGCCGAGGTCACTGGCGCGTCGGCCATCGTCATCGGCGCCAACGCGCTCGACTACTCCGGCTACCCCGACTGCCGCCCCGAATACCTGCGCGCCTTCGAACGCATGGCCAACCTCGCCACCAAGGCCGGCATCGAGGGCCGAAAGGTGAAGGTTAAGGCTCCCCTGCTCCGACTCTCCAAGCGGGACATCGTGCAGCTCGCTCTTCGTCTCAAGGCGCCCATCCACCTGTCGTGGAGTTGCTACCGCGGTGGCGCCCGTGCGTGCGGGACCTGCGAGTCCTGCGTCCTGCGCGCCAAGGGCTTCGCCGCGGCGGGCGTAACGGACCCGGCGGGCGCCTGAATGCCCATCGACCTCGTCCAGGCTACCAGCATCGTGGTCACCCTGCTCCTGCTGGAGGCTGTCCTCTCCTTCGACAACGCCGCCATCCTCGCGGTCATGTCGCGCAAGCTCCCGCCCGGGGCAGGGCGCAAGCGGGCGCTCAACTACGGCCTCCTCATCGCCTACGTCCTTCGCATCCTTGCGATCCTTGCCGCGGTCGTGCTCGCCAGCACGCCATGGTTCCTCACCGTCGGCGGCGCCTACCTCGTCTTCCTGTTCATGAAGCACTTCCTCGGCATGGCGGGCGGGAAACCGCATGCCCACGCGACCGCGCCGGACCAGTCGGCGACGAAGGGTTTCCTGGGCCTTTCGCCGCTCCAGTCCGTCGTCCTCCAGATCGGCCTCGTGGACCTCGCCTTCGCGCTCGACCAGGTCGTCGCCGCCGTCGCGTTCACGAAGAACGTCGAGCCTGTCACGTTCCTGGGCGGCCTTGTGACCTACCAGCAGGCGCTCATCCTGGTCGCGGCCACCGCGGGACTGGTGAGCCTGCGCGTCCTGGCGCCCTTCATCAGCCGCCTCATGGACTGGCTCCCCATCCTGGAGCATATGGCCTTCGTCGCGGTCGGCTTCGTCGGCGCGCTTCTCGTGCTGGAGCATCCGCTCGTGGTGCCGCCGCTGCACGTCATCACGGATCCGCTTGAGCCCGTCAAGATCCCCGTCACGCTGGGGCTCTTCGCCGTCCCCATCTTCATCAAGCTCGTCTTCAAGGTCCCGCGCGGCCGCAGCCACGTCCATGCCGCCTCGGAGAAGGCCATTGACGCCGCGCAGCCTGGGCCTCACCTCCCCAAGAAGCCTTGAACCGGAACGGACTCGACCCAGCGTGCAGGTCACCGAGACGTTCCTCTCCATCCAGGGCGAGGGGCGGCGCATGGGGCTCCCGACGAGCTTCGTGCGCACCACCGGCTGCCACCTGCGCTGCGTCTGGTGCGACGCGGCCTACGCCTTCCATGGCGGCAAGCCGCAGACCGTGGCCCAGCTCGTCGAATGGTGCCGAAGCCAGCCGACGAAGGAGGTCTGTTTCACGGGCGGCGAGCCGCTCTTGCAGAAAGACGCGTGGGCGTTCGTCGAGGCCCTGCTCGCCGACGGGTTCTCGGTGCTCATCGAGACCTCCGGCAATCTCTCGTTCGCGCACGCCAACACGCTCCCGCCAGAACACCGCGCCCGCCTGTGCGTGAGCATGGACGTGAAGTGCCCGGGCTCCAAGATGGCGGACAAGAACGACCTCACGCTGCTGGCCGACTTGCGCGCGCCGGACCAGCTCAAATTCGTCATCGTGGACCGCGCCGACTACGACTTCTCCGCGCGCGTCGTGCGCGAGCACGGCCCGTTCCCGTGCCCCGTGTACTTCAACCCGGTCGGCGGCACGGACGCGAAGGCCATCACGGAATGGCTCCTCGCCGAGACGAAGCCGCTGCCCGTCCACGCGGGGCTCCAAATGCACAAGCTGCTCTGGGGCGACGTGCCCGGACGCTAGACTACAGTTTCGGCGCGGCCGCCTTGGCGCGCTTGGCCTTGACGACCTCATAGACGACGTAGAGCACAAGCAGCAGGAGAAGTCCCACGCCGACGAGGTCGAGGTTGCCCTTCAGCGCCGCGACCGCGCCGTCGTTGCCGGCGAACGCGTAGCCGGCGTAGAGCAGGACGCAGTTCCAGAGCGTGGCGCCTGCGATGCTCGCGAGCAGGAACGGGGCGAGCGGCATGCGCGCGGCGCCGGCAGGGATGCTGCTGACGTGCCGCACGCCGGGGATGAAACGGCACAGGAACACGGCGACGGCGCCGCGGCGCGCGAAGAACTCCTGGGCCTTTGTGATGTGGTGGTCGTGCACCAGCACGTACTTGCCGTAGCGGCGCACGAGCGGCAGGAGCCCATGCTGGCCAAGCAGGTAGCTCAGGTAGGAGCCGAGGGCAGAGCCGGCGCTCGAGGCGAGGATGGCGCCCGCCCAGCTGAACGTCCCGTCGTGGACGAGCACGCCCGCGAACGGCATGACGGCCTCGCTGGGCACGGGGAAGACCATGCTCTCGGCGGCCATCAGGAGCAGCAGGCCAGCGTAGCCGGTCGTC
Source organism: Thermoplasmata archaeon (assembly GCA_023269235.1). Taxonomy (GTDB): domain Archaea; phylum Thermoplasmatota; class E2; order JACPAO01; family JAHFTW01; genus JAHFTW01. The sequence goes on from JAHFTW010000002.1 coordinate 135,791, forward strand.
TGGAGCGTGTGGATGGCGAAGGCGCTGAGCCAGGCAAGGGCGTCGCCGACGAAGGACACGAACGCCGGAGGCGGAGCGAGGGTTTGAGGCTACGCGAACGCGCGCACGGCGAGCAGGAGTGCGAACGCAAGGAGGCCGTCGGCAGAGAGAAGGCCCACGAGGGGGCCGAACCACGGCCAGCGCGCGGCGCCGTGCGCCATGAGGAAACTGAATCCGGCCACCCATCCGAAGATGGCGACCAGGAAGCCGACGACGCCCCAGCCTCCCGTGGCGGCCAGGAACGCCGCGCCCACCGAGGGCCACCAAGCGTAGAAGAACGGATTGCTCAGCGTGACCGCCCACACCGCGCCCTGCGCGAGCGGCTTCGGCTCCGGCCGAGGACGCACCGTGTCCCAGGCGAGGTAGAGCATGAGCAGGGCCCCGACGCCCGCGAGGAAAGGCGCCCAGCGCGCGACGTCCAGGACGCGGGGCAGTCCGAACAGCACGAGCAGCATCGCGACGGTGTCCATGAGGGGCGCCGGGTAGCCCGCGCGGACGCCCGCCCACGCTCCGCCGCGGACCGCTTCGCGCGCGATGAGGGCGTTCACTGGCCCAGGCGGGCCTGCCAGGCTGAGGCCCAACGCGAGGCCGGCGGCGGCTTCGCCGAGCATCAGTAGTGGTAGTCGCGTTCGCCGTCGGGCTCCAGCTCGACGCCGAGGCCGACCGCGATGCGGTTAGCGAACGTGAAGTAGCCGACGACCTGGGCGGCCTGGAGGATCTCTTCGTCGCGCAGGCCGTTCTTGCGCAGCGCCTCGACCTGGGGCTTGACTCCCTTCGCGGGGTGCGCGGCCAAGATGGTGGCGTACTCGACGAGGGCGCGCTCGCGGCCCGTGGTGGCCTTGGCGGGGTCCTTCGCGACCGCCTCGACCCAGGCGGCGTCCTTGGCGTAGCGGCCAAGGGCGTCCTTGTGGTGGGAGAGGCTGTACGCGTCGCCGTTGGCGGCGGAGACCGTCACCGCGATGACCTCGACCTCGCGCCGGCTCAGGCCACCCTTGCTGAAGCAGGTGGCCATGTAGAGGTCGAGGTGGGCGCGCATCGCCTTGGGCTCAAGGCTCTGGGCGCGCAGGATGTTGCTGACGCGGCCGCGGTTGCGCTGGATCTCGTCGTACAGCTCGAAGAGCTTGCCGTCCGCCTCGTCCTCGTGGATGACGCGAATGTAGGCCACGCCGCTCCGACCTGGGCGGGGGGTGATAAGGCGGGCGGGTCGCGGCGTCGGGCCGGGACGCTCAGGCGGCGCGGCGCTTCTGCTGCGTGAAGAGCATCATGACGCCGGCGAAGACGAGCGCGATGGGGCCCACCATGGACCAGTTGAACACCCACCACTTCATGTTGTCCCCGAGCCAGGCGACGCCGAGGACGACGATGAAGAGGCCCCACCAGTTGATGTTGGCCCAGTCGAAGGCGGGCTTCGCGGAGCCGAGGTAGCGCGGGTCGTTGTCCATGGACCAGAACCCCCTGAGGAGGAGCATAAGGGTGTCCATTCGGTTCCGGGGCCGCCGCTAGGGCGTGGGCGGGCGGAGGCTCGTCCAGCACGGCTGGCTCCGTGCACACGCCGGGTGGGGCCTTCGGCCCCACGCACTGGTCGGGTGGCCTCGCAATCAGGTGGCCACCCGCAGACTCGTCCAGAGCACGCGGGCGGCGACCGAGTTGTAGGGCGACCAGTATGCGCGGTGGGACTCCATGACCGCTTTCGCCTTGGGCTCCGGGACGCCGTAGGCGCGCGCGACGCCCATGCGGAGGCCGAGGTCCTCGGGGGCGAAGACGTCGGGGCGGTGGAGGTGGAAGAGGAGGAACATCTTCGCCGTCCAGGTGCCGATGCCCTTGACGGCAGTGAGCTCCTCCAGGATGGCTTCGTCGGCCATCGCGGGGAAGCGGTGGAACTCGACTTCCTTGCGCAGCGTCTTGTCGGCGAGGTCGAGGACGTACTCCGTCTTGCCCCGCGACAGGCCCGCCGACCGCAACTGCTCCGGCGTGCGGTTGAGGACGCGACGCGGCGTGACCTTGCCGCCGAGGACCTTGACGAGACGGCCATGGATGGTGCGCGCCGCGGCCATGCTGACCTGCTGGTGCGTGATGGACTGCACGAGCGTCGCGAACCCGTCGGGGGACTGGATGGGCGGCTCGCCTTCGAGGGGGTGCGCGCGGCTGAGTTTCCACATCACGGGGTCGGAGGCCTTCCACCGCGCCTCGGCTTTCTTCTGGAGGGCGTCCACGCTCATGCGGTCTTCCAGGCATCACCGGGGCGGAACTGGGTCTCGTACGTGCCCTCGAAGAGCGGCGCGAAGCGGAGGCGTTGGTCCTTGCCGGTCGCGGTCTTTGGGATGGCGTCGACGAACTTGACGAGCTTGGGGGACTTCTCCCAGGGCACGCCCTTTCGCTTGAACCACGCCTGCACGGCGGCCTCCGTGAGTGCGGCGCCCTCGGGGCCCGGTTTGCGCTCGACGACGGCGCCGATCTCCTGGCCCAGTTTCTGCGACTTGAAGCCGTACGCGAGCGCGTTCTCGACGCCCGGGATGGAGCGCAGGAGCTGGTCGATCTCGAAGGTGCTGTACTTCTCGCCGCCGCGCTCGACGAGCTCCTTGATGCGGCCGACGATGAAGAAAAACGGGCGCCCTTTCTTGTCGAGGGCCATGAAGCCCTCGTCGCCGGTCTGCAGCACGCCGTGCGCAAACGTCTTGGCGTTGGCCTCCGGGTTGCGGAAGTACTCTTTCATGACGTTGCGGCCCGAGACGACGATTTCTCCCCAGCACTCCTTGCCGACTGGTTCGCCGAGGCGGCCGGCGGGGCGGGCCTTGCCGGTGTCGGGGTCGAGGATGCCCATCTGGTTGTGCGCGATGGGGACGCCGATGCTGGGAAAACCGTGTTCCGCGATGGCGATGCGGTAGTCTGCGTCGGTGAGGTCGCCGGGGAGGAAGCAGGAGTAGCAGGTCGTCTCCGACATGCCCCACCCGTGCGCGACGCGCAGGCCGAACTTGCTGGTGAAGCCCTCCGCCACGTCCACGTAGAGTTGCCCCGCTCCGCAGATGATGGTGCGGAACCGCTCGCGCAGGCGGGGATGTTTCGTGATGTCCTCGCCGAGGTCGGTGAGCGACTTCAGCATCGCCGGGACGACGGAGGTGGCGCTGACGTTCTCCGCGGAGACGCGGTCCCAGAACAGGGCCGGCTTCCACTTGCGGTTGAGGACGACGGTGGCGCCGCACCAGAGAGCGGTGAGGCAGGTGGTGACGATGGCGTTGACGTGGAACAACGGCATCGCCGTCATGAAGACGTCCGAGGCATCGAAGCCGTGGTGGCGCGCGATGCCGTGCGCGTCGTAGAGCATCTCGTGCGTCAGGATGACGCCCTTCGGGTTGCCCGTGGTGCCCGAGGTGTAGATGTTGATGGCGTCCGTGGCGAGGCGGCGCGGCGGGAGGTCCGCCTCGTCGGTGACGCTGTACATCATCTCGCCCCACTCCGCATCGTACGTGGTGCGCACACAGTTCTCGCCGAACGCGATGACGGTGGTGGCGCCCGCCTTGCGGGCGATGGGGGCGACCCGCGTCGCGCAGCCGTCCCGCACGAAGAGCGCCTTCACTTGCGCATGGCCCATGATGTAGGCAAGCCGCTCATCGTCCTCCTTGAGATTGAGGGGAACGGTGAGGATGCCGGACGCCCACGCGGCGTAGAGGACGACGAGGGTGTCGCTGTGGTTGAACTCGTCCGCCGTCGCGATGGCGTCGCCCTCGACGAGGCCCAGGTCGGCCATGACCTTCGCGGCCTGGCGGACCTCCACCAAGAACTCTTGCCGCGTCCAGTCGGCGCGGGTGCGCTCGTCGTCATCGTAGAAGACCAGGAACGGCGCGTCCGGGGCCTCGCGGGCACGACGCTCCAAGAGGTCACCGATGCCGTCCACGCCCAGGTCGAAGCTGGGCAGGACATCGCCGTGGAGGTCGGGATGGTCTACGCGGTGCGCCTGCGTGATGAGGCCCTCGACGGGGGCGGCCTTCTGCACGGAAGCGCCAGAGGGAGGACCCGCTTGAAGCTGGCGGGCAAGGCCAACGAGCGACCGAGTTCACCGTACCCACCAAATCGCAGAAATGTGGGTAAGGCTTATCGGGTCGCGTGCCCCATCTCACCCTCGTGAACCAGGAACTTGTCGCTGACGACCGTGGCCGCGTCACGCTTCCCCCGGACATGCGCAGGCGGCACGGCCAGCGCTACATGGCCATTGACACCCCCGACGGAATCCACCTGTTCCCCATCCCGAAGCGCGGCGACACCCAATGGCTCGGCAAGCCGATCCCGTCGTCCGAGTACCGCCGCGTCGCCATGGAAGCGGCCGAGAAAGAAGTGGAGGACGAGCTCCGCACCATCCATGGGGTGAAACGTGGTCGGAAGCGCTGACGCAAACCTGCTGCTTGCCGCCGTGGACCCGCAGGACGCCCTCCACGCGCGAGCCCGCAGCCACATCCATGCGCATGGACGCCTGCGCGCCTCCGTTCCCGCCGTCCTCGAGGCGTTCATCGTGCTGCGCCGTCGTGGCGCGAGCCTGCAAGCCCTGGTCGCCCGCCTCAATGAGCACTTTGACCTGGACGACGCCGGCAGCCTCCAAACGGCCGCATGGGCCCTCGACAAAGGCCTCCTCCGAACGCCCTTCGACGCCTACCACGCCGCCGACGCCCACCGACGCGGCGAGCCTCTCCACACCGCCGACCAGGAACTCCTCGCCTCGGCGTTCCCGACCATCGCCTACTGACCCGCCCCCCGACGGAGTTAAAGAGCCCCCGCCGGCATGGAACCCCCGATGAACGGCTTGGGCTCCGACGCCCGCGAGTCATCACCGTAGGCCGCGCAGCTAGCGTGGCCCCGCATCTGCCAACGTCGCTCAATCCGGTAGAGCAGCGGTCTTGAAAACCGCCGTCCGCAAGGATTTCCAGGTTCAAATCCTGGCGTTGGCGCTTGGGTTGATCGGCAGATCTATGGATCTCGGCACCATCGTTTTGGACGATGAGTCGCCGGGCTTCTTACCAGAAGACTCGGTCGAACAATCAAACTGAAGATGAGGCGTTGTTGGTTGTCTTACGCGCCGACCCCAGAATGCAACTGGTGAATTCCAAGACGCGCAATCGTCTCCTCGACCTTCTGGGACTTCGACCGGGTTTCAGTAGCCGCGTGTTTGACCTCATCCGAACCAACTCTGTAGCTCCGGCGCTTGACGAATCTAACATTCACGAACATTTGGACGGCCTTGTTCTTGTTGAGGTCAAAGCCACTCAAGCGCCCATCGTCGATTCGTCTCTTCATGGGTTCTTTTTTGGGGCAACCGAGAATGAGTACAAAATTGCGAAGCAACTTGGAGCGGCCTATTGTTTCGCGTTCGTGGTCCTTCGACCTGCGGGGGGCGGCAAACCTTTCCACGTTCTCTTGGACCTCGATGAAGTTGAGCGCCGCACACAGACCAAGCGAACGCAGTTTCAGGTGAATTTCAAGTCGGCCCGTCAAGGTGGTGTTCCCCCTGGACCTAAGCCTTGACCCCCGCCCCGGTGAAGGATACCGAAGCGCCAGCCAATGGGCCCGTCGCGTAACTGAGAATTGGGCCGCGCGTGAATTGTACTGTTGGGGATGCCAGTCCCCACATCTTTCCGCGCACGCGACCAACACCAGCGTCGAGGATTACCGTTGTCCGTCTTGCTCTCGACGCGTTCAAGTCAAGGCGAAAAACGGGCCAATCGGGAAGACGGTTGCCAACTCAGGCTACGAAGTAAAACTTCAGGCCATCCGGAAAAATGTCGCACCAGACTATGCGTTCATGTCGTACAGCCGAACCGATTTGGCCGTCGAATCATTGTTCGTTGTTCCCGGTTCGTTTCTCTCTCAATCTGTAATTTCTCCGCGTACGCCTTTGAGCGCGACTGCTCGGCGTGCTGGCTGGGTCGGCTCGAATATTCATCTGGACCGCATTCCGGCGTTTGGGAAAATCGTCGTGATTGCCGACGGAGCCGCACGTCCCAAGGTGCAGGTCCGCAAAGATTTCTCACAGATTGGATTTGTCGGGTCCTTCCCTCAAGAGCAGCGTGGTTGGCTTGGGGATGTCCTTTCTTGTTTGGAGAAGCTTGACCTCACGTCCGGAAGTTCATTCCATCTTGGCGACCTCTACGCATTCGAGGATTCCCTGCGTCGCCTGCATCCAACGAACAACAACATTCAGCCAAAAATTCGGCAGCAACTCCAAGTGTTGGAACGGCAAGGAATTGTTCGCCGTCTCCGCCCGGGACTGTTCCAAAAGGTTTGACTCCACCCCGGCAAAGCGATTTCGTTGCCGTTTCCATCTGAGTCGCATGAGCTACCGGCCGCTGGTGCCGCAGGTTGTTTGTCCGTGTGGGAGAAAAATTCCTCGTCGAAGTCTTGCGTTGACGGAGCCTGATACGGGGAGTTACCGGGGCGCCATATGGCAATCAGGTTGCTCCTGCGGACGTTCCCTGACGATTGAAATTGCGGACGACCCCGAATATCCTTCCGACTAGTCGCCCTGCTTCTTCGCCCTTGGTCCCGGCACAAAATTCCACACGGCGACCTGCGCGAACTCTTCCTCGTTCCAACCGACCGCGGACACGTTGCCGTAGTCCTGCGCGAACGCGAACGTCTGGACGTAGGGCAGTCCAAGGGAGTGGGCAAGGATCGCGCGGCTCACGCCCGCGTGACCGAACAGCGCAATCGTGCGTCCCTTGAACTCGTCCCGCAGTTTGTCCAAGCCGTCGGCGACGCGCTTCTGGAACACGCTGCCGGATTCTCCGCCGGGGGCCGCGTGGGCCATGACGTCACCCTGCCAGGCCTCTGCGTGGCCGGGGGAGTGCGCGAGGATTTGGGGCCAGAACAGGCCGTCCCATTGGCCGAAGTCCATCTCCGCGAAGGCGGGCCGGACGGTGAGCGTCATGCCCTTGGCCTTGGCGAGGGGGGCGGCGGTGTCGAGGGCGCGGCGGCGCGGGCTCGCCACGATGGCGTCCAGCTCCGCCTCCTCGAGGTAGGCGGCGATGGCTTGGCCCTGGTGGCGCCCCAGGTCGGAGAGGGCGACGTCGGTGCGGCCGATGAAGGCGCCGACGAACTTCGCCTCCACCTCGCCGTGTCGCATGAAGAACAGCCGCACGCGTCGCCCAGCGGCAGGGGGCTCATCATGGTGCCGACGGCCTTTTGGGCAAGCCCCGTCTTGGAGCGGCCGTGGCTCCCCTCGCCTTGCCGCGCTTCCTGCGCTACGGCGAGTCGGAGCTGGACCCCGCCGTCCACGCCGAGATCCTGCTGGAGTCGGCGCGCAACGAAGCCCGCGTCGCCATCCTGGAGCTGGTGCTCGCCATTGGGTTCGGGCTCTGGTACGGTTTCCGCGGCGACGCGTTCCGCGCCGTGACGGTCTTCTCTCTCATCACCGTGCTGCCGTTGCTGCTCGACGCCCTGCTGCGGCGCATGGCAGCCAAGCGCCTCGCGGGCACGGGCCCGCACCCGGCGCCACGCGTGGGCCAGGGCGAGTTCGCGTACCGGCGCCGCTAGCGACTACAGGCTGCGTTCGTGGCCGGCGCGCGAGCCGGAGCCTGCGCCCATCCACGCGAGGCGGCCGGGGCCGCGCGCGACGATGACGCGCAAGCCGCTCTTCACGGCCTCCGCCTGGATGCGGCGGTCGTTGGTGAAGACGACGCCCTGCAGGCGGCGCGCGACCTCGAGGAGGCCATCATCGCCGGGCAAGGTCGTGGGCGCGACGGTGCTGCGCGCGGTGAGCTTGAGGGCCAGCTTGGCGGCGCGGCCGGGGGCGCCGCCGTTCTTGGCGAGGCCGGAGAGCTCGTTGGCGACGCTTTGCGGGACGACGAGCTCGATGATGCCGGCGAGCTGCTCGAGGCGCGTCAGGATGTCCCCCTCCGCGACGAGCAGGAGCGCGTTGGTGTCGGCGACGATCTGCATGGTGCTCAGGCGGCCTTGGGGACGCCGTAGCCGATGAGGCGCCAGCGGCCGCCGACGCGACGGCTGATGGCGATGCGGCTGTCGGCCTCGATGGCGACGGGCAGCTTGAGGACCGACTCGACGACGTTGTTGGCCGACTTGAGGACCATGCCGACGGTGGTGGCGGTGCCGACGTTGAGCATGAGGGGCTCCTTCACCTTGATGGGCTCGACGGCCGCCTCGTCCTCGGCGCCGACGACGCGCTCCAGGAGGGTGACGGCCATGTTGAGGCGGTCCACGGTCTTGGGGAGCTTGCCGGGGTGGCCGACGGCGCGGCCGACGAGGTTGTCGGCCTTCGTGACGCTGGGGTCCAGCTCGGTGCCGATGGCGATGAGGCCGCCGGGGCCCGCCGACTCGACGGGTTCGCTGCCGCAGAAGAGGCTGACGATCTTCGACTTGAGGGGCTTCGTGGTGGACTTGCCGTCCGGGGTCTCGACGCGCAGGCCGGGGCTGATCTCGATCTCGTCGCCGACGCGCAGCGTGCCGCGGCTGAGGGAGCCGCCCATGACGCCGCCGCGCAGCTTGTCGGGGCGGGTGCCAGGGCGGTTGATGTCGAAGCTGCGCGCCACGAGCATGACGGGCTCATCCTTGGCGCTGTGCGGCTTCGTGGGGATGGTGGCCTCGATGGCCTCGATGAGGGCGCTGAGGTTGACGTCGTGGTGCGCGGAGATGGGGATGACGGGGGCAGTCTCGGCGACGGTGCCCTTGACGAACGCCTGGATCTCCTTGTAGTTCTCCAGGGCGCGCTTCTCGTCCACGAGGTCGATCTTGTTCTGGACGATGACGATGTTCTTCGCGCCGGCGATCTGCAGGGCCATGAGGTGCTCGCGCGTCTGCGGCTGCGGGCATTTCTCGTTCGCGGCGACCAGCAACAAGGCACCGTCCATGAGGGCGGCGCCGGAGAGCATGGTGGCCATGAGCGTCTCGTGGCCGGGGGCGTCCACGAAGCTGACGCGGCGCAGCTTGGCGGGCGCGGCGGCGAAGCGGGGGTCGTCCTTCTTGGTGCTGAAGACCGCCTGGCCCTCCGCGTCGGCGCCCTTGTAGAACGTCGAGTCGGCGTAGCCGAGCTTGATGCTGATGCCGCGCTTGATCTCCTCGGAGTGCACGTCGGTCCAGACGCCGGAGAGCGCCTTCGTGAGCGTGGTCTTGCCGTGGTCGACGTGGCCGATGAGGCCGATGTTGACCTCGGGCTGCTCGAACGGCGTGCTGCCCGCCGCTCCGGAGGTTTCGGCCTTCTTGGGGGCGGGGGCTTTCACGGCCATGAGGGCGCCCAGGAGGGTCTCCTTCAAAAAGGGGCGTGCCGGGAGAACGCTCTGGAGAAGACGGGCTCCTAGGGTTTCCCGCCTTTGCCCTCGAAGTCCAGGCTCGCCGAGTTGATGCAGTAGCGCTGCCCCGTCGGCGTCGGTCCGTCGTCGAAGAGGTGGCCCAGGTGGGCATCGCAGGCGGCGCAGCGGACCTCCGTGCGCTCCATCCCGTACGCGCGGTCCACGACCTCCTTGATCTTCGTCTTGTCCACGCTCTCCCAGAAGCTCGGCCAGCCGGTGCCGGAGTCGAACTTGGTGTCGGACTTGAACAGGCCGGCGCCGCAGCAGACGCACTTGTACATCCCGACGCCCTTGTGGTTCCAGTACTTCCCCGAGAACGGCCGCTCCGTCGCGGAGCAGCGCGTCACCTCGTACTGCTCCTCGGTGAGCTTGCCTTTCCACTCGGCGTCGCGGGTCGTGTCCGGCATCGCTTTGGCCATGCTGGTCCATGACCCTTGGACCTGTTCAGGTTTCCCCTGTTGGCAAAGGCTATCCCCAGGCCAGCCGGTGGCGAAGCGTGCCCTTCACGCTCTCCGACGACGAGGCGCTCATGCGCGACACGGTGCGCCAGTTCGCGCGTCAATGGGGCCTCGAGAAGGCGGCCGACGCGGACCGCCACGACCGCTACCCCGTGCAGGCGATGGCGGACGCCGCGGCCCTCGGCCTCACCGGCCTCGCCGCGCGGGACGGCCCGGGAGCGACCGCGTACGTCCTTGCCCTCGACGAGGTCGCCCAGGTGGACCCGACGCTCGCCGCCTGCCTCGCCGCCCACAACGCAGCCCTCGCCGCAGCCTCCACCGCGAACCACCCGGTCGCCGGCCCGCTCGCCGCCGGAGAGATTGGGGCCCTGCTCGTCGCCGAGGAGGCCGCGGGCTCGGATGCCCTCCACCCCGGCACCGCCCTCGCCGGCGACGCCGCGCTCACGGTGAGCGGCCAGAAGGTGTGGGGCATCAACGCCCTCGCCGCGCGCCACCTCCTTGTCCTCGCCAAGCACGGCACAAGCCTGAGCCTGCTCGCCCTCCCCCGCGACGCAGTCGGCGTCAGCGTCGGCGCCAACGAGCCCCTCATGGGCCTGCGAGCCGCCGGCATCCGCACGGTCTATCTTTCCAAGGTCGCCGTCCCGCCTGCGGCCTTCGTCGGCGCGTCGGGCCAGGGCGCCGCGGCGGTCGCCGCGGGACGGGCTTGGCTCACGCTCGGGTCGGCGGCCGCGCTGTGCGGCGCGGTCGCCGGCGGCCTCGCCGCGGCGGCCACGTTCGCGCAGAACCGGGTCCAGTTCGGCGCCCCCATCGCCACCTACCAGGCCGTCTCTGACGGCCTCACCACGATGGATGTCCAGCTCGCCGCCGCGCGCGCCCTCGTGCTGCAGGCAGCCGCCCGCCTCAGCGAGCCCGACGGCGCCGTGTGGGCGGCGCGCGCCAAGGCGTTCGCCGCCGAGATGGCCATCCCGATGACGCGGCAGGCCATCCGTGTCCAGGGCGGCACGGGCTTCATGCGCGAGGGGGGCACCGAGCGCTTCGCCCGCGACGCGCGCGCCCTGCAGTTCGTGGGCGAGACCGTGCAGATCCAGCGCGACATCCTGAAGCGCGCCCTCCTGCCCGACGTCGCGTTCGCGCCCGAGCCGTAGGGGCCTGGAGCATAGATTTAGGTACGCCAAACCGGTCGGCTTGGCGTGGACGGCGCGGTCTCCGACCAGATGCAGGAGTACCTGGAGACCATCTATCGTCTCGAGGCGGAGTCCGTCATCGCGCGCACCGGCGAGATCGCGCGCCACCTCAAGGTCGCACCGCCCTCCGTCACCGACATGATCCAGAAGCTCGAGAAGGCGGGCCTCGTCGAGTATGAGCCGTACAAGGGCGTCGTGCTGACCCCGGCGGGACGCGCCGTCGGCAAGAGGCAGCTCGAGAAACACCGCATCATGCAGGCGTTCCTGCAGGAGGTGTGCGGCATGGGCCACGACGAGGCGCACGAGGCCGCCTGCGACATGGAGCACACGCTTCCCGCGCAGCTGGAGCAGTGGTGCGCCGCCTTCCTCGCCAAAAAGATGGGCAAACCCTTCGACACGACGCGCAAGGTCAAGGAACAGATCGTGAGCCGGTAGTGCCCTAGCTGCACCACCCCCACGTCTTCGTTCGACGCGCCTCGACCGCGTGGATTTCGACTCGTCGAAAATCGTTAATACCCCTCGCCCGTCGCTGATTTCGAGGCCCCGAAATGGCGTTCCTGGACACCACCCTCGTCTCCCTGCGCGAATCGCTCGAGGCGTTCTTGCTTGTCGGCATCCTCAGCGGCCTCGTCGTCAAGCTCGGCCATCCCAAGGCGCGCGCGCCCATCCTGTGGGGCGCCCTCGCCGGCCTGCTTGCCGCGACCTTGCTTGGCATCCTCGCCAACGGCGTGGCCGCCGAGCTGTACGGCAACAACGCCGCGCTCTTCGAGGGCCTCGCGAGCCTGCTTGCCGTGGGCATCCTGAGCTACATGGTCGTCTGGATGTACAAGCACACGCGCACCATGATGGGCACGCTGCACACCAAGGCCAAGGAGGCGCTTGGGGCCGGCCGCCCCGCGCTCCTCTTCGGCCTCGCCTTCGTCGCCGTCGTGCGCGAGGGCATCGAGACTGTCCTCTTCATCGCCGGCAAACTCCCCGAGGACGGCGCCGGCCCCACCAGCCTCGCGGTCCTCGTCGGCGTCGCCCTCTCCGCGCTCCTCGCCTTCGCGCTCTTCGCCGGCGTCGTGAAGCTGAACGTCCAGGGCTTCTTCGCGGTCACGGGCGCCCTCCTCGTCGTCGTCGGCGCCGGCCTCATGATCACCGTCGTCCACGAGCTCTCCGAGCCCAAGGACGAGGGCGGACCCGGATGGTTCCCAGAGACCCCCGTCGCCTTCGACCTCTCCGGCTCCCTGCCCACCGAGTGCGCTGCGACCACGGGCGCGGCTTGCACCACCGGCGGCATCCTGCATGCGGCCTTCGGCTACCGCGCCGACTTGCGCTGGGCCGAGCTCGCCGCGTGGGCCGCCTACCTCGGGGCCTTCGGCGTCGGCTACGGCCTCTCCCGCCGCGCCCCGGCCTCTCCCGCCGCCTGAGCCGGGTTTAAGTAGCGGAAAGGGTCACGACGAATTGCTCCCGAAGCCCCACATGGTGAACTGAGCCCGCCGCGAGGCAGGCTCGGAATACCGGGAGCAGAGTTGACACCCATGGCGAACTTCAAACTGGTCATCAACGACCCCAGCACCGGCAAGTCCTACAACTTCGAGGTCACCGGCCACCACGCGCAGAGCTTCCTCAGCAAGAAGATCGGCGACCAGATCGACGGCATCAACGCGAACCTGCCCGGCTACAAGCTGCAGATCACGGGCGGCTCCGACAAGGCCGGCTTCCCGATGCGCGCCGACTTCGAGGGCTCCGCCCGCCGCCGCCTGCTCCTCACCGAGGGCACCGGCTACCACCCGAAGGACTACCCCGGCAAGCGCAAGCGCGTCTCTGTGCGCGGCAACCGCGTCAGCAACGACATCCTCCAAGTCAACCTCAAGGTCGCCAAGGCCGGCTCGAAGCCCGTCGGCGACCACTTCTCCGCCCTGCCCGCGCAGGACAAGAAGTAAGACGAGGGAAACCTCCATCACGCCCCTGGACTCTAAAGGCGCGTGAGCGGTTCAGCCCTTGCCCTGTTCGTCCTGATGGTGGCCGTCGGCCTAGCGGGCTGCGCCTCCAACCATAGCCTGCCGTCCGCGACCCACTCGTCCACGACGTCGGTCCCAACCCCGGGCGTTCAACCGGTAAGCGTCATGGGTCCCGTGCTTGGGCCATCGTTCGAGCTCAGCGATTGCCGCAACCGGGGCGGCTCCTTCAGCGTCCCACGCAGCAACCTCGACGGCATCCTGCCCGAAGGCTTCGAGGCAGTCGCTTCCACCGATCCGACGGCCCCACCGGACAGCGTCGTCGTGTACGCCATCGCGGTGTCGTGCGCCGCGTTCCGCGTGAACGGCACCGAGGGAAAGGCCGTCGAATTGGCGTACGCAGAGGTCGCGGTGACGCCGTCGACGAAGGAGTCGGTGCCTGGCATCACGGACTGCACGATGCCGCTCTTCTTCGTCGCGACCGACGAGGCCCTTGGCGCCGCCCTGCACGCGCACGGTCTTGGATTGGCCGGGACCGGGACCCTTGGAACGACGGCCATCGAGACTTCCCCAGGGGCCCGCACGGACTCCTACACCCTCGGCGACGGGTCGTTGCAGTTCATCTTCGGAGAAACCACGCCGGACACGCTGGGCGTGACGGGCGGGGACTTCATGCTCTACGGAGTCCAAGGCGGCCACGTGGTGTCGCGCTTGCAGGGGACCTCCGAGGGCGGAACGGCCCACTACGCTTCCGCGATGGTCCAGTCGACTGGAGTGCCCGGCCTCACGGGGTTCCGGGATGCCGCCCTTGGGTTCGGCGCCTCTGGCTTCTCCCTTCACTTCCGACCCCTCGCGCCCGCGCCCTGAAATCCCCGCCCGCCCTGCCGGCACCATGGCCCTGCCGCCCGCCGCCGAGGTCATCCAGGCGACTCTTGCCCCCGCGTTTCTCATCTCGGGCACGAGCGTGTTCCTGAACTTCAGCCAGCAGCGCCTGTTCCGCGTCGTGGACCGGGCCCGCGCCATCGCCAAAACGGAGGGGCACGACCCCGAGGACCTGCGCCGGCAGCAGAAACGGGCCCGCATCCTGCGCAACGGCATCGCGTTCGGCGTCCTCACCGTGGCGTTCACCGTCGCGACGGCCATCCTCGTCATGGCGAGCGAGCTCCTCGTCATCGAACGCTTCGCGAGCTGGGCGCCCTACTGCTTCGCGCTCGCGCTGCTCTCGCTCTTCGCGGCGCTCGTCTTCATCTTCGCGGACACCGTCATCTCTGTGGCCTCCGTCGAGCAGGCGCGCTAAGCGCCCGGTGGCCGCAAACCCCATGTGCCAGGGCCCTTGCTTCGGTGCGTGCGCGTCACGGCCTTCGCCCTGCTGAGCCTCGTCCTGTTCGTCGCCGGTTGCGCCTTGCCCGCGACCACCACGACGGGAACGTCCTCCCTCCCGGTTGCCGCGCCGCCGCGCTTCGCCGACGCCGTGGGGATGCCCGACGTTGGCGGCGGCGAGCCAAACCTCGCCATCCTCCCCGACGGGACGCTGTTCGTCACTTCCCCCGCCGGCGCCGCGCAGAAGCCGAACGTGCGCGAGGGCTCCGCGTTCCTGTGGCGCTCCAGCGACGGCGGGAAGACCTGGCAGACCCTGCGCAGCCCCGACGTCGTCCCGACTCCGGTCGAGGGCCAGCGCGTCCCCGGCGCCTTCTGCTCCTGCGACGCCGACGTCACCACCAGCAGCGACGGCTGGGTGTACTACGCCGACTGGTGGATCGCCGGCCTCGTCGGCCCCGGCAACTACATCGTCGAGGCCTCGCACGACAAGGGCGCGACCTGGACCTCCGCCTCCGTGACCATCCCGGAGAACCTTGTCGCCTCCGTGGACCGCGAATGGCTTGTCGCCGGCTCCGACGGCTTCCTCGGCCTGTTCTACTCCTTCTTCGGCCCCACGGCGGTCGGAGGCCTTCCCGTCCCCGCCTTCGGGCTGGACCGCCCCGGGCAGGCCATCGAGGCCGTGTTCAGCCACGACCATGGCGCAACCTGGAGCAATCCCACCGCGGTCGTCGCCGCGAACGGCGACAGCCTGCAGATCGGCCATCCGTTCATGGCGCCCAACGGCACGCTGATGATGGCGTACGGCCGCGTCCACTCCCCGCCCTCCGGGACGTTCTGGTACGACCCCTCCGAGGTGGACCTCGCCTACTCCACGGACAAGGGAACGACATGGAAGAGCATGAAGCTCGCCGACGTCCCGCTTGGGTTCGACAACCTGTGGGCCGTGCAGGGCGCCGTGGACGCGAGCACCGGCCAGTCCACCGTCGTCTGGGCGGGCCGTCTCGACGATGTCGCCGACGGCAAGGCGGGCAAGGAGTCCCGCATGGGCCTCTGGGTCAAGCAGTTCGGCCCGCAAGGCGACTTCGACCCCGTCCTGGTGCGCGGCGACGGACAGAATTTCCTTCCGTGGGCGACGGCGCGCGACGGCCGCGCCGCGGTTGGTTGGTACGGCGGCGACGCCCGGGGCCACATGATGGAGGCGCCCGCCGGCGCAAACTGGTTCGCCTACGCCGCGGTGGCGGAGGACGGCCACTTCACGAACCGCACCGCCTCCGTGCCCGTCGTCGAGGAGCCGGTCAAGGTCGGCCCCATCTGCCCGAAGGGGTCCGCCTGCAACGGGAACCGCGAACTCTTGGACTACGTCAGCCTCGTCCTCGACGGGGCGGGCAAGGTGCACTACGCCTACACCCGCTCGGAGCAGGGCAACCCGCACGTCGCCGTCGTCGGCCAAGAATGATCGCGCGCTAGCCGAGCTCGGCGACGACTTCCACTTCGAAGGGGACGTTGAGCGGCAGGCCCGGGGCGCCGACGGCGCTGCGGGCGTGCATCGTCCCGAAGGCGAGCATGAAGAGCTCCGAGGCGCCGTTGGCGACCAGGTGCATGTCGGTGAAGCCGGGCGCGCTCGCCACGAAGTTCATCGTGCGCAGGATGCGGACCTGGTCGAGCGTCTTGCCGTTGGCCTCCGCCGCGGCCTTGAGGGCGGCGATGACGTTCAGGGCCGCGACCTCGGCCACTTTCTTGGCCTGCTCGAGGGTGTGGTCTTTGCCGACGAGGCCGGTGGCGACCGGCTTGCCGTCGCGGCTTGGAATCTGGCCCGCCGTGAAGATGAGCTTGCCGTGCTGCGTCCAGTGGATGTAGGCGGCGGCCGGCTTCGGGCTGGGCGGCACGGTGTGTCCGGCGGCGGCGAGGCGGGCTTCGACCTGGCTCATGCCTGCCGCACCCAGACACCCGCTCATGAAGGCACCTGCTGCGACGAGGGCTGCAGACCTACTCGTGCAGGCCGAGCCAGCCGAACACGGTCGCCGGAAGCCAGAGCGCCGTGTTGACCCACATGAACGGCGGCACGTCGCCCAGGCCAAAGTCCGAGCCGGCCGCAACGTAGGCGCGCAGGATAAGAAGCCAGAATGGAAGGACGACGGCGCCGGCGGCCGCGAGAGTCCAAAACGCCCAGGGCGCTTTCGAGGGGAGGGCGAACCACGCCACGGCGGCGACCAGGAGGCCGCCGGCGACGAGAAGCCCGGCCACGGCGGTGAGCAGGAGGTTGCGCAGGGTGTGCAGCGCGGGGTCGCGCGCCATCAGGTCCGCCGGTGCGCCCCCAAACGTGGCGTTGTCGGCGCGGGCCGTGAAAAAGAGGCCGCCCGTTCCCAGCTTGGCGTCCAACGCGAAGGGGGTGAGCGTGCCAATCAGGAACCAGAAGGCGCCGAACAGCACGAAGAGGACGCGGGACAGCGCCAACAGGTTGGCCATGCCGCCACCGTTATCCCGATTTGGACGTCGCTTGGCTGGTCTTGACCGCCCGCACGACCACCCAGGTGACGTAGGCGGTGGCCGCGATGAGCGTCACATGGAAGGCGTAGTCAATGACGAGCAAGCCATCGAGGTTCATGCCGTTGGTCTTGTGCACCGAGTCGTGCACCCACCAGTTGGCAAGCAACCAAAAGATGCACGCCGAGAACAGCGCCCCAGAACCGACGCGTGCCTGCGCGCTGCGGCGGCCGAAGGCGAGGTAGCTCACGGCGAGCCCGAACGCCAAGGCTTCGACGATGGCGAGGACGATGAACAACGGAATCTGGACGCTCGTCGGCTCGGGGGACGCGTCCGGATTCTTGAACGGCCACGCCGACGTCCAGAGGCCCGCGCCCACCGGGGACCCGGCGGCGAGGACGAAGGCGGGGAGGGCGGCGACAAGCGTGGTGAGGATGACCTTGGTCTTGGTGTTCATGCGGAACTCCAGCCCAGAACGCAACTCCCCGGGTTTGAGGGTGCCGGCGCCACCGGGGGCGGCTAAGGCGTTTTCAACCCCCCTCCCGTCGCGAGCGCATGGTGAAGATTGCGGTCCTCGTCAAGATGGCGCCCGACGTGACGCAGCTCAAGATCGACCCCACGACGCTCGCGCCCCGCATGGAGGGCCTGCCATGGAAGGTCAGCGACTTCGACAAGAACGCCATCGAGGCCGCCGTCAAGCTGAAGGAGAAGGGCCAGGCCACCAAGATCACGGCCTACACGTTCAACGGCGGCCCCAACGCCCTCAACCTCATCAAGGAGCCCCTCGCGATGGGCTGCGACGAAGCGGTCGTGCTCACCGGCCCCGACACGGACGGCTCCGGCATCGCGCGTGTCCTCGCCGAGGCCATCAAGAAGGACGGCGCGGACCTTGTCTTCGCGGGCGAGATGAGCATTGACCGCATCGCCGGTGAGGTCGGCCCCCGCGTCGCGGCCCTGCTCGGGATGCCAAGCCTCGTCAACACCCAAGAGGTCCTCGGCGTCGAGGGCGGCAAGCTGAAGGCCACACGCGACGGCGAACCCGCCGAGACCGTCGAGGTCGCGCTCCCTTGCGCCGCCACGTTCAACGACGAGGCGAACAAACCCCGTCTCCCCGCCCTCATGCAGATTCTTGGCGCCGGCAAGAAGCCCATCCGCCAGGTCAAGACCAGCGACCTTGGCATCGCCGACGCAACCCTTGCTCGCAAGATGGCGATGACGGGCAACAAGGCGCCCAAGCAGGAGCGCAAGAACATCCTCTTCACCGGCACGGACGCCGCTGAGCAGCTTGCCGCGGCCCTCAAGAAGGAGGGCGTTGCATGACGACCGTCCTCGTCTATTCGGACGACGCCAAGCTCCAAGCCGAGCTCGCCGGCAAGGCCGCCACCCTTGGCACCGCACAGGCGTTCGACCCCGCTGGCCTCCCGGACACCGACTCCGCGACGCTCGCCCTCGGCCTTGCCGCAGCCGCCAAATCCTCCGGCGCCGCGCTCGTGATGGTCGGCGCCACGAAGAAGGGCAAGGACATCGGTCCTCGCCTCGCAGCTCACCTCGACTGGCCGTACGCCTCGGAGGTGCAGTCCATTGTCAACGCGGGTGGCTGGACCGTCGAGCGCATGGTGCTCTCCGGCAACTCGAAGGCGACCTACACGATGGGCGCCAACGCCGTGTGCACTGCGACGCCCAAGACCTTCGAGGCGGGCCAAGCGTCCGGCAAGGCGAGCGCGTCGGGAACCCCTGCCAGCCCGGTCAAGGTCGTCGCCAAGAAGGAGGAAAAGCACAGCAGCTTCGACCTCGGCTCCGCCCCCGTCGTCGTCGGCGTCGGCCGCGGCTTCAAGCAGCAAGCGGACCTCAAGCTCGCCGAGGATCTCGCGAAGGCCTTCCCCGGCGGCGCCGTCGGCTGCAGCCGTCCCATCGCGGCCGACCTGAAGTGGCTCGGCGAAGAGCACTGGATTGGCCTGAGCGGCCACCAGATCAAGCCGAAGGCGTACATCGCGTGCGGCGTGTCGGGCCAGATCCAGCACATCGCCGGCATCCGCGGCTCGAAGCTCATCATCGCCATCAACACGAACAAGGACGCGCCCATTTTCCAGATCGCGGACTACGGCGTCGTGGGCGACCTGTACCAGGTCATCCCGAAGCTCGTCGCGGCGCTGAAGTAGCCCCACGCACAAACGCTAAGTCGCAGGGACGGGAGTCCACCCCCATGCGTTCTTGGCTCGTGGCGGCCCTCGTCATCGCGGTCGCGTTGCCTGGCTGCCTCAACGGGGTCTTCAGCGGCGGCGTGGGCCCGCGAGACTACCTGTCCAGCTCGACGTACCGCAAGCTGGTCGTGGAAATCGACTACGCGACCGGCCACAAGCCCGCGGACGAGCTCCTGAATTTCCTGAAGGGACGCTTGCAAGGCGTCGTGGACAAGCCCGACGGCGTGGAGTTCCAGGTCGGGGAATCCCTCACGGACGCCGGCCGAACGTGGAGCGATGGAGACCTGCAGTCGTATGCGGCGGACCACGCCTCGCTCAAGACCGAAGGGACCACGGTCGTGATGCACGTCCTGTTTGTCGCAGGGCATTCCGCGAAAGACGACGGCGACTCCAAAGTGCTCGGCATCACGTTCGGGGCCGGCCCGATTGCCATCTTCAGCGAGCAAGTCGACGGCCTGTGCAACAGCGCGCTCATCCCAGGGACCTGCAGCACCACCCCGTTCTACCACAGCGTCGTCCTGCACGAGATGGGCCACGCGCTCGGCCTGGTCGCCCATGGCATCCCGATGGTCCAGCCGCATGAGGACAGCGGCCACTCCGGGCACTCGTCGAACAGCAAGTCCGTCATGTACTGGGCCGTGGACAGCTCGAGCGCGTTCCTCCAGCTCCTGGGCAACAACCCCCCTAGCGACTTCGACGGCGACGACCGGGCGGACATGCACGCGGCGGGCGGGAAGTAGGCCCTTAAGCCCTCCAGGGGCCTCGCGCCCTCGTGGCGGAGTGCATCCCGACCTCGGACCTGCCGTGCCGGGCGAATCTTGACTTGATGCCGGCGGGCACGCCGCTCTGGATGTACGCCCTCACCGCCCTCGCGTTCCTCGTCTTCGCGTACGGCGTCTACGAGATGGTGAAGGTCTGGCGTCTAGGCAAGGCGTGGAAGCCGGGCGACTGGAAGGTCGGCCTGAAGCGCCTCATCGTGGGACTCGCCTCCCACCGCAAGTTCCGCCAGGACAAGAAGCCGGGCACGATGCACGCCTGGATCTTCTTCGGGTTCGTGATGCTGTTCATCGGCACCACCATCGTCGCCATTGACTACGACCTGTTCGAGCACATCCTTGGCTCCAAGCTCCTCATCGGGAGCAAGTATCTCCTCTTCGAGGCCGTCCTTGACCTGTTCGGCGTCGTCTTCCTCGCCGGCCTCACGGTCGCCTTCCTTCGCCGCGCCCGCAACCGTCCTGCCCACCTGCACGACACCAAGGTTCCTGAGGCGCGTGGTCTCCTCGGCAAGCTCGACGCAGACGCGGTCGCGCTCCAGTCGCTGTTCCTCATCGGCATCACCGGGTTCTTGCTCGAGGCGCTGCGTCTGCGCTACCAGGTCCTGCACGACGGCATCACGTACGCGAGCTGGAGCTTCGTCGGCAACACCCTCGGCCTCCTGTTCAAAGGCTGGTCGCAGCAGCAGCTCCTCGGCATCTATCCGTATCTGTGGTACACGCACTTCCTGCTCTGGTCCACGGTGCTCGCCATCCTCCCCTGGACAAAGCTCAAGCACATCGTCACGAGCAGCCTGAACCTGTACTTCCACGACCCGAAGCGCCAGAGCCTGCCGCAGCTTCCGACGCCGTTCTCGCTCCAGAAGGTCCTCGAGTCCGGAACGACCGACATCCCGAGCGTCGGGTATGCGACGATTCGCGACCTGACGTGGAAGGACCGTCTCAGCCTCGACGCCTGCACCAACTGCGGCCGCTGCGAGGCGCAATGCCCCGCCCACGCCGCGGGCCGTCCCCTGTCGCCGCGCAAACTCATCCAGGATCTCAAGGCGGAGATGTGGAACGACTACCGCGCTGGGAATGGCAAGGCCGACCACCAACCGCGCAAACTGGCTCAGGCGGACGGTGTCGGCGCCGCGCTCTCGGAGGCGACTCTCTGGAGCTGCACGACCTGCCGCGCCTGCGTCACCGCGTGCCCCGTGGACATCGAGCACGTGGACCTCATCACGGAGATGCGGCGCGGCCTCGTCATGGAGTCGCGCCTCGACGAACACCAGCAGAAACTGCTCGTCAACCTCACCAACGCCGGCAACCCGTACGGCTTCCCGGCCTCGGACCGCCCGAACTGGATGGCCCAACTGCCCCCCGGCGTCGTCGTGCCCACGGCCGCCGAGAAAGTCGCCGCGGGCCAATCGTTCGAGTACCTCTGGTGGGTCGGCTGCTCCGGCTCCTATGACCCGCGCAACCAGCAAGTGACGCGCTCCATCGCGACACTGCTCAACGCCGCCAAAGTGGATTTCGCCATCCTCGGCGCGGAGGAGCGCTGCAACGGCGACCCCGCGCGCCGCCTCGGCGAGGAGGGCCGCTTCCAGCAGTCCGTCATGGAGAACCTCGCAGTGCTCCAGAAGTACAACGTGACGAAGGTCATCGCGCAGTGCCCACACTGCTTCAACACGCTGCGCAACGAGTACCCCGAGTTCGGCGCCAAGCTGGAGGTCGTCCACCACACGCAGCTCCTGGAGCAACTGCTGGAGGCCAAGCGCATTCCGCTCAAGGACGGCAAGCCGCTCGCGGTCACGTACCACGACTCGTGCTACCTCATGCGACACAACGGCGTGGCCGACGCGCCGCGCAACGTCCTCAAGCAGGCCAACAACGGCCTCCCCGTGCTGGAGATGGCGCAGAACCGCGAGCAGGGCCTGTGCTGCGGCGCTGGCGGCTCGAACATGTGGTTCGAGGTCAAGCAAGAGACGGAGCGCATCAACGTGATTCGCGCCAAGCAGGCCATCGCCACCGGCGCCGACACGGTTGCCACCGCCTGCCCGTTCTGCCTTACCATGATGAGCGACGGCCTCAGCCTCACCGGCCAAGAGGGCAAGATGATGGCGCGCGACCTGGCCGAGATCGTCGCGGATCACCTGGACTGGACTCCCCCTGCGCCTCCTGCCCCGCCCGCGTCGGCTCCCGTCGAGGCCGCGTCCGGCGGATGGTCTGGATAAAACGGCCCTTTTCGTTGGGGGTTTGCAGGAAACGGCCAGAGGGTTTATCGGCCCAGGATGCCCAAGCTGACCTGATGCGTCCGCTGACCGTGCTGCCTCTCATTCTGGGCTTGGCCTTGGCTCTCCCGCTCGCCTCGCCGACGGTGGCCGCCGCGTCCACGCCGACGACGCTCTACTTCCACCTCTTCGACACGTTCACGGCGTTCCCCATCAACACGCAGCCGCCGAAGGTCTCCTTCTTCGAGGTGGGCGGCACCAGCTTTCCCACCATCGCGAGCCAGGGGTTCCAGTTCAACACGGTGCGCGGCTTCGCGACGCCCGGCCCCGTCGAATACGACTTCATCGAGTCGGGCCGGCCGCGCTTCCATTTCGAGCATGGCATCGCCGCCCCCGTCCAGCTTGACCGGGCGGCCGGCGCGACGGCCTACCTCTACCTCGACGTGCGCGACCTCACCGGCCTCGGCAACGCCCCGAACGCGCTGCCCAGCTTCACCTTCCACGTCGCGATGCGAGAGGGCAACGACCTCGGGAACGACGCCCTGCTCGATGGCGGTGCCCTCATCCTGGAGAACTCCATGACCGCCCACGTCGTGGATGCGACGGCGTGCGTCCCCGACCCCACCACGGACAACCTGGACCCGCTCGTGTGCCAGAGCCTGAACGACGTCCTGCGCGGCCAGGCGTCCCCCGACGGAACCCCGATTCTTGTGCCGGACGCCGACGGCGTTGTCGAGTTCGCCCTCCCGCTCGACATCGCCTCCGCGACCATCCCGAAGAGCGCCTACAACGTGCGCGTGGACTGGTGGCAGAACCCGACAGGAGACGCCCAGCAGGACGGCCAACTCGCCGAGGGCTTCGTCCGCCTCGTCTCCGATGCGACTCACCACCCGCGCATCCAGCTCAGCGTGCTCAACCCCGTGTACATCGAGTACATCCATCCCGAGGTGGCCGCCGGCATCCTGCTCATCCACACCGCCGTCAACTCCCCGTTCGGGACCTACGACGTGGACGTGCGCAACATGACCGTCAGCGTCACCGGGCCCAGCACACCGGCCAAGCTGCAACAGGTCGTGAGCCAAGGCGCCCACGTGCACAATCTGCACGACAAGCCCGCCGAGGTGACCTGGCTGTGGCGGTACCGCGAAGAGGGCGCCAAGCTCGGCGACTACAAAGTCGAGCTCAAGGTCCCCAACCTCGCGGGCACCGCCACCATCGTGGACAGCGCCGGCTTCACCGTGCAGGCCGACAAGGCGTTCGGCGTGGACCAGAACGGCAACGTCGTCACCAACACGAACGCCCCCACCGACTCCAAGAGCTCTCCCGCCGCCGGCATCCTGGTCGTGGCCGTGCTCGCCGGATGCGCCCTGCTTGCCCGCCGCAAAGGGGGCCCCGCATGAGCCGCCTCCTGGTCGTGGCACTCCTCGCCGGGATGCTCCTCGCCGGGTGCGGGAGCCCCGACAACCCCCAGGCAACCAACGGCAGCCAACCGCCCATCGAGGCCGGCAAGGGCGCCATCAGCGGCCTCCTCATCGACGACGTGTACCGCCCCATCGCGAAGGCGCTCATCCTCGTCCAGGGCGCCGGCCTCACCGCCACCACCGACGACGCCGGCCAGTTCACCCTCCTCAACCTCAACCCCGGCGCCTACATCCTCGTGATGCAGGCCGACGGCTTCGAGGCCGCGCCCAAGAACGTGGACGTCAAGGAGGGCCTCTACAATCCCGTGGAGTACCAGGCCCGCCGCATCGTCAACCAGGGCAGCCAGATCCTCACGGAAGAATACTCGGTCTTCATCCCCTGCACGTTCGCCGTGCCCGTGGCGGGCTGGGTGACGTTCAACTGCGTTCTGGACCTGTCCGGCGACTCCTTCCGCTCCAGCACCGACCCGCTCAACTACAGCGCGTTCCCGGATCTGACCTATCTCGTGGCCGAGGCCAAGATGAACCGCGTGGGCAGCTACAACTTCGTCGTGCGTCCCCCCGGTTCAGACGTCAACGGCACCTCCTACGGGGACGCCGTCGTGCAGGACACGGACTACGCAAAGGTCATCCTGAAGAAGAACGAGTTGAACCCGGGCGGGAACATCCCGTGGTACAACCACAAGACGCTCGAGGCCGCCCTCTTCGTGAGCGGCCAGATCCCCGTCAGCCCTGACCCGGGTTTCCCCAACGGCGGCCCTGGCCTGGGGGCCAACGTCGCCGTGCGGGCGACCATCATCGTGTCGGTCTTCCTCGGCCTGCCGACGGTGGACGTCGAGAGTTATCACCTCCTGTAGGACCGCCCCCGCGGCGGCGCCAGGTTCAAAGACCCCCCGGAAGTCGGCCGGTCGTCAAGGGGGACCGGGACACATCGGCCCGGCAGGCAATGCCACCCCGGGCACCGGCGCGTTCCGGGGAGATACCAAAGCGGCTATGGGCGGGACTGCAGATCCCGTTTTACGGGGGTTCGAATCCCTCTCTCCCCTCTGCCATGCTTGGCCAATGCCGCACCCATGGATACTACCGCGGGGAGTCGTGCCCCCTCTGCGACCAGCCTGGTCGTCTCCTGATGAAGGACTTCGAGATTGACCGCGTCGGCCGCATGATGGCCGGCATCCTGCGCCATTTCCCGGAGCGCTTCGGCCTCCAGATGGACGGCCGCGGCTGGGTGGACCTCGACGGCTTCGTCGCCTCCATCCAGCAGAGCCGCGACAACTACCGCCGCTGGCTGCGCCGCGAGCACATCGAGGCCCTCGTCGAGACCGACGAGAAAGGCCGCTACCAGATCGACGGCGGCATGGTGCGCGCCACCTACGCCCACTCCGTCAAGGTCAACCTCGACGACCTGCCCGAGTGCACCCTGGAGACCCTCTACTTCCCTGTCAGCGAAGAGGAGATGGACTTGGTCCTCGAGACCGGCCTGCGCCCGTCGGACCGCGACAAGATCCACCTCTCCAGCACGCCCGACAAGGCGTACTCGGCCGGGCGCGTCCACATCGCGGACCCCATCCTGCTCGCCATCAACGTCAAGAAGGCCTCGGACGCGGGGAACTTCATCTTCCGCGCCGGAAAGACCGTCTACATCACGGACGCCGTCGAGCCCGAGCACCTCAGCAAGTTCGACGACGCCGAGGCCATGGCCAAACTCCAGGAGGAGTTCGGCACCTCGAAGTCCGACGACGAGAAGAAGGCCCGCGAAGACGCTGCGCGCAAGGAGGAAGACGCCAAGATGGCGGCGCGCAGCGAGGAAGAGGGCGGCCCCGCGAAGGCCGACTCCGACGACGACGCGGACGACGAATAGAATCCCCTTCTGGCGAACCGCCGGCGCGACCCTAGCCCTTATCTAGAAGTCGTTTGTCGCGCGGTTCGCCGCAAGGCATGGGCGATTAGCCGAGACAGGTAAATGGCAGCGGACTCTTAATCCGCTATCCACCGGTTCGAATCCGGTATCGCCCGCTCGCACAAGTGCGAGCTGCCGAGCGCCACGAGCGCTTGTGCGCTCGTGGCTATCGCCCGCTCATTCGCTCACGCACGAAGCGGCCGAGCGCCTGGAGCCGCCGTCGCGCCGCTCCTCTGCTCCCGGCTATCGCCCGCCAGGGGCCCGCCCCTGGACCCCATTGTATTTGTGGGCGAACAGGCACGCGGCGTCGTGGCCTTCACGAAGACCGAGCGCGGCCTCATCGCGGGCGCGTCGTTCCTGGTGTTCACCCGCGTCTTCGCGTTCAGCCTCACCACGCTGGGGTTCACGGAGTACGCGCGCGGCCTCGTCCCCGCCGGCACTGATGCGGCCACGGCGAGCCTGTGGGCCGGCGTCGCGTTGGGCGCCTACGGAGTCACGATGGCCCTCGCCCAGCTCGCCGCGGGCTGGCTCTCCGACCGCGTCGGCCGCCGCACCGTCCTCCTGGGCGGTTCCCTGCTGTTCGTGCTGGGGGGCGTCCTCTGTGCGACCGCCACTACGGTTCCCTTCCTCGTCCTCGGCCGCCTCGTCGCGGGTCTCGGCGGGGTGTCGAGCGTCGCGATGGCCGCCGTCGGCGAGACCGTCCCCGACGAGCGCCGCACGCGCGCCATGGCGATGGTGGGTGTCCCCGCCGGCCTCGGCGTCTTCCTCGGCTTCATCGTCGGCCCCCCCGTCGCGGCCGCGTTCGGGTTCACGACCCTGTTCTGGTGCACGGCGGCCCTCGGCCTGCTGGCGGCCCTCCCGTCGATGCGCGCGATGCCCGCCCCACTGCCCGGCCTCGCCACGCCGAACCGCAGCTTGAGCGCCCCGGTTCTCGCCCTCGGGCTGGCGGGCTTCAGCATCAACTTCGCCATGAACACCGTCATGTTCGACTTCCAGAGCGGCGTCCTCACACGCATCGGGGAGACCGCCCTGGCGCTCATCCTGGTCGCGGCCCTCGTCATCATGGGTGGCATCAGCCGCCGCATGGACAAAGGCGGCCTGGCCCACGTCGCCATCGCCTCCGCACTGGCCCTGCTCGCCCTCGCGGCGCCGACGTTCCGGCTCGCGGGCACCTGGTGGATCGTGGTGGCGGCCGGCGTGGCCTTCTTCGCCGCCCACGCCACCCTCTCCGCCGTCCTGCCGAGCCAGGTGAGCCGCCTCGCCGGCCGTTCCGGAGGCCTCGGCCACGGCATCCAGCTCGTGATGGCCTACTTGGGCTCCGCCGTGGGTGGCCTCGTCGCCGGCCGCTTCGCGGGCGGCCTCGCCCCCGCCTTCGAGGGGCTCGCGGTCCTCGCCGGCCTCGCCGCCGTCCTGGCCCTCCGGACCCTGGCCCGCCGGGAACCGTCCCCCGCGAGCGCGGTTCCCCAACCTTGAAATCAACGGGGGACTGGACCCGGCCATGGAGCAGCGCATTCCCCTGCTGCGGCGCCTCGGACTGCTCAGCGTGGGCCTGACCATCCTCCTCATGGTGCTGGGTGCCTGGGTGAAGGCCAACGGGGCCGGACTCTCCTGCCCGGACTGGCCTGCCTGCTACGGCAAGCTCCTCCCCCCGTTCCCGAGCTACGAGAACGGCGGAACCTGGCACGGCCAGCCCGTCCTCTACTCACAGGCCCAGGAGCTCTACGAGTGGGGCCACCGCGCCGTCGTGAGCCTACTGTTTGTCCCGCTCGCGGCCTTCGCCCTCGTCGCCGCGTTCGGCAAGACGCTGCGCCCTGCTCTGCGCTGGCTCCCGCTCGCGGCGCTCGGCCTCTACTTCTTCCAGGCCTTCCTTGGAGCCGTCACCGTCCTGACGGGCAACCCGCCGTGGGCGACGACGTTCCACCTGGCCACCGCGGTCGCGTTCCTGACGACGCAGCTCGTCGCGACCTGCGCCGCCTACTTCGCGCCCACCGCCCCGACCCGCCTGGAGCCCACGACGCCGACGGCGGCCGCCCCCGGCCTGGTGCAGCCGCGCGCCTTCACCGGCTACACGTGGGCCGACTCTCGCCCGCCGGAGAAGAATGGCTAGCCGCGCCGCGGATCTCTGGGCCATCAGCAAGCCCCGCATCCTCTACCTCCTGCTCGTCGTGGCCTGGAGCGCCATGTTCGTCGCCGCGCGCGGCTGGCCCGACGGGAAGGCCTTCCTGGCCGTCACGCTCGCCGGCGCCTTCTCGGTCGCCTCCTCGGGCGCCTTCAACCACGTCCTCGAGCGCCACCGCGACGCGCGCATGAAGCGCACCGCCGACCGCCCGGTCGCATCCGGCCGCCTCGCGGTCCGCCACGCGGTCGCGTACGGCCTCGTCACGGGCGCGCTCTCGTTCGCGAGCCTCGCTGTCCTCCAGCTCTGGGTCGCTGCGGCCCTCACCGTCGCGGCGATTCTCTACTACGTGGTCATCTACACGATCCTCCTCAAGCCAGCGACGCCGCAGAACATCGTCATCGGCGGCCTCGCCGGCTCCTTCCCCGCCCTCATCGGCTGGGCCGCGCAGACCGGCGGCCTTGGCTGGCCCGCCGTGCTCCCGGCCCTCGTCCTCGCCCTGCTCGTCTTCCTCTGGACGCCTGCCCACTTCTGGGCGCTCGCGCTGCTGTACAAGGAGGACTACGCCGCCGCGGAGTACCCGATGATGCCCAACGTGCGCGGCGAGACGAGCACGCGCCGCCAGGTCGTCGTGTACGCCATCCTCACCGCCCTGTGCAGCGGCGCGGTCCTGGTCGTCTACCGCGGCGGTTGGACCTACCTCGTCGCGGCCGCGGCGCTTGGAGCCTGGCTCGTGGCGCGCGCCGTGCGGATGCACCAGGCGCCCTCGCCGAAGGCGTACCGCTCGTTCTTCTTCCTCACCATTCAGTACCTCGGCCTCCTGCTGGTCGCCCTGATGGTGGACCAGGCGGGCCCGCGCCTTCCGTTCTGAAGCCTCGCCGCTTTTGAGGGGATGGCTGCATGGGCGCGCATGGCCCGCATCGACGCCGCGGAGGACAGCATCGTGGTTGCACGCTCCCTCATCGAGGAGGGGCGAGTGGACCTCGTGGTGCCCCGCCTTGCCCCGGTGCGCGTCGCCGTCGGCCAGCGCCTTGTCCTGGCGCACGTCTACGACCTGGTCGAGGCGAGCCCAAAACACGAGACGTTCGGGTTCGGCATCGCCGCCACGACGCCAGGCGAGCCGCCAAAGAAGGGACGCTCCATCGTGCAGGATCGTCCCATGGTCCACGATGACATCAAAGGCGCCGTCAGTGTCGCGTACCGGTTCGCTGAGCCCGGGCGCCGCACGGTGCGCCTCACGTTCTGGACTGAGTACCGCATCGGAGCGTGGGCGCGCGCGCCCGCGACGGGCGAGCGCCGCGAGGCGTCCGGAAGCCTGACCGTGGTCGTCGAGGGTCCGACCAAGGCCGCCCCGGCCCGGCCCGCGAAGAAGGCGGCGAAGGCCAAACCGGCCAAGACGACGCGCAAGGCGGCCCGGAAGCCGGCACGCACAACCAGCCGCAAGCGGACCTAAACCGGTTCACCTTTGACCCGCCGACAAACCTAGTCAGATGGGAACCTTCCCCCGCGCTTGAAGAGGGGCGCGACGGCATTCCTGCCCATGCCTCGCATCGACATGGACGCGGCGGCGGTCGTCGTCGTCCGCACCCGGATTGAGGAAGGGGCGGTCAAGATGGAGCACGGCCCCGCGGAGCCGTTGCATCTCCAGCCCGGCCAGAAACTCATCGTGTACCACACCTACGAGTTCGACGAGGGCGCCTGGCGTCGCGAGGCGTTCGCCTTCGGCCTGGACGCGCGCCCCGACAAGGAGGACGCCCACCACGCCGAGACCATCCTGCACAACCATCTGTTCCTCGCCTCGCACGGCAAGGGCTCCGTCAGCGTCGCGCACCGGTTCCAGGAGCCGGGTCGCCACGTCCTCGCCTTCTCCGCGCTGGCGGAGTACCATGGTGGCTCATGGTCGCGCACCGACACGCCGACCGAGCGCAAGACGGCGACCGGTCGCCTCACCGTAATCGTCGCGAAACGACCGACTAACGGCTGAGCGCCGCGACGTGGCGGCAGATGGCCGCGAGGTCGTTGCTGACGAACGCGCCGTCCTCGAGGACGGGGACGGACTCCGACTTGAACTTCTGCCGGACCAGGGTCTTGTCTCCGACGGGGAGCGTCACGACCTCGAACGGGGTGTCGGCCTGCCGCAGGAGCCGGCGCACCAGGCCGCACTCGTGGCACTCGGCGAACTGGTAGAGCTTCATGGCCGCCGGCACGCGCAGGGGCTACTTGGGTTCTGTGCGCCACGCCCCGACGACCCAGGTGGCCCGGCTCGCGGTCGCCTCGACCTGGGCCGTCTCCACCACGAGGCGGCGGCGGAAACAGGGGGCATCGAGGACGAGCGTCTCGTACTCGCCTCCTTCTCCGGCGACGTGGGGGCGCGCCTTGTGGGCCGCCATCGCGAGGAGCTTCGCCTCGTCCAGCCGCTCGCCGCACCATGCATTGGGGACGCCCTCTGCGGCAGTGCGGCTGAACCGGATGTCCCAGCCTCCGCGCACGAGGGAGCGGACGTAGCCGGCGGGCTCCTTGTGCCAAAGCGGCATGAACGACTTGAGCCCAAGGCGGTGCCCGATGGCCTCGAGGCGCGTGCGCTGGTACTCGCTGGCAATGGCTCCTGATACGAAGCCGTCGAGACGCCACTCCGTCTTGAGGCGGGCGAGGGCGGCCTCCAGGTCCTGGACTTCTTCCACGGCGCCCGAACGGACGGGGACGGCGACGACAGGGAGCCCAAGGCACTGCGCGACCCCTTCCGCGGCGCCGAGGGCCGGCGTGTGGAACATCCAGGCGTCGTCCTGGGCGGGCTTCACAATGAGGGCGCCGACGACGTCCCAGCCGTGGCCGCGCGCAGTCTCGACGGCGCAGACCGAGTCCTTGCCCCCGGAGAGGAGGGCGGCGACACGCATCAGCGCGCCTTCTTCCCCTTCGTCTTCGCGGCGACCGGCAGCGTGGCGAGGGCTCCGTCGCGCAGGGTGGGGCGGAACTCGCGGGCGGGGGCGAGGTCGTCCCAGTCGAGCTCGACGAGGGTGCGGCCTTCCTTGAGCGCCTCCATGCGGCCAAGCAGCGTGCCGCGCGGGCCCCACGCCTGGGAGCCGCCCCAGAAGACGACGCCGTCTTGCGGCCCGACGACGTTGCAGTAGGCGGCGAAGCTGGCGTTCTCGATGGCGCGCGCCGGCATGAGCGCCTCGAAGAAACGCTGGCTCGTCGTCGGGCTCGCGCTGATGTTGAGGAGCAAGTCGGCGCCGGCGAGCGCCTGGGCGCGCGGGAACTCGGGGAAGAACCAGTCGTAGCAGATCGTGATGCCGATGCGGCCAACGCCGGTGTCGAAGACGGGGCTCGTCGTCCCGGGCTTGAAGAAGAGGCCCTCCTGGAACGTCGTGAAGGTGGCGGGCTCACGCTTGTCGTAGGCGGCCGTCTCGCCGCCGGGGCCGAACAGGAGCGCGCTGTTGTACATGATGCCCTTGCGCGGCGTGCGGGGCGCGCCGACGACGCAGTGCGCCTTCGCGGCCGCGCAGGCCTTGCGGATGGGCTCCAACCGGTCGTCGCCGTCCTTGAACGCGAGACGCTGGGCGTCGTCGCCGATGGCATAGCCTGTGAGGAACATCTCGGGGAACACCACGAGGTCCGCCTCGCGCGACGCGACGGCCTTGGCGACGGCGGCGACGTTGGCCTCGACGTTGCCGAGCTTGGGGGCCGCGCTGTGCAAGGCGAGCCGGGTGGGCTTCACGCGCCGTTCAAATCCGGGGCCGCCTTGGACGTTTCGTGCCGAAAGCCGCCTCCGGTCCCGCCTCCGACCCGGTCGGGCCGGAGGGCGCCGTCACCGTCACGGAGGGCCCCGCCCGCTGGGAGGCGGTCCTCCAGGCGTTCCTGCGCCACGCGGTGGAGGCCGCGGGGGCGAAGGGGCTCGTCGTCGGCGTCTCCGGGGGCCTCGACTCCGCCGTGGTCGCGGGCCTCGCCGCGCGGGCGTTGGGGCGGGAGCGCGTGCTCGCCATCATGCTCCCCTCTCCCGACTCGAACCCGCTGGACGCGGAGCACGCCAAGCTCGGCTGCGCCGCCTTCGGCCTCACGCCGGTCCTGCACGGCATCGGCCCCATCGTGGCCGGCCTGGAGTCCACCTTGGGGTACACGCCGGCGGCGCGCGAGCGTGGCAACGCCAAGGCGCGCGCCCGCATGCTCCTCCTGTACGCGGAGGCTGCCCGGCGCGATTTCCTCGTCTGCGGCACGGGCAACAAGTCGGAGCTTCTCACCGGCTACTTCACGAAGCACGGCGACGGCGGAGTGGACCTCCAGCCCATCGGCGACCTCTACAAGACGCAGGTGCGCGAGCTGGCCCGCCACCTCGGCGTCCCCAAGCCCATCATCGAGAAGGCGCCCTCCGCCGGCCTCTACCCGGGCCAGACGGACGAAGGCGACATGGGTCTCACCTACGACCAGCTCGACAGCGTCCTGCGCCAGCTGGAGCTGAACCACGGCCTCGACGTCGTGGCGCGCAAGACGGGGCTCACGCTCGCGATGGTCGAGAAGGTGGACGGGATGGTCCGCCGCACGGAGCACAAGCGCCGGACAGCGCTCGTGCCGAAGCTGGGCTCGCGCACCGTGGGAATCGACTGGCGCCGCAGCGTGCAGTGGGACGCGTAGGGCGGGCTTAGGCCGCGATTAGGCCGGGGCTCGGCGTGGAGCCGACTTCAGCGGGCGTCGCGGGGGAGACGACCCAGAAGTAGGTCTGCCGGGTGTCGCGCAGGCTGGCGCGCTCCTTCAGGATGCCCAGCGCCTTGAGGGTCTTCAGGGCGGCGTACACCGTGCGGCGGGGCAGGCCGGTGGAGGCGCGGATCTCGGCGCCGGTCATGGGGGTGTGCTCGACCAGGGTGCAGAGCACGGTCTGGACGGAGGGGGCGATGTGCGGGAGCGAGCGGACGGTGTCAGCGCAGGGCATGATTCCTACTATGCGAGGTGGAGTATTAGAGGTGAAAAGTTCATACCGGTTAACTGTCTATACTGGATTGCCATGAGCATGAAACCTGAGGCCGACCTCGAGGGCTGCTGCCCCTTCCAGGAGGCCATCGACCTCCTGTCCAGGCGCCACGCCATGACCCTCGTCTGGCTCCTCCAGGACGGCAAGCCCCGCCGCTTCAACGACATCAAGCGCGCCCTCGGCGTCAACCCCGTCAGCCTGAGCCAGCGCCTGGGGGAGCTCGAAGGCGCCGGCGTCGTGGACCGCAAGACGTTCAAGCAGGTCCCCCCGCGCGTCGAGTACTGGCTCACCGACAAGGGCCGCGAGCTCGTGCCCCTCATGGACCAGCTCGGCGTCTGGAGCAGCAAGCACCACGCGACGCCGCCCGCGCCGGTCCCGGCGTGACGCCCCCGTGAAGCGCGTCCTCGGCCTGCACCAGCCCCTGGTCCTCTCCCCCATGGTGGACGTCACGGACCCCGCCTTCCGCGGCCTCGCCAAGGCGCACGGCGCCGACGTCACCTGCAGCGAGATGATCGCCGCCGTCGGCCTCGTGCACGGCAACCGCACCGCCTGGAGCCTCGTCGAGCGCGCCCCCAATGAATCCCCGTATGGCGTCCAGTTCATGTCGGCGGACCCCGCCACCATCCGGGACGCGGTGCGGCAGCTCGCCGAGCGCGTGAAGGTCGAGTTCGTGGACGTGAACCTGGGCTGTCCCGCCCCGAACATCCTCAAGTCCTGCGCCGGCGGGTTCCTCATGCGCGACCCAGCACTCGCCGGCAAGGTGGTCGCCGCCGCCCGCGCCGCCGCCGACGAGGCCGGCATCCCGCACGTCTCCGCCAAGATGCGCCTCGGCCCCGATGCCAGCCGGCTGACCTACCTCGAGGTCGGCCAGGCCGTGACGGACGCCGGCGCCGACTGGGTGACGTTGCACGCCCGCACGGTGGCGCAGGGCTACTCCGGCGACGCCGAGTGGGGCCACATCGCGCGCCTCGTCGAGCACCTCGACGCCCCGGTGCTCGGCAACGGCGACCTGCGCACCCCCGAGGACGTCGTACGCATGCGCGACACGACCGGTTGCGCCGGGTTCTTCGTGGCGCGCGCCGCGATGCGCGACCCCACCGTCTTCTCCCGCATGCGCAAAGCCCTCGACGGGAAGCCCCCTGGCCCCGAGCCGACGATGCCGGAGCGCATGGCCACGCTGCTCGACTACCTGGACCGCTCCGGGCCCGATGCTCCCATTGGCGACCTGCGCCGCATGGGAACCCGCCTCGTGGCAGGCTCCCCCGGCGCGGCCCGGCTGCGGTCGCAGTTCAACGCTGCCGCGGACGCCGCCACCCTGCGTGTGCTGGCCGAGACTACTCGAAATTCCGCCGCTTGACGACGAGCACGCTGAGGCCGTAGAAGATCAGCGTGTACACGACGAGCATGAGCGCGGCGAGGCCGGAGTCGTTGGGGGCCCCGTTGAAGAAGTTCAGGAGGCGCAGGAACTGCGCCGTGTCGCCCGTGTCGTGGGGAAGCAGCGCGCGCAGCCCCGCCTGCATGTCGGCCACCGGGTTGAGGTAGAGCCACGCCTGCACCTGCGGGAGGTCGTAGAAGTTCTGCACGGTGCCGTCGCGGGCGGCGTCGCGCAGGCTCGTGAAGACGCCGATTGAGCCCAGGATGGGGAACCCGATGAGCCACACGCCCAACGTGTAGAGGAAGCTCATCAGCGTGGACTTCGTGATGGTGGAGAAGAACAGGCTGATGGAGGCGAACGCGGCGCAGCCGAGCAGGATGAACACGAGCATCAGGAAGAAGCCCGCGACCTCGGCGCCGTCCGGCGACCCCGCGTAGAAGAACTGCATGAGGCCGTAGTCCAGGATGAACAGGCCCCCGATGGTGACGAAGACCGTCGTGAGGTTGCCCAGCAGCTTGCCGGTCACGAACGCCACGCGGCTCACCGGCTTCGACAGCAGCAGGAAGATGGTGCGGTTCGACCACTCGCTGCACACGGCGTCGCCTGTGAGCACGATGGCTAGCAGCTGCGTGAACTGCAACCCACCCACCAGGCTCACGCCGAAGTACACCGTGAGGACCATGTTCTCCAGGGCGTTCGTGAACGGGTGGTCGCTGTTGCCGGTGCCGCCCCCCACGTTCGCGTCCTTGGTGACCTGCGGGCCGAAGACCAGCGTCACCATGACCAGGAGGAACAGCATGATGCCGGCGATGATGAGGAGGCGCTTGGTGCGGATGTGCTGCAGCACCTCTTTGCGGGCGACCTCGTAGGTGGCGCGCAGGAAATCGCTCATGCGGAGTCCCCCTGGGTGAGCTCGAGGAACGCGGATTCCAGTGAGGCGTTGGCGCGCTCGACGCCGGTGACCTGCCCGCCCGCCTTGACGATGGCCGCGACCGCCTTCGCGGTCTGGTCCTCGTCGGCGAGGAAGGAGATGCCGTCGCCTTCCGCCTTGGCGGCCTTCTTGATGGCGGTCTTGACGGCGGTGGCGAGCTTCGCGGACGGGTTGGCGACGCGCACGACGACGGCGCCTGCCCCGCCGGAGCGGCGGCGCAGCTGCGCGACGGAGGAGACGGTGACGAGGCGGCCCTTGTCGAGGATGGCGACGCGGCTGCAGGTCTGCTCCACCTCGTTGAGGAGGTGGCTGTTGAGGAACACGGTGGTGCCGTCCTTGGCGAGGCCTTTGATCAAGTCGCGCAGCTCGACGGCGCCTTTGGGATCGAGGCCGTTGGTGGGCTCGTCGAAGAGGATCAGTTCCGGCTTGTGCAGGATGGCCTGGGCGATGCAGATGCGTTGCTTCATGCCGTGGCTGTAGCCTTTGACGCGGCGGTGGGCGCCCTCCTCCATGCGCACGATGCCCAGCACCTCGTCGATGCGGGCGTCGCGCTCCCGTTTCGGCATGGAAAGCAGGCGGCCGTAGAAGTCGAGGTGCTGCCAGCCGGAGAGGTTGCCGTAGAAGTCGTACTGGTCCGGGACGAGGCCGAGATGGGGCGCGACCCGCGTCGGGTGGCGGATGGCGTCCTGTCCCAGGACGGTGATCTGGCCGGCGCTCGGGCGGACGAAGCCGGTGACGCACTTCGTGAACGTGGTCTTGCCGGCGCCGTTGGGGCCGAGGAAGCCGAACACTTCCCCGCGCTGGACCTCGAGGTCGAGCCCTTTGAGGGCCTCGATCTGGCCGTATCGTTTGCGCAGGCCCCGGACTTGGAGGACGGTCTCCACGACGACGCCAGCCTCCAGGGCCTATGAAGCCTGACTGGTTCACCGATTGAACCGTGGAGAAACGGTTTCACGTCGCGACCAGTCGCCGACCTTGTGCTGGTGGGGCTGGACGACACGGATTCCTTGACCGGCGGGTGCACGACCCACCTCACGCTCCGCCTCCTGGCGGCCGTCCCGGAGCTCGCCCTCGCCGGACCGCCGCGCCTGGTGCGCCTGAACCCCAACAACCCCCGCAAGACGCGCGGCAACGGCGCCGTCGCCTTCACGCTGGTACGGCCGCAAGGCCCGCCCCGCGTCGTCGGGGCGTGGCACGGCGAGCGTGTCCTTGCCTACCCGCAGGGGGCTCCTGTGGCCGCGACGGAAGCGCTCCTCGACCTTCTCTGGGCCGCCGTGGAGGCGCACGCCGAACCTGACGCCGGAACCGGCCTTGTGGTGGCCGATGCCCCCCCGCCAGCCCTGGCGTACTGGAAGGCCGTGCGCGGCCAGGCCGCCGCCCCGGACGCGGGCGGTCTGGCCCATCGGCGCCGCGGCGACGGCTGGGGCCTTGTCGGCGCCTACGCCGCCCTCGCTTGGCCCGGTCCGGCCGCAAGTTGGGAGCTCATCGCGTACCGCGCCCCCCAACGGGTCGGAACGCCGCGCGCCGTGGAGCCCGCGCCGCTTGCCGCGCTGGACCGCGCCGTGACCTTCCACACGTTCGACACCGCCGCTCGACGGCTCGCCTGCGTCCCGCACACGCCTTGTCCAGTGCTTGCGGGCCTGCGCGGCCGCGACGCCGCGTCGCTCCTGGCCCAAGGACTACCCGCGCTGCGCTCGGCCGCGGAGCCGTTCGACACGTGGCTTCTCTGGGAGACGAACCAGGCCTCGGGCGACCATGTCACCCCGGTCCAGTCGCTCGCGCAGGCCCCGCCGTGGGGGACCATCGAGGCGGACGCCGTCGTCCTGGACCGCCCCATCCGCCGAGCCGGGGGGCATCTCTTCGTCTCCTGCAAGGACCGCACGGGCGCCCGCTTCACCGCTGCCGCCTTCGAGCCGACGAAGGGGTTCCGCGACGCGGTCGGAGCCCTGCGGGCAGGCGACCGCATCACCGTCGTCGGCCCCGTCGAGGACGGGACCGTCCGGCTCGAGAAACTGCGCGTCGTCGCGCTCGCCAACGTGCTCGTCAAGGAGGCCAACCCCGTCTGCCCCGAGTGCGGCAAGCGCATGAAGTCGGCCGGGGCGGGCGCCGGCTACCGCTGCCGCACCTGCGGGACCGAGGCGCCCCCGGACGCGGCGGACCTGCACGACGAGGCGCGCACCCTCAAGCCAGGCTGGCTCGAAGTGCCCGTCGGGGCGCGCCGCCACCTGCACCGCCCGGTGGCGTGGACGATGGGTCTTTGACGGGCTGGCCAGGTTGGCCCGCATGCGCTGGTTCGCCTTCGCCGCCCTTCCCCTGCTTGCCGTGGTCTTCGCCGGATGCGAAAGCAATGAGGGGTCCGCCTGCGGCGAGGCCGAGGCCGGCGTCACCACGCTGACGGTCCACCTGGGCACGAACGCGGACGGCTCGATGTACATGACGCCGTCCGGCTTGCAAGCCGCCCAGGGGGCCAAGGTCCGTTTCCAGGTCGTCAACGACGACGCCAAGGTGTTCCACGACTTTGCGGTCCTGAACCTCCTGGGCGACGGCAAGAACCTCGAGCATGAGGTGGACGGCGGCGCCACGGTCTGCACCACGCACGAAGGCAAGCCCTACGTCGTCCTTGACAAGAGGGGATCGTTCACCGTCGTCTGCGAGGTGTCCGGCCACAAGGAACTCGGCATGAAGATGAAGGACGGCTTCAAGGTGGTCTGAGGACGCCCCGGGTTACATTCCCCAGAACTTGTCCTCTTTGCGCTTGACGCGCAGGAGCTCGAGGAGCGTGTCCTTCTCCTCGGGGCTGATTTTTCCTTCGGTGAGGAGCCATTTGGCGTCGCCCTCGGGGATGTCCATGTGGAACAGGTCGCCTTCCATGATCTGGCGCCCGATGGTGGGACCGTGCACCGAGATGGCGACCTCGTCGCCGAGCTTTGCCTCCTCCACGGTCTTCTTGTCCTTCTGGATGCTCTTGACGCGACCGATGGGCTTGCCGTCTTCTTTCATCAGCATGCGGCCCGCAAGCAGCGTGCCGGCCAGCACGCGGACGCCGAAGACGGCGGGGTCGCGGCCGCGAAACGCGTTGCCGGGCAGGAAGCGAATCTTACAGGGGTGGACGTGCGTCTGGCGGTTGGCCGCCTCGAGCTTCCGCTTCTCGTCGGCGAGCCACTTGTCGTGGTTGTCGAGGAGCCCGTAGATGACGCGGTCGGTGAAGACGGTGAGCTCGCGCGCCTGGGCCTCGGCCTCGACGTCGGGGAGCATCTTGACGTTGAAGCCCAGCAAGATCCGCTGCAGCGGGTCCGTCATGGCGGCGGCCTCGACGACGTCGCGGCGGCTGATGTCCCCGACCTCCGCTTTGCGGATGGAGACTTGGCGCTCCTTCAGAAGATTGGCGAGCGCCTCCAGGCCGCCGATGGTATCGGATTTGACGTAGATGCCCGTGTCGCGCAGCTCGACTTGCGGCTTGCTGGCAGCGGCGACCGCCTCGTAGGCGGCCTTGTTCTGCTCGGCGTCCTGGCGCACGACGCGCATGGGCGCCCCGGCGACGACCCCTTCGGCGTCGGGGATGAGGAGCTTGATGCCGGCCGCGGCGACGACCTCGTCGGCGGCGGTGAACGCCTTGCGGGCGTCGCGCATCTCGTCGAGCGGCGCGGGGCGCAGGAGGCCCTTGACCTTGCTGATGAGCGGCTCATTCTTGGTGCCGAGGAGGATGGTGTCCGACTTGCGGATTTTCCCTGCGTACAGGATGACGTCGAGGACGGTGCCGAGGCCCTTGTCCTGCTTGACTTCGAGGACGGTGCCTTCGCCGGGCAGCTCCTCGTCGGTCTCGAGGCGCGCCTCGAGGAACTTCTGCGCCAGGCCCACCAGCATCGCGAGGAGGTCTTGGATGCCTTCGCCCGAGCGCGCGCAGGTCGGGACGATGGCGATGTTCTTCGTGAAATCCGAGATGCGGTCGTAGCGCTCCGCGTTGAGGCCCTGCTCGTAGAGGGCGGCGATGAGGCGGTAGAATTTCTCGTCGAAGTTCGCCTGCGCGCTCGGGCCCTGGTCGCGGACGTTCAGGATGAACGGCTTGTCGGCCGTGACCCAGCCTTGGCAGCGGTCCACCTTGTTCGCGGCCACGATGAACGGCGTCTTCGTGGAGCGCAGGATCTGGATGGCCTCCACGGTCTGCGGCATGAGGCCCTCGGTCATGTCCACGACGAGGATGGCGATGTCGGCGAGTTGGCCGCCGCGGCGGCGCAGGCTGCTGAACGCGTGGTGGCCCGGCGTGTCAATGAAGAGAAGGCCGGGGACGGTGAACTTCTTGCCCTTCAGGACGGGGCCGCAGCGCTCGTAGATGGTGGCGAGCGGGACCTCGGAGGCGCCGATGTGCTGCGTGATGGCGCCCGCCTCGCGGTCGAACACTTTCGTGCCGCGCACCTTGTCGAGAAGGCTCGTCTTGCCGTGGTCGACGTGCCCGAGGACGGACACGATGGGGTGGCGCGTGTAGGCGGTCGCGGACTTCGCGGTCAGGGACCCGAGCGCCTTCTCGACGTCGCCCTCGACGGCGGCCTTGGCCTGCTCCCTGGCCCGGGCGATGGACTCCTCGGAGGGCACGAGCGCGGCCGGCTGGGGCTCCTCCCGCTTGGGGGCCTCGGTAGGCTTTCCTTCGACCTTGGCCGGGGCGGGCGCCTCCGGCGCATCTTCGACCTGGTCGCCGAACTCCGCCTCCAGTTCCGCGGCGAGCTGATCCGCCAGCTTCTCCTCGGCTGTGCGGTCGTCGCCCATGCCGTGGCCGACTTGGGACCGCTATTTGCGGGTTTTGGGAACTCCCAAGTCCCGAACAAGAGGCGCGACCTCGGTTCCAAGGAGCTCGATGGACCGCCGTAGCCTGGCCTCCGGCATCCCGGCGATGTCCAGAGAAACGAGCGTGCGCGAACTCCCGAACCATGTGTGCTGGAGGCGCAGCTTCGCCGCGACCTCACGGGGAGACCCGACGTAGAGCCCGCCGCGCGGGCCGGCCTCATAGGCGTACTGTTCATGCGTCACCTCAAACCCTGCCATGCGGTTGCGTAGACCGCGCCTCCACTGCGCCACGTACAGCGGCTCGTGCAGGGCGCGCGCTTCTGTTCCATCGTCGGCCAAGAATCCCAACCCGGCAACCGCGACAGCCGGCGGCGCGTGCCCGGCCCGCACGGCCGCCGCGCGGTGCATGGCCGCGAAAGGGATGAACCGCTCCGGCCCGCCCAGGATGGCCAACGCCATCGGCAACCCCATGCGGCCGGCCCGTTCGGCGCTCGACGGCGTGCCGCCGACGCCGACCCACACCGGCAGCGCCCCCTCGGCGCGCGGGGCGATCTCGGCCGCGTCGAGCGGGGAACGAAAACGGCCGCGCCACGACACAATGGGGGCGCCGTTGAGTTGTTGGAACAGTTCCAGGCCTTCGATGAACAGGTCATCCGAGTCGTCGAGGTCGCGCCCGAACAGTTGGAAACTCTCGATGAACGAGGCTCGGCCCATGATGAGCTCGGCCCGGCCCCCGGAGAGCAGGTCGAGGGTCGCGAAATCCTCGTAGACGCGAACGGGGTCAAGGGTGCCAATCAGGGTGGTCGCGCTCGTGAGGCGGATGCGTTGCGTCGCCGCGGCGATGGCGGCTAGCACGACGGCGGGGGATGAGATGGCCATGTCCAGGCGGTGGTGCTCCCCTGCCGCGAAGAGGTCGAGTCCGACCTCGTCGGCAAGGCGGGCCAACCGGACGGTGCGGTCCAGGACTTGGCGCGCGGTCGGAATCTCGCCGTCGGGGCCGGGGCCTTGCATGCCAAACGTCGAGACGCCCAGTTCCATCGTGGCGCCGAGGGGCCCCCACGTTCAAAGCGTTCGGCCCCCGGGCAGACCGGCAAGACGAGGGCCAGGAACTGTCCTAAAACTCGAGGAGAGAATGCGCCCCCTCCATCGCGCCACGTCTTGCGCCGAGACGATGGATGCGGTCGTCGTGGCCGCTGTGGAATCCGTGCCTTGGGCAGTCGCTTGCCCGTCCTGCCAGGACCCCGCAAGAGGGGAGCTTTCACTCCCCTCCTGACAACCCACTTGGGCTTCGTGCCGGTGTTTGTCGCATGAACGGACCCGGCCTCTACAGCATCGGCTACGGCAACCGCACGATGGGCGATTTCCTGGCCCTCCTGGAGGACCACGGCATCGGCACCGTCGTGGACGTGCGCTCCGTCCCATTCTCCTCATTCCACCCGGAGTTCGCCCGCGACCCGTTGCGCGCCACCCTCCAGGAGAGCGGCGTCGTGTACGCCTGGATGGGCGACACGTTGGGCGGCCGCTGCGGCGGGGCCGCTCCCTCCAACATTGCGTTCCGTTCCAGCCTGCGTCGCCTCGCGCTCATGGGCACCGACCGCCGCGTTGCGTTCCTGTGCGCCGAACTGCGCCCGGAGTCCTGCCACCGCGTCCGCATCGTCGGCGCGGCGCTCGAAGAGAACGGCGTCGCCGTTCGCCACATTGACGAGCATGGCCGCCTCCGCTCTCAGCGCGAGGTCGTGCACCGCCTCACGGGCGGGCAGGTCACGCTAGGCGCGGTGGTGGCGGAGCTGGCGGCTGTGGCGGCCTAGACGCCGGGGCGGCGGCTGGCGAGCGAAGCCAGGTCGTCGTTCCATCCCTTGCGGATCCGAGCGAGCCCTTGTTGGACCGGGAGGGCGGCGACGATCCGCTTGACGCCGTCTGCCTTGCTCCACACCTCGAGTCGCACGCGGGCTCCTCCGTCTGTGCCTGGGACGACGGTCCATTTGCCGTGGAACCACCAGGCGCCCTCGACCCAGAGGGCACGCTCGGCATCGTCGTGGTGGACGATGGTGACCCCGTCGCTCTTGGTCTCGGAGGCGAGCTTGGCGAAGACAGCGTCGGGCTCGGACGGGACGTCGCCCTCGAAGGTCCGCACGAGGCGCATGGTTACTCGAAGAGGAACTCGTCGCCGGCGCGCTTGTACTGGGCGCCGCCCTTGGGGAACCAGAGGCCAAGCTCGAAGGCGGCGGTCTCGGCGGAGTCGGAGCCGTGGATGATGTTGCGGCCGATGTGCTGGCCGAAGTCGAAGCGGATCTCGCCGGGCTTGCCCGCGACCGGGTTCGTGGCGCCCATGAGGGCGCGGCTGACGGCGATGGCGGACTCGCCCTCGACCATCATGGGGACGACGGGGCCGCTCGTCATGTACTTCACGAGGCCGGGGTAGAAGGGGCGGGCCTTGTGGACCTCGTAGTGCTTCTCGATGGTGGCCGGGTTCGGCATCTCGAGGCGCATCGCCTTGATCTTGAGGCCCTTCTGCTCGAAGCGCTGCAC
Organism: Thermoplasmata archaeon; assembly: GCA_023269235.1. Taxonomy (GTDB): domain Archaea; phylum Thermoplasmatota; class E2; order JACPAO01; family JAHFTW01; genus JAHFTW01. The sequence continues at coordinate 177,704 of JAHFTW010000002.1, forward strand.
GATGGCGCCGACGAGGCCGCGCTGGACCGCATCCGGCTTGATCATGACGAAGGTCGTTTCGAGGGCCATGGCGGCGCCGACTTGGGGCCTCCCTTTGAGGCTTGTGCCGACGCAGGCGATTCGCTCAGAAGGAACGGTAGAGGGCGAAATGGCTCCCGGCCCATCCGGCCATGCCGATGACCACGTCGGCGGCGATGTTGAGCCGGGACTCGTGCTCGAAGATGCCGGCACCATGCCGGACGCGGCGTAATCCCGCCTCGAAGACCTCGTACCCTGCCAAGAGAATCAACGCGACCCACCACGGAAATGGAAGAAGACCGAGGCCCAGGCCGGAGGCGGTGTGGACCAAGCTCCACGCATCCAAGGGCCCGACGCCGGGCTTCGGGCGCCACCACGGCCGGTCCGGCGCGACCTGGCTGGACGTCCTTTGCGTCGCTGAGGTCTTCACCACGACCGCTAGAAGGGCGCGCCGCGCATCAACGTTCCGTCACCGGATGACTCGGAACCCGACGGCGCCTTCCCCGGCCTCTTCTCGGCAGTCCAACCGGATGACCACCGCGTCGGGCGGCCCGCGCCGGCACCACTCCTCCACGGCCTGCACCGCCGGGCTGAGGCCTTCCAGCACGGCCTCGACGCGCCCGTCCGGAAGGTTGCGCGTCCACCCCGCGACCCCCCGCCGCTCCGCCTCGCGCCGCAAGGACTCGCGGAACATCACGCCCTGCACTGTGCCGGAGACCCACAGATGGAGCCGAAGGGTCACGCGGCGCCGACCGCCCCGGTCCTGATAGGGCCGACGGAGCCTCCGGTGCTTCGCGTGGCCAGGTCCAACCAACCCGAACCGGTCCACCCTATCCTTGAACACGCTCGGGAATAGCTTGATGCGCAAAGAGGCGGATGCCAAGGCGCCCTATGGCTGACCTGGCCCGCCCAGCCATCGTGGCGCCCCCCACGCCGCGGCAAGCCGAGGTCCTGACCCCCGCCGCCCTCGACCTCCTCGGCGCGCTGCATGCGCGCTTCGAGCCCGACCGCCAACGCTGCCTCGCCGCGCGCTCCGCCGCGCAGGCGCGCTTCGACCGCGGCGAGCTTCCCACGTTCCTGGAGGAGACACGCGAGGTGCGCGAGGCGAGCTGGACCGTCCGCCCCGCGCCCGCCGACCTCACCCGCCGCATCGTGGAGATCACCGGCCCCTGCGACCGCAAGATGATGGTCAACGCCCTCAACTCCGGCGCCGACTGCTTCATGGCGGACCTCGAGGACGCCACGAGCCCAACGTGGACGAACCTGGTCTCCGGGCAAGCGAACCTGATGGACGCGGTGCGCGGCCGCCTCGAACACACGAGCCCCGAGGGCCGCCGCTACACCGTCGGCGCGACGCCTGCTGTCCTGTTGGTACGGCCGCGCGGATGGCACTTGCCCGAACCGCATGCGCGCGTCGCAGGCGAACCGATGTCGGGGAGCCTCTTCGATGCCGGCCTGTTCCTCGTCCACAACGCCGCGGCCCTCGTCGCCCAAGAAACCGGGCCCTACCTCTACCTCCCGAAACTGGAGAGCCACGACGAGGCCAGCCTGTGGGACGCCGTGCTTGCCTTCTGCGAAGAACGGCTCGGTCTCCCCGTGGGCACCGTCCGCGTCACCGTCCTCGTCGAGACGCTGCCCGCCGCGTTCCAGATGGAGGAAATCCTGTGGGCGCTGCGCGGCCGCTGCGTCGCCCTCAACGCGGGCCGCTGGGACTACCTCTTCTCCGCGCTCAAGGTCCACCGCGCCCACCCTGTCGCGTTGCCCGACCGCGACCGCGTCACGATGGAGGCGCCGTTCCTGCGCGCCTACGCCCGCCTGCTCGTCGCGACCTGCCACAAGCGCGGCGCCCATGCCCTGGGCGGCATGGCCGCGTTCCTCCCGAACCGCCGTGACCCTGACGCGACCGTCGCCGCGGTGCGCAAGGTCCGCGAGGACAAGGAGCGCGAAGCGGAGGATGGTTTCGACGGCACCTGGGTCGCGCACCCCGACCTCGTCCCCGTCGCGCGCGCCGCCTTCGAACGCCGCCTGCGCGGCGCACCCAATCAACTTGAGCGCACCCCGACCGTGGTGCGCGACGCGGCCGCCCTGCTGGACCTGCGCGTCCCCGGCGCCGCGACCGAGGCGGGCGTCCGCCACAACCTGCGCGCGGCGCTCCTGTACCTCGCGGCCTGGCTCGACGGCACTGGCGCGGTCGCGCTGGACAACCGCATGGAGGACGCCGCCACCGCCGAGATCTCGCGCACGCAGCTCTGGCATTGGCGCCATCACGCCGCACGCCTCGCGGACGGTCGCACGGTGGACCCCCCGCTCCTGCTCGCTTGGCTCGAGGACGAAGAGGAGTCAGCACGCATGGCGGGCGCGCCGCACCGCCTCGCCGACGCGGTGGCCCTGCTGCGCCAGGCCCTCCTCGCCCCAGAGCTTCCCCCCTTCCTCACCCTCCTCGCCCTAGACCAGTTGGAGACCCCATGACCGACCTCGCCCCCGAGATGACCAAGCAAGCCGAGCAACTGCGCCGCGACTGGGAGACGAACCCGCGCTGGACCGGCGCCCGCCGCGACCACTCGGCCAACGACGTCGTGCGCCTGCGCGGAAGCCTGCAGTTCGACTACCCCGTGGCTCGGCACGGCGCAAAGCGGTTGTGGGACCTCGTCACGAAGGAGCCCTATGTCCCAGCGCTAGGCGCGGTGACCGGGAACCAGGCCATCCAGATGGCGCGCGCCGGCCTCAAGGCCATCTACCTCTCGGGCTGGCAGGTCGCCGCCGACAACAATCTCGCCGAGCAGATGTACCCCGACCAGAGCCTATACCCCGCGAACTCGGTGCCTGCCGTCATCCGCCGCATCAACAACTCCTTGCGCCGCGCCGACCAGATCGAGTGGTCCGAGGGCAAGCTGACGCGCGACTGGTTCATCCCCATCCTCGCGGACGCGGAGGCCGGCTTCGGGGGCCCGCTCAACGCCTTCGAGCTCATGAAGGCCATGATCGAAGCGGGCGCCGCCGGCGTCCACTGGGAAGACCAGCTCGCGTCCGAGAAGAAGTGCGGCCACCTCGGCGGCAAGGTCCTCATCCCGACGAACCAGCACATCCGCACCCTCAAGGCCGCGCGCCTCGCCGCCGACGTCATGGGCGTCCCGACGCTTATCGTGGCGCGCACCGACGCCCGCGCCGCGACACTCCTGACCTCCGACGTGGACCCCAACGACCACGCCCATGTCACCGGCGAGAAGACCCCCGAAGGCTACCTGCGCGTCAAGCCGGGGCTGGAGCACGCCATCGCGCGCAGCAACCTCTACGCGCCCTACGCGGACCTGCTGTGGTGCGAGACCTCCACGCCCGACATGGACGAGGCGCGCGCCTTCGCCGACGCGGTCCGCCGCAAGCACCCCGGAAAGATGCTGGCGTACAACTGCAGTCCATCGTTCAACTGGAAGAAGCACCTCTCGGACGCGCAGATCGCGCGCTTCCAGGACGAGCTGGCCGCGATGGGCTACAAGTTCCAGTTTGTGACCCTCGCCGGCTTCCACGCCCTCAACGAGTCCATGTTCGAGCTCGCGCACGGCTACGCGCGCGAGGGCATGACCGCGTACGTGCGCCTCCAGGAGGCCGAGTTCGCCCTCGAGAAGAAGGGCTACACGGCCACGAAGCACCAGCGCGAGGTGGGCACAGGCTACTTCGACGAAGTGTACACCGCCATCTCGGGCGGCTTGCACTCCACGAAGGCGATGCACGGCTCGACGGAGAGCGAGCAGTTCCACGTTGACCCGAAGGCCAAGGTGCCCGCGAAGAACGGCCACGCCTGAGCGCTAATTCGGCGCGCGGTGGACTTGCCCGACGTGGGCCTGGTCGGTCGGGTAGAGCACCAGTTCCTGGACATTGACGTGCGGCGGGCGGCTGCACGCCCACAGGATGGTGTCGGCGACGTCCTCGGGCCTCAGGGGGCGCGTGTCCGCGTAGACGGCCTTCGCCTTTGCGGCGTCGCCCTTGTGGCGCACCAGGCTGAACTCGGTCTCCACCATGCCGGGCTCGATGTTCGTCACGCGGATGTTCTTGCCGAGGAGGTCCATGCGCAAGCCCTCGGTGAGCTTGACGACGGCGGCCTTCGTGGCCGCGTAGACGCCGCCGCCGGGGTAGGTCCAGCGCCCCGCGACGGAGCCCAGGTTGACGATGTGGCCGGAGCCCTTCTGGAGCATGTGCGGCACGACGGCCCGCGTCATGTACAGGAGGCCCATGACGTTGGTCTGCACCATCGCCTCCCAGTCGTCCAGCTCGCCTTCCTGGAGCGGGTCGCGGCCTAGGGCGAGGCCGGCGTTGTTGACGAGGATGTCCACGTCGAAGAGGTTCGGATGGTCCACCGTGATGCCCTCGATGTCGGGGCGGCTGCCCACGTCGAGCACGACGGCGGCGACGTCGCAACCGTACTTGTCCGACCAGGCCTTCGCCTTCTCCTGCAGCAGGTCCTCGCGCCGCCCCACGACGATCAGTTCGGCGCAGCCGGCGCGGCAGAACGCCTCCGCGGTGGCGGCGCCGATGCCCGAGGTGGCGCCCGTTACCAGGATGCGCTTGCCGTCGAAGTCTCCCATGGCCGCGCCGACGCGCGGGGGTTGGAAAACTGCGACGGTCGGTGGCCCGGCCGCGCCTCCCAGGTCGGCTTCATGTGGCAGGAGGGAGTGGCCGCCGCGTTGGGCGTCAAACTGGGGGACCTGTTCCCCGCGCACCCGGTCCCGGCCGGCTGGTACGAGGGCAAGCGCATCGCCGTGGACGGCCACAACGTCGCGTTCCGCTACCTCACCTCGTTTCGCGGCAAAGACGGCGACGTGCTGCGCAACAAGGAGGGCAAGGCCATCGCCCACCTCGTCGGGTTCGTCAACCTCGTGCGGCACCTGCGCGAGCGCGGCGCGGAACCCATCGTCATCTGGGACGGCGACATCCACCCCAAGAAGCGCGCCACCGTGGAGGAGCGCATCGCCAAACGCGTCGAGGCCGCCCTCAACGCCCAGGACGCGCTCGAAGCGGGCGACAAGGACGCGTACGCGAAGTACCAGCGCATGACCACGTACCTGGATGGCGCCATGATCCGCGACGCCACCTCCGTCCTCGAGGCGCTCGGGGTCGCCGTCGTGCGCGCCCCCCATGACGGGGAGCGCTACGCTGCCGCCTTGTGCCTTGCCGGCCACGCCCACGCCGTGGCCACCGAGGACTACGACGCCCTCGTCGCGGGCGCCCCCACCGTCTTGCGCAAGGCGGGCTCGCAAGACCCCTGGCTTCACCACTTCAGCGATCTCGCCGCGCACGGCCTCACGCAGGAGCAGTTGCGCGCCGTCGCCATCCTGAGCGGCACCGACTGGCACCCCGGTGTCACGGGCTTTGGCGCCAAGACCGCCGCCAAGCTCGTCAAGGCACACGACCTGCGCTCCCTCCTGCGGGACGCCGACGCTGGGGCGGCGGGCAAGCACGCGGAGCGCTTCCGGGCGGACGGCTTCACGCTGGCGCTCTTCGACGAACTCGACATCTACATCCGCGACCTCCCCCCGGCGCACGGGCCCCTCGCCCCCCGCCCCGACCCGGAACGGGCCACGCGGCTGGCCGCGGAGCTTGGACTGGACCCGGCGCGGCTTCTCGCCTGCTACTGCTGAGCCAAGCTTTCCTTACCCCTGGGCTTCCCTTCCAAAGCCCTCCTGCCAGGAGAGAACGCCCCCGACGCTTCCATCGGAAGCGGGGGTCAGAGGTGGAGGGTGGAGATGGCGTCCGGGGCGATGGCGCGCACCCGGGTGGCGACCAGTTTGCGCTCCCCTTCCTTGTCCACTTGGCGCGCCACCACGAGGCCGAGGTCCGCCTGGAGGGCGCGGGTCGCCTCGAGGGCGGCCTGGGCGGTGTCGCCGTCCAGAAGGGGCGCCAGGAACGCGACGACGCGGTGGGGAGCGGCCTTGCGCTCGGCGGCGAGGTCCACGGGCACCTTGGCGGAGGGCTTGAGGCGGACGACGTAGCCGAGCTGCTGCAGACGAGCCTCCAGGGCCGCCAGAAGGGCGTCAGCCGGCGCCGGGGCGGCTGGGGCGTGGACCTTGGCGGCGAGCTCCTGGGCAAGTTCGTGGCGCTCGCTGGCCTCCTGGTGCTGGCGCAGGAGGTCTTCCCAGAAGAGGCCCCCTTCGAGGCGGGCTTCGTCCCGGTCGCCCACGAGGTGGACGGCGTGCACGTCGCGGTAGCTTGGCTCCTCGGCGAGCGGGGCGAGGGTGGCGGCCAGCGCGTCGAAGCCTTCGTCCTCGACCTCGGCGACGGAGCCGGGCAGGCGGATGACGAGGCGGGGGCGGCGGCGCGCGTCGCCGGGCCAGGTGAGGGCGCGGTGGCCGCCGGGGGGAAGGGCGCGGCGTGTCTCCTGGGCGATGGCGGCGTCGAGCTGGACGCGCAAGGCGACCGCGTCCGCCAGGGCAGAAGAGGGGATGACGAGGTCCTTGCGGTTCCCCACCAGGAGGACGGTGGCGCCCTCGACGTCGGCGGGGCCCACGGTCTCGGCAGCCTCCTCGACGTCGTTGACGACGTCGGGCTCGTCGCGGGGGACGCGGACGGCAAGAATGGATTCCCAACGCTCGAAGCCGTACTGGGGATCGAGCTGGCCGCGCAGGCGCTCCAGCTCCGCCACCGGGAGCGGCAGGGGCGTGCGGCGCGACAGGACCATGAGCCGATTCAGTCCCCAGAAGGGAATAACGGTTGCCAAATGGATGCTCAAGGGGTTCCTGGACGAAGAGGAATGGAGACTGGGCGGATTCCAGGTCTGGGGGGTTGCGCGTTGCCCCGCACGCTAAGGGGGCATTTTTCCCAACCCCCTACCCCCACCCCCTGGTTTCGGCTGGAGTAATCCTTCTCTGAAGGACTACTTCTTCTTCCTTCTCTTGGATTCATCAGTCCGTGATAGGTAAAACGATAGGATTGGATAACGTTTCCGTTGCAAACAACCCGGAAGTGAAGCGAAAAACGAACCCGCTACGGAAGAGAATGGTTCCACGCGAAACCCTTGGGTCGGGGGTCGCTGGGTGGGGAGAGCAAAGGAAAGAGAGAGCAGGAGAGAAAGCCGGGTAGGGCGGGGGAAAAAGAGAGACCCGAAGAGTCGCGGAAGCCAGCGGGGCAGCGAACGGGGCTGAGGAACGGGCCGAAAGGGAAACCCAACCAAGACCCAGGCTTAGCGACGGAACCGGGAGACGCCGTCCACGATGGTTTCGCGCATGCGCCAGGACGCGGGTCGTTTGGGGTCTTTGGCCTCGAGGACGACCAGGTCGGCGCGCTTGCCGGGTTCCAGGGAGCCCACGGCGTCCTCCCAGTGCAGGCTCCACGCGGAGGCGTACGTGTAGTGCCACACTGCCTCCAAGGGGTCGAGCCGCTGGTCGGGGTCGGGGTGCGCCACGGCGGCGGCAAGTCCCAAGAGAGGGCCGGGGGGCATCCCGTCGGAGCCGAAAGCGAGCCGGATGCCGGCCTCCTTCAGGCGGCGGAAGCGGTTGTTGAGCCGGTACCCCTCGCCAAGACGCTCCTCGTACATGCCGCCCGCGGCGCTCCAGGTTCCCACGAAATTGGGCTGGCTCGACGAGACAATCCCCAGCTCCGCCGTGCGGGGGAGCTGGTCGTCGTGGTGGATCTCGTAATGCTCGAAGCGGTGCCGCAACGCGTTGCCGCCCCAGCCGGCTCCTTCCAGGTCGGCGCGGGCGGCCAGCTCCGCGAAGGCGGCGAGGCCTTGGTCGATGGCGGCGTCGCCGATGGCGTGCGCGTGCACTTGGACCCCGGCCGCGTGCGCGGTGGAGAGGAGTCTCTCCACGTCGGCGTCGCCCCAATTCAGGGTGCCGCGGGGGTGCGGGTGGCCCACGCAGCCGTGCCGGGAACGGTGCGCGGGGCCGGGGGCGGCGGCGGATGAGGAGCCACCGCAATCGTCCGGCGTCCCCGAGGGGGCGTCCTTGTAACGTTCGCGAAGGGCAGCCGTGCGCGCGCCCAGGGAGCCGTCATGGAACACCTTCAGGCCGCCGTCGCGCAGCCACAGGCCCGGAGCGGTGCCGGCGGGACCGGGGCGCGCTCGGCCTGTGCGGAACCCGGCGGCGAGCTCGCCCTCGAGCTGCTGGACGTAGAGGCTTGAGGCGACGCGCACGGTGAGCCGCCCGGCGAGGGCTCCGCGAAGGAGGGCGTCGCGATAGGGGGCTTGGGAGTAGTCTCCGAGCGTGGTGATGCCAAGAGCGTGGCTGAGACGGCACGCTTCCGCGAGGGCGGCGTCGAGCTCGGCGGCCGTGGCGGGCAGCACCTCGTTGAGGTAGAGGCTGGGCTGCTCGACGAGGAGGCCGGACTGGAGGTCCACCAAATCATCGGAGTCCCAGCGGGCGCGCACGATGCGCAGGGCGGCGGAGTTGGCGACGGCGATGTGGCCGCAGACCCGACGCAGGACCAAGGGGCGGTCGGGGGTGCCCGCGGCCTGCGTGAGGGCGTCCAGGTCAGCGAGCGTGGGGCGTTCGTGCACGGCCCACTCGGACTCGTCCCATCCCTCCGCGATGACGGCGGCAGCGGGTCCCCCCTCGGCCCCCAGGGGGTGGTCGCGCAGCCAGGCCGCCACGACGGCCAAGGCCTGCTCCTTGTTACGGCACTCGTTGAGGGCCGGGCGGCCCTTCTTGATGCCGATGTGCAGGAAGTGCGTGTGCGCGTCCACGAAGCCGGGGAGGACTAGGAGCCCGGAGGCGTCCTCGGGGGCGATGCCGTGCGCGCGCGCCACGGCGAGGACCTCCCTGTTGGAGCCCAACGCCAGGAGGACGCCATCCTTCCAGCACACCGCTTCCGCCTGGCGCGTCCAGGACCTTTCCTCGGTCCACGGGTCGCTTCCAGGCGCGGCCATGGGGTGGACGCGGGCGTTGAGGAGGCACCGTCCCGGCACAGGTCCCCTACGCCGTCGGGCGCTTCAGGCTTGGCAGGGTCCCCAGAGCCGCCGGGATCTTGCGGGAGAATGGAGAATCAAGCCAGGTTGGGCGATGGCCCATCCAGCCTTCCTGGCGCCCGTTCGGCCAAGGGCCGGCCCACACCGCAACGGACATCGCGGAGGCCCCGACCAGCAAAACGCCATTTTTGCTCACAATTGACCATCATTTAGCCCCCCGGCGATTCCGTTGGAACATTCTCCTTGGTGTGTTATCAAAGTCCATTTCACGTAAATGGTGAACTAGGCAAGGTCAGTGGACCGATTCACGCCTTAGTAATCGGATGGGGCATAAACCCCCGTTCGTGTCGTGAGGTCCCCGCCGGGATGGGCCCGGCTCGGGTCCTGGCCTTGCTAGGAGGGGAAGGTCGCGGGCGAGCCCCGCGGCCGCGCCTGGGGCGGCACGCCACTCCAGGCCGGGATGCACCATCGGGATGAGGAGGCTCCGCCGTGGCCGGCGCCCCCGACCCAACGCCACACATCACACGGATGCACACAAGGAGACGCGGGCATGAACGACAAGGTCCTCATCATCAACCGGGGCGCCCCTGGCGCCCCGTCCACCTCGGGCGCCGCCGCCGGCCGCGGCCTCACCATCGAGCGCCGCTACACCACGCTCGGCACCGACGTCTACGCCGGCATCGAGATGTCCACGCGCAAGTCGATCATCAAGGAGCCCGACGGCACCGTCGTCTTCAAGGTCGACAACTGCGAGGTCCCGAAGGAGTGGTCGCAGCTCGCCACCGACATCATCGCCTCCAAGTACTTCCGCAAGGCCGGCGTCCCCCAGAAGGACGGCACGCTCGGCTCCGAGACCTCGGCCGCCCAGGTCGTCCACCGCATCGCCGCCAGCATCCGCTGGTGGGGCGAGACGCACGGCTACTTCGCCACCGCCGGCGACGCCGAGACGTTCGAGGCCGAGCTCAAGCACATGCTCATCACCCAGAAAGGCGCCTTCAACAGCCCCGTCTGGTTCAACTGCGGCCACCACCACGTCTACGGCATCCAGGGCTCGGGAGGCAACTGGGCCGCCGACGAGGAGCACGGCCACGCCCACCAGGTCAAGCACAACTACGCCCGCCCGCAGTGCTCCGCTTGCTTCATCCAGCGCGTCGAGGACAACCTCGTCGAGCGCAAGGGCATCTTCGAGCTGCTCGCCGCCGAGGCCCGCCTCTTCAAGTACGGCTCCGGCACGGGCTCGAACTTCAGCCGCCTGCGCAGCAAGTACGAGAAGCTCCAGGGTGGCGGCACCTCCTCGGGCCTCATGTCGTTCCTGAAGGTCCTGGACGCCGGTGCGGGCGCCACCAAGTCGGGCGGCACCACGCGCCGCGCCGCCAAGATGGTCAGCCTCGACATGGACCACCCCGAAATCGAGGATTTCATCAACTGGAAGGTCCGCGAGGAGAAGAAGGTCGCCGCCCTCATCGCGCAGGGCTACGACTCCGACTTCAACGGCGAGGCCTACGCGACCGTCGCCGGCCAGAACAGCAACAACTCGGTGCGCATCACGGACGCCTTCATGGCCGCCGTCAAGTCCGACGCCGACTGGAGCACCACGAGCCGCGTCACCCCCGGCCAGGTCGTCAAGACCTACAAGGCCAAGGCGCTCTGGGACCAGATCGCCTTCGCGGCGTGGGCCTGCGCCGACCCCGGCACCCAGTACGACACCACCATCAACACGTGGCACACCTGCAAGGCGACGGACCGCATCTACGGCTCCAACCCCTGCTCGGAGTACATGTTCCTGGACGACACCGCGTGCAACCTGGCCTCGCTGAACTTGATGAAGTTCCTCAAGGCGGACGGCACCTTCGACCTTGATGCGTACCGCCATGCCATCCGGGTGTTCTTCGTGGCCCAGGAGATCCTGGTCGGCTACTCCAGCTACCCCACGAAGGACATCGCGCAGAACTCGGAGGACTACCGCCCGCTCGGCCTCGGCTACGCCAACCTCGGCACGTTGCTGATGACGACGGGCCACCCCTACGACTCCCCCGACGGCCGCGCCATCGCGGGCGCCCTCACCGCCATCCTCACCGGCCACGCCTACCGCGTCAGCGCCGAAATGGCCGCCATCAAGGGCCCCTTCAAGGGCATCCACGTCAAGGACGCCGCGGGCCGCAGCAACCACGAGACCATGACTGAGGTCATCGGCATGCACCTCGACGCCGCCAAGCTCCTGCGCGCCACCGGTTCGCCCCTCACGCAGATGGAGGGCATGGACCTCAAGGGCCACGGCATCACCAGCCTCGCCAAGGACCAGCTCCTGGCCACGAAGAACAAGACGCTTACCATGTACGCGGCGCTGTTCGACGCGGCCGTCGAGGACTGGGAGGCCGCCCTCGCGCTTGGCTCGAAGTTCGGCTGGCGCAACGCGCAGGCCACCGTGCTCGCCCCCACGGGCACCATCGGCTTGCTGATGGACTGCGACACGACCGGCGTCGAGCCCGACTTCACGATGGTGAAGTTCAAGAAGCTCGCCGGCGGCGGCTACTTCAAGATCATCAACCAGAGCATCCCGCCCGCCCTCCGGTTCCTCGGCTACACCGAGGCCGAGATCAAGGCGGTCGAGAAGTTCGCCATCGGGCACGGCACCTTCGAGGGCTCGCCCGTCCCCAAGGAGACCTTCAAGGCGAAGGGCTTCACCGAGGAGGAGTACCAGGAGGCCTACGACGCGGTCGCGCACTCGAAGTCCTTCAACGAGTACACCCCGAAGATCAACCCCAAGACGATGAAGGCGAAGGGCTTCACGCCGCAGGCCATCGCCGCCCTCTCCGCCTACGTCGAGGGCCACCAGACCGTGGAGGGCTCGCTCGTCAAGAAGGAGCACCTGGCCATTTTCGACTGCGCCAACAAGTGCGGCGACGGCGCGCGCTTCATCCACCACACCGGCCACCTCCGCATGATGGCCGCCGCGCAGCCGTTCCTGTCGGGCGCCATCTCGAAGACCATCAACATGCCGCACGAGGTCACGGTCAGCGACGTGCGCGACGCGTACGAGATGGGCTGGGTCCTCCAGCTCAAGGCCGTGGCGCTCTACCGCGACGGCTGCAAACTCAGCCAGCCGCTCAGCACGGCCGCTTCCAAGAAGGACAAGGACGCGGCGCCGGTCGTCGTCCCCGGCATGAAGCACGGCGAGCTGGAGAAGCCGCCGCAGGACAACGACCAGGGCTTCAAGCGCACCGTGACCATCTTCACGTCGCGCGGCGCCGAGAAGGTCGACATCCAGGTGTGGGAGTACACGGACGGCCGCCCCTGCGAGGTCTTCGTCGGCGCCCGCAAGTCGGGCACCACGGTGGACAACTTCCTCAAGGAGATCGGCAAGAACTACAGCCGCCTGCTCCAGCTCGGCATGAACCTGGACGACCTGACGCAGAAGCTCATCAACGAGAACGGCCCGCTCAACGGCGCGACCGACCACAAATACATCAAGAACGTCCTGGGCATCCAGGACCTTCTCGGCAAGCTCCTGCGCTACGAGTACTTCGGCGAGACCGACTTCCTCAGCGTCAAGCCCGACCCCACGGCGGCCGACTACGTCCTGACGCGCCGCGAGTACCTGGAGTCGCTCGCCATCGCGCGCAACCGTCCCAAGAACGAGACCACGCTGCTGGAGTTCTCCAAGGAGGAGAAGCCGGTGGCGGTCACGCTCGACGCCAAGCTCGGCAAGACCGCCGGCAACGACCCCAACGCGATGCTCGCGGGCCTGGGCGGCGATGCCCCGGACTGCGACCAGTGCGGCCACACCACCGTGCGCAACGGTGCCTGCTACAAGTGCCTCAACTGCGGCAACTCCATGGGTTGCTCGTAAGACACTGACCCGGCCTCGGCGGCCTCCCACGCCGCGGCCGTGATGCCTCCCTTCTCCCTCTCTTTCCTTCTCTTCTCGGTCTGGCTCCCGCTCAGGCCTACGTCCTTGGGTCCCGGCCTCAGGTTTAGAGGGTCTTGCCTTCGCGGGGCCACGGCGTCGGGCTCGGCATGTCCTTCGAGGAGTCGTACTGGACCACGTAGACGCCGCTGAGGCCATCGTAGATGACGAGCGTGCCGTCGGGGTACGGGAAGACGTCGAGGACGAAGGGGGCGTACTCGTAGCCGTCGTTCGCGACGCGGCCGCGCGGGGCGTTCTGGTCGGGCACGAACGCGCCGACGCTGCGCGGGGTCGCGAGGGCCTCGGGGTGCGCGAAGTCGAGCTTGAACGCCCAGACGCCGCCGTGGTACATCGCGACGAAGACGGTGTCGTTGAGGACGCGGAAGTAGTGCGTGCTGAACAGCTCGACGCCGTGCCAGTCCTGCTCGACGTCCACGGGAAGCGTCCAGCGTCCGACCTCCTTCACGTTGGCGGGGTCGGTGTCGTCGAGGATGTAGATCCAGCCGCTCGGGCGGTTCACGGGGTGGCCGACGAACTCCTGGCCGACCAGGAGGTAGTGGTGGCCGTCGTAGACCCCGTCGAGGCTGCGCGTGCTGTGCACGGCGCCGCTGTCCGCGCCGGTGTCCTGCCACTGCGACAGGAGGCGGGGCAGCTGCGGGATGCTGAAGTCGAGGACGATGAGGCCGCCGTCCCAGTCGCTGATGTAGACGACCGCCTGCTTCGTGACGGGGTGGAGGCTGATCTCGGCGTCCACGTGGCCGTTCACGGCGGCGGTGGCGCCGTACTGCGCCGCGTCGAAGACGCTCAGCAGGACGAGCTTGCCGGGGCCGGCGACGCCGGGGACCGCGGGCACCGTCGTGACCTCGAAGAACTGGTAGTAGCTGGCCTGGTGCACCAGGTTGGTGATGCTGGCGGCGACGTAGGTGTGGCCGTTGATGAGGGCCGTCGAGACGCTGTGCGGGCCGAGCACGGGCGAGGGGACGAGGTCCTCGAAGGCCGGTGCCTTGGGGTCGGCCAGCGAGACCAGGATGGTGCTGGGTCCGGCCGCCACCGTCTGGTCGGGGCCGAGGGAGCGCACTTCCCCCGTGCAGCCGTCGCGGAACGAGGCGTGCAGGACGGCCGTGCCGCGCGCGGCGAGCAGGTCGGAGGCCACGCTGCCGGGCGGGGGCTGCTGCGGGCCAAGGTCGGCGGCCACGGCGACGTGCTTGCCGTCCGGGGTGACGTCCACGTCGTAGGTCTGCGCGTTGTCGAGGATGTAGTCTCCGAGGTGGATCGGGTGGAGCGGGTCCGTGGAGTCCACGACGACGAAGGCGACGGAGGTGTCGAACGAGGAGATGACGGTGATGTGCTGGCCGGCGTCCGTGGAGGCTTGGCCACCGCAGAAGTAGCCTCCTGCGGTTGCGCCCTCGAAGGCCGCGATGCCGAGCGGGTCATGCGCGAGCTCGATGAAGTTGGGGGTCGAGAGGCCGGTGTGGTTCTCCCAGTGGCGGTGCGTCTCGAAGACCCCGCCATGGTCGCCGACGATCTTCGCGGCCCAGTCGGTGCCAGCGTTGGTGCCCATGCCGCTGCCGTTGCCGACGTCGAGGGTGGGGGGCGTCCCGGAGGGGCCGGTGCTGGAGGTCGTGGAGGTCTGGACGCAGCCGGCCAGGAGAAGAGCCAGGGCGAGTGCCGCAAGGACGCGCATCGCCCGGCGACGCTGGGGGCGGCCGCTTAAGCGTTCCGTCGCCGCGCCGGTGACCCGTTCCCGGGTCAGGCCAGCCTCCGTCCACCACCTTCATCCCCCCGCCCAGGTTGGCTGCTTGGGGATGCAGCACCTCGCCACCCAGTGCCCGCCACTCGATGTCCTCCTCGACGGGGGCCTGGAGGCGGACGCCATCACGTTGGTCTTCGGCGAGGGCGGGTCGGGCAAGACCAACCTGGCGTTGCAGTGTGCGCGCGAGGCGGTGGCGGCGGGCAAGCGCGTCGCCTACGTGGACACGGAGGGGGTCAGCTCCATCCGCCTGCAGCAGGTCTTCGGCGCCCTTGACGCGGAGCCGGTCCTCTTCTTCACGCCCTATACGATCGAGGAGCAGGAGCGCTTGGTGTCCAACGCGACGCGCGTGCCGGACTTGGGCCTCGTCGTCGTGGACTCCATCAACATGCACTACCGCCTTGCCATCGACGGCGGCGCGGACGGGGAGTCGGAGGCGGCCCGCAGCCTCTACAAGCAGCTCCACCACCTCACGGGCTTCGCGCGCCAAGCCCAGGTTCCGGTCCTCATCACGGGCCAGGTCTATGGCGGCGAGGATGCTACGCAGCCCTTCGCACGACGCGTGATGGAGCACCTCGTGAAGGCCCTCGTGCGGTTCGAGAAGCGCCCCGACGGCACGCGCAAGGCGACCATCCTCAAGCACCGGTCCATCGAGGAGGGCCGCAGCGCCCGGTTCCGCATCGCGGGCCATGGCCTCGAAGAGCTTGGGGTCCCCCCTCCACAACCCCTTTAACCCGGGAGGCCCCAGGCAGGCTTGATGGTTGGTCCAGGCCGCGCCCTGCTGGTCCTCGCCCTTGCCGTGGCCGTGCTCCCGCTCACCGCCGCCGCCCCGTCGGACCCGTCCGAGCTGGTGCAGCGCACCAGCGACGCGGTGCGCCATGGCCTCGCCGACCCGCAAAGCGTCGTGCAGGACCCCGCCTCGACCGTGGACGCCATCGTCAACGACCCGCCCGCCAGCGGCGGCGCCCCCGGTGAGGGCAAGGATCCCGGCTTCGCCGAGCGCGTCCGCACCAACCTCAACGACGGTCTCATGCTCGCCGGCATCGGCACCCTCGTGGCCGCCGGCCTCGGCCTTGCCGGCTTCGCCTTCGTCACCCGCTTCATCGACCCCAAGGTCGCGCTCGAGAACCCGCAGCGTTCGATGCTGTACGGCTTCATCCGCGGCAACCCGGGCGTCCACCTCAAGAAGCTCAGCGACGAGTTCGCCATGAAGACCAGCTCCATCCTGTGGCACATCCGCAAGCTGGAGTCCGCCGAGCTGGTGCGTAGCGACCGCGCCAACGGCTACCGCGTCTTCTACCCCGTCGAGGGCGGTCAGCTTGTGCGCCAGGTGAGCCGCGCCGTCACGGCCCTGCAGAACACGAACGCCCTCCACCTCTTCGAGCACGTCGAGCGCCACCCCGGCGCGACGCTGGCCCAGGTCGCCACCGCGACGAGCATCCACGCCGGCACCGTGCGCTGGCACATGCGGAAGCTCAAGGAGTTCAGCCTCGTGGACGAGGTCGAGAAGGACGGCACCACGATGTTCTTTGCCACGGCGCTGGGCCAGAAGTCGCTTGCCACTTTGATGCGCACCGCCGGCGGCGCCGGGCTCCCCAACGTCGCCCCCGCCGTCCTCGCCCACCGCTAGGCCGGCCAGATTCCCCCAGCCCTCCAGCGCAAGCTCAACCCCGAAATTATGCGTGATGAATCGTCCACCATTGGCTAGTAATAGCCCTCTCGTGTCGGCGCTGCCATGACCGTCCCTGCCTGCCTCCGGCTGGCCGACGAGGTGTTCCCCAAAGTGCGCGCCGCCGCCGCGCGCCGCCTCGTCGCGGAGGGCTGGAGCCAGGCCCGCGCCGCCAAGGCGGTCGGCCTGAGCCAGGCGATGGTGAGCCGCCACGTCGCGGCCGCCGTGGAACTCGACCCGCTCGTCGCGGCGCTCGCCGACTCCCTCGCCGAGGAGGTTCTCCACCCTCAGGCCGCGCATGGCCCGTCGCCCTGGTGCGCCACGCTCACCGTGGGACAGGTCCGCCCCGGCGGCGACGCCGCCCTCGCCGACCTGCTTGCCGCCGAGCGCCTCCTGCGCGCCGCCAACCCTATCGCCCTCGTGCCCCAGGTCGGCCTCAACCTGGCGCGCGCCCTGCCCACCTCGGTGAGCCCCGACGACGTGCTCGCCTTCCCCGGTCGCCTCGTGGAGGCCGGGGGGCGCCTCGTGAGCCCCGTGCCGCCCGCCTTCGGCGGCTCAGGCCACCTCGCGCGCTGCCTGCTCCGGCTGCGCCTTCGCGACCCCGGGACGCTCGCCCTCGCCAACGTGCGGGGCGGCCCCAAGGTGGCCGCGGCCGCGAAGCGTCTCGGCCTCAAGGTGACCGTGCTCGCGGGCGACGGCGGCGCCGAGGAGCGCTTCGCCCGCGCAGCCGACGCGGCGCGCGCTCTGCCCGACGCCTTCCACGACCCCGGCGCCGTCGGGCTCGAACCCTGTCTCTACCTCCTCGCCCCCGACGCGCAGTCGGCCGCCCGCCGCATCCTCGCGTTGACCCCCCTGGTGACCGTTTGAAGCCCGCCTCCGCCCTGCCCGCCCTGCTCCTGCTCGTCGTCCTCGTCGCGGGGTGCGCCTCCACCTCGGCCCCGACCTCGGCCAACGCGTCCACGCTCCCGTGCTGGAAGGATGCCCCATCCCGCGTTGGCACCGTCGCCGTCGCGAACGCCGCCGCCCCCCGCGTCGCCACCCCGTCCGCCGCGTACCAGGCGATGGGCTTCACGGCCGCCGACGCCACCGGCAACGCGACGCACCGCGCCGCGTGGCCGGACCTGCACGGCGCCAAGGTCGTGATCCTTGACCACGGCGCCTTCGGCTACGCCTTCGGGCCCGCCAAGGAGGCATTCGAGGCGCTCACCAACGGTACCGTCCAGCACGTCGCCAGCCAGGACGCGGGCGACCTGCTGCAGCGCGCCATCGCCGAGAAGGGCCACCCGACGTTTGACGTCCTGTACGGCCTCGACAACGTCCTCTACAGCCGCGCCGTCTCCGCCGGCATCCTGCAGGCCTACCGCCCGCTTCTGGCCCCCCGCATCGGCGCCTCCTACCTTGTTGCCGGACCCGACACTTGGCTCGCGACGCCCGTGGACCACGGCTACATCGCCGTCAACAGCGACCCCCGCAAGGTCGCCGCCGTGCCGACGCTGGCCGACCTTGTGCCCCGCGCGAAGCAGTTCGTCACGGAGGACCCGCGGCAGTCCAGCGTCGGCCTCGGCTTCCTCGTCTCCACCGTCGCCGTCTTCGGAGAGTCGTGCTACCTCGCGTACTGGAAGGCGCTCCTCGACGGCGGCGCGCTGGTGGCCCCCGACTGGACGAGCGCGTACGCGACGCACTTCTCCGGCGGCTACGGCCAGACCGCCACCGACGGCAGCTTCCTCGGCGACCGTCCCATCGTGGCGAGCTACACGACGAGCCCCGCGTACGAGCTCTACTACGGCGCCACGACGCTGAACAACAACACCTTGCAGCCCGGCTCCACGTTCCACCAGGTCGAGACGATGGCGCTCATGCAGGGCGGCCCCGATTCGCCCGCCGCTGCGCAGGCGTGGATCGAGTTCACGCTCACCGACGCGTTCCAGTCCCTGCTGGCCTCCAACCTGGCCGTGTACCCCGTCGTCCCGGGCGTGGAGGTCGCGTCCGTGTACGCCGGCAAGGACCCCGCGCCGGGCAGCTTCATCCCCGCCGACTTCACCGCCGACACGCTTGGCGCAAAGGTGGATGGTTGGGTCAAGGCATGGACCAACGTGTACGAGACGCACCAGGCGTGACATGCTCGGGCGCCGCGCTTGGCTCGCCCTCCCGGCCGTCTTCCTCGCGGCCTTCCTCGCCGTGCCCGTCGCGGGCCTGCTTGCCCAACTGACCCCGGACGGGCTCGCCTGGCTGGCGCAACCGTATGCGAGTCACCGCATCCTCGGCGCCGTGGAGCAAGCCCTCCTCAGCCTCCTGCTCGCCGCGGCGTTCGCCTTCCCGCTCGTCCTTCTGCACCGCCGGGGCGTCGCAGGCTCGCGCTGGATGCTCGCCCTGCACGCGGCCCCCTTCGTGATGCCGGTCTTCGTCGTCGTCTTCGGCCTGGAGGCGACCCTTGGTCCCACCGGCTGGCTCGCGGCCCTTGGCGGGCCGGATGTGATCGGCGCCCTGGGCCCGCTTGGCGCGGTCGCCCTCGCGAACGCCTTCTACAACTACGGCTTCGCGGCGCGACTCGCCACCATCACCTTGGACGCGCGGCCGCGCCGGCTCGAGGAGGCCGCCGCGGTCCTGGGCGCGCCGCCGCGCGCCGTGTGGCGCCGCGTCACGGGCCCTCTTCTGGCCCCGGCCTTCGCCGCCCTCGCGCTCCTGGTCCTGCTGTTCTGCTTGGGCAGCTTCGGCGTCGTCTTCCTCCTGGGGCAAGGCCACGTGGACACCCTGGAGACGCTCCTCTACGCCAACCGCGCCGGGGCGTTCCCGCGCCTGGACCGGTCTGCGGCCCTCGCCGTCGCGCAGCTTGCCCTCAACGGCACGCTGCTGTTCCTCGCCCTGCGCTGGCAGCGCCGCCTTCGCCTGCCGGCTGAGTCCGCCCCCCGCGGCGGGGCCATCCAGCCCGTGCGCACTTCGGTGGCCGCAATGTTCGCCTTCGCCTCCACGCTCCCGCTCGTCGCGGTCCTCGTGGGCGGCTTCCGGCTGCGCGGCTCCTGGAGTCTCGCACCATGGCGCACTCTGCTCGACGCCGCCGCCCCCGGCCACCTCGTCGGCTTCGACCTCGCCACCGCCCTCGGCTGGACCTTGCTCTACGCCGCGACGAGCGCCCTTCTTGCCCTCCTGTTGGCGCTGGCGCTCGCCTACGGACTGCGCCGCCTCGGCGGCCTGCGCCGCGCCGCCGAATGGCTTGCGGCCTTGCCACTCGCCGCGAGCAGCCTCACCCTCGGCTACGGCCTGGCCGCCGCCTACGGGGCAGGTCTCGCCGTCGCAGGCGCCATGCTCCTCCCGGCCCACAGCCCGCTCCTGGTCGTGGCCGCGCACACCGTCCTCGCGTTCCCGCTCGCGGCCCGCGTCGTCGTCCCCGCCGTGGACCGCCTCGACGTGCGCGGCGAGGAGGCCGCCGCCGTCCTGGGCGCGCGCCCCGCCGCGCAGTGGCGCCGCGTCCACCTGCCCGCCCTGCTTCCGGCCCTGCTCGGCGCCGCGTCCCTCTCCGCCGCCGCGAGCCTTGGGGACTTCGGCGCGAGCCTGCTCGTCGCCCCCGGCGACGCGCTTGGGCTCACCGTGTGGGTCGCGCGCCACGGCGGCACCGGCAGCTTCGACCCGCTCGCGCGGGCGCAGTCCACCGCCCTCGCCGGTCTTCTTCTCGTCCTTACGCTCGGCCTCTTGTCGCTGTTGAGCCCGCGCCGGAGGGCCGCATGAGCCTCCGGGTTGAGGGACTTTCCTTCACCTATCCCGGCTTCGCGCCAACCCTGCGCGAGCTCGACCTCGACGTCGCGGCAGGCACCTCCGCCTTCCTGCTTGGCCCGAGTGGCATCGGCAAGAGCACGCTGCTGCGCTGCCTGGCCGGCCTCGAGGCGCCCCAGGCGGGCCACGTCCTCGTCGCGGGCCGCGACGTGAGCCGGGAGCCGCCCCACCGCCGCCGCATCGGCCTCCTGTTCCAGGAGCCGGCGCTCTTCCCGCACCTCAACGCGTGGCAGAACGTCGCCTTCCCGTTGCGCCACCGCGCCGCCCCGATTTCGCGCGCCGACGAGCCGGCCGAGGCGCGCCGCCTGCTCGACCTGGTGCAGATTCCCGCCGCGCGGCACGACGCTGCCGTGGACGAGCTCTCCGGCGGCCAGCGCGCCCGCGTCGCTCTCGCGCGAGCCCTCGCGGCGCAGCCGCTGGCGCTCCTGCTGGACGAGCCGTTCGCGAGCCTCGACCGCGACCTGCGCGACACGCTCGGCCCGCTCGTCAAGCGCTTGCTCGCGGACGCCGGCATCCCGGCGCTCTGGGTGACGCACGACCGCGATGAGGCGTTCCGTCTCGGCGACACCGTGTGGGAACTGCGCGACGGCCGGCTCGCCGACGCTAGCCGAACGACGCCGGCCCCGCCAACGTGATGGGGGAGAGGGGCGCGACGTCGCCCAGGAGGGACGGGCCTAGCAGGAGCGTGCCAACGATGCCGGCGCCGCCGTCGTGGCCGTTGTGCGCGAAGGCGGCCCACGGGCGCCCCTCCGGGTCCACGGCGATGTCGATGAAGTCGCCGAACCCGCCGCAGCGCGTGTCGCCGCACTGGCCCGTGGAGAGCGGGTCGTCGGGGGTGTTGATCGCGACCGTGGTGATGAGCGGTTGGTCGGCGAAGGCGTCCGTCATGACGCCGATGTAGCCGGTCCAGTTTGCGCCCTTCTGGTCCTTGGCGTAGCCGCCCTCCACGTGGGCGCCAATGTAGGCGAACGCGATGCGACCCGCGCCGCCGGCGGTGATGGCGGGGAACCCGGTCTCGTTGACGCCGGGGACGGCCACCATGCGGACGGGCCCCCAGGAGTCGCCGTGGTCGCGGCTCGAGGCGAGGTAGGGCAGGCCGTCGGCGCCGATCCAGAAGGCGTGCACGTTGTTGCCGCCGTCCACGGCGACCGCGACCTCGTGGTCGAGGTTCCCGGTCGTCGTGCTGATGGTGTGCTCGCTCCAGGTGAGCCCGCCGTCGTCACTGCGGTACACGGCGGGGCCCGAGCAGGACGGGTTGCCGCGGTAGAAGCGGCCGTCCCCGGAGCCCTTGACGTGGGCGGAGAGGCCGGAGCATTGGCTCGTGCCGATGGGGAACCCGGGGACAAGGGGCGTGAACGTGATGCCGCCGTCGATGCTGGTGCTGCAGTAGGAGCCGCCGACCAGGTTGCCGGAGACGCCGCGGTTGACGCAGAAGACGAGGACGTTCGGGTAGCCGATGGTGGTGAGCCCGGTCTCCCCGGCAGGGGAGGCGGCGATGCTCTGATGGTCGAGCGCCGTCTGCTCGCCCGTGACGATGCTGTGCAGAGTCCAGGTCCTGCCGTCATCGTCGGACGTGGACTCGCAGAACGCCGAGAGGGTGCCGCACATGTCGAAATCGATGACGCGGCTCGTCCACGGGTCCACGTAGAGGAACGGGTCGTTGGAGTTGGGGACGTTGGAATAGGGAAGGAGGGGGGTGGCGAACGGCCCGACATCGGTCCAGGCCGAGGCGTGGTCGGTGCCGCGCAGGACATGCGTGTTCTGGATGGCCCCCAGGGGACCCTCGCCGCGGAGGCTGGTCATGAAGATCGCGCCGCTCTTCGTGATGCCGAGAGATGGCTCGAAGGTGACGGCGTGGATCCAGGTGTACCCGCCCAACGCGGCGACCGGGGCGTTGTTGCCGGTCAAGTCGGCGCTGGAGAGGCTCTGCGCCTGCCCTTCCACGGACCCGAGATGGTAGGTGGTGTTGGGCTCGACGGGGAGGGCCGGCATGGCGGACGCGCCCGACGTGCCGTTCTTCGCTGGGTTGGAGGAGCAGCCCGCGAGGACCACGGAGGCGAGGAGGATGGCGACCAGGACGGAGCGCATGGACTCGAGGTGGGAGAGGGACGATATCAGGGTTCGCCCGCAGGCCGGTTCGGACGAGGGCGTTCTGGGCGCCAGTCGTGGGCGTCCGGTGACCGCATGGTTCAACGATACGGTTCCATCAATTTCCGCACGCCATCGAGAATCAGTTTGGTGTGCTTGATGTCCTCGGCGTTGTACAGGCAGAGGTCTTCCTTGGTGACCTCGCGGGGGGCGCGCTTGTAGGCCTGGTAGATTTTCAGCGCGGCGTAGCCGTCCTTGACCTTGAGGCGCGGCTTCTGGTAGCCGAAGAACTTGGCGACGGTGTCGCTGCTGAAGTTCTTGACGGGGAGGTAGATGCGCTGCGTCTCCGGGGAGCCGGTGAAAACGACGTCCTTTTGGAGGTCGAGCCAGCGTGCGGTCTTGAGCCACTTCGTCTCGACGCCGTAGCGCTCGCAGGCGCGCCGGAGCTGCACGATGTCGCTGGAGTCGCCGCCCCAGGTGACGAGCGTGGGGTCCTCGTCCTTGACGCGTTTGTGCAGGCGACGGAGAAGGGACTCCTGCCCGGCCTTGGAAGCATCGAACCACTGCTCGATGCGGCCCGACTTGTGGTCGAGGTAGCCGTAGAGGAAAATTTCGATCGCGGGGCCGTCGAACTCCAAGTCGAGGTGGAGGATGGGCTCTTTGAGGTCCCACAGGCGGTCGTCGGCGGCGTGCACGACCGCCTCGCCCTTGACGTGCGCCTCGGCGTAGCCTTGGAGGAGGTGGAGCTGCTTGAGGAAGCCGTCGTCCACGGCGAAGACGGGGTGCTTGGCGAGGGCGTCGAGGTCGGCCTTCCACAGCTTCTCGACGGTGTCGATGCCGGCCTGCCGGAGTTTCGCGGCCCGCCCCTCCTTGACCATGGGGAGGTCGGTGAGTTGGGGCTCCGGGCGCTCAGGCAACGTTGGGAACCCAGCGGCCGAGTCCAAAAGGGTGGCGAACCGTCCCTGGGCCTTCTGGGGCCTAGTCGGAGGGGCGTTTGGCCCCGCTTCGGAGCCGCTCGACGGTCTTGGCGGTGCGCGCCACGCGCGTCTCCTCCTGCTTCGCGGAGGCAATCCAGGCCACCCATTCCGCGCGGGCCTTCGGGGTGATGGAGCCCCATTGGCCCTGCGCGCCCTTGTCGGCCTTCAGGGCCTTCGCAAGGGCCGGTGGCACCGTGACCTCGACGTCGTCGCTTGCGACCTTGAGGGAAAACTCGACCAAGTCGCCGTCCGCCTTGCCGGTCGCGTCCCGCATGGCGCCGTTCATCTGGATGCGGTGCCCGCCGTCGCCATCGGGGAAGCAGCTGGTGCGGAACTTGACGCCGCCCACGGTCGCCTCGACCGGGACGCGGCCTTTCTTGCCGAGCGCGGCGCTGGAGGCGGCTGGCAAGCTCGCGAACGTCCAGCCCTTGCCCGCCATGGGAGACCACAGCTCGGCGGTGAACGTGAGCGGGTCCGCCTTCGACGCCTTACCGCTCTTGGCGGCCCTCTCGATGAGGGTCGCGAAGCGCCCCTTGGGTGGCGGCGAGCGGGCGGTGGGCGGCTTGGCGACGGGCGCCTTGGCCATCCTACTTCGCCTTGACCGTCACGAGGGGCTTCTTGCCTTTCACGGACTTCTTGGCGGCGGCCTTCGCCTTGCCCGTGCCGGGCTCGAAGGGGGCGGGCGCCTCGTCGTAGGCTCCGTCGCGGCGGGTGATCTTCTTGCCGCCCATCTCGACCAGGTCGTTGCCCTCGTATTTGGGGCGCAGGAGCTTGCGGGGCTTGCAGGTGGCGAGCAGGTAGTTGGCGATGATGGGCCAAGCGAGGATGACGTCGGCGTAGCAGGTAGCCTTCGTGGCGTCCTTGTGGATCTTGCCCCACGCCTGCGCCTCCTCCAAGGTGCTGCCGGAGAGGCCGTTGAACTCAGGGCGGTCCATCGTGATGTTGACGGCGTACTCGTGGCCCTCGCGGTCGGTGTACTCGGTGGTCTCGCAGACGACCTCGCAGTCGTTGACGAAGTTCTTCGGCACGCCGCCGCCGAGGTAGATGACGCAGGACTTCTTCGAGTTGCCCTTGAGCTGGGTGATCTCCCAGTTGTCCGCGATGGGGTCGTGGAAGAACGTCTTCTTGGTGCCGGCGCGGGTGTGGCGCCAGTGGTTGATGCACAGCCCGATGCCCATGCTGCAGTCGGTGAGGGCGGGGATGAAGAGCGGGACCTCGTTCTTCGCGATGGCGGCGATGACGCCGTCGTTCTTCGGCGTCAGGCCGTTGTAGCTCTTGCGGCTGAGGATGCTCTCGCCGAGGTGCTTCATGAACTGGCGGCTCGTCTTGATGCCGGCCAGCTTCGCGTCGTCGGCCATGTAGCTGATGTAGCCGTCGCAGGCGCGCAGGAAGTCCTCGTCGATGTAGGAGTCGTACAGGCGGTCGATCATGTGCTCGCGCAGGAGCAGGTTGTCGATGCTGGGGCGGCCGATGCCGACGGGGCCGCCGAGGCTGATGTACAGATCGTCGTCAATGCAGCCGCCGGTGGACACCCAGCAGTCGATGAACCCCGCCTCGACCATCTTGACGAAGAGGTCGCGCATGCCGGTGCTGATGAGCGTGCCCGCGGTGGCGAGCACGACGGTGGGGCGGTCGGGGTCCGACAGCGCGCGCTTCAGGATGTCGCAGACCACGCCAAGTTGGCGGCCCTGCGCGCTCGTGTCGCGCATCATCTCGACGAGCTTGACGACGTCCTTCGTGGGCTGGACCTGCGTCACCGGGTTGGCGAAGAAGTCCGGCTTGTTCCAGGAGAACTCCGCATCAGGGGTCGCTTTGACGGGCATGGCCTTCAGGCGGGGGACGCGTCGCCTCCTTGAACGTTTTTCCTCAGAGCGACAACGCCAGCCGCCCCAGCAGCACCAAGGTGATGGCGACAAAGAGCGGCTTGAGCCAGCGGTCGCCGTGCTTGAGCGTGACGTGGCTTCCGACCCAGCCGCCGACGCCCATCGAGACCGCCATGGGAGCCGCAACGGCCCAGTCCACGCGGCCGGCGACGATGTAGTACGTCACGGCGCTGAGGTTGCTGCCGAGGTTCAGGACGCGTCCGAGGCCGGCGGCGCGGCGGAACCCGTAGCCGAGGAAGCTGATGATGGCGAACAGCAGCATCGAGCCGGTGCCGGGGCCGAGGATGCCGTCGTAGACGCCGATGTCGAGGGCGGCGAGCGCCATCGCGACGAGGGGGAGGACGCCTGCGGCGAGGTGGTCCTCGGCGCCAAAACGGGGCCGCACGAGGACATACACCATCATCGCGCCCATCACGACAAGGACGGCCGGCGTGAGCCAGGTCGCGCTGGAGTGGAGGACCGCCCAGACGCCGACGGCGCCGCCTACGATGGAGAGCGGAACCAGGGTGAGGGCGCGACGCACCGGCACGGCGCCGCTGCGCAGGTAGTTCACGGAGGCGACGAGGGCGCTCGCGGTGCCGCCCACTTTGTTCGTGCCGAGGGCGATCTGCGGCGGCAGGCCGGCGAGGAGGTAGGCGGGCAGTGTGATGACGCCCCCGCCGCCGACTTGGGAATCGATGAAGGAGGCCACGAAGCCCGCTGCCACCAGGAGCGTGAGGGTTCCGGCCTCCATGCCCTGTTCACGAGGCCGGAGTGTTAAAGCCGGTCGAAGGCAGCGCGCCTCGGCCTGCGGAACCGAAGGTCCCGCCGCCCAGCGTGATCGAGCTTCGCTTGCAGGTCGAAGGCCACGAAGCCCGCTGCGACGAGCAGGGCAACGACGTCCGCCTCCACGCCCGCTCCAGGAGGTCTCGCCGTTTCAGCCCCGACGGCCGCCCACAACCCATAAATCGCCGCTGCCTGCGCCGTCTGGGTCCCTTGACCACCGCCGCGGCCCCTGCGCCTTCCCCCCCGACGCGTCCGCCGCCCTTGGACCCCGTGCGGCGCCTCCCAAGCCGCCGCAAGCCGAAGGCGACCGGGCATCCCGTCCCCGCGCTTGGTGCCGCGCATCCAGCCCCGGCCCACGCCTCCCCCGCGCCCGTCGTCCGGCGGCCGTTCATCAATCTGTGCGGAGACTACCGTTTCCTGCGCGCCGGCTACTGGGCCCTCGTGGACGCCGAGCTCAACGGCATCGAGCCGAGCCCGACGCCGGTCCAGGCCGTCACCGCGCAGAACGCGGCCGCTTGCCTCCTCGTCGCGCGCCACGCCGGCATCCGCACGGTGGAGTGGACCGTGGCACGCACGGCCCAGGAGGTTCCCATCCCCGGCCTCCTCGTCCCGGTCTCCGGCCTCACGGACGCCCATTACGAAGTCAAGTCCACGCGCAGCCGTGCGGCGCAGTGGCGCAGCGCCACCCAGAACGGCACGCGCGCCGCGCTCGCCGTCCAGCTCCCCGGCGAGTTGCGCTCCATGCGCATGATCGCCGGCTGCACCGCGCACGACAACTACCAGCTCGCCTGGGACGTCTGGCGCACGTTCGGCATCCCGCTCGCCACCATCTGGTTCGTCGAGGCCGGTGACCCGGACGGACCCGAGGGCAGCAAGCCGCTCTTCCTCGGCCTCGACCCGCTCCCGCTCCACGAGTTGACGGAGCGCGACCTGCGCCTTTTCGAGGAGGTCAGCCAGCGCCCGCTCGACCCCCACATGCACCTGGGAGGCAATTGATGGCGACGATCGCGAGCCTCCGGGTCGCCGGGCGACCCGCAGGCATTCCTCGCTTCGCTCGGCGCCATCTTCGCCACGCAGCCGCAGGCGGTGCGTGATGGCGAAGATTGCGATTGTCTCCGACGAGTCGAGCCGCGCCCGCGCCGTCGAGTTGGAGGCGATGCAGACCTACGTCGCCCAGGCCCCGGCGCATGGGCACACTGCGGAAATCCTCGACGTGCACGACGTCGCGCGGCTGCCTGAGTTCGACGCCGTCTTCCTCCGCCTCGACACCAACGTTCTCGGCCTCCCCTTCGCCGTGAGCCGTTCCGCGTGGAAGCTGGGCCTCCGGGTCGTGGACGACCCGCGCAGCATGGTCACCTGCATGAACAAGGCGCACGTGCAGCAGCTCCTCGAGCACCACGGCGTCCCCACGCCCGACACGGTGCTCCTCACCAAGGAGGGGCGCGAGAGCCTCGACCCCGAAGCTCTCTTCGCGGAACTGGGCACCCCCATCGTCGTGAAGGCCCCGAGCGGCGCCTTCAGCAGCGCCGTCGAGAAGGCCCACGACGGCAAGGAGCTCGAAGCACTGGTGCGCCGCTTCAGCATCCAGAGCGACGTCATCCTCCTGCAGCGCTACACCCCGAGCGCGTTCGACTGGCGCGTCGGCGTCCTGTGCGGCGACCCGCTCTACGCGGCGCGCTACCACATCCCGAAGGGCGGGTGGCGCATCCACGACACCCCAGCCGGCGCCACGAAGAAGGAGTGGGCGAAGATCGAGCCCGTGCAGCTCGGCCAGGTCCCCTACGCGGTCATGCAGGCGGCCCTCACCGCGTGCCGCGTCATCGGCGGCGGCCTCTACGGCGTGGACCTCAAGCAGCGCGAGGACGGCAGCGTCGTCGTCATCGAGGTCAACGACAACCCCAACATCGACCCCGGCGGCGAGCTCCCCAAGGGCTCCCCGATCTTCGGCCAGATTCTCGACCGCATCGCGCGCGAGGGACCGAAGGCATGAGCGGCAAACTGAGTCCGATCCGCCGCGCGAAGGCCAGCGACCTCCCCGCCATCCTGGAGCTCGAGCAGGCCGCCTTCCAGGACTACCGGCAAGCCTCCGAGGCGAGCCTGCGCCGCTCCATCGCCAGCCCCCGGCAGTCGTTCTGGGTCATCCCGGGCCCCGGCCGCCTCGACGGCCTCCTGGTCCTCTGGCACTTCCCGCGCCGCCTACGCGTGTACGACGTCGCCACGCACCCGGACGCGCGCGGCCAAGGCGTCGGGCGCCGCCTGATGGCCCACGCCGAGGCCCTCGCGCGCAAGCAGGGCGCCGCGGACATCAGCCTGGAGGCCGAGGAGCAGGACCCGCGCCTCGTCGCCTGGTACGAGGGCATGGGGTTCGTGCGCGTGGCGCGGCTTGCGGACTTCTACCACGAAGGTTGCAGCGCGCTGCGGCTGCGCAAGAGGCTGTGACCCGGTGATGGAGCCCCGCGCCGCGGCCGCCGCCGCGGTGTTCCTCTGGACCTTCCTGATGCTGGCGCTGGGACGCCTTGGTCCCTGGCCGATTCCGCGCGGCGCCGCGAGCCTCGCCGGCGGCCTCGTCACCGCCCTGGTCCTCGGCATCGGGGCGGGCGTCATCGACCTGCAGGTCATCGCCCTCCTTGCGGGGCTCATGGTGCTCGCGGGCCTCGCCGAGGCGGCTGGCCTCTTCGCGGGGCTGCGCCGGCGCCTCTTGCGCCTTCCCCCGTGGCTCGCGCTGTGGGCCAGCCTCGTCCTCATGGCCGCGACGAGCGCGCTGCTGCTCAACGACGCCGCCGTGGTGGTCCTCGTCCCGTTCCTTCTGCCCGCGCTGCGCGCGCTCGGCGTGCGGCTCGTCCCCGCCGTCGCTCTCCTCGCGGTCGCCGCCAACCTCGGCTCGCTCCTCACGCCGTTCGGCAACCCGCAAAACGCCGTCCTTGCCGCGCACGCCGGCCTCACCTCCCTGGATTTCCTGCGCGCGCAGGGCCTCCTCGTCGCCGCCGGCCTGGCTCTTCTTGGACTCGCCTGCCGCGTGGTGGGCCGCCGCCTTGAGCCCCCCGCTCCGCCGCCGCCCGTCGCCGAGCCGCGCGGTCGCCCCTGGCTCGTCGCGTGCATCCTCGGGTTCCTGGCCTTGGCCCTCATCGCTCCCGGCCTCCTTGGCCTCGGCGGCGCGGCTCTGTTGTGCGCGTCCGTCGCATGGATGGGGCTGCGCTTGCGTCTCCGGCAGGCGGCGGACGATGCGGCCTGGCGCGGCCTGGACGGCAACGTCCTTGCTCTGTTCGTCGGCCTCTACCTTCTCACAGCGGGGCTTGGGGCGTGGTTCCCGAGCACGCGTCTCCCACTCTCCGCGCTCGACACGCCCGGCCCAGCCCTCCTCGCCACCGTCACGCTCGCGAACGTCGTCGGCAACGTCCCCGCCATCCTCACGTTCGTCCGCCTCGACGGGGCGTGGACGGCGGCGCACGGCATGTTCCTCGTCACCGCGAGCACGCTCGGCGGCACCCTCTTCCTCACCGGCTCCGCGGCGAGCCTCATTGCGGCGGACCAGGCGCGAAAGCTCGGTGTCGAGGTGCGTTTCGGCACCTTCCTGCAGCATGCCCTCTGGGCCCTCCCGCTCCTGGTGGCGGGAGCCTGGCTCACCTGGTAGTCCCTCAACGTCGGAACAGGAGCGCCACGACGACGAGGCCGCCGCCCGCGAGCCCCACGACGAGGCCGACGCCGAGGGCGGCCCACAGCGCGTCACCCGCGAGGCCGGCGGCGAGGCCGGAGAGGCTCGTGGTGGTCGGGACGACCGGCGCGGTCTCCAGGAGGGCGAGGTTGCGCGCCGTCCACAGCTCCTGTAGCTGCGTCGGCCCGTCGCTCTGGGAGCCGGCGAGCTCGATGAGGCTCACCGAGACCATGGGCTCCGCGCCGGCGGCCCGCGCGGCGGCGATGGCGCGCGCGGCGCCGTCCTGCGCCGCCGTGAGGACGGAGGCGGGCACGTCAGAGCCGCCGCCGGTCTGCACGGCGACGCTCGCGAGCGCGTGCGCCTCCGCCGCGTCTAGGGCGGCCGCTTCCCAGTGGCCTGCCTCGGCCTGACTCTGCGCGGCCGTGAGCTTAGTGGCGGCGTCGGTCGCGGCGTTGCTGAGCACCGCCTGGGCGTAGGTGACGAGGTCGCCCGCCTGCTCCAGGATGCCGCGCGCGACCGCCTCCGCGGAGACCGCGGGGCCGCGGGGGAAGAGGTCGCGCAGGCTGGCCCAGTAGAGGGCGGTCTTGGCGCGCTCGGCGCAGAACGTCGAACCCTGCAGGCTGGCGAGCCAGTCGCTGAAGGTGCCGGCCTGCTCGTACTGCTGCCGGGCCTGGTCGCGGAGGTTGGCGGCCTCGGCGGCGCGCTGCTGCCCGGCGCCGACGGCGTAGAGACCGTTGAGGTCGTCGGCGGTGAGGTTTTGCACGGCGGACGCGCGCTCGGCGGCGGCGGAGCAGGTGGCGAGGGCCGAACGCACGACCGCCTCGTCGCGGTTGCCCTTGAAGTATGCCGTGAGGTTCTCGGCGCGCGCCGCCGCGATGGCGCCACGAAAGGCGTCGCTCGCGGCGAGGTAGTACTTGCCGGCGGCCAGGTCGGCGTGCGCCGCGTCAAGGGCGGTCTGGGCCGCGTCGCGTTGCGCCTGGACCTCCTGGGTGCGGGATGGTGAAAGGCCGGAGAGGCTCGTCGCCTTCGTGGCGGCCAGGCGGCCCGCGAGGGCGTCCACGTCGCGGCGGACCCCCGGGGAGAGCAGCGCTGCATAGTCGGTCGTGGAAGGGACGGCGACGGCGGGCCGGTCGAGCCGGACGTGGGCGGCCGCCTCCAGGACCTCGCCGATGGTGGAGGCGCTGCGGCAGGTGATGGCGAGCGCCGCGCACTGCTTGGCCATGTCCACGAGCACGGTGCGGGTACCCTGGGCGGTGGGCTGGAGGTTGGGCGCCTGCTCGAGGCCGGCGGGGAACAGGAACGTCGTGATGCCGGCCGCGGCCGCCCCCTGCGCCTTCGCGGGCACGCCGCCTACGGGGCCGATGGTGCCGTCCGGGTTGATGGTGCCCGTGGCGGCGACGCGCGGGTCGAGCGTCCAGGGCGCATCGGGGGCGACGAGGTTGTGCAGGGCGACCGTGAAGGCGAGCGTCATGTCGGCGCCCGCGGAGGGGCCGCCGATGATGGAGGAGCCCGACTCGAAGCTGACGAGCCAGTCAAAGCGCGTCCAATCCTGCCCAAGGAGGAAGGCGGCGACCTGGGCGGCGAGGCGCGCAGAACCCTGCATGTCCGTCTGGGCCAGCGGCTTCGTGGAGACGTAGATGCTGCCGGAGCCTTCGCCGAGGACCGTGGCGGCGACGTGCGCCGAGGTGCCGACGTAGCCGCTCGCGGTCTCCTCGACGGCGAGCGCCGTGACGCTGGCGGTCGCGGAGGAGCGTGGTGCCCCCGTGGCGGCCGGGAGCAGGAGGGCGGCAAGCAGGAGGGCCAGGGCAAGACGACGGCCGGTCATGGCCGCAGCCACGGCGAGCAGACCTGCTTGAAGTTTGCGAACGTTCCATTGATTGCGCCCAAGGCCATCGCTCTCACCCCCTCTCCACAAGCTGGAAAACCCCTCCCAGGTTGGTCGGGGCATGCGCGTTCTGGTGCCGGTGTCGCTGCTTCTCCTGGTCCCCGGCGTCCTGGCCCAGGGCTCGGCTATCACCCCGGCGTGGAACCTGGAGGTCACCGCCGTCGCGCTCCCGGGGGCCGTCCCCTTGGGCGGGACAATGCAGACCAACATCACGGTGAAGCTCATGCTCAGCGTCGCCCCGTGCACGGGGAACTACGTCGTGCCCGTCGCCCTGGCGCTCGACGACACCGGCCTCCCGGGCGTCATGGGCGCACTCCCTGCCACCGTGGAGGTCCCCTTCAGCTACGGCAACAGCGTCGGCATCGGGGCGACCAGCGAGGCGAAGGTCCCGCTCAAGGTCTTCGTCGCCGCCAAGGCCGCGCCGGACCATGACCACTCCTTCAAGGTGACCGCCACCGCCCCGAACGCCCTGCCCTCCGGATGCGTGGCCGCCACGCCGCCGCCCGCCAAGGACGCCACGGCCAACGTCGCGCTCAAGACCGGCCCCGCCCCCATCGTCGCCCCCTCCGGGTCCGCGACCGGCTCGACCTCCGGCAGCGCCAAGTCGTTCGTCCTGCCCCTGCCCATCATCCTGGGCGTCCTCCTCGCCGCGGGCGCCCTGGGCCGCCGCCAGGCGCGCTAGCCGGACACGCCTTCCGCGAGAAGCCGGGCACGCTGGACCTGGAGCGGCGAGCCGAGCACGATGAGGCGGTCGCCCGCCTGCGGCACGAGGCCGTCCCGGAACGGCTCCGGGTGCTGCGCGCCCTGCACCCAGAGACCGACCACGCGGGAGCCCGTGCGGGTGGCGACGTCGGCGTCGCCGAGCGGCCGTCCGACAAGGTCGGAGGCGGTTCCGACGATGACCTCCTCGAGGTTGGCGAGGCGGCTCTGCGCGGAGAGGCGGATGGCCTCACCGTGCGCGACGACGAGCGCCTCGGCGCGCGCGAGCTGGTGGTCGTCGCCCATCAGGACCAGCGTGTCGCCGGCGCGCACCAGCTCGGTGGGAGCCGGGTTGACGATCTCACGGCGGTGGCGCTGGATGACGGCAAGGGTGGCGCCACTCAGTTCGGCCAGGCGCGTCTCCGCGACGCTGCGGCCCGCCACCGGGGACTCGCTGGGGACCGAGACGGCGCTGACACGGACGCCCCACGGGTAGCGTTCCAGGAGACGGTCGAGGAGAGGGGCGGACTCGGGGTCGTGGCCGAGGACGCGGTTGACCGAGCCCTCCAGGGCGCGCTGGACGCGGCTGAGCTGGCGCCACGCCACGGCGGTGACGACGACGGCGACGACGAGGCCGCCCACGAGCACCGGGAGCGTGCGCGGGACGAGGACGGCGAGCGGGAGGAACAGGAGGACCGCGCTCACGGCCACCCATGCGTCCACGAGGCGCGCCCGCACCGCCCCCCCCTCGCCGCGGACGACGAGGTGGACGAGGTCACGGTAGCGCCGGTACGCGGCCACCGCGATGGGGGCCGCGACGACGACGGCGAGGCTGAAGAGCAGGATCGGCGCGACGGTCTGCGACGGGACACGCTCCAGCACGAGCGGGGTCGCGGCGACCGCCAGCACCACCCACGCCGCCAGGAGAAGGAGGTCGGCGACGAGGGCACGGACAGCGGACCGGACCTCACGGCTCTGGGTGGCCGGGCGGGTGCGGCGGGCGCCCTGCACCGCGAGCCAGAGCGGGCGTCGCACTCCCTCGGGCAGGCGCTTGGCCAGGCGCACGAGGGCCGGAAGCGCAACGAGCAGGGCCGGGGCGAGGATGACGAGGACGAGCATGGCGCCGACGATGGCGGTCTGGAGGAGCGGGTGGGCCACATGGCTCGCGGCCGCCGCGGCGGCGAGGATGAGGCTGAACTCGCCGACGGTGCCGAGGGCGACGGCGCTGCGCGCGGCCTCGAGAAGGGTGAGGCCGGAGGCGAGGCCGGCGGGAACGTGGACGATGAGCTTGCTCGCGAGGAACAGGAGCGCGACGCCGACGACCAGGACTGGATGCGCGGCGGCCTGGCCGACGTCCACGGAGAGGCCGGAGGCGAAGAAGAAGACCGCGACGCCCAGGTCGCGCAGCCCCTGCAGGGCGTTGCGGACGACGAAGCGGCTGCCCGCCTCCGCTGCCGCGACGCCCGCGACCAAGGCGCCCAGTTCGGCCGAGCCGGCCCAGGCGCCCAGCCAGCCGAAGCAGGCGACGGTGGCGGCGCCGACGAGGACGACGAGGTCGTGCGCGTGCGTGCGCGCCACGGCGTCGAGGAGGCGCGGGACGACGATGAGCGAGGCCGCGGCGAGGGCGACGAACAGGATGGCGAGCTTCCCGATGGCCGTGAAGGGGTCGAGCCAGGACGCCGTCCCCGAGCCGAGCAGGCTCATGATGGCCAGCATCGCGACGGCGGCGACATCCTCGGCGACGAGCACGCCGACCGTGCGCTTGCGGGCCTCCATGGCGAAGCCCGTGGCGGTGAGGCGCTCGCCGAACAGGGTCGAGGAGACGCCCACGCAGAGGCCAAGCGCGATGGACTGCAGGAGGTCCCAACCGGCCAGGCGGACGGCGCCCGCCACGACGAGGCCGGGCACGAGGACGTCGAGGGGGAGGACGAGGGCGCCCGCGCGCAGCGCTTCCCGAAGGCGCTTGAGGTCCAGTTCGAGGCCGAGCACGAACAGGAAGACCAGGATGCCGACCTCCGCGACCGGGGCCAGCACGGAAGGGTCGATGGAGGGCGTGGCGTGGACCACCGGGCTGGCGATCGCCCCGACGGCGAGGAAGCCGAGCGCCGGGGGCAGGCGGAGGCGGTGCGCGAGCCATCCCGCTCCCGCCGCCAGCGCCGCCACGGCGGCCAGGACAGCCAGGAGGCTCGCCACGGCGTCCCCAGGCGTTGGCGGGCAAAGGGCCTTTGGTTTCCGTGGCGTGCGGGGCGACGTGGCGCGCGAGCGCATGGCATTGCCCCTCTGGAGCTGGAGCTACGTCACGTTCCGCTTCGGCGACGGCGTCTCGAACGCCCTCATCCCGCTCGCCGTCGTGCTGCACTACCAGATGCCGCTGTGGGCGCTCGCCTTGGTGACGGCGGCGCAGAACCTCCTGGGCGTCCCGGCGACGTTCCTGTGGGGCAGCCTCATGGATCGGGGCGCGGCCCGCGGCGTCCGGCGCCGACCCGTCGTGGTGGCCGGCTTCGCGGTCGCCAGTTTGGGCCTCCTCCTGATGGCAAGTCTGCCGGCGTTCCCGCTCTTCGTCACGGGCGCGGTGCTCTACACCGTCTTCGGCGTCGCGACCGCCCCCGCCGCGAGCACGATGGTCTTGCAGCGCGTCCCCCGGCGTGACTGGAGCAAGGCGACGGGCGCTCTCAGCCGCCGCACCGGCGGGGCCTACGTCACCGGGATGATCGCGAGCATCCTCCTCACCCTCCCCGCCGACGTCTGGCTCCACGTGGGCGACGTGGGGGCCTGGCTCGTGGCCCAGGGCCTTGTGGGCCAGCCGCACTTCGCGGGCCAGTTTGCGGCGAGCGCCGTCCTCGCCGCGGGGGGGGCCCTGCTGGCGTGGCAGACCGTGGCGACCTGGCAGCCCCCGCTTCCCCATGAGCCGGGCTTCGACTCCAAGCTGGCGCAGGCGGGACAGCGCCGCTTCGAGCGCGCCGTCTTCTTCCCCGGCCGGCTGCGCTCGCTTCCGAACCTGGCCGAGCTGCGCGACTGGGCGGCGAGCCCGCACCGCCTGTGGCCCATCGGCTACGCCCTCACCTTCACCGGCTCCGTCTGCTTCTTCTCCACGTACCCGGGCGTCCTCTCCGGCCTCGGGCTCGCGGCCGGTCTCGTCCTGCTCGCGCAGCTTCCCAGCAACCTCGTCACACCCATCGCGTACCCGTGGGCGGGGCGGCACGGGGCCCGTGTCGGCGAGGCGAAAGGGGTCTGGCAGGGCTCCATTTTGCGCACCGCGACGCTGCCCATCTTCGGCGCCACCATTCTGTTGGTCGGCGCGCCAGCGTACGGGGCCCTCCTCATCCTCCACGGCCTCATGGGCATCAGTTTCGCCCTCATCCAGGTGAACGGGCCGGTCATCCTGGCGAGCCTCCACCCCGGCGGGCATGGCCAAGGCGTTGGAACGTACCATGCGGCCATCGGGGCCGGGACCCTCTTGGGGTCGCTGAGCGCGTTTCTCATCCTGCGCGTCTCCACGGTCGCGGTGAGCTACGGTTTCGCTGCCGCTGTGGCGGTGGCGGGCATGGCGTGCCTGGCGGCGGCGCGGCGCTCGCAGGCAACGGCTGCGCCGCCCGAGCCCCTTGCCCTCTAGAGAATGTAGTACTCGGCTTTCTTGCGCTCGACGACGCAGAGCACGGTGCCCGAGCGGACGGCGACGCGCGCGCCGTCGGAGGTGATCTTGTTGCTGACGCCGCGGGCGCCGGTGCGCTCAAGCGTGACGTCGCTGCCCTCCCACTGGGTGCCGCTGAGGCTGACGACGGCGTCGCCGTCCATCGCGAGCAGGTTCAGGGTCGCACCCGTGCGGCCGGGGAGGGGAAGCTCTTGGCCGGCGGAGACGAAACGCAGGGACTCGCCGCGGCCGACCATGGAGCAGTCGAGGCCGGCATCGTGGATGCGGCGCACCATCTTCAGGTTCGCGAGGAACATGGCGCTGCGGCCGCCGTGGGCGCCGAGGACGAGGACGCTGGTGGCGCCGAGGTCGCGGGCCTTCTGGACCGCCAAGTCGCCGTCGAGGACGTCCTTGAGCTCGGGGTGGCGCTCGATCGGGATGTCCAGCGAGTCGGCCCACTTGTAGGCGTCCCCTTTCAGGGAGTCCATGTCGCCCACAATGACCGTCGGGACGTGGTTGGTCTTCAGGAGGACCTGGGCGGCGCCGTCGGCGCACACAATGGCGTCGCAGGCGTCGAGCAGCTTCAGGTCGTCGCCGCTCGGCTCGTCGCCGTTGAGGACCAGAGCCACCTTCACGGCGCTGCGGTGGGCCGGGGAGGGAAAAACCCTGTGCGCCAAGGCGCCTTATAAGCAAGAGTCACACTTTCCTCCTGTTGGAACGGGCCCCAAACCGCTATCAGCAACCCCATCCTCGGACGCGCGAATGAAGCTGCTCCTGGTCCACTCGGACTTCATCGAGTACAAGGCGACCAAGAAGGCGCTCAAGGCGGCCCCCGAGCTCGCCGACGCCGAGAAGGCGGGCCGCATGGAGGAGTGCCTGTGCGCCTTCATCTCGGTCGAGAAGGCCGACGAGCTGAACCTCGCGAGCGCCGTCGCCAAGGCGGCCGCGGAGATCGTCAAGGTCGCGGACCAGGTCAAGACGAAGCGCGTCATGCTGTACCCGTACGCGCACCTCAGCAACAGCCTCGCCGCACCCGCCATCGCCATCGAGGCTCTGCCCGCGCTCAAGGCTGCCCTCCCTGCCGACTACGAGGTCAAGCAGTCCCCGTTCGGTTGGTACAAGGCGTTCAGCATCTCTTGCAAGGGCCACCCGCTGAGCGAGTTGAGCCGGCACGTCCTGCCCGACCCGCCGGCGGGCCATGTCCACACGGGCGACGACTGTTGCACCCCCGGCGCCGCCCCCGGCATGATGGCCACCTCGGCGTCCGCCACCGTCGCCGCCGCGCAAATGCAGGCGAAGTCCTCGATGAAAGGCCCCGCCGGTCCCGGCGCCCCCGACGGCGGCAACTCGGTCCAGTCCGACGAGCAGAACGCGGCGCTCAAGGCGGAGAAGACCCTGAAGTCGCAGTGGTTCGTCCTCAGCCCGAACGGCGCGCTGACGCCGGCCGCCCAGTTCGACTTCAAGCCCTTCCCCGGCCTCGAGAAGTTCTACGCCTACGAGATGGGCGGAAGCCGTAAGGCCGACTCCGAGCCCGCGCACATCCCGCTCATGCAGGGCATGGAGCTCGTGGACTATGAGCCCGGCTCCGACAATGGCAACATGCGCTGGTTCCCCAAGGGCTCCCTCATCAAGCGCCTCCTCGAGGAGAAGATCAACAAGGTGTGCCGCGACGCCGGCGGTCTCCAGATCGAGACGCCCATCATGTACGACGTCAACCACCCGGCGCTCAACAAGTACCTCAACAAATTCCCGGCGCGCCAGTACCGCATCAAGTCGGACGAGAAGGAGCTCTTCTTGCGCTTCGCGGCCTGCTTCGGGATGTACCTCACGATGAGCCGCGCCACGCTCAGCTACAAGCACTTCCCGGCGCGCATCTACGAGCTCACCCACTACTCCTTCCGCCGCGAGCAGTCGGGCGAGACGGCCGGCATCAAGCGCCTGCGTGCCTTCACGATGCCCGATATGCACACCCTCGTCGCGGACCTGCCGCAGGCGCGCGAGGAGTTCAAGCGCCAGTTCGACCGCAGCAAGGCCTGGATGGAGAGCCTCCAGGTCCCCTTCGAGACGGCGGTGCGCTTCGTGAAGTCGTTCTACGAGGAGAACAAGGAGTTCGCGGTGTCGCTCGCGCAGACTGTGAACCAGCCGGTCCTCGTGGAGATGTGGGAGCAGCAGTCGTTCTACTTCGTCATGAAGTTCGAGTTCAACTTCAACGACTCCGTCCACAAGGCGTTCGCGCTCTCCACGGTGCAGATCGACACGCAGAACCCGGAGAACTTTGGCATTCAGTACACCGCCGTCGACGGCTCCCGTCGGACGCCGTTCCTTCTGCACGCAAGCCTGTCGGGCGCCATCGACCGCAACCTGTGCGCCATCCTAGAGCACCAGGCGATGGAGACGAAGGCCGGCAAGAAACCCGCCCTCCCCTTCTGGCTCAGCCCGACGCAGGTGCGCTTCATGCCACTCAACGACTCCTTCCTTGACGAGTGCGTCCGCCTCGCCGGCGCCGTCAACCAGGCCGGCTTCCGCGCCGACGTGGACGACTCCAGCCACGGGGTCGGCCGCAAGGTCGCCGAGGCCGAGAAGGAATGGATTCCCTTCATGGTCGTCGTCGGCGAGAAGGAGAAGACGAGCGGCCACTACACGCCCCGCGTCCGCAAACCCGAGTGGGGAACCGAGACCCCGATGACGCTTGAGCAGCTCATCGCGCTGTGCGCCAAGAACACGGGAAGCGAGCCGCGCGGGACGCTTCCCCTGCCCGTGATGCTGAGCCAGCGGCCGATTTTCCGCGGATGACCACCTTCATCGCGTTGCTTCGCGCCGTCAACGTCGGCGGCCGCAAGGTCGAGATGGAGCCGTTGCGGGCCGTCGCCGACAAGCTCGGCTTCACCGAGGTGCGGACCTACATCGCGAGCGGCAACCTCCTTGTCACCGGCACAGGAACCACTGCCTCTGTCGAGGCGAAGCTGGAGAAGGCCATCCAGGCAAAGTTCGGTATCGAGGTCCCCGTCATCGTCCGCACCGCGGAGCAATGGAAGGCCTATCTCACGACGCCGTTCCCTGGACCCGCGGAGGCGGAACCGAACCGCGTCGTGCTCGGCCTCTCCAAATCCTCTCCGCGCAAGGAGGCCCCGGCGGAACTGCTGGCGCGCGCCAAGAACGGCGAATCCCTCGTCCTGCGCGGCGACGGGCTGTGGTTCCATTACCCGGGCGGTCAGGCGGAGACCAAGATCACGCCGGCCTCCGTGGACAAGGCGGTCGGTTCCGCCACGACGGCGCGCAATCTCAACACCGTGCGCAAGCTCGCCGAGATAGCCGGCGTCGCGTAGTCAAGGCTCCGGCGGCGTGGGTGGGGCAGACTCCACGACGACGGGCGCCGCGGGCCGGCGGCGGCGGAACCAGCGCACGACGGCGACCAGTCCGAGGACAAGGATGAGGAGGGCGAGCGCTGCGGCCAGGGGGTGCCCGACGACTGTGTCGCGTACCCTTTCGAGGCCTGTCTCGATGCGCTCCACGACGGGCTTGCCGTACAGGTAGGTGAGTCCCGCGAAGAGTGCGTTGAAGAGCCCACACCCGACGGCGCTCAGCAGGATGAAGGGAGAGGCCTCCATTTTGGCGAGGCCGGCGGGGATGCTCGGGGCCGTGCGCAGACCAGGAAGGGCGCGGCAGAGGAACACCAGCCATTTCCCGCCGCGCCCGGCCATGACGTGCTCGAACTTGGCGAGGCGCGCCGGCGTGAGGTGGAGCGGCTTCGAGAAGCGCAGCACGAGAGGGCGGCCGCCGTAGCGCGCGACGCCGTAGGGCAGAAGGCATCCCGCGGTGGAGGCGAACGTGGCGACGAGGACGACGAGGACGAGGCTGGGCAGGTCGTGCGCGAGCCGGAGCGTGCCCAGCATGAGGATGAGCTCCGTGGGGAGGAAATGAAGGATCATCCCCATTTCGAGGGCCATGACGGCGACGAACGCCAACCAGGCCAAGGGCTCGGGCAGCCCCAGGAACCAGTCGACGAAGCCCACGATGGCGCCAGGGAGACGCTGGCACATGACCTGTTCGGAGCCGGCGCGCGGTGGACCGCAACGCCTTTGCGGCGCCGGCCCAAGGGGCGGGCGTGGCGCACGGCGGCGAGGCGACGACGTCGAAGGGGCAGTTCGCGGTCGTGAACGGCTCCGAGCTCCTGGAACGACTGGCCTACTACGGCATCGTCTCCGTCAACGGCCTGTACCTAAAGTCGCTCGGCCACTCCACGGCGACCATCGGCCTGCTCTCCGCCATCCTCCTGCCGCTGCCCTACATCGTGCCGCTCCTCACGGGCGCCATCGCGGAGAAGGTGGGCTACAAGCCGACGATGCTCGCCGCCTTCGTCGCCTACGCCTCCGGCTTCCTGCTCATGGCCGCCGCGACGGGCCTCCCGCTCCTCATCGTCGGCATCGTCCTGCTGGGGCTCGGCGCCGGGATGTTCAAGCCCCTGACGGCCGCGAGCATCGCGCACGTCACCTCCCCCGCGCACCGCTCGATGGGGTACAACCTCTACTACATGGGCATCAACGTCGGCGGCTTCCTCGGCCCCGTCCTCATCGCCCTGCTTGGCACCGACTACCGCCTCGCCTTCACCCTCGGCGCCGGCATCATGCTGGCCGATTTCCTGCTCATTGCCCTCTTGTTCCGCAATCCGGTTCCCCCGAAACGGGACACGAAGCTGCTGGGCGCGTTCCGCCCGCTCGCGGAGGTCCTGCGCGACCGGCCCTTCATCGTGCTGCTCGCCATCTTCGCGGGGTTCTGGTTCCTGTACAGCATGAACTTCTCGTTCCTCACGCTGTACCTCGACCGCTTCGTGCCCAAGCCGGCCTGGTTCGACGCCAACCTGCAGCAGGCCATCGACCCCGCCTTCGTCATCCTGCTCGGCATCCCGCTCGGCCGCCTCGCCGCCCGCGGCGACCCCGTGCGCTGGATGACGCTCGGCATCGCGCTCTCCGCCGCCGGCTTCCTTCTCCTCGGCCTCGTCGCGACCTTCCCCGCCCTCGTCGCGGGCATCATCATCTCCACGGCCGGCGAGGTGCTGGCCTACCCGGGCTTCCTGAGCTATGTCTCCCGCATCGCGCCGCGCGACCGCGTCGCGGTGTACCAGGGCTACGGGTTCCTGCCCATCTTCGCGGGCTTCTTCCTCGGCCCCCTCGTCGGCGGATGGCTGTACGGCGCCATCGCGGAGGAGCAGGGCCGGCCGGCGCTGTTCTGGGCGCTCATGGTGGGCGTCGGCGTCCTCACCGTCTCCGCGTTCCTGCTGTACGCCCACCTCCTCACGCCGCGCGCCGAGCGCAAGCGCGCGGGCCTCC
The DNA here is from genome assembly GCA_023269235.1 of Thermoplasmata archaeon. GTDB lineage: Archaea > Thermoplasmatota > E2 > JACPAO01 > JAHFTW01 > JAHFTW01. The sequence goes on from JAHFTW010000002.1 coordinate 218,616, forward strand.
CCGCCGCCCTTGCAGTCCTGCTGCTCGTCCCGCTCCTGGTCCTCGCGGGCGTCGCGGCCGGCACCCAGTCGTCCGCGGCCTCCCCGCCCCTTGCGTTCGAGGCGGCCACGTTCGCCCAGCGGGACGGGTCCACCACCGAAGGCCAGACCACGACCGTCGCGTTCGCCATCCCCGCCGACGCCGCGCAGAACGTCACCGTGCGGCTCACCTGGTTCGACCCCGTCGCCACCCTCCCGGGCGCCACGAACCAGCCGGACACGTTTGCCCTCACCCTCCTGGACGCGCAGGGCCACCGCGTCGCCGCCGGCACCGCCACCAACCCGGTCGGGACCGCGGGCTCCGTCGTCCTCGTCGTCCCCGCCGCCACGTTCCACGGCAACGTCACCGCGCAGGTCACGCTCGTGAGCGCGGGCGACACCACTTTTGCGGGCAACACGGTCACAGCGGACACCGACAACGAGTGGAGCCTGCGCGCGACAGGCCGGGTCCCGGCCGCAACCTCCTAACCCCCTGCGCGCCATTGCGTCGCGTGAAGTTCGGCGACCTGGCCGTCGGTCCCACCCCGCAACTGCCCCTCGACGCCTACCTCGCGCGCCGCAAGAGCCTCGCCAAGCAGCTTGGCACGGGCCACGTCCTCGTGGTCGCCACGCACACCGTCAAGCAGTACAGCAACGACGTGGACTACCTGTACCGCCCGCACAGCGACTTCTGGTACCTCACCGGGTTCGCGGAGCCCGGGGCCGTCCTCGTCCTCCAAGGCGGGTCGGGCGCCACCACCTTGTTCCTGCGCGACCGCAAGAAGGAGGCCGAGATCTGGACCGGCCGCCGCCTCGGCGTCGCGCGCGCCGCCGCGGCCCTCGGCGTGGACCACGCCTTCGACATCGCCGAGCTCGCGACGCGGCTTCCGGCCGCGCTGGGGAAATCCATGGTCCACGCCATCACGGACCACGACCCAGGCGTGCGCCGCCTCGTGCGCTCGGCCGCGCGTCGCCGGTGGGTGAAAGACCCCGGAACCGCGAAGGCGGGCGGCCCGTCCAGCGCCCTGCTCGGCAAGCCCAAGGCCAACGCCCCGCGCGACCCGCACGGCCGCGAGCTGCTGCACGAGATGCGCCTCATCAAGGACGCCGCCGAGCTCCGGATGCTGCGCAAGGCGTGCGACCTCGGCGTCGAGGCGCACCTCGCGATGGCGCCGCGCATCCAGGCCGGGGCCCAGGAGTTCCATGTCGAGGCCGACTTCGCGCACCACGCCCGCCATCACGGCTCCACCGGCGTCGGCTACCCATCCATCTGCGGCTGCGGGCCCAACGCCGCCGTCCTGCACTATGTGAGCAACCTCGGCGCCTTGCGCGCCGGCGAGCTGTTCCTGGTGGACGCCGGCTGCGAGTGGGGCTACTACACCTCCGACATCACGCGCACCTACCCCGTCGGCGGCGCGTTCTCGCCCACGCAGCATTCGTTCTACGAGCTCGTCCTGGAAGCGCACCAGGCCGCGCTGCGCCAAGTCCGCCCAGGCAACCCGTTCCGCAAGCCGCACGAGGCCGCCGTAGAGACCATCACCGCCGGCCTCATTGACCGGGGCCTCATCGATGGCCCGTTCGAGAAGGCCATCGCCGAAAAGCGCCACCAGCGCTTCTTCATGCACGGCACGAGCCACTGGCTCGGCCTCGACGTCCATGACACGGGCGGAGCCACCGGCCTCGACGGCAAGCCGCGCCTTCTGCGGGAGGGCATGGTGCTCACCGTCGAGCCCGGCCTCTACTTCAACCGCGACTTCACGGCCTGCCCCCCAGGCACTGCAGGCATCGGCATCCGCATCGAGGACGACGTCGCCGTCACCGCCGGCGGCCGCAGCAACCTGACGCGCCGCCTCCCCGTCGAGCCCGCCGACGTGGCGAGCCTGGTCTCACCAAGGCGATAAACCCCCCGCGCCGTCCGCCGGTCGTGCGCCGCGTTGCCGCCCTGCTCCTGCTTCTTCTGCTCGCCCCCACGGCGCAGGCTTTCCTGGTGGGGACCCAGCCCTACGCGGCGACGCAGGACTACGCGCCCGGGCTGCGCGCCGACGCCGCCTCCTTCACGTTCCTGAGCGGCGCCGTCCAGGCCACGCTCCCCGGCGTCGCGGGCGCCTTCGGCTTCTTCAATGTCCAGCCCACGACGCTGCATGGCGTCGAGCAGGTCTGCTTCATGGACGGAACGAACCCGCCCTGCCGCACCTCGCCAAGCGGCGCTTTCACGCTCTCCATCTCCCCCGGGGGCGCCTTCGCGGTGGACTTCCCCGGCCCCGCAGACGCGACCCTCGCCGCGCGCCATGCCCTCGGGCTCTTCGTGGACTTCCAGGGCGACCGCGACCTCAAGGCGCTCAACCTGCAGAAGACCCTCGTGGCGAGCACAATCGGCGGCACGACGACGTTCACCGCCCTCCCCGGCATCGCGATGACCTCCGCGCAGACGGCCGTGCAGGACGCCAACACGGGCGCGGTCACCGGGCGCTGGGTGGGGCTCAATGGAGCCACCCAGACGATCGTCACTGACGGCGCATTCACGCGCACCATCGCAGGGAGCGTCGCCCTGCTGTTCCAAGGATCCCATCTCAGCCTCGATCCCGTGCGCGCCCCCACGCTCGTCGCCCCGTTCGAGGCCGCCTCGCGCGCGACCTGGACGCCGGCCACGGCCGCGGACGCCGTGGAGGGGCTCGACCTCGGCAAGCTCAGCGCCGTCATCGACGACATCAACGGCGCCAGCAGCAAAGGAGGCGCGAGCGACGGCATCAACGTCGGCGGCCTCGACTCCCTCAAGCCCATCCTGGCCCGCGTCCTCAACGGCGCCATCATGCGCGTCCCCACCCAGGCCGCCGGCCCCGGCGACGTCGTGAAGGGCCTCCAGCTCACCCGCCTCGAGCGGCTCACGGTGGCCTCCGACGGCTCCCGCCTTCGCCTCGCGGGCGACGCTGCCCTGGTCATCACGGGCGGCCGCGTGCAGGGCGCCGAGCCGCTGTACGGCTTCAGCTTCCTCGAGCTCCCTTGGTGGAGCTACCTTCTCTGGGTCCTCGCGATCGGGGCGTTCATCACGCGCCTCGTCTTGGGGGAGAAGGCCCCGAAGGCCAACGAGCGCTGGGACCGCCTGCGCTGGATCGGATGGGTCGCCGGCCCCCTCGCGTTCCTCCTTCTCTTCTGGGTGTGGGACCTCACCGTGCAGGACGTGTGGGGCACGAGCGTCCTCGACGGGCTCACCCACGGCTTCGCGCCCGAGTCGTTCCTGGTCCTGCTCGCCATCGACGTCGCGCCGTTCCTGCTCATGCTCTTCGCGGTCGCGAGCCCTCTGCGCCTGCTTATCCGTTCGGGGCTGCGCATCGGGCGGCAGGGCAGCTTCATGCGCCTCAGCTCCGCCGCGGCCTACCTGCTGTCCATCTTCTTGGGCATGCTGCTGCTCCTGAGCTACAACGACTACGCGCTCCAACAGCTTCTCGGCGCGTAGCCCCAGCCGCGACGCTTTGAAGGCCGGCGGAGGTGGGCGCCCCGTGCCGCACCGCCTCCACCCCAGCCTCGGCGCGCTGCTCGCGGCGCAGGGGTGGACGAGCCTCACGGGGGCGCAGGACGCCGCGTGGCCGCCGTTGAAGGAGGGAAAGCACGTCCTCGTCGTCGCGCCGACGGGGCACGGCAAGACCGAGGCGGCCCTCCTGCCGGTGCTGAGTCGGATGCTGGAGGAACGCGACGCCCTCGCGGCCAAGGGCAAGCCGTGGCCGCAGGGGTTCAAGGCGCTCTACGTCACGCCCTTGCGGGCCCTCAACCGCGACCTCATGGGGCGCCTGGAGTCGTGGGCCGAGGCGCTCGGGCTCCGCATTGGCGTCCGCCACGGCGACACCAAGCCCACGGAGCGCTCCCGGCAGGCGCGCGACCCGCCGGACCTCCTCATCACGACCCCGGAGACGCTGCAGCTTCTCCTGTACGGCGACACCTTGCGCCGCCACCTCGCCACCGTCCGCTTCGTCATCCTCGACGAGGTGCACGACCTCGCCGCGAGCGAGCGCGGCGCCCAGCTCCTCGTCGCCCTCGAGCGCGTCGAGGAGGTCGTCGGCCAACCCGAAGTGCTCCGCGTCGCCAAGGCCGCCCAGCGGCTTTGCCCCGCCAAACCGGATGCGCGCCCGGGTGGCGGTTTCCAGCGCATCGGCCTCTCGGCCACCGTCGCCGACCCGGAGCGGGTCGCGCGCTGGCTCGGCGGCGCCCGCCCCGTCACCGTCGTGCGCGTCGAGGCGAAGAAGCGCATCACGCTCGCCGTGCAAGCCCCGCCCGCCCAGAAAGAGGACGCCGCCACGGCGGCGCGCCTCAGCCTTCCCCCGGCGGCCCTCGCCCAGATTCGCGCGGTGCGCCGCCTCGTCGCGGAGCATGAGCGCGTCCTCGTCTTCCACAACACGCGCGACGGATCCGAGCTGCTCGCCAGCCGCAGCGGCATCCTGGACGCCGAGGAAGGCCACGCCCCGGTCCTCGGGCTCCACCACGGCTCCCTCTCGGCCGAGCACCGCGCCGACGTCGAGACGCGCTTCAAGGCAGGCACCCTGCGCGCCCTCGTCGCGACCTCAAGCCTGGAGCTGGGCATTGACGTCGGCGCCATCGACCACGTCGTCCAGGTGGCGAGTCCCCGCAGCGTAGCGCGTCTCGTGCAGAGGTTGGGGCGCAGCGGCCACCGCGTCGGCGGCGTCAGCGCGGGGACGCTTCTCGCGACGGGGCCGGAGGACGCGTGGGAGTGCGCCGCCGTCGCGCGCCGCGCCACGGAGGGCCGCCTGGAGCCGCTCTCCATCCGCGACGCTCCTCTCGTCGTCCTTGCCAACCAGCTCGTCGCCCTCGCCAACGAGTACCAGGAGCTGCGCAAGCCGTGGTGCTGGGAGGTGCTGCGTCGCGCCGGCTGCTTCGTCGATCTCGACGAGGGGCTCTTCGACGCCGCCTGGACCGCGATGCTGGAGTCCAAGACGCTGTTCCTGGCCGAGGGCCGCGCCGACCGCATCGCGCGGGGCGGCCGGGCGCGCCGGCACTTCCTGGACCACATCAGCCTCATCCCGGACGAGACGACGTTCCGCGTCGTGGACGAGTCCACCAAGCGCTCCATCGGCACCCTGGACTCCGCGTTCGTCACCGCCAGCATGGCGCCCGGCAGCCTCGTCGTCATGGCAGGCCAGAGTTGGCGCGTCCTCGAGGTCGAGGCGGAAGCCGAGCGCGTTCGGGTCGCCCCCGTCCCCGAGTTGGGTCCCATCCCGCAGTGGACCGGAAGCCAGCTCCCCGTCAGCTACGAGGTGGCCCAAGAGGTCGGCCGCCTGCGCCGCGCCCTCGCCGACGGCGACGCCAAGGAGCTCGCGCACTATCCGTTGCCCGACGGGGTCGTGGACCCCCTCGCGGCGCAGAAGGAGAAGGGCCTCCGCGTCGGCTCCGACCGGCTCCTCACCCTCGACGTGGACGGCCGCGCCGTCGTTGCCACCACCTGCCTGGGCACGCGCGGCAACGAGGCGCTCGGCCGTCTCACGCAAGGCCTCCTCGCGCAGGAGCTCGGCCACCCCGTCGGCCTCGACTCCGACGCGTACCGCGTCCACTTCACGTTCCCCGGCCCGGCTCCCGCGCAGCGCATCGCGGACTTGTGGTCCCGTTTGGAGCCGGAGGGGCTCGACACGTTGCTCTTCCTCCTTCTGCGCGATTCCCCGCAGTTGCGCTACCACCTTGTCCACGTCGCCCAGCACTTCGGCGCCCTCCCCAAGCAGCTGGAGCCCACCAAGATGGGCCGCGGCCGCCTCGACGCCCTCCTCGACCAGGTCGCGCTCCAAGAGGAGACGCTCAACCGCCTCCTCCACGACCGCTTCGACCTGGAGGCGGTGCGCATCCTGCTCGGCCGCCTGCGCACCCAGCAGGCGACCATCGTCATCCAAGCCGCTGGTCCGCTGACCCATCTTGGGCGCGAGGAGATGCGCCGCATGCTCTCCCCGCCCCGCACCGACGAGGCCGTCCTGGCCGCGGTCCGGGAGCGCATCGAGGCCAGTGACATCCTGTTGGCGTGCTGCGCTTGCGGCGCGTCGCGGCCTGGCACCGTCGCGGGGTTGCCTAAGCGTATCGCGTGCCGGGGCTGCGCGAGCACGCAGATGGCGGTCTTGCGCCCCTGGAACGAGGAGCAGCTCCCGCTTCTGCGCAGCAAAGCCAAGCTCACCGCGCAGCAGGCGGCCGAGCGGGCCCGCATCCTGCGCAACGGCGCCCTCGTCGCGAGCTTCGGCGGCGTCGCCGCCCGCCTCCTCGTGGCGCGCGGCATCGGTCCCGACACCGCGGCGCGCATCCTGCAGAAGGTCGCTGACCCAGCACATCCCGGATTCTGGCGCGAGATTCTCACGGCCGAGCTGACGTTTGCCCGCACGAATGCGTTCTGGAAGTAGGCCTACAGGTCGGGCATCCCTACCAGGTCGAAGACGACGTGCGCCTCGACGGGCGAGTAGTTGCGCACCGTGCGCGTGGCGACCACGCGGCCACGCCAGCCGAAATGGCGCAGCGTGTCCACGACCATGCGGCCGCGTGCGGCGACGTCGGCGGCGGGCAGGATCTCGTGGTAATGGATCGTGGCCGTTGGCTTCGCGACGCGGGCGGCGACATCGAGGAACTGCTTGGCGCCGTGCGGGAGGTTCAGCAGGACGCGGTCGGCCTTCGGCAGGGTGGCGCCGACGACCCGGGCGTCGCCGGTGTGGAGGTGGAGCTGGACATGGTTGGCCTCCGCGTTGCGGGCGGCGAGCTCGGTGGCCGCGGGGTTGAGGTCCACGGAGTGCAAGGTGGCGCCTTTCTTCGCGAGCTGGACGCCGAAGGGGGCGACGCCGCCGAAGAGGTCCACGACGAGCTCCCCGGGCTTCGCGAGCGCGGTGACCCGTTCGCGCTCGTGGGCGAGACGGGGGCTGAAGTAGGCGCGCGCCGGGTCCACCCAGAACGTGCAGCCATTCTCCTGGATGCGGGTCAGAGAATCGCCGGTCCCCGCGATGCGCTCAAGGGCTCGTGTGCGGTACGGATCCTTGACGCCGCCATCGTGGAAGACCGCGCGACAATGGTGGAACTCCAGCAGGGCGGCGCCGATCGCGGCCCGGTGGGCGGCAAGCTCGAGGGGGACCTTGACGAGGATGAGGTCCCCGAGGGTGTCGAAGGCGCGCGGGGCCTGCTCCCGCAGCGCGTCGGGGAGCAGCTCCTGATAGCTCCGGAGGCGCGTGGCGCGGGGCGTGAAGTCGAACGCCACGATGGGAATGCGGGGGCCGCACGCGTGGGCGACGGGGAAGACGACATGCTCGCCGTCCTTCGCCACTTCCAGGTCGCTGCGCAGGACGCCGAGGTCGATGAGGCGGCGGCGGGTCCCCTCCGCCTCGCCGCGCGGCACGCGGACCCCGTCCGCCCGCACCGTGTCCGCCATGCCGTCGCCACCGGGGCCAAGCCCTTGAAGGGCGCGGTCGTGCCGGGGGCGTGGCGCTCTGGCTCATCGGGCTCGGCCTGCACGACGTGCGCAGCATGACCGTGGCCGGCCTCGAGGCGGCACGCCAGTGCTCGACACTCTACGCCGAATTCTACACGGCCATCCTCTCCACCCCGCACGCCGAGCTGGAGGCGTTCGTCGGCAAGAAGGTCGCCAAGCTGGACCGTCTTGGGGTCGAGAAGGGCGCCGACCGCCTCGTCGCGGAGGCCAGGTCCGGGGAGGTGGGGCTCCTGGTGGCCGGGGACCCGCTCGCCGCGACGACGCACACCGACCTCATCGTGCGCGCCCGCGCCGCCGGCGTGGCCGTCCACGTCCTCCACGCCCCCTCCATCCTCTCCGCCGCGCCTGGACTCCTCGGGCTGCAGCACTACAAGTTCGGCCGCACCACGACGCTCGTCCGGCCGCAGGGCTCCTGGAACCCCACCTCCCCCTTCGACGCCGTCGCGGAGAACCACGCGCGCGGCCTCCACACGCTGGTCCTCCTCGACATCCAGGCCGACGTGGGCTACTTCATGCGCGCCGACGAGGGGGTCCGACAACTTCTGGACCTCGCCCGCCGCACCGGCGCCACCTGGTTCACGGAGGCCACGTCCTTGGGCGTCCTGGCACGCGCCGGCTCCGACCAGCCGGGCCGCTGGACAGGGCCCGCCGGAACCCTGGCGGGCCTGGACTTCGGCGCCCCGCTGCACTGCCTCGTCGTCCCGGGCCCCCTGCACGAGGTCGAGAAGGCGGCGTGGGACCTATTGGCCGCGGGACCGTCGGCTTGAACCGTCCTGGCCCCTCTGCGGAGGGCGTGCGGCGCACCGACCTCGCGGCCCTGGCCCTCGTGGCCCTGGGGCTGCTTGTGGCCGGCCTCGCGCTCGCCCTGTCCGGCGCGGCCGCCGTCCTCCAAGGGATAGCGGGCTTGCTCCTCGTGGCGGCCCTGGTGGCCTTCCTGCTCCGGTTCGTCCCCCAGGCGCCGCCTCGCCCGGGTGTCGCGTTCCGCCGCCCCGGCGCACGGGAGCGATGGTGCACGGTCTGCGGCCATCCAGCCCCCCTCGGCAAGCCCTGCACTTCCTGTGGAAACGTCCCGTTTTCGATGCGCCGAAAAATGCGCAGGCTCCAGAAGAAGCAGCGCCCTCCCGCCCAGGAGAAGAAAACGAAAAACTAAAGTGGGTGGAGCTAGATTCGAACGCGGAACTGCACGCCCATGGACCTCCGTGCCCGGGACGACAGGAAGACCCACCTCCTGACGAGGGGGAACGTGGATGGAATCATCTCCGCGGCGCTGTTCTTGGCCAAGGACCCGGCCGCCCGCGTCAGCTTCGTCCCCTCCGGCGACATGGCCGTCGAGCACCTGCGCCGCGACATCGCCAGCCACGACTTCTACCTGGTGGACCTCGGCCTCACCCCGCGCCTCATCAAGACCCTCAATGACAAGTCCAAGACGCGCCAGAAGGTGCACTACTTGGACCACCACGAGCAGTCCGGCCTCCAGCTCGACGAGCTCGACGACGACACCGAGGGCGTGGTGCGTCAAGGAGTGAGCGCGGCCGGCGTCGCCTACGACTACCTCGGTCTCAACGGCGCGCACCGCCACCTGGTGGCCCTCGCGGACCTTATCGAGTACTGCCCCAGCACCATCCTGGAAGAGGTCGAGGACGAGGTCGGCTCCAGCCGCCTCGAGGAGGAGGCCCGCATGCTCGACTTCGCCTGGCGCTTCCAGGTCGAGGACGACCGCTTCCGCTACCACGCCGCCCGCAAGCTGAGCGCCGGCAAGTGGCCGAGCGAGGTGCCCGAGATCAAGGGCCGCTACCTGCAGATGCTCAACGAGGGCCGCTGGGAGAAGGCGCTCGAGCGCGTGCGCGAGCGCGTGGAGCTCAAGCACAACGTCGCCCTCCTGCAGTTCGGCCGCCGCAAGCCAAGCCTCTTCGGCTTCGGCTCGCGCGCCCTCTCGCAGGTCGCGCGCGAGGCGGGCGCCGCGGTCGCCATCCTGCTCAACCGCCGCAACCAACTCTCGAGCCTGAGTCTGCGCCGCACCAGTGACGGCCCCGACGCGGATCACCTCAACCTGGGCCAGTTCGTGAGCGACTTCACCGCCCACAACGGCATCGTCGGCGGCGGCCACCCGCACTCGGCCGGGGCGAAGATCCCCACGAAGGTCGTGCCGGAGTTCCTGCACGACATGTATTGTTTCTCGTAAGCGGCTACACCGGTTTCGGGCGGTTAAGCCGCTTCATCACGAACCAGCCGACCACGGGGAGCGCAAGGTCGCCGGCGAGCGCGCCGTAGATGCGGGGCCGGAACTGCGCCTCCACGGTTTGCGCAAAGAGGACGAGCGTGACGGCGGTGGCGATGGCGAGCGCGACGAAGAGCCAGAACAGGATCTGGCGGCCGCTGGTCTCGACGGGGGACGAAGAAACGGGAGGGGGAAGGGAAGAGGGACGGGGAGCGTCGGAGTCGTGCGTAGGCCTACTCCTTGAGCTGGGCGTCGAACTCGCCGGCGGCGATGGCCTTGCTCATCTCCTTGGCGACGCGGCCTTCGACCGTGACGCCCATGGAGCTGCAGGTGCCGACGACTTCCTTGACCTTGGCCTTCAGGGTGGCGCCGAGGAGGTCCTTGCCCTTCATCTCGACGATCTCCTTGGCCTGCTTGATGGTGAGGTTGCCGACGGTGGCCTTGTTCGGGGTGCCGGAGCCCTTCTCGATCTTGCTCTTCATGAGAACAAGCTGGCTCACGGGGGGAGTGCCGACCTCGACGGTGACCTCCTTCTTGTCGTCGATGATGATCTTGACGGGGACCTTCATGCCGGCGTAGGCCTTGGTGGCCTCGTTCAGCTTCACGACGACTTTGCCGATGTTGGCGCCGGTCGGGCCGAGTGTGGGGCCGAGGGGGCCGGCGGCGACTTTGCCTCCGTCCACGACGGTCTCGATAGTTTGTGCCATGTGGTTTGCTCCTACCCTTTCCGACGACGGTCGAGCCGTCGCCGTTCCTGATAGTCGCTCGGCGGGGCCGGGCGCACAGGGATGGGGCAAACCGCCGTGAGGTGAGGGTCTATTTGACCGCTACGCCGGCCGCGCTACGCCGCGACGACGTTCTTGGCGAGCGTCTTGAACCGCTCTCCATCCGCCTGGACGACGGTGATGGTCAACTGGCCAGACTTGCTCACGTTGAGGTCGCGCACGGTGCCGGACTTGCCGGCGTGGACACCGCCCACGACCCGGCACTTGTCGCCGTCCTTCACGGTGGGCACGCCAGGTCCTCCTAAGCGGGAACGGTCCCGGCGCGGATCTTGCTGGCGAGGAGGCGGCCGGCGGGGGTCAAGTCCAGCGCCTTGGTGCGCCCCGATGCGTTGGCGATGATGTACTGGCGCAGGTAGTCGTTGGCCGGCTCGCCTTCCCGCAGCAGACGGCCGATGGTGGGGGCCGAGAGCCCGATGGAGCCGACGAGCTCGCTCGCGAGGACGATGCGGCCGGAGACGCCCTTCTCGGCGACCTCCTGGACGATGCGGTGCGCCGACTTGACGATGCGCAAGTCGAGGCCGGCGGGCTGCACCCAGCCGTCGGTGTGCCGGTTGGAGACGTCGGGGAGCTCGGTGGGCTCGGTCTGCAGGATGTGGCCGGGGGCGTTGGCGGCCACCAGCTCGTCCTCGTCGAGCGACTGGGCGAGCTCGCGCAGGACCTGGGCCGCGAGGCGGCGACGGGCCTTCGGGGGCACCTCGTGGCCGCCGAAGTCGAGGCTGACCGCCGCCTTGAGCTGCGCGCCCAGGAGCGGGAAGTCGGCTTCGCCCTTCGTCTCTTTGCGGTTCAGTTCGTACAGGAACATGCTGGGTTGCCCCAGGCTCAACGCGCCTTGAAAGCCTTGTGCCTCGGGACTCGCTTGACTGGAGGCAACCGGCCCCGCAGCGCCCCCGCATCGGCCCAACGTTTATCGGGAACCCCCCTGTCGGCGCGCCGTCCATGGCCGCCCAGAACGTCACGCCCACACGCTCTGAGCTCATCAACGTCAAGCGCAAGATCGCGCTCTCCAAGTCGGGCTACAACCTCCTGAAGAAGAAGAGGGACGGCCTCATGTACGAGGTCTTCGCCATCCTGCCCAAGGTCAAGTCCATCCGCGCCGACCTGGTCCAGCGCTACAAGGCCGCCCAGGAGTCCATCCAGGTCGCCAGCGCCGTCGAGGGCGCCATCACGGTGCGCAGCGTCGCCATGACGGTGACGAACCCGCCCAAGGTCGTCCTGCGCGAGCACAACATCATGGGCGTCAAGGTGCCCAAGATCCAGGCCGACTCCGTCCGCCACCCCTTGAGCGAGCGCGGCTACGGCATCGTCGGCACCAGCCCCGCCATCGACGAGGCCGTCACCAGCTTCGAGGCCCTCGTGGAGCAGGCCATCCTCGCCGCCGAGCTGGAGACCGCCATCAAGCGCCTGCTGGACGAGGTCGAGAAGACGAAGCGCCGCGTCAACGCCCTCGAGTTCAAAGTCCTGCCCGAGCTGGACGAGGTCAAGAAGTTCATCGCGCTGCGCCTCGAGGAGATGGAGCGCGACTCCCTTTTCACCATGAAGAGGATCAAGGCGAAGGCGAAGGCCCGCGAAGCGGAAACCTAGTCCTCGGGCTCCCCCCGGTTCCGCGCCGCAGAGGACTTGAACCCCGGCGCGCATAGTCCTCGCCGTGCAGGAAGTCCGGCGCCGCATCCGCCTTGCCGCCTGGGCGTTGGCGCTGTTCCTTGCCTGCCTGGCCCTGCTGCACCTGCTCAACCTGGGCGACTGGCCGCGCCACATCAGCGGCTTCGTCCGCCTGCAAGGGGCCTGGCTGTGGCCGCTCGGCCTCCTGGCGCTTTCGTTCGCCCTCGTGACCCTGGGCCTCGGTCTGCCCGCCCTCGCCACGCCCCACCGCGACGCGCGCCTGGCCTGCCGGCTCCTTGTCGCCGGGGGCGCGACGACGCTCCTGCTCATCCTGTTCCCGACCGACGTCACCCCCCACCCGAGCACCTGGGTCGGCGGCGTGCACGACGTGGCGGCCTCATTCACCGTGCTCTTGGTCGGGAGCGCGATGTTCCTGCTCGTGGACGCCGGCCGCTCGGAGCCCTCATGGGAAGCCCTCGCCGGCCGTTCGCTCACGTGGCCCGGCATCGTGATGGGACTCGGGTACGCTTGGGGCCTTGGCGACCTGACGGCATGGTGGCCTGTGGCCGCGGTCTTCCAGCGCGCCCTGTGCGCCTCCATGGCGGGCTGGCTCATCGTGGTCGCTCTGCGTTCGTCGTCGGGGGCCACGCCCGACCGGCTTGCTTCCTCGGCGCCGACGCCGCAGCGCCCCGAGTGATGGACCCCGTCTAGGTCCAGGCGGCGCGGCAGCCGGCGACGATTTCGGCCGCGACGGCCCAGGCGACCAGCGGCTCCGGCCAGATGGAGACGACGTCGGGGACGGCGGTCTTCCACGCCGTGCTGAAGCCGCCCGACGGGAAGCAGCCGAGCACGATGGTGAGGTCACGCCCGCGCGACGCCAGCTGCGCCGGGGTGGCGGTGTTGCCCGCCTCGTCCAGGCGCACGACGGGGCCCTTCGCGGCCTTCTGCAGGACGGCGGCGGGCTCGCCCACGCCCTCGACCCAGACGAGCGCGTCCTTGTCGTGGCTCCGCCCGTCGCGCAGGACCTTGGCGAAGAGGCCCTGGAAGCGCGCCTCGCCGCGCGGCAGGCGCGTGTCCGGCTTGACGCGGATGAGCTCGTTGTTGCGCGTGTGCACGACAACGCTCAGCTCGCCCTTCTTGTTGAGCGGCGACTCGAGGAGCGTCAGGAGCGTCATCTGCAGGATGTCGGGGCGGCCGCGGCGCGCGCCGTCCTGGAGCTGCTTGATGGCCTGCCAGTGGACGTTCTGGTCGAGCAGGATCTCGGTCGGGCGGCGGTTCTGGTCCTTCGCGGAGATGCGGACGGCGGGGTGGCCGGCGACCTCCTCAGGGACGAGTTCGACCTCGGCCTCGGCGAGGATGACGGTGAGCACGCGGGCCGCGACGCGGGGGCGGGGCAAAGCCTCATGGGTGGCGCCGAGGTCGAAGCCGCGTGCCCTTCTCCAAGTTCGAGCCGAACCGCCCGCAGACGCCGGAGCGCGAGGGCACGACACCGGAGGCCGACCGTCGCGCCAAGATTCTGCGCTGGGGCAACTGGGTCCTTCTCTTCATGACCGTGCTCGGCTTCATGCTCATGGCGTACTGGATCAGCAAGGGACGATGAGAAAAAACGCGAAGAAGGAGCTGGGGTGGCCGCTGCCCAGTCCTGTAACGGGCTCCTTCATCCAACCCCGATGACGGGGCAGTCGGAGCCTTGACTTCAGGGCTGGCAACATCGCGCAGGGACGGTCCCCGAAGGGTCAGCAGTGTCCGTTGCGCGCGAGGCAGTGCGTGGTCGCGGCCGTGTCCGCATCGGTGTTGTCCCTTCCTCATGGACCGGCGACGCGCCGGATCTCGGTTGGGGGCCTTGTGGGTCACCGCGGCAGGGTCCCGGCCGAAGCCGGTGCTGGAAACCGCCTTGCGGCGGCCCTGTCGCCCGCACCATGCACACCAGATCACGGATCCGCGTCGCGGCCTCCTCGGTGGCTTCGGGTTGGGCAAGCCGTGCGACGCGCTTTGGGGCTAAGGCTTTCGGGTGCCGCCCGGTCCCCGGGTGTGGCCTCCTGGAAGGACGCGGTGCAGTCTGTCCCCGGGGGCGTGCGCCTCTTGGTGGAGGCCAGCGCCGGCGCCAAAACCGAGCGCTTCCCGGACGGCTTCAACCCATGGCGCGGCGGGCGCATCGGCGTGCGCGTGCGGGCCCCCGCCCAGGAGGGGAAGGCAAACGAGGCCATCGTGCGGCTGGTCGCCGCGTTCTTCGATCTCTCCTTCGCCGCGGTCCGCGTCGAGGCGGGCCACCTGGACAGCCGCAAGACCATCGCGGTCGCAGGCATCACGCGTGATGCGGCGTGCGCGCTCCTGGCGCCCCACCCGGAGGCGTGAGATGCGAAAGCCCGCACGCCGCACCGAGGAAGACCGGCTTGCCCTCCTGGAGGACGCGGTCCAGCGCCTGCGCGAGGCCGCCGAGAGCGGGACCGTGGTCGTCGAAGGCCAACGAGACCGCGCCGCGCTCGACTGGCTCGGCATCGGCGGGACGCACACGACGCTCAACCAGGGCGACCCGCTAGACCGTCTCCTGGAGGATCTGGCGGCCTCCGCGCCTCCCATCATCCTCCTGGTGGACTGGGACCGCACCGGAGGCCGCCTCCTGGCAAGACTGGAGCCCAACCTGCGCGCCCGCGTCCAGGTGGACACGGATTGCCGACGCCGCCTCGCCTCCTGTTGCCACAGCAAGACCCTGGAGGAGGTGCCCTCCGAACTGGAGGCCCTGCGCCGCTCCGTCGGCGTCCGCCCCTAACTCCCCCCGCAAAAACCGCTCCAGGAGGCCAACAGGAGGGCCGAACGAGTCATATACCCCCCCTCTTTGGGCGAAAACCCCGCAAGGGGACTGGCAACAGTCCCCCCACAGGGAGCCCCGTGACCCGCACAAGCGGAAAGGGCCGGATCCGCCTCCGATGCGGAACCTCAACTCTGGAGCACCAGTTGCCGACAAGGCGACCGGTGCCCTCAAATAGGGGTCGCTCTACAGCGATTCCTACGCAGGAGTGGCCATATGCCCTCCCGCCCACCGAGTCGCCCCGCAAGGGGTTGGCGCTCAGGTGTGTCTGCCTCTAGGGCGCCTTCTGGCGTTCCAGGGAACAAGACGTAAATACAGGTCGGGTTTCGGCCCGGCCTACCGACGGGGTGCCTAGCACCCCGCCCGCCGCGAACTTCGGTTCGCGGCATCAAGCCCCGGGTCCGTTGGACGCCAAGCTCGGCCGTTTTGGCCTGCGATGCGGCTGGACATCCAACTCGGGGAACATTCATGAGGGCGGTGAAACCCGACGCGCCGGCTTTGCCGGGACAGCGACGTGACCTCACGCGCCTGATGCACGAGACAGCATTTATTGGTGAACCGACCCGGGCCTGTGAAACCCGGTCGGTCCGCTGATTCCTAAAAGGGGTGATGCACAATCGTGTGTATCATCCTCTAGTCAAGTGACCAAATCGGTCGACTGTGAGGATCAATTCTGGTTGATCCTGCCAGCGGCCACTGCTATTGGGTTTCGCTTAAGCCATGCGAGTCGAGAGGGTTCGGCCCTCGGCAGACTGCTCAGTAACACGTGGAGAACTTGCCCTACGCTGGAGGATAACGTCGGGAAACTGACGATAATACTCCATAGTCCATCCTTCCTGGAACGGTGGATGGATCAAAGCTCCGGCGGCGTAGGATAGCTCTGCGGCCTATCAGGTTGTAGCGAGGGTAACGTCCTCGCTAGCCTACGACGGGTATGGGTGTTGGGAGACATCGCCCAGAGATGGATTCTGAGACACGAATCCAGGCCCTACGGGGCGCAGCAGGCGCGAAAACTGCACAATGTGGGAAACCACGATGCGGGAAACCCAAGTGCCAGCACTAAGTGTTGGCTGTCCTCGACTGTTCGTAAGTCGGGAAGAAAGTGCTGGGTAAGACGGGTGCCAGCCGCCGCGGTAATACCCGCAGCACAAGTGGTGGTCATTATTATTGGGCTTAAAGCGTCCGTAGCTGGCGTGTTAGATGCCTGGGTAAATCGATGCGCTCAACGCATCGACTTCCGGGTAGACCGGCACGCTCGAGACCGGGAGAGGCATGGGCTACTCGAGGGGTAGGGGTAAAATCCTGTAATCCTTCGGGGAGGACCAGTGGCGAAGGCGCCATGCTAGAACGGCTCTGACAGTGAGGGACGAAGCCCTGGGGCGCAAACCGGATTAGATACCCGGGTAGTCCAGGGTGTAAACGCTGCAGACTTGGTGTCGCTGGTCCTACGAGGGCTGGCGGTGCCGGAAAGAAATTGTTGAGTCTGCCGCCTGGGGAGTACGGTCGCAAGACTGAAACTTAAAGGAATTGGCGGGGGAGCACCGCAACGCGTGGAGTGTGCGGTTTAATTGGATTCAACGCCGGAAAACTCACCTGGGGAGACTGCCGGATGTGACTCAGTCTGAAGGACGTTGTCGAACACAGGTAGAGAGGTGGTGCATGGCCGTCGTCAGCTCGTACCGTAAGGCGTTCTGTTAAGTCAGATAACGAGCGAGACCTGCGCCGTCATTTGCAACTGGGAAGTCCGCTTCCTGGGCACAATGGCGGGACCGCTGGCGCGAAGTCAGAGGAAGGTGCAGGCAACGACAGGTCCGTATGCCCCGAATCTCCAGGGCTACACGCGCACTACAAAGGACAGGACAATGGGCTCCGACCCCGAAAGGGGAAGGCAATCTCGAAACCTGTTCGTAGTTCGGATCGAGGGCTGCAACTCGCCCTCGTGAAGCTGGAACGCGTAGTAATCGCAGATCAACATTCTGCGGTGAATATGCCCCTGCTCCTTGCACACACCGCCCGTCAAACCATGCGAGTGGGGTCGGAGTGAAGGCACGTTTCTTGGCGTGTTTGAACTTCGATTTCGCAAGCGGGGTTAAGTCGTAACAAGGTATCCGTAGGGGAACCTGCGGATGGATCACCTCCTATATTATTCGCGTCACTCCTTTAGGAGTGCCACACGGACTCAACGTCCGTCGGCCAGCGGGCCGACCGGGCACAAAAGAGTCCGGGCCGGTTCATCGATCAAAGTCTGTCTCGTGTTGGCGGATCCAACCGTTTTGCGGGTCCCGGACACCCGTCCGGGCTCGTAGCTCAGTTGGTAGAGCACCCCGTTTGCAACGGGGTGGCCTCGGGTTCAAATCCCGACGAGTCCACTCCCCCGAAAGGGGGAGCTCTGGACCTGCAAAGGTCCGCCAAATTCATCCGCATGCCAACCGACCGGTTGGGATGCGGGAACGCCCAAGGCAGCCCCGACAGACACGGGGCGATGTCCGCCACCCGCAAGGGGCCGGATGCCAGTGAGGGCGGTCAATCAGAATCTGATTGGCATGCATACGCAGCCTGGACTAAGCAGAATGCCGAAGTCAATTTCAATAGGAGAAGACTTCAGAAGTGTTGCTACAAACCAGATGGGGGATCGCTCGGTTCTGGAGCCGACGAAGGTCGTGCCAAGCCGCGATATTACTCCGGGTAGGCGCAAGGAGCCTTTGAACCGGAGATGGCCGAATGAGACCTCTTCCACCTTGTGTGGATTCGCATTAGCGAAAGGTAACCTGCCGAATTGAAGCATCTTAGTAGGCAGAGGAAAAGAAAACAAACGTGATTCCGTTAGTAAAGGCGATCGAAAACGGAAAAGGGCAAGCCGAATCCGTGGAGGACGACTCCATGGAGATGTGGGGCCCGGGTCCACCCGACCGTTGACGCTTGAAGTCCCTTGGAACAGGGCACCGTAGAGGGTGACAGTCCCGTAAAGGAATCAACGAGGGTGATGCCGGAGCACAGAGTAGGGCGGGTTGGAAATCCCGCTCGAAGACCGGGGGCATGAACCCCGAACCCTAAACACTCCCAGAAACCGATAGCAAAGTAGTAGCGTGAGTGAAAGCTGAAAAGCACCCCTGACGGGAGGTGAAAAGACGTGAAACCATCTGGTGACAGACTGTACGGGCGTGAAAGCGACGATCCGCCACAAGCGGGGAGCAGCGTCCGTGCGTCCGATTCGAAAATTGGTCCATGGAGTTCTTGGTGTTGGCAAGCCTAAGGGGTGTACCCCCGGAGGCGTAGGGAAACCGACAGCGCGCAGTTTACGAGGCGCATCGTGTGATCGCGACAAGTCAGCACCTGGATACCCGAAGCCAGCCGATCTATGCCTGGGCAGGGTGAAGCGCCGGGAAACTGGCGTGGAGGCCCGAAGCCGTAATGATGTGCAAATCTTTGGTGTGACCTGGGTATAGGGGTGAAAGTCCAATCGAGACTGGAAATAGCTGGTTCCGTTCGAAACTACTCGCAGGTAGATCTCAGCTGAGACGGATCGCGGGGTAGAGCACCAATTCCGGGCTTAGGTTCCGAAAGGGATCGGCCTGGTATTGAACTCCGAATCTGCGGTCGTCGTAGAAGCTGGGTAGTGAGGCATACTGGGGTAATCTTGTATGTCATCAGGAGAACAATCCCACGAGCAGTTAAGGTCCCAAAATCTCCACTAAGTGTCAAAGACAAAGGGTGTCCGCGGCCTGAGACAACCAGGATGTGAGCTTAGAAGCAGCTAACGTTCAAAGAGTTCGTAACAGATCACTGGTCAAGGTCGTGGGCCCCGAAAATGGACGGGGCTCAAGTGGAGTACCGATACTGTTCCCCACCGCAAGGTGATGGGGTAGAACGGCGCATTGCGTGGGTCGAAGCAGGGCCGTGAGGTCCTGTGGACCGCGTTGTGACGAGAATCATGGAAAGAGTAGCAGCAAAGTGCGGTGAGAATCCGCACCGCCGATTATGGTAAGGGTTCCTCGACGATGCTCGTCAGTCGAGGGTTAGTCGGTCCTAAGGTGGCCCTTAACCGGATCCATCGAATGGGAAGCTGGTTAATATTCCAGCACCGACCCGCAACAAGAGACGCATCCGGATATTCCCGGCACGGCCGTCGCCGTGTCGAACTGCATTAAGCTGGGGAAACACCGTAATGGTTCGAACCCGGTCAAAGCACGATAGGCCCCCCGTACGGGGGGTCGGGAGGATTCCAGGTGCCCGTGAAAATCGCGGTGTCGTCCGTACCGAGTACTGACACAGGTACCATAGGCTGAGAAGGCCAAGGCGTAGCGAGTGAATTACGGCAAGGGAACTCGGCAAATTAGCCCCGTAACTTCGGGATAAGGGGTGCCAGCCCAGCAGTGGGCTGGTCGCAGTGACTAGGGAGCTCCGACTGTTTAACAAAAACACAGATCACCGCAAGTGCGAAAGCATGTGTATGGTGATTGAGTCCTGCCCAGTGACGGTATCTGAAACCCGGTTTCAACCGGAAGAAGGACCGTTAAAC
Source organism: Thermoplasmata archaeon (assembly GCA_023269235.1). Taxonomy (GTDB): domain Archaea; phylum Thermoplasmatota; class E2; order JACPAO01; family JAHFTW01; genus JAHFTW01. The sequence continues at coordinate 238,016 of JAHFTW010000002.1, forward strand.
GGCGGGGGTAACTATGACCCTCTTAAGGTAGCGTAATACCTTGTCGCTTAATTGGCGACTTGCATGAATGGCTAAACGAGAGCTCTACTGTCCCTGCCGTGAACTCGGTGAAATTGACTTTACTGGCGCACAGTCCAGTACATCCTAGAAGGAAGCGAAGACCCCGTTGAGCTTTACTGCAGCCTGTCGTTGCTGCACGAGACTTGTTGTGTAGGGTAGCTGGGACCCGTCGAAGTCCCCCCGCTAGGGGGGATGGAGGGGCCGATGAAACACCAGCCTACTCGTTTCGTGCATCTAACTCGCGTGCGAGGACACCGATAGGTGGGCAGTTTGGGTGGGGCGCCACACGCTCGAAAAGGTATCGAACGTGCCCAATGGTCACCTCAGGGAGGTCAGAAATCTCCCGCAGACTGCAAGGGGAAAAGGTGGCTTTACACGGATTAGCCCAACAACAATCCGCGTTACGAAAGTAGGGCCTAGCGAACCACTCATTGTTTCTTCATGAGACAGAGTGATATCAGAAAAGTTACCACGGGGATAACTGAGTTGTCTCCAGCAAGAGCCCACATCGACCTGGAGGCTTGCTACTTCGATGTCGTCTCTCCCCAACCTGGTGGTGCAGCAGCTGCCAAGGGTGGGGTTGTTCGCCCATTAAAGGGGATCGTGAGATGGGTTCAGACCGTCGTGAGACAGGTTTGTTGCTAACTTCTAGGATCGTTGTCGCCTGAGACGAAAGGGCCCCCAGTACGAGAGGAACAGGGCCTTGCAGCCACTAGTTTACCAGTTGTCCGACAGGGCACCGCTGGGCAGCCACGCTGTAAGGGATAAACGCTGAAAGCATCTAAGCGTGAAACCCGCGTTGAGACGAGGCGACTTAGGACTCCCGTAGAAGACGGGTTTGATCGGAGGGGGGTGTACGCACCGAGGCAACGAGGTGTTCAGCCCGCCCTTACGAAACGTCCATTCTAACACATCTGAAGGTCATCCTTCCGCCCTTCGGGGCTTGGATTGGCTTCGGTATTCTGTTTCCAAAAGGCTGCGTGTGCATGTCTGCACGACCTGTCGCTACGGCGACGGGGCGTGATTTCATATTCGTGGTTGGACGGCCATAGCAGAGTGGATCACCCGTTCCCATTCCGAACACGGAAGTTAAGCACTCTCACGTTGGGCCTTGTACTGTCATGCGCGAGCTGACGGGAAAACCCATCGCTGTCCACCACACCTTTCCTGCCGACCGCAAGGTCGGTTCACGCCAGGCTGCGTTTGCGCACCGGGCAAGGTTCCCGCGCCGCGCGGATCGCGGTCTACATTCCTCATTTCGAGGACCCATGGCGTATTGCCCCCACGGCAACCTGGCCGCGACCTGCTCGCAGTGCCGCAGTGACGCGGTGCGTGACGCGGAGCGCCGCGCCGCCCTGAACCGTGCCCGGGGTGAGTCGAAGGTCATCGGCCGCGTGGACGACACGGATCTTCCGTATCCCTGGCAGCGCCAGTCGTTCGACGCCTGGGTCGCGGGCGGCAAGACCGGTCTCGTGGCCTTGAGCCTTGGCCTCCCGACGGGGGACCTGCCGTTCGCGGCGATGGGGGAGATCATCAATGACAACCCCACGATGAACGTGCTCGTCGTGTGCGCGCCGGCCGACGTGCCCGGGCTGCGTGCGGAGTTGGAAACCCGGTTCAGGCTGCGTCCGACCTCTCTCCTCGATCATCATTTCCTCGAACCGCGCGACGACGGAACCCTCGTCGTGGCCGACCTGCAGGAGCTCGAGACGGTCCCGCTCAACACGTGGGGCCGCTTCGCCAGCACCGGCCTCCTGGTCCTCCTGGAGGCGGACAGCGTCCAGCCCGGCCTCGGCGAGATGCTGCGCGAGGCGCCGTTTCGACACCGCCTCTGCGTGAGCCGGTTGCCGAGCGCCATCGACCTCACCGCGACGCGCCCCTGGGCGCGCGCCTTCGGCCCTCTTCTCTACCGCTGCACGGAGGAGCAGGCGCGCGATTTCGGCGTCCTTCCCCGCATCCAGTACCGGCTGCACGTCGAGACCCTCAAGCCCGAGCCGGAGGCGCGCCGCGCTTTCGGCCCCGAGGGCCCGTGGGAGGCCACGGACATCCCGCAGGCGATGCGCGTCGCCGAGGCGGGCCCGTTTTTCCGCAGCCGTGCCCGCGACGTCGCCGCGCGTCGCAGTGCGGCTCTTCCAGGCCTCGTCGTCATCCATGATGGTGTCCCCGTTCCTGGCGCCGCCTCCACCGTCAAACTAGGCGACTTGCCGGACAAGCACGCCGAGGCCCCCACGGGTTGGTTGCTCGCCATGCCGGCAAGCGACGCCAAGGCCATCTTGCGCCTCGCCACGGTCGCGTTCAAGACGCTCGGCAAGCCCGGCCTCGTCGAGGACGCGGTCGTCCTCCCGGTCGCAGCGGACCTCTGCAAGGTGCCTCCGTGGAGCGACAAGTGGCGCCTCGCCGCCACCCAGATCGACCGCGTCGTCGCGGGTCTCCTCCTCGCCGAGAAGCCGGGCGACGCCATGACGGCGGAGGATCTCGAGTCCCTGGTCGGCGGCGCCCTTGCGCTGCGCGGCATCCCCGCGGACGACCTCTACAGCCTCACCCCTATCGTGGCTGAGGCGGCGCACGCCGCCCATGGCGGTGAATCCGTGAAGCCGGAGCGCGTGCGTCAGGCGGCCCGCGCCGTCGGCGGCCTCGCCGCATCTCTGCTGGTGGCGGCCGAGCTCGGACCGCTTCATCTCCTTCGTCTCGCGCACCCGCGCTCCACGCCGGTGTCCCCGGAGCTTCCGCATCCTTCCTTGTACGACGCGCGTCGCCACGCCTGGCGCGGCCGCGCCTTCGCCGCCCTCGCCAACGCGGTCAAGACCGACCTGGTCACGGCGTGGGGCCGCTACCCGGAGCTGCGTTTTGTCTTCCCTTCGTCTGCTCTCCTTGAGGCCGCGACGGCGTACTGCGCCAAGCACAAGCTGAAGGGGCCGCTCGACGACGCCAAGCTGCGCAAGATCCCCGACAAGACGCGCATCCCCACGGGCGGCCGCGCCGACGCCATCGCCGTCCTCCAGGAGTGGAACGGCGCCCTCGGCCTCGCCGAGGAGCACGAGCGGGAGTTCCTCGCGGACATGCATGCCCGCCAGCCCGAGCGTGAGCGCCGCCGCGAAGGCGCCGCCCTGCCCGACCTGCGCGTCGTCGAGAAATCGAACGACAGCATCACGCTCGAGGCCAACGAAGGCCGCTTCCCGCCCACCAACATGGCGCCCGGCTCGGAGGTCGCCCTGGTCGAGGCCGGCAAGCGCGAGGAACTGTGCCGCGGTCTCGTGTCACGCATCACGAGCCGCCGCGTCTTCGTCGAATTCCCTGCCGGCGCGCCGCGCCATCACTTGCCGCGCAACCTCACCCTCAACCTCGTCTTCGACGCCAAGGTGTTCGAGGCCTACCACTCCGCCGTCGCCGGTGCCGTGCGGGCCATGGCGGCGACGACTCCCGTGGACGACGGGCCCGACGGCCTCCTGCGCGCCGCCCTCCTGGGCGAGACCGAGCCGCCCGCCGACATCGCGCAGCAGCTCGAAGGCGAGGAGCTCACTTCCACGCAGCGCGACGCCATCAACGGCGTCCTCTCGGGCGGCCGTGTCCGTCTCGTCCTCGGCCCCCCGGGGACGGGCAAAACGCACACGCTCGTCCACCTTGCGATGGCGCTCGCGAAGGCGGGCCACTCCGTCCTCGTCACGGCCGATTCCAACGCCGCCGTGGACAACCTCGTCGTCGGCCTGCGCCGCAACGGCTCGCTCGCCGTGCGCGTCGGGCATGCCCCCAACATCCGCGACGAGAACGCCCAGGCTGCCCGCATCGACCCGCTGGACGCACCGCTCTTCGTGCGCTGGGCCGCCGAGCAGGGCATCGTCGTCGCGACGACCAACTACGGCGCCTTCCGCTACATCGACCCGAAGGGCGGCCTTTCGCCGTTCATCTTCGACTACGTCATCCACGACGAGGCCGGCCAGGCCACGGCTCCGTCCTCGCTCGCCGCCGTCATGCGCGGCCGCCGCCTGGTCCTCGCCGGCGACCCCAAGCAGCTTCCCCCCACCGTCGTCGCGATGGACGCCAAGGAGGCCGGCCTCGACATCACCCTCTTCGAGCGCATCGAGGAGCTCACCGGCAAAGCGCGCACGCAGATGCTGGAGACGCAGTTCCGCATGCGCGAGCCCATCGTCGCCTTCAGCAACGCGCGCTACTACGAGGGCCGCCTCACGACGCATCCGAGCGCCGCCGCGCAAGACGGCCTCCCCAACCTCCCCGCCGCCGCGTTCCAGCACGTCACCGGGCGCGAGAACGAGCGCCAGCGCAACGGCTCCATCTCCAACGATTTCGAGGTGGACGCGGTCGCCCAGCTCGTCGAGAAGTTCCGCTCCGAGCTGCGCGAACGCGGCTGGACGATGGCCGTCCTCTCTCCCTACCAGGCGCAGCGCGAGGCCATCCGCCGCCGCCTCCCCGACGTCGAAGTCAGCACCGTGGACGGCGCGCAAGGCCGCGAGTGGGACGTCGTCCTCTACTCCACGGTGCGCAGCAACCCGCAGCACCGTCTCGGCTTCGTCGAGGACGAGCGCCGCCTCAACGTCGCCGTGACGCGCGCCAAACGCAACTTCATCCTGGTTGGCGACGAACGCACGCTTGGCGACAACGCCGCCTTCGACGCCCTGCTTCGCTCCCTGGAGAAGGTTCGCCTTCTCGAGCTGCCGCGCACCGACGACCGAGGCCGGGGCCGCGACGAGCGTCGCCCGGAGGGCGACTGGCGCGGCAACCGCGACCGCAACGGCCCCCGCCGCGAGCGCAGCGAGCACCGCGGCCGCGATGCGCAGCAGCGCGACACGCGTCGGCACGATGACCGGCAACGCCAGGCGCCCCGCAACGAACCGCGGGCGCCCCCGCCGCGCCACGAGGAGCGCCGCCCGAACCCGCCGCGCGAGAAGCCCGACCCCAAGATCATTGACTTTGTCGAGCCGTTCCAGGCGCCGCGCCGCCCGCGCGAGGCCTTCGTCATCCCCGGCAGCGGCCCGTCCGTGACCCCGGCCCTTCCGGCGCAGCCGCCCGTCGCGCCGCCGCCCATGGCCCCCGCGGACCCGGTGCCCGAGGCCAAGCCGCGCAAATCCCGCGCCAAGAAACCTGAGCGCGAAGCCGCGCCGGAGCCTCCGGTCGCGCCGAAGCGCAAAGCGACGCAGGCCAAGCTTCCCAGGACGTCGGAGGCCAAGCCCGCGAAGGCGAAGGCGGCCCCCAAGAAGGCGGCCAAGCCGAAGCCCGACGGCACCTGCCACGCCGTGACGAAGAGCGGCGAACCGTGCAAGCTCGTCGCGAAGGACGGGCTCTACTGCGCCCGGCACGCGTGAACGCGGGCCCGGCTCACCAGGGGACGTCCTTGAGCCCCATCCAGTAGCCCACCCGGTTCACCAGAAGGTGAAGCAGCGGCGTGAGGACGACGAGCGTGAAGAGGACGACCCAGTCGGAGAGGTACGCCTGCGCGACCCAGCCCGTCGGCATGAGCCATGCGAAAAGGAAGACGCCCGCGAGGCCGAAGACCACGAAATCAAGTTGGTCGAAGGGGAACCAGACGGCGCCGCGCTCGATGGCACGCCGGCGCTTGAAGTAGGATTTCACGGCGTCCCCGACGAGGGCCATCGTGCCGAGGACCGCTCCGAAGAGGAACGTGTTGCTGAGCGAGGCGCCGGCGAGGCGGCCGAAGTCGTCGCCGTCGCGCACGAAAGGCGTCGGGACCGCGAGGAAGGAGAGCAGGATCGCCATCAGGCCGCCCACGACGGCGCCGCCCACGAGCCCCCGCCAGGTCTTGCCGGGACCTAGCACGCGCCGACCATCCGCGGCGAGCCGGCCTCCGTCCATGGGAGCGCTCCAGGCCGGGACGATCTTCGCGACGAAGACGGGGGCCATGTTGGCCGCGTAGGCGGGCAGGAAGAGCCAGAGTCCGCGCAGGATGCCGTCCCAGGCCATTTACCTCACCTCGCCCGGGCGTGGGGTCGAAGCCTTGGAGAGGCGAGGCCCCACCCATGTTGATCGACCTGACTGCAGGTCGGCGGGCAGGAAGAGCCAGAGTCCGCGCAGGATGCCGTCCCAGGCCACGCGCGGCCCACCGGCGGGACCGGGATAAAGGGGGAGGTCGCTGAACCCGTCCACGCCCTGGCCTGTCGCCGACGGGCAAGAGCCCGTCGTCCTTTCGTCCAGCATGGCCCTCCTTGTCCACTCCGGCCAACCTGCCCGCCTTGAGCCCCACGCCAACCCCTGCACGCCCGACCCGGAGCGGCTCGTGCGCGCCTTCGAGGCGTACAGCACCCACCACGCCACCCTTGGGCAGGCCTCCGTGCTCGCGCACCTGCCGCTCACGGTCTTCCTCGACGAGGCCCGACGTGCAGGAGTGCTGCCGGTGTACCACGACCCGAGCTGGGACTAAGCGAGTCGCTGGTCGCACGCCGTGCGGCGGGCGCAGCCGCGGCAGCGGCCCGCCTGCTCGTGGTCGCGGTCGGCCTTTCCTGCCGCTTCGGCCGCGCGCATCCGCTCCAGCGTCGTCTTCAGGTCGGCCTCGAGAGCGGGCGTCCAGTCCACGCGGAACACCCCGTCCGGGTACTGCAGCATTCCGTACGCCGGGCGTCGCCCCTGCCCGACCTCGACGAGGCGGAGATAGCATCCGAGCTGGAGGACGTGGCTGTGGTGCGGATGCTCGGGTGTGTGGCCGCTCTTGACCTCGACGGGCGTCGGTCCGCCGTTTGTCTGAAGGATGTAGTCGGGGCGCCCCGTGAGGTCCCAGGCCGTGTCCTGCAGCATGGGTGTGTGCTGCGTGAGGTCTGAGGCAAGAAGACGGCCCGGGACGACCCCTGCTTCCTGTTGGCGGCGGCGGTAGTCGGCTTGCGCGATGAGGCCGATGACGAGGAGGGCGCCGGAGCCGGCGACGAGGACCAGGGCGGTGGTGAGGAAGAGCAGGTGGTAGGTCGTCGCGTTGAGGTAGAGGAGTTCGACGGTGAGGAAGGTCACGCTGGCGGCGACCATGAGGCCGCGCGAGGCCCACGCGATGGCGGAGCGGTATTCGCGTTTCTCCCCTTCAATGAGGCCCTGTTCCTTTCCGAGGGCGCTGTGGGCCGCGATGCCACGCTCCGAGGCGGCGCCTTGCCCTCCGGCGCCGTGGCGCGCCAACCACCAGTTGTGGGCGCAGTAGCCAAACTGTTCCACCTCCTTGGCCGAGGGCACGAGGCGGACCAACGCCATGGACAGCATAGGTCTTGCCGTCGGGTTGGTGGAACGACATGCGAAGGCCCGTCCACAAAATGTATATTCGCATTGTATATACGTCTGCGCATGACGATGGTGTCTGTGCGCGTCCCCGACCCGCTTCTTGCCGAGGCCCGGCGTTTTTCCATCAACGTCAGCGCGGCGTTCCGCCATGGATTGGAGGTCGAGCTGCGCAAAGCACGGGTCTTGGCGAACGTGGCCACCCTCGCGGCCATCGCCAAGAAGCCGGCGGCCTCCGGGACCGAGCAGGTCCGCCGCCTGCGCGACGGACGGGCATAGATGGCCGAGTTCGTCGTGGACGCGAGCGCCCTCGCGAAGCTGTTCCTCGACGAGCCGGAGAGCAAGGCGTTCCGCACGTGGTATCTGGCCCAAATCCAGCTTGGCGCCGTGTTCGCGGCGCCAGGGCTTCTTGGCTACGAAGTGGCCCACTTGATGGCGAGGAACCTGGACGTCCCTGCCAAGCCCAAGGACTGGTTCGCGGTGCGGCATGACGAGGCGTTGGAGGGAATCGTGCTGCACCATCAGATCGCGCGCTTGATCCAGCCGTTCGCCCGCAAGCTCACCGGCTACGACGCCAGCTACATCGCTTTGGCCGTCGCTGAAGGCGCGGCGTTGGTGAGCTACGACCGCGTCCTGGTGCGGGAAGCCGGGGCACACGGCGTCGCGACCGTGTCGCCGAGCTAGCCAACTTCCCCTTCAACGACCCCTGACGCCACCACAATCTGCCCTGCCCAGCGCGTCGGCATCAACCACGAAATCCGAACGGAAGCCGCCCAAAGCTACGCTTCTCGTGGAACATCCCTGTTGGATGGACAAAAAAGAGCCATCCGACGCAACTTCATTCTAATAAACTATAAGGTCGGCTTTTTAATAGTTCGGCCCCCTCCGACGAGATTGCCCTCAGCAATGGGGGCAGGAATTTGTACAAATGAAAGCCAACCAAGCCTTCCGCAACGCGGATGAGGCAGTCAGCCCCGTGATCGGCGTCATCCTGATGGTCGCCATCACCGTCGTCCTGGCCGCCGTCGTCTTCGTTCTGGTCAGCAACCTCAGCAAGACGAGCGACAAGGGCGAAGACGCCCAGGCTACCATCAGCAGCCCCGCGTCCAACAAGATTTACCTCACCCTGATTCGTGGCGGCCAGAACTCGCCCTACCAGGTTGCGACCGGCACAACCGGCACTCCCGCAAGCGCGGCCCAGGACGTTACGATTACGGTCGACAGCAACCCCTGCGTCGTCACGACGGCCAGCACTCCGGCCACCAACGATGCCACGGGAGGCGAGGCCATCCTTCAGGACAGCAATGGCAACCAGAAGTGGGATGTCGGGGAGACCATCATCATCAACAACATCAACTGCGCTAGCACCCCCGCAACCCTCGGTTCCGGCACCTCGCACCTTGTGTCCCTAATTGTTCACGGCACCATTCTGCAGGACAACAGCAACGTCGTGATCAAGTAATCGGACTATTGCTTCCTTCTCCCCTCATTCTTCAGCGGTTTTTCTACTGGTTTGGCGTTTCCAGGCAAGCGGTCTACCAATTTTTTAATGGGGGCCACGGACGGCCACGCGTATCCTCGCCACACTAGCGATAGCCGATTTCGCCGGCACGGTCAAGGAGTCCAAGGAGACGAACAATGTTCTCACCTCTGGCGTCACGGTGGCGGAACCTACCAAATCCAAAGGGGGCCCCGCTCCATCGGGCCTGCTCATCGGCGGGCTCCTTCTGGTTCTCGCGGCCCGCCGCCGGGCCTAGATAACCTTCTGCCCAACCCTTCTTGAAGTCCCTCGAGGACAAACACAGGTTGGACATGTCTTCCCACGACGACGCCGTCTCGCCCATCGTGGGCACGATGCTCCTCGTCGCCATCACCGTCGTCCTCGGGGCGGCCATCTGGATCATCGTGGCCAACCTCTCGAAGGACGGCCCCTCGTCGGCCCCCAACGTCCTCCTGGTGCAGGACGAGCGGCAAGGCCATTTGACGTCGCCCACGACGAACGTGTACGCGGACTGGTCCCATATCCGGTTGATCAGTTCGGCGGACGCGCATTTCGCGCTCAACGGGGTCGCCAGCCTGTCGTCCCGGGCCCTTCCCGCCGACCAGGCCGTCGCGGCGAGTCTTGGCTACGACCGCGTGGACGCCTCCGACTACCTCGATTTCTGCGTCGTGGGCGTCTCCGGGCCAGCGACTGTGAAGACCGTGTATGACGACCCGAGCCAGAGGGAGAACGCCCTCCTCCAGGAAGTCCCCTTCGCGGCCGTGCGCCCCTGCTTGTAGGCCGGTTTGGTCGGCTTATACGCCTTTTCCCCTCGCCTTAAGAGGCCCCAGGGCCGACAGCAGGGTCCATGCAGAAGCGACCCCCGGTCCTCGTCGGCGTGATCGTCGTGGTGGCGGCGCTTAGCGTCGCCTGGATGATGGCGCTCCGGGAGGGCTCCCGCATCGCGGGCGAGTTCGAGCCGCTTTCCGAGGGCAACGGCGCCGTCGCGTCGCACGCCGGCTCCGACTGGTCGAAGGTCCAACTGCAAAGCGACGCGCCGGTGCGCTTCTCGCTTGACGGGCCCGCCACCGCCGCCTCGATGCTTCTGCCGCCCGGCGTCGCGATGCCAGCCTCCGCCGTGGAGCGGCCCGTGGCCGAAGGAGACGCCCTGCGTTTCTGCGCGGCCAACGCGGTGGCCGCGGATGCCACCATCCAGGTCGGCGACCGGGTCCTGACCTTCGTCGCGATGCCGCCATGCGGCCTCTAGCGGACGGGCTTTGGCCTGTTCATCCGCATCATCCTCCGGGCCCCATGGGCGCCAGGCCGCGAAGGCTTGTATAGGAGAAAATACCATGACTACTATCATGGCAGATTATGCGACCCTTCAGGTCCGGTCCGCGACGAAGCGGCTCCTGGAGCAGGCCAAGGAGCCTGGCGAGACGTTCGACGCCACCATCCTGCGCAAGCTCAAGGAGGCCGAGCGCGCCAACGAAGAGGCGTTCTTGCGCGAGGTCAACGGCCTTCTTTCCAATCGCAAGGCGATGAAGCCTCTGCGGTGAGGCGTGTACACCCTCCTCGCCGCCCCTCGTCCGCAGCGCGAGCTCGACGCATTGCCCCCCGCCATCGCCGAGGGAATCCGCCGTGTCCTTCACGCCCTGGCGGAGGACCCGCGTTCGCGACGCTTCGACGTGAAGGCGTTGCGGGACGTGGACGGCAAGCCTCCGGCGTTGCGATTGCGCGTGGGCGACTACCGCGTGGTCTTCGCCATGGACCACACCAGCGAGGAAATCCTCGTCGCGCGCATCGGCCACCGGAAAACCGTCTATCGCGGTCTCCCGTCCAGCTACGATTGAGTCGTCTCACCGCGTGACGACCCGCATCCCTTTGCGCGCGAGGTCACGGCGGAACCACCAGCCGTAGGCGAGCCCGAGCGCCATGCCGGACAGGTGCGCGTAGTTGCCGATGCGCGACGCGGGGTTGAACGTGCCCAGGACGTCGAGCGCGGCGTAGCCGATGCCCGCCGCCCAGAACGGGACCGGGAGGACGCCGTACACCAGGAGCTTCTGGTTCGGCAGCAGCACGATCAGCAGGCCGAAGAGCAGCATGAGCGCCCCGGACGCCCCGAGCGCGCCGCCGCCGTTGCCGAACGCGGACGCCAGCTCGACCTGGAGGACGCCGGAGAGGGCGCCGCCGAGGAAGAACAGGACCAGGAACCGCTTGGTCCCGACGAGCCGCTCCGCGGTCGGGCCGAAGAAGAACAGGAACAGGCCATTGAACACGAGGTGGGTGATGTCCGTGAACGAGTGCGCCACCGTGCTCGTGACGAGGGTCCACGGACGCCACAGGAAGTCGGTGTCGAGGACGAACGTGAAGGACGCGAGGTCCACGGGCTCGCCGCGGTAGAGAGCGAGTCCGAACGGCAGGCTGGTCGCCCCGCCGTCGAGGGCCGCGAACGCCGACCGCACCACCATGAGCGCGACCTGCTGGAGGATCCAGACGCCGACCATGACCCCCAGCAGGGCATAGGTCCCTTGGGGTCGCCACGGGCGGTCGTTCCACGGGTCCGCGGTCGGCGCGGACGCGCGCTCCCAGACGCGGTCATGGATGGCCACGACGCCCGCAGCACGGGCGCGCCCTTCAGCGTGGCGGTGCCAACCCTTTTCGCCCGCGGCGCCCCATCGAGGGTGTGGGCGAGTTCGCTTTCCTGCACTTCCCGGCCGAGGCGGTCCAGGTGGACCCGGTGAAGTTCGCTCGGCTTCCCCTGTCGGCGCAGAAGACGTTCGAGGCCGTGCGCGAGGCGGGGCCGCTCACCTCCTCGGAGTTGCGGGAGCGCACGGGCATCCCGGGGAGGACGTTGCGCTACGCGGTGAGCCGTCTCAAGGAGGAAGGAATGCTGGACACGCGCTGCAGCCTGCGCGACTGCCGCACCTGCTACTTCTTCGTGAGCCAGCGCTGCGTCGGCGTCGGCGCCCTCGAGGCCAAACCCGCTACGTGAACGAGGCCGCGGGGGGGATGCCAAGGGGGAGGACAGCCGCCGGCGCAGGCGGGCTGTACACGCCCAGGTCCTGCAGGACGGTCGCGTAGAACGGGAAGAACATGGTCGCCTCCCAGGACTCCACGAGCGCCGCCTTCGCGATGGGGAAGATGGCGGCGTCGAGCGGCTCGTCGAGGTTGGCGTCCTTGCCGTAGTAGGCCACCTTCGTGATGTTGTCGAGGGTGTCCTTGTTGCTGTGGATGCCGACGGGGTTGTTCTCCTTCAGGGTGTCCCCGTTGAAGATGAAGTAGGCCGGGATGCCGACCTTCGTGAAGCTTGCGTGGTCGCTCTGGTCGTTGACCCCGGCGTAGCCGCCCGCGAATTCCCCGGACTCGACGCCTTCGTAGCGGAACATGGGCTGGCCGTCCACCTGGTCGGGGTAGCCCAGCCACTCTTTCTGTAGGAGGCGCGCCCAGCCGAGGAGGCTCTGGCTGATGGGGTCGCTGGTGGAGCCGTCCTGCCCGGAACTGGGGAGGTCGGGGCCGGCGGCGATGACGACAGGGCTCTTGCGCAGGACCGGCGCTGGCCAGCTCATGCCGACGACGTCGAGGTTCCAGTAGGTCTCGACGTTGGCGACCGCCTCGGGGTGGGTGTGGACCCAGAACTCGGAGCCAAGCGTCCCGGACTCTTCGCCGCCCCATAGCGCGAACTTGAGGGTGTGCTCGAGCTGGAACGGCGCGAGGACGCGGGCGAGCTCCATCGTGGTCACGACGCCGGAGGTGTCGTCGAAGGCGGCGTGCGTCGTGGCGGGCACCATGTCGTAGTGGCCCCCTGCGACGAAGAGCGTCTTGGCGCTGCGGCCGGGCTTGGTGGCGACGATGTTGGCGACGGCGGAGAGGCAGGTGCGCACCGGCACCGCGGCGGGTGGGCAAGGCAGGCCGTCCGTGCCGAACGGGTCCACCTCGACGGAGTAGCCGAGCCCCTCAAAGTAGGTCTTGAAGTACTGCTGGCTCGCCGCGTAGTTGGGCATGCCCGGCGTGCGGTGCGGGAACTGGGCCTCTTGGATCTGTTCGAGGGCGTAGGCGTTCTCGCCGGAGAGGATCTGCGTCGTGCTTTTCTGGTAGCCGGCCGCCGTCAAGGGGTCGAGGCGGAACGAGGTGCCGTCCACCTGGAGCTCGGCGATTTGCGTGCTTGGGGCCGCAAGCCAGTATTGGCGCGCGCCGGGGGCGATCGTCTGGTCCGCCGTGGGCAGCGCGATGCTGGTGTTGCCGTTCTCTAGCAAGAGGGCGTGCGGCGGGAAGGTGACATGGAAGGGCGTCGTGCCCTTGTTCCACACCTTGCCGACTGCGCCGGGGGCGAAGTCGGCGTGCACCAGTTTGTCGGAGCCGGTCGTGAACTCGAAGTGGTAGAGCCCGTTGGCCTCCTCGTAGCGCGGGTAGCCGGTCGTGAACTTCGTTGGAGTCTGGGCCACTTGGGCGCATCCGGCAAGGAAGGCCACGAAGAGGAGCAGGACGCAGGCGAGGGCGGCGCGCATGCAGGCCAGTCGGACGACGCCCGTTTAGCCTTTATCAGGCCCCGGCGCAGGGGGTCTCGAAAGCCGTAAGTAGCGCGAGGCCCCAGTCTCCGGTCGTGCTCGTCGTCGAACCGGCCCGCAAAGAGGATGTGGAGGCGGTGTCCCGGCTGGCGGCGCGCACCCTGAGCGAACAGTACGACCCGCGCTGGCTCGCGGCGCACATGGGCGAAGGGTCTCCGTTCTGGGTCGCCCGGGACGTGCGCACCAACCAGCTCGTGGGCTTCGCGCTCGCCGACCGCGAGGGCGTCGAGGGCCATCTCCTCGCCATCGGCGTGGACAAGGCCAACCGGTCTCGCGGCATCGGCTCCGCTCTCGTCAAGACGGTGCGCACCGACCTCGCCAAGGCGGGCGCCTACCGGCTCCGGCTCGAGGTGCGCGCCGACGACCCGGCCGCCCAGGCGTTCTACGCCCGCCATGGCTTCGCCCCCGAAGGGCTGGAAGAGGCGGTCTACCGCGATGGCGGCGACGCCGTCATGATGGCCCGGCCCCTGTAGAGGCCGTCGCGGCCGCCTAACCGTCCTGACACCGGGCTTAGTGGTGCAGGGCGGCGATGGCGAAGGCGGGGAGGTTGCGGTCGCGGCCCATGGCCGTGCCCGTCTCCTCATCGTCCTCGTCGGCGGTGGCGGTGGTGGCCAGCCGGATGAAGCGCTCCTTCAGGCGCGCCTGGTGGTCGGGGTTGCCCTGCATGACGACTTGGGACAATCCCTTCCCCAGGTAGAAGACCGCCTTCTTGTGGTCGGTCTTGCTCTTGTGGATGTGCTGCGGGCTGACGGAGAGCGAGTCGTATTCGCTGAACTCCCCCACCAACGGCAATCCTGCCTCCTCGAAGTAACGCTTCATCTGGCACAGCAAGCTGTGGAGCTGAAGCAGCTCATCCTTGTGCATCCCATGGGACGAAGCGAACCCGTTCGATATATATCTTGGGCCAAAAAAACCAGGAAAGAAACTCATTTTCAAGTCCATGAATGAAAAACGGGTGGATTGAACATCCTCCACCGGAAATGCGAATTGACCTGAACAAGGTTGAATCGCGGATTTCGGAGAAGGAGCGAAAAAAAGGCAGGGAAAGAGAGGAAGAAGGGAAGGGAAAACCGGCCCGTGGGCGGGCCGCCGGACGGCCTACTGCAAGTCGTCGCGTGTCAGGATCTCCACGGTGTCGGGCACCTTGGTGACGTTGCCCATCTTGACGCCGACGATGGTCGCGATCTTCTTCTCGGTCGCGATGTCCAGGAGGCGCTGCGTGATGACGCCGTCGAAGACGACGGTCTTGACGCCCTCGCCGGAACTCTTGAGGGTGTCCGCGAGCTCGCGCACGGCCAGGTCGCCCTGCACGGTGCGGCCGGTGTCGTCCAGGAGTGTCGCCTTGAGCGTGCCAGAGAGCTCGCCGAGAATCTGCTTGAACTGGGTGCGGGGGTCGCCCTCGCGCGGGGGTGCCGGGGTGGCCTCGACGGGGGCCGCACGGGGCTCCTCGTCGCGGCG
>JAHFTW010000003.1:0-21314 GCA_023269235.1 Thermoplasmata archaeon
AGCGAGGCTGCGCAGCTGCGCAGCCTCGCTGGCTTCAAGGCCGCGGTCCCCGACGCGGAGTCCCCGCACGGGCTCGTCGTCGTCCTCACGGGCGACGTCCCCGCGAACGCCCCGGAGTCAGCGGCCGGCTGGACGCTGAGTTACCAGGCCAATGCCCAGTTCCAGCTTCTGCGTGGAACACCGGAGCCCAACTACCGTGTTGTCCCCGGCAGCGGCGCCCTCGCCGACCTGCGTTCGCGGGCTGCTATCGAATCGTCGCCCGACGGTCCCTACCTGCCCGGGCTGGTTGACGGCATCGGCCCCGGCTCCGGCCTCCACCCCTGGTTCGGCAACAACGAGTTCCTTTGCACGGCGAGCTACATCCTGCGGGACCCGACGACGTTCAAGTACTATGTCGCGACGGCAGGTCACTGCCTGATTGACGGCGAGGTCGAGGGCGAATACTGGCCCGGCAACGACCCGACCCACAAGCTCCTCTCACGCATCGAGATCTGCGTTCTCAGCTGCGACAACAACGAAATCCCCCTCTTCGGAAGTTACATCGACTTGCGCAACGGCTGGGGCTGCGACGGCCATGCCGACCCGGCCTACGCAAACTACCGCCCGGCGGCCTATGCGAAGCTCCTTGGCATTGGCACCGGCGACGACATCGGCCTCATCGAGGTCCCCGCCTGCGCCGAGCCGATGCTGCGGCCGTACGTCCCGGAATGGGGCGGCGCCACCGGCTACCAGGAGCCCGCCATCGGCGACCTCATCGTCCACTACGGCCACGGCACCTACTGTTGCCCCGTCATCGGGGGGCTCTCATCACGGACGCTCCTCGATCAGGGCCGCGTCGCGCTCAGTCTCGGCAACGACGGCAAAGCATACACTGCACTTGGCTGGCTCACTGGCGGAGACTCCGGCTCGGTCGCAGGCATCGGCAACTTCCGCCAGGGCAAGCTTGTCCTCGGCGATGGCGGTTTCGGCATCAACACAGCAGGCATCATCACAGGGGTCGGCATCTTCGAAGGCACCCTGCTTTCTTATGGCGTCCAACACTGGGCGGCCAACGCAGGCTACGGCGAGCTCCAGCTTGTCGGCGAGGACGGTCAGCTCATCTCCCTGGGCGACAGTGTGCCACCTACGGGGGGCGTCGCCATCACGACCCCGAGCGATGACGGCGCATCGGCGACCGCGGGCACCACGCTCAGCATTGCAGGCACGGGCGACTTCCCCGCGTCCGACCCGGCCACGACCTACTGGCTCCACCGCAGCGACTGCGGCGGGACCGATGTCCTGACCATGAGCACCATCGCAGGCAGCGGACCGGACGGCGGCGACGGCTGCACCAGCCTCGACGAGCCGGTTGCGCCGGCTGAAGAGGCCACAGGCCAAGGCGTCCCGCGCGACGACTTCCCCGCGGTCCCCGCCCCCGCCACGGCCATCAGCCTCGACAAGTCCCGCAAGGTCCATGCCGCCATCCACGCCACTGGCGACCTCGCTCCGGCGCGCGTCGTTGGCGACTTCGAGGGGGTCCTCACGCTGGGCACAGCGACCGTTGCCTCGAAGCGCGTCACTACCGAGACTGGAGGCGCGTTCGACGTCGAGATGGACCTTGAATGGGCGGTTGGCGCTCCGACGACGATTCCGGCCGGCGCCAACCTTGTCTTCAGCCTCATCGTCCATCAGTCGGCCTCGATGAGTTACATCAACTATGGCGGCCCGGGAGGTTCGTCCCTCGTCATCCCGCGCCTTGGCAAGGCCAGTGACGCGGTGCAAGTCAGCGTCGACAGCCCCGATTTCACCAGCGGCTCCTTGACTGTGGGCGGGACGCCCGCTTCCTGGTCGGCCGCTTGGGCAATCCCCGGCGCCACCACGGGAACACACACGATTTACGCCCGCGCCCTGCGCGACGGGGCCCAACTAGGAGCCGTCGCCTCTCGCACGGTGGCCGTGGGCGCAGCGCAGAGCCCGCGCGTCGTCCAGACCCGCCTTGACGGGCCCTCCGGACCGGTCTACGGCTGGACCGACCGCGCAACGCAGTCCACGGGCAGCCAAGGCACGTGGAGCTTCACGTGGGCGCCCGCGACCACGCCCGCCAATGGCGACTACATGCTTCACGCGCGCCTGCGCGACGGAACGACCGACCTCGCGAGCAGCGACCGCGCCTTCCATGTCGCCCTCGCGGCGCCCAACGTCCCGCCCGTCGCCGATGCCGGCGCGGACCAGGACGTCGCCGCGGGCGCCTTCGTACGCCTGACCGGCGCCGCGAGCCACGACGGCGATGGCACCATCGCCACCTACGCGTGGAGCCAGACAAGCGGCCCAGCCGTCACGCTTTCCGCCACCTCTGCGGTTGCCCCGACGTTCACGGCCCCCGCGATAGACGACGCCTCAGTGCTCCTGTTCCGGCTCACGGTCACAGACGACCGCGGTGCCACGGCCCAGGATGCGGTGGAGGTCCGCGTCGCGCGCGCTGACCGAGCGCCCGTGCTCGCTTCCATCGGGCCGAAGGCAGTCGCCCCTGGAACCAAGATGGCGTTCCAGCTCGCGGCGACGGATCCCGACGGCGACGCGATCCTCTACCGTGCGACTGGCCTGCCCGCCGGCGCGACGCTGAGCCCGCAGGGCGCGTTCGCCTGGACGCCTGGCACGGAGGGCCGCTCCACCGTGACGTTCCTCGCGGACGACGGCAGGGGCAAGACGGCCAGTGAGACCATCCAGATCACGGTCACGGGCTTCGTCAACGCCGCGGCGGGCGCGAACGTCGCGTTCCTCGCGCCGCGCTCCGAGTGGTCCGCGAGCGATTACGCGGAGGACGCCCTACTCTCGGCGACGTCTGCCGGCACGGCGGTCATGAGCGAGGATGGCAGCGGCACACCACTGTTCACCTGGTCGCCCGGCACGGGCCGCGTTGCCTTCCAGCAGGACAGCAGTTCGTCGGCGGCGCACGGAATCGTGACGGTCACCCCTTCCCAGCCACGCCACGTCGCCAGCCTCGACCTGACGCAGACCAAGTGCGTCGATGCACGGCTCACGCTGTTTGTCGTGATGCAGCCGTCCGCCACCGGGACCGCCGGGCGGCACACGGCTGCTTTTGACGTCCCGCGCACGATCTGCGACGCGGACGGCATCCTCGAGGACTGGTCGGTCTCGTTGGCCGGCTACAGCGCCGAGTATGTCGTGGACTACGTCCTTGCCGCGACCGCAACGGGGACTGCGCAAAGCGCGTCGTTCCAGTACGGTCAGCTCGTCGCGCACTAGGTGAGGGCGCACGGCCCGCGACGACGAAATCGCCAAATAGTTCCCGCGCGCGTGCGACGGCATGGCAAAGGCCCTGTCGGGCTCACCCATCTTGCGGGCTTCGATCGGGGCCGTGGCGAGCCTTCTCATCCTGCTCCTGGCGGTGCCCCTCGGGGCGACGCAGGCCCCGCCGTTGCCGTTGGGGCAGGGCCAGGCAGAAACGGTCTGCGCCCAGGGCTGCGGATTTAGGACCATCGCCGCTGCGGTCGCCGCAGTGTCTTCCGGGGGCGTCGTTCTCGTCTACGGTGGCACCTACTCCGAGGTCCTTCTTATTGGAAAGGAGGTTCACCTGCAGGCTGTGGATGGCCCTTCCGCAACAGTGTGGGACTGCAGGGGGACGACCGGGGCCTGCCTGCGTTTCGAGGGGGCCGCTAAGGCCTCCGTCCAAGGGTTCTCCTTCACGAACACCGCGCCCAAGGGAAACGTCGTGGACATCGCATCGAGCCCCGACGTGGTGGTGCAGGGGAACCGGTTCTTCGACGTCGGAATCTCCGTCCGTTCCGTCGACGGAAGCTCGGGCGCGATCGTGCGCGACAACGAATTCACGGGCATGCACAAGTGCTGGACCACGATCCTCACGCGCGGCGCGCCCGTCGTCGTGCAGGGCAATCGCTTCCATGCCATTGCCTTCGACGCCAGCGGCGTCAATCACTGCGACGCCAAGGAGACCCCGCGGCGTGTGCGCGCCATGGCGCTCGAAAACGTCAACGGCGCGGCGCTCGTCGCCGACAACGTCGTGCAGGACCTCCCGTCTGGCGGCTACGTCCACAACCGTCTGGACGGCGCGGCCGCCAGTATCGTCGTGCGCGGGAACCAGTTCCGCGACATGGACCTGGCAAATGCCATCTCGGGCGCGGGCTTCTCGACCTGGGTCGCCTCCGGGACGCTCCTAGTGGCGGGCAACGAGTTCACCAACGACCGCGTCGGTCTGCAGGTCTACTGCGACTTCTCCGCGAAGACCATCGAAGGGAACACGTTCCAGGGCAACCACGTGGGCCTGCTCGTGCCGCAGGTTGCCGGCTGCTCCGGCCCCGGCGGTGCCTCGCACTCCACTCCGGTGCAAGCGGCCGCGAACTACTGGGGCGACCCCACGGGGCCCAGCGGGACCGGCCGCTCGGGCCGCGGCGACCCCATCGTCGCCGACCCTGCGGTCCCTGTCGACGCGTCGACGCCCCTCCCCCGCGACCTGGGCACAGCGACGACCGCCATCGCGCTGCTGGATGCCGACGACGACGGGGTCCGCGTAGGGGACAACTGCCTCGCCGCCCCGAACCCGGGCCAAGCCGATTCCGACGGCGACGGCACGGGCGACGCGTGCGACGGCGACCGCGACGGCGACGGCCTCGTGAACGGTGCCGACCCGATCGACGGCACGCGGTTCGTCGACACGTCCCCTGACGCCAACGTGGCGGCGCTCTTGGTCCGCTCGGCATGGCGGCCTAGCGAGGAAGCCCCAGACCGGATCCTTGCGGCATCGAGCGGGACGACCCAGGTCTGGAGCGAGGGGGCAGGTGTCCCCCTCTTCACCTGGGCGCCCGGCACGGGCAGCACCCAGTTCAAGGAAGATGGCGTGGCGACTGCCGCGCATGGGCTCGTGACCATCACGCCGCAAGAGGCGCGGCCGGTCGCGTCGGTGGACCTCACCGGGCTGCGGTGCGACGGTGCCCGCCTCACCCTGTTCGTCGTGCAGCGCCTAGGCGTCGTCGGCGAGGTCCGCGCGGTTCCGTTCAGCACGCCGAGCGCGGTGTGTGACGTGGGCCTCCTTACCCATGCTTGGACGATCCAGGTTCCGGGGGCTGCGGACGGCTGGCTCACCGTGGACTACGTGCTTGGCGTCGCCGCGCTGCATCCTGGCGCGTCGTTCCAATACGGGCAGCTCATTGCGCACCAGGCGTGAGCCGGCCACCTAGGCGCGGACGAGGATCTCCATGTCGTCCGAGGTGGACATCGCCCCGTCGCGCAGCAGCGTGAGGCGGAACACGAGGGTCTCGTCGCCGGGGTGGACGTGCGGGACGACGACGACCGGGCGCGCCGGGTCCTTCAGGTCCAGCGCGGCACAAGGGCCGAGCACCTGGCCCCAGGAGTACGTGAAGGGCTTGCCATCGGTGCTGGTCGAGGCGGCGCCGTCGAACTGGACGTGGTCGCCGGGGCGGGCCTCGAAGTCGGGGCCGGCGTCCGCGACCAGGTCGGAGGCGACCGGCAGGCGGGGGAATGAAGCGGGGCACGGGTCGGGGATGACCGCCGGGCCGGCGCAGCCTGCGGCAGCGATTAGGGCGACGACGAGCGTAAGCCAGGAACGCATGCGGCGCTGAGCCGGGTGCAGGGCTTAGCCGTTTTGCGTCGTCACGCCAGGCTTGAAACCGATTCACGCTGAATAAATCTGCCCAAAGCAATGATTCTCAGGACGTATCGGCCAGCTCGCGACTCCGCCCATCGCAACGACCTTGGCTTCGAGTGGAGGCCAAGTTCCTCCAAAGGTTCTTACCCTTACCGATTTTGGTCACGTTTACGCTGGAGTCGTCCATGTCGGTCATGTCGTCCTCTTCTAAGATCAGCCGCGCCAAGCACGCCAAGGTCATGCTGCGCGCCCTCGCCGTCGCGCTTGCCGCGCTGGCTCTCCTGTCCGCCTCCGCGCAAGCCCTCCACTCCCCGGCGTCGCTCACGGGCACCAGTTTCAACGGTGGCACCAGCAGCTGGACCAACCCAACCACCATCTTCACGCTCGACGGGACGACATCGGACCAAGCGAACAACGGCCGCAACTTCCGCCTTGTCCTCACCGACGTGCCGGCCTCCATCACCGCCCACACGCCCGCCCCAGTCGTCTACAGCGTCATCGTCAAGTTGACGCAGCAGATCACGAAGCCAAGCGGAACGGTCGACGATGCCTTCCAGCTGCGCGCCCAGGACGACGGCACGGCGGTGTGGGCTGGCCCCATCAACCTCGTCGGCACGTCGAGCCTCTCGGAGTTGACCTGGGACATCAGCAGCGCCCGCGCCTGGACCGTCGCGGACCTCAACAAACTTGAGATCAAACTCACCACGCTTGCCAACGGTGCGGTCGACGGCACCTGGAAGGTCGACCAGCTGCGCGTCGACGTCGGGCTCAACAGCAACCCCGTCGTCGTCGGCCAGACGGGCGGCAGCGCCCTCGCCCTCAACGAAGACACCAGCGCCACCGGCAACCTTGCCACCGGCTCCAGCGACGCCGACGGCGACGCCCGTACCTTCGCGGTCGTCAGCGGCCCCGCCCACGGCGCCCTCACCCATGGCGCCGGCCTCGCCGGCATCGACACCACCACTGGCGACTTCGTCTACACCCCCAACGCCGACTACAACGGCGCCGATTCCTTCACCTTCCGCGCCACCGACGGCTCGCCCGGCCAGGGCACCTCCAACACCGCGACGATTGCCTTCAGCATCGCCCCGGTCAACGACAACCCGACCCTCGCTGCCGACTCCTTCACCGTCAATGAGGACACGGTCGCCACCTCCTTCGACGTGCTGGCCAACGACTCGCCCAGCCCCGATACGGGCGAGACCCTCACCATCGTCACCGTCGCCGACTCCCCGCACGGCACGACCAGCATCAGCTCCGGCCACATCCTCTACACGCCAGACGCCAACTTCTTCGGCACCGACTCCTTCTCCTACGACGTCAGCGACGGCAACGGCGGCTCCGCGACAGCGACGGTCACCGTCACGGTCGTCGACGTCCCCGACGCCCCGATCCTCGGCGGCATCGGCGACCAGACCGCGACCGAGGACAACCTCTTCGAGCTCGAGCTCACCGCCTCCGACCTCGAGGACGCCGCAAGTGCGCTCACCTACAGCGTCCGCTCCGGCCCTAGCTGGCTCGGCATTGCCCCCACCCTAGGGGGTGGCTACGAGCTGTACGGCACCCCGCTCAACGCCAACGTCGGCGACAACACCTTCACCGTGCGCGTCACGGATAGCAGCGGTCTCTTCGACGAGGAGACCTTCCACATCGAGGTCGCCAACGCGAACGACGCCCCTACCCTGGACGCCATTGCCGATCAGACGGTCGCTGAGGACTCCGACATGTTCGACGGAAACCACGCTGTGGCCATGGGCCACGACGTGGACGCGGGCGACCATCTGGTCTATTCCATCTCGGGGAACCCCGGGTGGCTCTACATCGACAGCGCCAATGGCGTCCTGTTCGGAGCGCCCAGCAACGATGACGTGACTGCGTCGCCCGTCACGGTGACAGTCCGCGTCACCGATGCAGCCGGCGCTTTCGCCACGCGGACCTTTGCCCTGACTGTCACGAACACGAACGATGCCCCCACGCTGGACCCAATCGGCCCCCAGACGGCGCAGGAAGACCAAGCGTTTGGCGCCAATGCGTACGCCGCCGACGTCGACGTCGGGGACTCGCTCACCTACAGCCTTTCCGGCAACCCGGCCTGGCTCACCATCGGCGCGACCGACGGCGAGCTCTCCGGCACCCCCTCCAACAACGACGTCACCGTCACGCCTGTCACGGTCACGGTCACAGTGACCGACGCGGCCGGCGCGCACGCCAGCCAGTCGTTCGCCCTCATGGTCGAGAACGCCAACGATGCACCCACCCTCGACGCCATCGCCGACCAGACGGCCACCGAGGACAGCGCTTTCACGGCCACCGCTTACGGCCACGACCCGGACGTCGGCGACAGCCTGACGTACAGCCTCACAAACAGCCCGGCCTGGCTCAGCATCGACGCCGCGACCGGCGCCCTCTTCGGAACTCCCTCCAACAACGACGTCACCACGGACCCCATCCTCGTCACGGTGACCGTCACGGACGGCGACGGCGCCTCGGCCATGCGCACCTTCGGCCTGACCGTCCTCAATACGAACGACGCTCCCGCGCTGAACGCCATCGACGATCAGACGGCCACCGAGGATCAGGCCTTCACCTACTCCACATCGGCCAGCGACGTCGACAATGGCGACAGCCTGACCTACAGCGTCTCCAGCAACCCGGTCTGGCTCAGCATCAACACCGCCACAGGTGTCCTTTCTGGCACGCCCTCCAACGCGGACGTCACCACCGTGCCCCGCACGGTCACTGTCACGGTGACCGACACGGCCGGCGCGCAGGCCAGCCAGTCGTTCGCCCTCACGGTCGAGAACGCCAACGACTCGCCAGTCGCCTCCGACGCCTCCACCGCCACGCTCGAGGACCAAGCGGTCGAAGGCAGTCTCGCTTCCCTCTATACGGACGCCGACGCCATCGACACGCACGCATTCTCGCTGCCGGGCAGCCCCAACTTCGGCGACGTCGCCCTCGACACCGCCACGGGCGCCTACACCTACACGCCCAACAATGACGAGAACTCCGCCAGCAACGGCTTCGACGACTCCTTCGTCTTCGAGGTCTGCGACGCCGCCGGTGCTTGCTCGCAGGGCGAGGTCACGGTCGTCGTGACCCCCGTCAACGACGCCCCGACCTTCACGCTCGAAGCGCACGACCAGCTCGACGAAGACTCCGGCCCCCAGACGCTCGCCGGCTGGGCCAGCAACATTGTCGCCGGACCCTTCGAGGAGAGCAGCCAGGCGGTCCAGTTCTTCGTCACGGCCGATGATTCCAGCCAGTTCACGTCCGAGGGCCAGCCCGCCATCAGCCCCGACGGCACCCTCACGTACGAGACGGCCCCGGATGCCTACGGCCTCTTCACCGTGCACGTCGCCCTCAACGATGACGGCGGCGTCGCCAACGGCGGCCAGGACACCTCGGGCGTCCAGGACTTCACCATCCAGGTCGACGGCCTGAGCGAGCCTCCCGTCGGGCACGACGACTCCTTCAGCACCGCGGAGGACACCCCGCTCGCCGCCGACGCGGCCCACGGGGTCCTCGCCAACGACCGCGACCCCGACGGAGATGTCCTGCACGCCTCCCTCGAGGATGGCGCCAGCACCACGCACGGCGTTCTCGTTCTCAACGACGACGGGTCCTTCACATACACGCCGGCCCAGGACTTTTTCGGTACCGATTCGTTCCAGTACACGCTCTGGGACGGCACCGAGGAGAACGCACCCGTCGGCCCCTACACTGCGACGATCACGGTCACTGCGGTCAACGATGCCCCCGTGGTCGGCGCGGTCGCCCCCCAGACGACGCCCGAGGACACCGCGACCAGCCCGGTCACGGTCACGGCCACAGACGTCGACGACGCCCAGAGTGCCCTGACGTTTGGCATCGCCACGCAGGGCCTGCACGGCTCTGCCGCCATCGCGAGCGACGGCACGTCCCTGGTCTACACTCCTGCCCACGATTTCACCGGCACCGACTCCTTCATGGTCCGCGCCTGCGACGACCAGTCCCCCACCCCGGCCTGCGGCACGCAGACGGTCCAGGTGACAGTCACGGCGGTCAATGACGCGCCGGTCGCGTTCGACGGTTCGCTCGCGGCCACCGAGGATGCCATTGCCACCGGCACGCTCGTCGCCTCGGACGTCGACTCCGCCACGCTGACCTACTCCGTCGTCGCGGCCGCAAGCCACGGCACGGTCACGGTCACGAACGCGGCCACGGGAGCTTACTCCTACACGCCCGCCGCGAACTACAACGGCGCTGACGCGTTCACGTTCAAGGCGAACGATGGAAGCCTCGACAGCAACGTGGCCACCGTCGACATCACGGTTGACTCCGTGAATGACGCCCCGGCCGCCACCGACGGGGACCTCACCACGAATGAGGACACCTCCGCCACCGGCACGTTGTCGGCGACGGATGTCGACTCCGCCACGCTGACCTACTCCGTCGTCGCGGCCGCAAGCCACGGCACGGTCACGGTCACGAACGCGGCCACGGGAGCTTACTCCTACACGCCCGCCGCGAACTACAACGGCCCTGACGCGTTCACGTTCAAGGCGAACGATGGAAGCCTCGACAGCAACACGGCCACCGTCGACATCACGGTTGACTCCGTCAACGACGCTCCCACGGGCGTCAACGATTTCCGCGACACCGAACGCGGCACGCCCGTGCGGATGGCCGACCTCACCGCCAACGATGTGGACGTCGATGGCGACCTGCTCACGGTCACCTCTGTCAGCGGCGTCAACTTGGGCACGGGCTCGATCCAGCTCGTCGACGGCGTTGTCACCTACACTCCTGCCGCAGGCTTCGAGGGACCAACGCAGTTCACCTACACGGTCTGTGACTCCGGCGCCCCGAGCCTCTGTTTCCAGAACGTCCAGGTGACTATCTACGTCGGCTATGTCGCCGGCGTGCCCGTCCAGGAGCGCATGGCGGTTGTCTCCCTCAAGGAGGACAGCAGCAGGACGCTGACGCTGTCTTCCCCCGAGGGCGCCACCGCGACGGCCTTCCGCTTCGGCGAGCCGCCGATGCACGGCCAGGTGATCATCGACTCCGACGGATCTGCCGTCTATTTGCCGGACTCCAACTGGGTCGGCTCCGATGTCTTCGGCTACCTCATGACCATCGACGGCCATGACGCCGGCGGCCTCGCACGCCTCAGCGTGGGTGGCTTGCCCGTCCCGACCCTGTACGCCTCCTCCTCCGCAGCGGAGGCTTGCGTAGGCGACAGCACAGCGCACAAGGTTCAGCTCCCGACCGGCGCCACCTACTTGTGCGATCCGAGCCAGAACGGCTACCTCGGTGACGCGGACCACGACGGCTACCGCAACGAACTCGAATGGGCCGTCGGCAGCGACGCAAACCGTGCCTGGTCCACTCCCAAGGACGCTGCGGAGAGCGTCGTCGTGAACCCGGGCTTCGAGGCCGGTCTCGCAGGCTGGCTTGTTCTCGAGGACGGTCCGGCCCCTATCGGCAGCACCCTCCCGGGCGTCCTGCCGGCTCCCCAGCAGGTCACCCTGCACCAGTACGAGAAGGGCGTTCAAGGCTCGGGCCGGGGCTTCAACTCGGGCACTGCGCTCCAGCTGACCCAGCCTGCCGCCTACAACCCCGGGCTCCGCCTTGTCCAGGCCTTCAACACGCAGGCCGCCGACGGGACGCCCGCCGCGCCCAACCTCATCACGGGCGGCCAGTACCTGCTCGTTGAGGTCAAGGAGTACGCCGGCAACGACGGCAGTAGCCCGCTCGCCTCGGTGTGCTACGGCTCCACGGACGACTGCACGAACGGCGTCGGCGCCGACAACGTCGCTCTTCACCTCGGCCTCAACCGCATCCCGCTCGTCGGGACCGACGGCTACGCCCTGCGCCAGGTCAGCATCTACACGCCTGACGGCGACAACCACCCCGGCGCCTATGTCATCGTGGACAACATCCGCCTTGAGGGTGCCACGGTGCCCCCCGGCTTCGACGCGTTGGCCCAGCTCATCGCGGAGCAGCCTGAGCTGACGCTGCCGACGGGCGACCCATTCCCGGCGACCGTCATGCAGGTCGACAACGAGCTCAGCATGACGAACACGGCGAACCACGTCGTCATCGAGGCCACGCGTGGCCTCACCAACGTTGCCTACACGCTGCAGCTCGCCCACGCCAACGACGACAGCGATGCCGCTGCGATGCCGGCCGGCTACGACTGCGCCGTGGTGGACGCCCAGCGCGCACCTGCGGCGAACCCCGTGACCGCCGCCCCTGACGAGTGGGTCTTCCTCGAGGCCAACTGCTACAACGGCGCCGCGGCGTACAAGTGGGTCTCTGGCGAGGTGCTGGTGCCCCGCACCGACCTACCCTTGCTGCCGGCCTGCTCGGACGGCAACCTCGGCGCGACCTGCGACCTGCTTTCCGCCTGCTTGGGCGGCGACGTTGCCGGCGCCTGCGCCGAGTATCTCGCGGCGCAAGCGGCGTACCTGCAGGACGCGGGCACCTGCGACCCCGCCCCCAGTCCGCTCGGCGGCGGGTTCCCGTGGAGCCAGGTCAAGGTCGTCGCCTGCGCGGCCCAATCGGGCGTCGCCAAGGTGCTGGCGACAGCGGACGAACTTAGCCCGGACGGCTTCACCGCCGGCTTCAGTTTCCCCGACGCGACCGTCGCCCCCGACATGATTGCCCCGGGCGCCGCGCTCCTGGTGAGCCCGGCCGAAGATGGCGGCGTGACCGTCGTGGTCAACGCCCAGCAGCTCAACGATGGAGCTAGCGACTACACGCCCTACAAGGCGGGCCTGACGCTCGTCGTCGAGACGATTGGAACCGCGGCCCCTGATCTGCGCGAGCGCGTGTACACCAGCGCGGTGCAGACCAGCCTGACCGGCAGCTACACGTTCACCATCCCCGCGGACGCGTTGACGGCCGACCTGCCTGTGTACAACGTCTTCGTCGCGACCGGGTGCGGCGTCCCATCCTGCCCGACCAGCCACGTCTTCCTGCCCAAGGAGGTTCTGCTGAGCCTGGACCCCTCGTACGCCTCGATTGCCGACCAGCTCGACACGGGCGTCCCGGCGAATTTCGCGGGTCTTGGAGGCCCCGCCCTGAAGCCCGTCACGCCCGTCATCCTGTTCGACGCCGCGCAAGCGGCCACTGACGCGGTCGACACCCTGTTGGGCCTCCCCGACGTGGTCACCAACGGCATCGACGACGCCATCACGCAGCTCGTCGCCTCGGCCTGCACCGACCCGCTCAACGCACTTCCCGTGTGCGAAGGCCTCGCGGCGGACGCTGGAGGGCCCTACTCTGGGGCCCCCAACACGGCCATTGCCATCTCCGGCAGTGGATCCGACAGCGCGCCCTACCTCAGCGCCCCGTCTTGCACCTGGACCAGTACCGGCACCGCAGTCTTCGGCAATCCTGACTCCTGCGACACCACGGTCACCTACGCGACGACCGGGCCCCGCACGCTCACGCTGACCGTCACTGATCCTTCGGGGACGGCGAGCGACACCGCGGATGTAGTCGTGGCTGAGCCCGTGTTCACCGCCGACGCCGGTGGCGCGTACGATGGCTTCGTGGGTCAACCGACGGACATCGCCGCAAGCGCCACCAATGCCGTCGGCACTGCATCCTGCGCTTGGACGAGTCCGGACCTTGCAGAGTTCGGAGACGCGGCCGCCTGCTCGACGACGGTCACGTTCGCTGCGATTGGCGACTACACGGTCAAGGTCAAGATGACGGACGCGGGAAGCCATGTCAGCGAGGACACGGCCACCGTCTCGGTCGCTGACGCCTGCGACCCCACGAATGCCCCCGTCTTCCCGGCTTGCCTTGCGCCCTGCAGCCCCTCGGTCGCCGGAAGCTGCCAGGCTCTCGTCGCCGAGACCCTCGCGGGCCTCTGTGCCGCCGACGGACCGCTTGCGGGTGCGCCGGTGTGCGATGCGCCCTGCGGCGTGAACCCGGTCGACTCGGGGGCCTGCACCAACTTCATCGTCACCACCATTGGCACGGTGCTTGCCAACGCGCCGCCTGAGTGCAACCCGACCGCGACACCCCCGGGCACCCCCGCCTCGCCTGAGTGCGTGGGCGCCTTGCTCGGCATGACAGGCACGGTCCTGACGACTGTCAATGACCAGTGCAAATCGGCCTCCAGCGACGCGTTCGACGACTGCCAGAGCCTCGCGCTCGGGGCAGTCAGCGAGGTCATCGCCATGCTCCCGAACCCTGAGTGCAACCCCTTCGCCACGCCGCCGGGAAGCCCAACGTCGGACGAGTGCGTGAGCTCGCTCTCCGGCTTGACGACTCCCGTGGTCGCGGCCATCAATGGCGCCTGCAAGACGGCCAGCCAAGACGCGGCCGACTCCTGCGAGGAGCTCGCCATGAGCTTGGTCGGCACAATCCTTGGCGTAGCGCTGCCGGACTCCTGCAACCCGCAGGCGAACCCGGCAGGCAGCCCCGCGTCGCCCGACTGCCAGACCGATCTCGTCGGCCTGACGTCTGCCGCCACGGGCGCCGTGGACGGGGTCTGCAACGGCATCGACGACAAGGCGGCGACCTGCGTCGAGCTCGCGACCAAAGCGGTTGGCACTGTGTTCGCCCAGCTCCCTGACGCCTGCGACCCGAACGCTGAACCGGCGGGGAACCCCGCCTCATTGCTGTGCGCCACGGCGATCTTGAGCAAGACCGATGTCATCCTGACGACGGTGAATGGCATCTGCAAAACGAATTCGGACTACGATACCTGCGCCGAGGCCGTGATGGGCGCCATCGCGGATGCCGAGCAGACCGTGCCGGCGGAGTGCAGCACCCTCTCGCCCTCGCCGGCGACGGTGGCGACCTGCCAGGCCGTCCTGTGCTCCACCGGCGGTCCGCTCAACGGTGCGCCGGTGTGCGACCAGCCGCCTTGCAGCCCCACGGACGGGACGTGCGCCGATCTGGTGCAGTCCCAGCTGGACGACGCATGCGCGAGCCTGCCCCCGACGGCGAACCCGACAAGGGCCACCACGTGCGCCGGCCTCGTGCCTGCGGATTGTGCTGGCCTGCCAATGGGCCTGACCGACTGTTTGACGGCGCTGGGCGTCCCCACGGTGACCCCGCCGAGCGTGGACACGACCAGCGAGCCCGGCCACGTCCTCGTGACCGTCCACCCTATCATGGGCGGCCCCATCGTTTTTGACATTGACGCGAACCCTGCGTCCTGCACGGCGACGATCAGCGGCCTGCCGGGCCCGGGGGGGTCCGCTTCGCTGCCGGCCGGATGTGATACGTTGTTCAGCAACGCTCCGACGGCCGGGGTAGGCTCGAACACGGCCCCGGGTCTGGACGAGTCGAACTACGCGCTTGAGCTTAAAGTCCACAGCGCCAACGGAGACAATCTTCTGACTGTCAGCCTGGGCAGCGCGGATAACACGGTGTCGGTTGACTTCATGGGGATGCACTACGATGAGCAGTGTATCGTCCCCACCGGGTCTTGTACCGTGGTCCCAAGCAGCCCCTAGGTCAACCAGCGGCGGTCGCACCCGACCCAGTCCCTTCCCCTTTCCCCCAACCTTTACCCACCATTTCTCATGGAACTTCATTTCTTCCCAATCCTGTAGAATCATGTTTCAGGCAGTAGGATTCTGCGCGAGTCAGTTCTCGACTGGAATGGAACGGCAACCATTATTATCCCCCCCCGTTTGGAAGGGCTTGCTCGATAGGGCTTGCGGTTGTCCACCATGCGTTTTGTCAAGAAAGTCAACGAGCGCGGCGTCGTGACGCTCCCGACGGAGATCCGTGAAGCCCTCGGCGTCGAGGAAGGGGACATCGTCGAGTTCGAGGTCCTCAGGATCGCCCGCAAAGGCCGCGGCAACACCGCAACAGGCGCCGTTGACACTCTCCCTTCCGGAGGCAAGGCATGAGCCCCCTCTCCGAATCCCCCTCCCTGTCCCAGCCCCGTTCCCAGAGGAAAACCATGACCGTCGTTCGCCCGCTAGTGATTGCAACCCTGCTGCTTGTCGCCACGCTTTCCGTGGTCGCGGTCGCGCGGGCGGACCTCCCGAACCCGTCGCCGGGCAGCATCCAGGCGTGTATTGCAGACGCCATCGGCTCGACGACTTCCCCGGAATGTACCGCCACGCTCGGCTGCGCGAACGGTTTCACCTCCACGGAGCCGTCGCCTGCCCCGACGTCGTGCAACAGCGATGTCCAGGGCGCCTTGGCCGCCTGTCAGGCCGCGCAATCCCCGGACGGCACTCCGGTCCCGCTGTGCGAATCTCTTTTCGGCCCCGAGTCTCCGTTCCCCTGTTTGGCCGCGGCCGTCGCGGCTCAAAGCGACCCCACCAGTTGCGCCTCCAACCCAGTTTTGGATGGCATCCTTTCGGCGCTTGACTCTTGCCAAACTGGAACCTCCCCTGCCGGGGCGCCCCCTCTTTGTGAGTCCCTGTTCAGCCCCGACTCCGTCTTCACGTGCGTGGTCGAGGCCGTGGGCGGCCAGAACGACCCTTCGCCGTGCGCGAACGCCCCGGACGTCGGCCCCTGTCCCGACGGCCAGACCCCCTCCGCCGATTCCCCCTGCGTCCCCTCGACGCCGCCAACGGATCTTCCAGTCTGCGGCGTCGGTCAGTCGTTCCCGGATGACTCCTGTCTCCCGGCCTCGTGCACCGACCCGACGACGGTCCAACTGTGCATCGCCGACCTTGGCGGCTCCCCGCCCCCGACGCCCACGCAGTGCGCGTCCCCAGAGATTGGCGTCCAGCCCAACTGCGTCGACCCGGCCCAGGGCGGCGTCCTTCCCTTCTGCTCCCCGGCGGCCCCCCTCAACGCCGACGGTTGCACTCCGCTCCCGGGAGTGGGCGGCGCGGGCAACTGCGCGGACCCCGAGCCCACGAACGCCGACCCCCTGTGGTCGACGCTATGCACTCTCGCCACCAGGGCTGGCGCCACACTTGTCGCTGGCCCTGGCGCGGATGATGACGGCCGCGCCGACTTCGCGGCCTTTTCGGTCCCGGCCAGGATCCCGCCCGGCTCCTGCGTCGCGCTCGGCCTGCCGCCCACCCCGAACCCGGGCTGCGTAACCGGGACCACCCTCGTCTACATCCAGTTGGACTTTTTCTACAGCCCGGCCGGCAGCACGCCCAGCTATGCGGCGGCCGGAGCTCTCGCGGCCCTTGGCTTCAACGTGCCCGTCCCGGGCATCATGGTCGGCAACCCGACGACTGGCGCGATGCTCTCGAATGGCGTCCAGGCTTTCCTGACTGGCGCCTACAATGGAGAGCCCGGCCACGTCGGCCTCTCGCGCGCCTCGGACGGTGTGTGCGTCGTGTGCTTTGACTCGAAGCAGAACCGCCTCGCCATCTTGGCCGGCCCTTCCGAGTATGGCCCCGCCTCCGCGACGCCGGGCATGCTCAAACCGTCCAGCACCGGTCTGGCCCTCGACCTGGATGCCATCAACCCGACCACCTCCATCGAGATGGGGGAAAACTCCATCATCGAGAGCGGCGCCAACGCGGTCGCGACCTTCCTGGTCCTGAACGTCCCCGCCCTCTCGAACGCGGCCATCCCCGCCGGCTTCCCCGACGGCAAGCCCCTCGACTTCTCTTACATCCACTTGAAGTGGCCCGGCGAGCGCGGCCACCAGGTGGACGTCCTCGGCGTCTCCAAGTACAGCAACCTCGATGATGACCCGGACACGGACCTCGCCGAGCTGTCGTGCCAGCAGCCCACCAACCCGACCAACCCAGCCGCGTACTGCGCGGACTGGGACGGCGACGGCCGCTCCAACGCGGACGAGATTGCCGCCGGATCGGACCCGCTCAGCCCGAACATCGGCCTGACGCTTGCCTTCAGCGCCCCCACACCCGCCCCGGCCGGCGAGGAGGCCCCGTACGCGGCGCACTTCACCTACGCCTGCCAGGGCACGACCCGCGGCAACATCGTCCTCGAGCACAGCCTCGATGGCACGATGTGGACCACCGCCTCGCCCGCCTTCGCCGCGTCGTGCGGCTCCGGCAACGGCATCGGCCCCGCCGAGACGAACGCGGACCCGGTGAACGGCAAGACGGTCCACTACCGCCTCTCGGCCGCGAACACGGTGGGCACGGTCTTCACCAGCAGCAACGACGTCCAGTTCAACCTGCTCGCGAACAGTCTGCCGTCCCCAGCGACGAACACCTTCACGGTCGTCCGCGGCCCGGACGGCAAGGACACCTACCAGATCACGGGCGTCTCCGCCGACGGCGAAGGCTCCCAGACCGTCGGGGTCGTGGTCTCGGGCTACGACTTTGACGCCGCCACGACGGGCATCCAGAACCTCGTGCTCGTCTGCACAGGCCCGCCTACTGGCCAGACCTGCTCCAAGGATTTCAGCCTCCCCGCCGGCGCCTCCGGCTTCACGGCAACGGCCCTCATCAGCGACAGCGGCGGCGCCTCGCGCTCCTACACGGCTGCCGTGGCCGCCAAGCCGGTCGTCACGGACTCCCCTCACCTGACCTTCGATGACTCCAGCGACGTCGCCGAGACCCCGTACCCGGACGGCACAAGCGACGTCGACTTCCACGTCAACGTCGTGGACGCCGATGGGCACTCGTCCACGGACGCTGGCATGGGCGTCACCGTCCACTGGCGCCAGGGCACCGGCGCGTTCACCGACAGGGAGATGAGCCCGAGTTGCGACTTCGCGTCCGCCCAGTTCGCCGACAGCGAGGTCATCGACTGCGCCCTTGAGGCCGACTCGAAGGCGGCCAACGCGGGCCTGGATTACTTCATCTCGCTCCCGGCGCTGGACTCGACCAAGAGCGTCGAGTACAGCTTCACGGGCCACGACCCGACTGGCAACATGGCCTTCATCGGGCCATTCGTCTTCACCCCCGCCGGCATGGGCACCCCCAGTCCTGACGACCTGTGCGACCAGCCGGGCCAGGTGTTCCCCGACTGCTACGCTGGCTCTTTGGTCTGCCCCGGCTCGGACGGCGTCCTCGCGGACGGCTGCGTCCCTGCGGCCTGCGCCACCGGCAACCCCGACAACGCTACTGAGTGCGCGGTCGCCTTGGCTTGCCCGCTCGAGTTCTACCTTGCCGTGCTGGCCCAGGACCCTGCCGGCGCGCTGGCCTACGTCCCCTGCGTGCCCATCCTGCCCCCTGACGCGCTGCTGACGGCGCTGTGCGACGGCACCGTCCCAAGCAACCCCGTGAGCACCCTCTACTGCGGCCCCGCGCCCAACCCCGACCTCAGCCAGACCCCGGACCCCATCACCTGGTTCATCGGGGGCTGCAACGGTGCCGAGGATGCAATCGCCATCGCGACTGGCGGCGACCGCGCCCCGGGCTGCAACAACCTGAGCGACGACCCGTTGCTGGGCCCCCTCGTCCAGGCAATCCGGGACGCGGTCGACAGCGCCGACCCCAACGTCCTCCTGAATGGCCTCCCAGGCGACAACGGCTCCTTCCGCAACGCGGACGGCCACTACGCGGCCACGTCGACGCCCAACGGCCAGAACGACATGGTCGAGAAGTACATCGCCTCGTACAACACTTCGGGCTCCGGCGCGACCAGCCGCTTCACGCTGCACATCTACCAGACGAGCGGCATCACGCCTCCGTCGGGCGAGGCCGTGCGGGTGACCTTGGGCGACAACGCGGCCACCGACGACCGCACCGAGCTCCTGGTCATCAATGACCTTGGTGCCTGGACCTGCGCGTACGCCATCCAGCCGGGCGCCCAGCTTCCTGCGGCAATCCTCGTCGGGAAAGGCACTGACGAAGCGAGCGCTTGCCGCAGCCGTGCGCAGGCCAACTCCGACCTCGTCCTAGTCGCCTCTGCCAGCGGCGTCGCGATTGTGCAAAGCCAGAACGATGGCGATGCATCGAACGACCCCGTCGTCATCGGCGTCGCCTTTGGGACGAACCTTTACGACTCTGTCATCACGGTGCAGGGTTCCCCCACGGTTCTTGGGACCCGTCTGGGCCTCATC
The DNA here is from genome assembly GCA_023269235.1 of Thermoplasmata archaeon. GTDB lineage: Archaea > Thermoplasmatota > E2 > JACPAO01 > JAHFTW01 > JAHFTW01. The sequence continues at coordinate 19,539 of JAHFTW010000003.1, forward strand.
CAGGGCCCCGATGGGTCTTGGCACCTGCCGGTCACCACGAACGGGTGCGCGCCCACTGGCCCGGCGCCGACCCCGGCATGCCGAACGACCAACCCCACCGGCCCGGCCGCACCAGGGCAGGACCAGAGCATCCCAGACGCAAGCATCCTCAACACGCTCTGCGACGACCCCGCCACCCAGTCCTTCCCGGACTGCCTGTTGTTCACGCCGGATCCCGGGGTCGTGTGCGAGAACGCGCCGCTGCTCCCGATCTGCACGCCCGAATGCGGTGACATCTGCCCGCCTCCGCCCGCCTGCGACCCCGCGATGGACCCGAGCTGCGACAGCGATGGCGACGGCGTCCCGGACCGCGCAGACCAGTGCCCGGGCGTGGACGACACCGACCCTGCCGCGTGCCCCGCGCCGACCCCTGACCCGACGCTGCTCGACATGCTCTGCATGGGCACCGGGAGCTTCCCTGCCTGCTTTGTGCCGACCTCGTGCCCCGGCCCGACCGAGGGCGACTTCCCGGCCTGCGCCCCCGCAGCCCCGGGCGCTGATGCGTTGTGCGGCACAGACGATGCGCCCGGCCCCGGCGCCGACACACCCGCCTGCGGCCCGCTGCCCCAGGTCCCGAACCCGGACGTGCTCTGCTCGGATGCGCCGGATGCCATCGTGTGCTCCAACGGTCCTGGCGGCCCCCACGGAATCTTCGGCTTGGGCAAGCGCCTACAGCTGGGCCCCCTGACAATCAACCTCTAGGCACGGCCCAGGCAAATTCGGTTATTTTCTTCCTTTTTCCCCAGCAATCTTCTTTTTTCAGCGCCAATCATTCTCCGGTGGAAAATATCTGGCAACTTCTTTATACCCATCCGGGGTGGCGAGCCTTGCACGGTGTTGCGCTATGCGATTCCTTCGAACAGTCGGACAGAAGGGGACCATGACGCTGCCTAGTGAAATCCGCGAAGTGCTCGAGGTCGCCGAAGGCGACATCGTCGAATTCGAGGTCCTGCGCGTCGTCCGCCGCCCGACCAGCCCGCCTTCCTCCTCCCGCACCTCTTCGGAATCCGTTTCTCTCTAGGAGCCTCGATCATGTCCCGCGTTGCCCCCACCTTGTTTGCCGTTCTACTGGCTTTCTCCGCCCTTGCCCCCGTCCACGCCCAAGCGCCGTCCATCATCTCCCCGGCCGACTGCCAAGGCGGCCACCAAAACGGCATCAGCATCGGAATCACCAACCCGGATGACATCTGCATTTCCACGTCCCCGATTCCTCCGCCGACGTTCCCCCCGAGCGGCCTCCCCAGCGTCCCTGGCGGCTTGGCGGACGGTTTCGTTGCGGAGATTGCGCTCCCCAACGACCCGGTCCCCATGATGGCGGCCGGCGATGTCGCGGTCACCGTCCTCACGGCCGATGACGCGGGCGTCTTCACGCCCGCCCCCTCGGGCAGCTACAACCTCGTCCTGCAAGTGGACTGCGGCGCCTTGAACGGCGTCATCAACACGGCTCGGCCGGACACGTGTGCCGGCGGCAGCGACGTCTACTCGCACGCCAAAGTCTACAACTTCCAGGCCACCGGTTCCGCGGTCACGATCACGGTCTCCCAAGCGGACCTCGACGCCCTGCTCAACGGCCTCCCCGCCGCCGCCCTCCACGTCTTCGTGGAGCGCGGCTCCGGCGAATCGTACGAGATGAGCAACTACGCGACTCCCACGGCGCTTCTCCTGGCCGCCGGCCACGAGGCGGCCGCGCCCCTCGTGGACAACGTGGACGCCACCCTCTGGACCCCCGTCATCCTC